>DASZWR010000020.1:0-26495 GCA_035546215.1 Gaiellaceae bacterium | reverse complement strand
CTCTTCTTCCATGAACGGCTGCAGGTAGGCGACCGCTCGCTTCATCACCCGCGCCGACTTGACGACCTGCGGCAGGAACATGCGGCCCGAGCCGAACAGGTCGCCCACGACGCGCATGCCGTCCATCAGCGGCCCCTCGATCACGTCGAGCGGGCGCGGCAGGCGCTGCCGCGCCTCCTCGGCGTCGCCCTCGACGTAGTCGACGATCCCGTGCACGAGCGCGTGCTCGAGGCGCTTCTCGACCGGCGCCTCGCGCCACGCCAGGTCGAGCTCGCGCTTCGTCCCCTCGCCCCGCACGCGCTCGGCGATCTCGACGAGCCGCTCGGTGGCGTCGGGCCGGCGGTTGAAGATCACGTCCTCGACACGCTCGAGGAGCTCCGGCTCGATGTCCTCGTACACCGCGAGCTGGCCCGCGTTGACGATCCCCATGTCGAGCCCCGCTCGGATCGCGTGGAAGAGGAACGCCGCGTGCATCGCCTCGCGCACGACGTCGTTGCCGCGGAACGAGAAGCTGAGGTTCGAGACGCCGCCCGAGGTGCGCACACCCGGACAGCGCTCCTTGATCAGCGGCAGGCACTCGATGAACGCGCGCGCATAGTCGTCGTGCTCCTCGATCCCGGTGGCGACGGCGAGGATGTTCGGGTCGAAGACGATGTCCTCGGGCCGCCAGCCCTCGGCGAGCAGCAGGTCGTAGGCGCGCCCGCAGATGGCGACGCGCCGCTCGACCGTCGTCGCCTGACCCTCCTCGTCGAACGCCATCACGACGGCGCCCGCGCCGTAGTCGCGGATGCGCCGGGCGTGCTCGAGGAACTCCTCCTCGCCCTCCTTGAGCGAGATCGAGTTGACGATCCCCTTGCCCTGGATCGACTGCAGCCCGGCCTCGAGCACCGACCACTTCGAGCTGTCGACCATGATCGGGATCCGCGCCACCTCGGGCTCGGTCGCGATCACGTTCAGGAACGTGCGCATCGCCTGCTCGCCGTCGAGCAGGTCGGCGTCCATGTTCACGTCGAGGAGGTTCGCGCCGCCGCGCACCTGCTCGAGCGCAACCTCGACGGCGGCGTTGAAGTCGTCGCCCTCGATCAGGCGCCGGAAGCGTGCTGAGCCCGTGACGTTCGTCCGCTCGCCCACCATCACGAACCCCGTGTCGGGCCCGATCTCGAACGGCTCGAGGCCGCTGAAGCGCGGCGCCCGGCGCGGTGCGGGCACCTCGCGCGGCCCGATGCCCTTGACCACGGCGGCGATCGCCCGCGTGTGCTCGGGCGTCGAGCCGCAGCACGAGCCGGCGACGTTCAGGAAGCCGTCGCGGGCGAACTCGTGCAGCAGCGCCGAGGTGACGTCGGGCGTCTCGTCGTACCCGCCGAAGGCGTTCGGGAGCCCGGCGTTCGGGTGCGCGGAGGTGAGGCAGCTCGCGATCCGCGACAGCTCGGCCACGTACGGGCGCATCTCCTTCGCGCCGAGCGAGCAGTTCACGCCGACGATCAGCGGGTCGGCGTGCTCGATCGACGTCCAGAACGCCTCGATCGTCTGGCCGGAGAGCGTGCGGCCCGACAGGTCGACGATCGTCACGCTGATCCAGAGCGGCAGCTCCGGCGCCGTCTCCCGCGCCGCGACGACGGCCGCCTTCGCGTTCAGCGTGTCGAAGATCGTCTCGATCAGGAGCAGGTCGACGCCCCCGTCGCGCAGGCCGCGGATCTGCTCCGCGTACGACTCGACGATCTGGTCGAAGGTGTGCGTGCGGTAGCCGGGGTCGTCGACGCGCGGGCTGAGCGAGAGCGTCACGTTCAGGGGCCCGACCGAGCCGGCGACGAAGCGGTCGGGGCCTGCCGACTCGCGCGCGAGCCGCGCGCCGGCGAGGTTCATGTCGTAGACGGCGTCCTCGAGCCCGTAGTCGGCCTGGCCGATCGAGGTGGCCGTGAACGTGTTCGTCGTCGCGATGTCCGCGCCCGCCGCGAAGTACGCGTCGTGCACCTCGCGCACGATCTCCGGCTGCGTCAGGTTGAGCAGGTCGGGGTCGTTCTTGACGTCGCGCGGGTGGTCGCGGAAGCGCTCGCCGCGGAAGTCGGCCTCGGAGAGGCCGCGGCTCTGGAGAAGGACGCCCCACGCGCCGTCGAGGACGAGGATCCTCTCGGCGGCCAGTTTGCGGATGCGGTTCGCGGCGTCGGTCAAAGCTCTTTAGGCGTTTGGTGACCCGGTCGCCAAGCTGCTCTCAAAGCCCGGGAGAACACACGGTACCTGGTACCGCGCGTGCGGGGGTCAGACCCCTTGTCTAGGAGCGGCCGGCGACCGAGAGCTGATTCTCGGCGTGCCGCAGGCGCTGCTCGACCTGCCAGCGGTCGGCGGTCGAGTCGCCGCGGTCGATCGCCTCGAGCTCCGCCTGCGCGGCCTCGAGCTGCCCGCGCGCGCGGGCGTCGTCGATCTCGAGAGCGCGCACCGCGTCGTCGACGAGCGCGATCGCACGGTCGTTCAGCACCTGGAAGAAGCCCGGTCCGGTCGCGAACTCGAGCACCTCGTTCTCCGACACGTGGACGCGCGTCGAGCCCGCCTTGAGCGTCGCGATCAGCGGCGCGTGGCGCGCGAGCACGCCGATCTCGCCGGCGGCGCCGGGAACGATGATCATCTGCGCGTCGCCCTCGAACGCCGGGCCGTCCGGCGTCACGAGGGAGACGGAGAACTCCTTGCGGTCCGCCAAGGCGCCTACGCCGCCGAGCCGGACATCTGCTTCGCGCGCTCGACCGCGCCCTCGATCGGGCCGACCATGTAGAACGCCTGCTCGGGCAGGTCGTCGTGCTGGCCTTCGAGGATCTCGGCGAAGCCGCGGATCGTGTCCTCGAGCTTGACGTACTGGCCCGGCGTGCCGGTGAACTGCTCGGCGACGAAGTTCGGCTGCGACAGGAAGCGCTGGATCTTGCGTGCGCGCGACACGGTCAGGCGGTCCTCGTCCGAGAGCTCCTCGATGCCGAGGATGGCGATGATGTCCTGCAGGTCCTTGTAGCGCTGCAGCACCTCCTGCACGCCGGTCGCGACGCGGTAGTGCTCGTCCGAGACGATGCCCGGCTGGAGGGCGCGCGAGACCGAGTCGAGCGGGTCGACGGCCGGGTAGATCCCCTGCTCGACGATCGCCCGCGAGAGCGTCGTCGTGGCGTCGAGGTGCGCGAACGTCTGCGCGGGCGCCGGGTCGGTGAGGTCGTCGGCCGGCACGTAGATCGCCTGCACCGAGGTGACCGCGCCCTTCGTCGTCGACGTGATGCGCTCCTGCAGCTGCCCCATCTCCGTGGCGAGCGTCGGCTGGTAGCCCACCGCCGACGGCATCCGGCCGAGCAGCGCCGACACCTCGGAGCCCGCCTGGACGAAGCGGAAGATGTTGTCGATGAAGAGCAGCACGTCCTGGCCCTGGTCGCGGAAGTACTCCGCCATCGTCAGGCCGGACAGGCCGACGCGCAGGCGCGCCCCCGGCGGCTCGTTCATCTGGCCGTAGCAGAGCGCGACCTTGTCGAGCACGCCCGACTCCTCCATCTCGAGGAGCAGGTCGTTGCCCTCGCGCGTCCGCTCCCCGACGCCGGAGAAGACCGACACGCCGGAGTGCTGCCGCGCGATGTTGTGGATCAGCTCCTGGATCAGCACCGTCTTGCCGACGCCGGCGCCGCCGAAGAGGCCGATCTTGCCGCCGCGGACGTACGGGGCGATCAGGTCGATGACCTTGATGCCGGTCTCGAAGATCTCCACCTTCGGCGTCAGGTCGCTGAAGGCCGGCGGGTCGCGATGGATCGACCAGCGCTCCGCGTCCTTCGGCGCCTCCTTCTCGTCGACGGGCTCGCCGAGGACGTTCCAGACGCGGCCGAGCGTCACGTCGCCGACCGGGACGGAGATGGGCCCGCCGGTGTCGATCACGTCGGTGCCGCGCGCGATGCCGTCGGTCGCGTCCATCGCGACGGCGCGGACCCGGTCGTCTCCCAGGTGCTGCTGCACCTCGGCGATCAGGTCCGGCCCGTCGGGGCGCGGGATCCGCAGCGCGGAGTAGATCGCGGGCAGGGTGTCCGGGAAGACGGCGTCGACGACGACGCCCTTGATCTCGAGCAGCTTGCCGGTGTTCGTTCCGTTCGTCGACACGTGTCTAGAGCTCCTGGACGGGTGAAGGTGAGCGATTCGTCCGGCGGCATCGGCGGGTGATGCGCGCGAGCCGCCAGGGCGCGCGTAGCCTAGCGGAACGCCGCTCCGACGGTCGTCCCCAACCTGCCTCCGCCCGGATCAACGCAGCCGACACACGTTCGGCGTGGTCGAGGCCTCAGACGTACGAGCTGACCGGGCTGGCGAGCATCTCACTCCTCCGCGGTGGTGGCAATCTTCACGATAGCCCTACATTCACGCTGCTAGCTTCGGTCGACCGTGCCGCTCCTCGATTCACCCCGCGCCCGTCGCCGCTTCAGATGGATCGCCGCGCTCGGGATCCCCGTCGCCGCGGTCGTCGCGGTCGTCCTGCTCGTGCCCAGCCACGGCCCGCCCGCCGGCACGCCGGCGGGCGACGAAGGCCCGGCCCAGCTCGCCTCGCAGGGGCCCAAGGTGCAGCTCACCGCCGCCGACCGCCGCCGCATCGACGCCGTCCTCGACCGGTTCCTGCCCGCCGCGATGGAGCGCAAGGACGAGGCGCTCGGCTGGTCGCTCGCCGGACCCGAGATGCGGGCGAGCTCGAGCCTCGCGCAGTGGCGCAAGGGCAACACCCCGGTGCCCTACTACCGCGCGCGCGAGAGGACATTTCACGACTGGGACCCGGTCGACGTCGGCCAGGGGTACGTCATCTTCACCCTGCTCGTGCACCCGGCCACGGGCTCGAAGCTCGCGCCGTACGTCTTCTCGGGCGAGGTCGTGAAGCAGCACGGCTCGTGGCTCGTGAACCGGCTCTACACGATCGCGATCATGAACAAGGGGACGAAGAAGCACCCGATGGCCGAGGTCGGCCCCGCCGACTTCGGGGCGGGCGGCTCGCCGGCGGCGCGGAACTCGACGCCCGACACCGCAGGTCACAAGTCGCGCATCCTGGTCGTCTTGGCGGTGCTCGCGCTGGTCGCGCTGATCCCGCTCACGTTCGCCGTCGTGGCACTGCGGCGGGCCCGCAGCTGGCGCCGCCGGGTGCGGAGCTCCGACCGTCGGGAGCTCCCGACGCTGCCCGCGCGCTACCGCTCCTAAGGCTCTACGGAGTCTTGTTCGAATCCTAACTTTCGCGCTGCTACTGTCGTCTAACGAGTCATGGCGCAGACGAGCGGCACTCTCAGCGGCCTGTTCAACTCGCCGCGCAAGCAGCGGCGGTTCTTCATCTTCAGCGGCCTCATCCTGGCCGCCGGGATCGTCGCGATCCTCGTGACGCTGCTGCGCGGCACCGGCAACGCGTACCCGGACAAGTTCAGCAACCAGCCCGCCCAGGTCAGCCATCCGGACAAGAAGGCGCCCGTCTCGCCGGATCAGATCTCGCTGATGCGCAAGTTCATCAAGACCGCCGTCGCCCGCAACGATCTGAAGTCCTCATACTGGATCGTCGGCCCGGATCTCCGCGGCGGGCTGACCCAGAAGCAGTGGCAGAGCGGCACAATCCCGGTGCTCTTCTACCACGCCGACAACGCCGACTCGGTGCAGTTCAAGACGGACTACTCGTACCAGAAGCAGGCGCTGTTCGAGGTGAACCTGCACGCGAAGCCCGGGACGGAGACGCGCCCGTCGCTGCTCTTCTTCATCGGTCTCAAGCGGCAGGGCGACAAGGCGAACGGCCGCTGGCTCGTGAACTACTTCGAGCCGAACTGGCGCCCGCCGCTCCCGATGAACCCCGGCTAACGGGTCGGCGTGGTTCTCGCCGGCTTTCGCCGCCTCGCGACCGTCGCCGGGGCGCTGTTCGCAGCCACGGTGGTCGTCTCGCTCCTGTTCGGCCTCGCCCTCGGCGCGAGCGCCGGGCGGTCGATCTCGGTCGGGCTCTACATCCTCGGCGCCATGCTGCTCGTCGGCTGCTTCGTCTTCGGCGTGCGCGGCCCGCTGCGCGGCGTCTCGTCGACCGGCGACACGACGTCGTTCGTCGGCGCGCGGCGCCTCCGCACCGCGACGCCGGAAGAACGCTCCGAATCGACCAAGATCGCGCTGCTCCTATTCGCGCTGGGAATCGCGGTCGTCATCATCGGAAGCGTCATCGACCCGAATCACAAAGCGTTCTAACTCCTAACTTCGCCGGACGGGATGCGTCTAGAAGGACGTGGTGGTCCCTGAACGCTGTGAACGCTGCCGGCAATCGATCTCTCTGGAGCTCGACGGGATGCTGTCGCGCTTCGAGCGTGCGCTGCTCGAACGGCACCTCCGCTCGTGCACGTCGTGCCGCAGCTTCGCGCTGGACGTCCGTCGCCAGACGGCGCGTCTCCGTGCGGCGCCGCTCGTGGCCGCGCCCGGCCTGGCGGAGGTCGTCCCACCGCGCGTTCGCACCGGGCGCCGCCGCGCGGTGGGGTTCGTAGGCGCTGTCGCGATCGCCGCCACCGCGGCGCTCATCACGCTCACCCCGTCCGCGCAGCGCAGGGAATCGGTCTCCGGGCAGACCACGCCGAACTCGAGCCTCCTCGCGGTCGTGCTCGAGGCGCCCACGGCCAGCGTGCCGTTCGAGGTCGGCCGGCTGCGCCTCGTGTCGCCGGCGAGCGCCGACGGCGCGGTTCGCGGCTACTACGGCGTCCCGGCGTAGCGCCGGCTGCGCCGCCCGTCAGTCTGCGGCGCCGGCCTCGACCGGCGCGGCTGCGGCGTGGCGCATCTCTTCTTCGGTCATCGGCCAGCGCTCGAGCGGGAAGTGGCACGCGGCGCGATGGCCGTCCCCCGTGCCGACCTGCCTGAGCAGCGGCGTGTCGACGTTGCACTTGCCGTCGACGAACCGCGGGCACCGCGGATGGAAGTGGCACGCGGCCGGCTGGTTGATCGGGTTCGGCACGTCGCCCTGGAGCACGATCTGCTTCCGCGCGCGGCCCGCCTGCGGGTCGGCGATGGGCACGGCCGACAGGAGCGCGCCGGTGTACGGGTGCTTCGGCTCGACGTACAGGTCGTCGCGCGCGCCGATCTCGACGGCGCGGCCGAGGTACATGACCATGACGCGGTCGGAGATGTGCCGCACCACGTTCAGGTCGTGCGCGATGAAGATGTAGGTGAGCCCGAACTCGTCCTGCAGGTCCTTCAGGAGGTTCAGGATCTGCGCCTGCACCGACACGTCGAGCGCCGACACCGGCTCGTCGCAGATGATCAGCTTCGGGCTGATCGCCAGGGCGCGCGCGATGCCGATGCGCTGCCGCTGACCGCCCGAGAACTCGTGCGGGAAGCGGTTGTAGTGCTCGGGGTTCAGGCCGACGATCTCGAGCAGCTCCTGCACGCGGCGCTTGCGCTCGTCCTCGGTCCCGATGCCGTGCACCTCGAGCGGCTCGCCGACGATGAAGCCGACGCGCTTGCGCGGGTTCAGCGACGCGTACGGGTCCTGGAAGACCATCATCATGTCGCGGCGCACCGCGCGCATCTCCGTGCGCGTGAGATGCGTGATGTCGCGTCCCTCGAAGGTGATCGAGCCGCCGGTCGGCTCGAGGAGCCGCGCCACGCAGCGCGCCATCGTCGACTTCCCGCAGCCGGACTCGCCGACCACGCCGAGCGTCTCGCCGGCGTTCAGCGTGAAGCTGACCCCGTCGACCGCCTTGACCGAGGCGACTTCCTTCTGGAAGACGAGCCCCTTCGTGACCGGGAAATGCTTCTCGAGGCCCTCGACCCGGAGCAGCTCGCTCATGCCGCGGTCTCCTCGGCGCCGAGCGCGGCGCGCTTCTGGTTCCAGATCCGCGTGCGCGCCTCGTCGTCGAGGTGGCAACGGAAGCGGTGACCCTCTCCCTGGACGGACGCCTCGAGCGCCGGCAGCTCCTGGCGGCAGATGTTCATCACGAACTCGCAGCGCGGATGGAACGGGCAGCCGCTCGGCGGGTTGAGCAGCGACGGCGGCTGGCCGGGGATCTGCTCGAGGCGCGCGCTCGTCGAGTTGAGGCGCGGCAGCGAGCCGAGCAGGCCCCACGTGTAGGGCATCTCCGGCTTCGCGAAGAGGTCGTCGACGTTCGACTGCTCGACGACCTTGCCGCCGTACATCACGATCACGTCGTTCGCGAGCTCGGCGACGACGCCGAGGTCGTGCGTGATCATCACGATCGCCATCCGGTACTCGCTCTGCAGGTCCTTCATGAGCCGCAGGATCTGCGCCTGCGTCGTCACGTCGAGCGCGGTCGTCGGCTCGTCGGCGATCAGGATCTCGGGATTGTTGATCAGCGCCATCGCGATCATCACGCGCTGGCGCATGCCGCCCGAGAACTGGTGCGGGTAGTCGTCGATGCGCTGCTCGGCGCGCGGGATCTCGACCTGCTTGAGGATCTCGACCGCGCGCTGGCGCGCGTCCTTGCGCGAGACGTCGTGGTGGATCAGCACCGCTTCCTCGAGCTGCCAGCCGATCGACTTGACCGGATTCAGCGAGGTCATCGGGTCCTGGAAGATCATCCCGATCTTGCGGCCGCGCAGCTGCCGGAGCCGCGCGTTGCTGGCACCGAGCAGCTCTTCGCCCTCGAGCTGCACCGAGCCGGTGATCTGCGCCTGGCGCGGATCGAGGAGCCCCATCACCGAGAGGAACGTGACGCTCTTGCCGGAGCCGGACTCGCCGACCACGCCGAGCGTCTGCCCCTGGTCGAGCTCGAAGCTGACCCCCGAGACCGCGCGAACGACGCCGTCGTCGGTGCGGAACGAGGTGTTGAGATCGGTGACCTTGAGCGCCGGCATCAGCTCATCCGGATCCGTGGATCGAGGAAGCCGTACGTCACGTCCACGATGAGGTTGAAGACGATGACGCAGCAGGTCGAGAAGACGACGACGCCGGTGATGATCGGCAGGTCGTTCGCGCCGTACGCGCGGATGACCTGGTTGCCGAGGCCCGGGAGGTTGAAGACCGTCTCCGTGAAGATCGCGCCGCCGAGCGCCAGGCCGAGATCCATGCCGAGGATGGTGACGACGGGCAGCAGGCTGTTGCGCAGCACGTGATGGATCATGACGCGGCGCTGCGAGGCGCCCTTGGCGCGCGCGGTGCGCACGTAGTCCTCCGACATCGTCTCGATCACGTTCGCCCGGATCAGCCGCACGTACAGCGCGGCGAACAGGATCATGAACGTGATCCACGGGAGGATCATGTGGTAGGCCCACTGCACGGGGCCCTCGCATTGCGCGCCGGCCGTGCCCGGGATGAAGTTGCAGTAGCCGGCGATCGGCGTGATGTGGAGCTTGTAGCCGAAGACGAACGACAGGATCAGGCCGATCCACACCGGGTGCGCCGAGATGCCGATGAGCACGAAGGTCATCGTCAGGCGGTCGGTGACCGACCGCGGGCGCAGCGCCGAGATGATGCCGATCGGCACCGAGAGCGAAAGCCACAGGACTGCGCCGCCGAACACGAGCGAGGCCGTGACGGGCGCGTCCTTGCCGATGATCGAGTCGACCGACTGCTGGTTCAGGAACGACCTGCCCAGGGAGCCGTGGATCACCAGGTTCTGGAGGAAGTAGAAGTACTGGATGTAGATCGGCTTGTCGAGGTGCAGCCGATGCTTGATGCTCGCGAGGAACTCGGGCGAGGCCGCGTGGCCCGCTGCGAGCTGGGCCGGGTTCGTCGGGATCACCCAGAAGATCAGGTACGTGATGATCGTGGCGACCAGGAACAGGAAGATCGCCCAGAAGATGCGCCTGATGAGGAAATGCGTCATGTGCGTGAGGTCTCGTCGAGAGACCCGGCCTCGGCCGGAGGGGCGCTCCTCGCGCCCCTCCGGCCGATGGTAGCCGGGGTTCGTTCTTCTGCTTCGGTTAGCCGACCGCGAGTGCGTTGAAGTACGGCTCGCCGAAGTACGCGCTGTAGATCCAGTTCTTGAGCCGCGCGGACGTCAAGAAGTGGTCGTTGATCACGAGGTACGGCACGACCGGCGCGTACTTGACCATCAGCTCCTGGTCGAGCTTCGCGTACGCGTTGGCCCGGGCAGATCCGGAGAGCTGCGCGGCCGCATCCATCTGCTTGTTGAACGATGCGTTGTTGAAGTACGAGTAGAACGGGTTGTTGTTGGCCTGGATCTTCCGACCATCGAACAGCACGTTGATGAAGTCGTACGGATCGAAGTAGTCGGCGCACCAGCCGCCGTTCGACGTCATGTTGTAGGTGGTGTTCCGGGCACCGACGACCTGGTAGAAGGTCGTGGCGGGCGTCGGGACGTCCTTCACCTTGAAGCCGACCTGCTTGAGGTTGTACTCCACGACCTGAGCGCGGTTCGTCGAGCTCTGGCTGGTCGTGTGGACGAAGTTGATCTCAGGCGCGGACGCGATCGCCGAGCCGCCGACCTGCTTCGCCTTCGCCACGTCGGCGCCCTTCAGGGCGTAGACGTTGTACGGCTTGTAGCCGGGGACGCCCGGGACCAGGATCTGGTCGGTGCGCTTGCCGGCGTACGCGCCGAGCAGGCGGACCTGCGCCGGACGGTCGACCGCCCAGTTGACAGCCTTGCGCAGCGCGACGTTGTCGAACGGCGGGCGGCTGTTGTTCATCGAGATGTACGACATGCACGCCGTCGGGCCGACCTTGAAGCGGCTCTTGTTGACGCCGTACTGCTGCGCGAGGCTCGCCGACGAGGTCGGCACGTTGCCCACGAGGTCGAGGTCGGATGCGCCCGACTTGACCTGCAGCAGCGACTGGTCGGGATCGACGTTCGGGGTGAACACGATCTCGTCCGGGTTCGCCGGGCGGGGGCCCTTGTAGTACGGGTTCCGCTTCAGCACCGTGCTACGACCCGGATCGCGCGACGCGATGTAGTACGGGCCGGCCGACGGGAAGGTCTGCACGCCCTGGCTCGTGTACGGCAGGTTCGGCTTCGTCGCCGTGAACCACTGCATGCCCATCTGCGAGACGAACGTCGCGTTCGCCTTCGTGAGCTTCACGGTGAGCGTGTTGCCCTTCGCCGAGATGCCGGAGATGGTCGACGCCTTGCCGTTGAAGAACGCGTCGGCACCGACGATCTCGTCCTGCAGGCCGATGTTCACGCCGACCGGCGAGCCCATCTTCGGGCTCAGGGTCCGCTCGAACGCCCGCTGGTACGCGGCCGCGGTGACCGGCGAGCCGTCCGAGAACTTCATGCCCGGCCGGATGTGGAACGTGTAGGTCTTCCCGTCCTTCGACACGGTCGGGAACGCCGTCGCCCCCACCGGGTAGAGCTGGGTGCCGGCCGTACCGGACTTCTCCGGGAAGCCCACGAGCGGCATGCCGACCGTGTTGAGCATCGCCCAGTCGTCGGTGCGGTAGGCGATCTGAGGATCGACATAGTCGAAGTCCTCGTTCGACTCGTTCAGCTTGAGCGTGCCGCCCTTGGCGGCAGCCGCATGCCCAGCCCTGGCGGTCGAGCCGCTTGCTGCCGCAACGGCCATGGCTGCGACGAGCAGCGATGCACCCAACACCAGCATGAACAGGGAGATCAACTGCTTCCTGCGCATCTGACTCCTTCCTCTTCCCTCGTTTTGGAGCCGTCCACCCCTGCGGACGGCGCCGGATGTTTACCTGACAGAAACACCAGCGTCCGTTTTGACGCTGCAGAAACCGGATTGTTAGAGCCGCAAGACAGATCGGGGCCGGTGCGTCCTCCTTCAGACTCGCGCGCGCGGATCGAATGCGTCGCGCAGGCCGTCCCCGAGCAGGTTGAACGCCAGCGTCGTCAACAGGATGCAGAGCCCCGGCCAGATCATCAGCCAGGGCTGGGTCAGGTAGAACTCCGGCGCGGCCGCCAGGAGCGTGCCCCAGCTCGCCGTCGGCGCCTCGATGCCGAGGCCGAGGAACGAGAGCCCCGCCTCCGCGATGATGTTCGTCGCGATGATCAGCGACGAGTAGACGATGATCGGCGCGACCAGGTGCGGCAGCAGGTGCGACCGCATGATGCGCAGGTCGCTCGCGCCGGTCATGCGGGCCGCCTCGACGAACTCCTTCTCGCGCAGCGAGAGCACCACGCCGCGGATGATCCGCGCGGGGTAGAACCAGCCGAAGATCGAGAAGATCAGGAAGAGCGTGAAGACGCCGTGGGCGAGGAAGCCGAACGTGATCGAGTTCAGCGTGTCGCCGGCGACGGTGCGGACGGCGACGATGAACAGGAGCGCCGGGAACACCATGACGATCTCGACGAGCCGCGAGACGACGGTGTCGATCCAGCCGCGGAAGTAGCCGGCGAGCAGGCCCATGATCACGCCGAGGGTGACCGAGCCGAGCGTCGCGAGCAGCGCCACCTCGAGCGACGTCTGCGCGCCGTAGAGGAGGCGGAGGAAGAGGTCGCGGCCGAGGAGGCCGTCGCCGCCGAGGATCAGGAAGGTCTTCGGGAACTGGCCGTGGACGCAGTGCTCGACGCAGCTCGCACCCGGGTACGGCGCGGTCGAGATGTGCGTGAGCGGCCCGACCGGGACGAACTTCTGCTGGTCGACGCCGTAGGCGAAGATGTCGTTCGGCCCGTGCCCGAGGAAGTGGGCGGCGATCGGCCCGCCGACGAAGGCGGCGAGGAGCAGGAAGATCACGAAGAAGACGCTCGCCATCGCGAACTTGTCGCGACGGAAGCGGATCCACACGAGCTCCCAGTAGCCGCGGGCCTTGACCTTCGAGACGTTGCCGTCGGCGACCGGCTCGTCGACGGGGATCGCGGCGTTGTCGCCCGGAAGTTCGACGCGGGTGCTCACGAACGGCGGAACCTTATCCCATCAATCGCGAACGTCAAGCTCATCTGGGAATGAGACGTATTCGAGGCGATATCGGATGTTAAGCAGGGATTTAGCCGGAGAGGGCGTCTGCGCCCGCCACGACCTCGAGGATCTCCTGCGTGATCTCGGCCTGGCGGGCGCGGTTCATGGCCAGCGTGAGGCTGTCGATCAGCTCGCCGGCGGCCTTCGACGCGTTCCGCATCGCCGTCATCCGCGCCCCCTGCTCCGAGGCGGCGGACTCGAGCAGGGCCCGGTAGAGCTCCGTCTCGACGTAGACCGGGAGCAGCCGGGCGAGGATCTCCTGCGGCTCGGGCTCGTAGATGAAGTCGGGGCTCGGCCCCTGCTCCTGCTCCTCCTCTTCCCCGCGCTCGAGCAGGTCGGTGGGAATCGGGAGCAGCTCGCGGACCGTCACCCGCTGCGTGAGCGCCGAGACGAACGCGTTGTAGACGACGTAGACCGCGTCGACCTCGCCGCTCGTGTACGCCTCGGAGACGGCGTGCGCGACCGCCTGCGCGTCGCGGTACTCGGGCCGCTCGCTGAAGCCGGTCCACGCCTGCGTCACGTTCAGGCGCCGGAAGCGCAGCGTCGAGCTCGCCTTGCGGCCCGTCGAGAACCAGACCACCTCGCGCCCTTCCGCCTGGTGCTCGCGCATGAGCGCGAGCGAGCGGCGGATCACCTGGGCGTTGAAGCCGCCCGCCAGGCCGCGGTCGGCGGTGACCGGCACGAGCGCCACGGTCTTGACGTTCTCGCGCCGCTCGAGCAGCGGCAGCCGGACCGCGCCCGCCGCCTGCGACACACCGGCCATCAGCTCGAGCATGCGGTCGGCGTACGGCCGCATCGCCTCGATGCGCATCTGTGCGCGCCGGAGCCGCGCCGAGGCGACGAGCTCCATCGCGCGCGTCACCTTGCGCGTGTTCGTGATGGAGCGGACGCGCCGCTTCAGGTCCTGGGTCGACGCCAACGCCTACGCAGCCTGCTCGTCCGAGCTCGTCGCGAACCGCGACTTCACCTTCTCGATCTCGCCGTTCAGCGCCTCCGACGTCTCGTCGGAGAGGTCGCCGGACTCGCGGATCGACTTGTAGATCTCGCCCTGCGAGCGCAGGCTCTCGCGCAGCTCGTCCTGGAAGCGCGGCACGTCCTCGGTCGGGATGTCGTCGAGGAAGCCGTTCACCCCCGCGTACAGCGCGACCACCTGCTCCTCGACCGGCCACGGCTGGTACTGCGGCTGGTTGAGGGTCGCGACCATCTTCTCGCCGCGGTTCAGCGCCGACTGCGTCGCCTGGTCGAGCTCCGAGCCGAACTGCGCGAACGCCTCCAGCTCGCGGTACTGGGCGAGGTCGAGGCGCAGGCGGCCGCCGACCTTCTTCATCCCCTTCGTCTGCGCGGACGTGCCGACGCGCGACACGGAGGTGCCGACGTTGACGGCCGGGCGCACGCCCGAGAAGAAGAGGTCGGACTGCAGGAAGATCTGCCCGTCGGTGATCGAGATCACGTTCGTCGGGATGTACGCCGAGATGTCGCCGGCCTGCGTCTCGATGATCGGGAGCGCGGTCAGCGACCCCCCGCCGAGCTCGTCGGAGAGCTTGCAGGCGCGCTCCAGGAGGCGCGAGTGCAGGTAGAAGACGTCGCCCGGGAACGCCTCGCGGCCCGGCGGGCGGCGGAGCAGCAGCGAGAGCTGCCGGTACGCGTCGGCCTGCTTGGTCAGGTCGTCGTAGATGATCAGCGCGTGCTCGCCCTTGTAGAGGAAGTACTCGGCCATCGCGCAGCCTGCGAACGGCGCCATCCACTTGATCGGCGCGGCCTCTGACGCGCCGGCGACGACGACGGTCGTGTACTCCATCGCGCCCGCCTCGCGCAGCGTCTCGACGACCTGCGCGACGGTCGAGGCCTTCTGGCCGATCGCGACGTAGAAGCACTTCACGTTCTGGTCGTGCTGGTTCAGGATCGTGTCGATCGCGATCGCGGTCTTGCCGGTCGAGCGGTCGCCGATGATCAGCTCGCGCTGGCCGCGGCCGACGTTCGTCATCGAGTCGATCGCCTTGATCCCGGTCTGGAGCGGCTCCTTCACCGGCTGGCGCTGGATGACGCCCGGCGCCTTGAACTCGACGGGGCGCGTCTCGGTCGCTTCGATCGGGCCTTGACCGTCAAGAGGATTGCCGAGCGGGTCGACGACGCGGCCGAGGAGCGCCTCGCCGACGGGCACGGAGGCGACCTTGCCGGTGCGGCGGACGGGCTCGCCCTCCTTCACCTTGTCCCACTCGCCGAAGAGCGCGGCGCCGACGTTGTCCTCCTCGAGGTTGAACGCGAGACCGGTGACGCCGTGCTCGAGCTCGAGCATCTCGAGCGCGAGGCAGTTCTCGAGGCCGTGGATGCGGGCGATGCCGTCGCCGACCTGCAGGACGGTGCCGACCTCGGCGAGGTTGGTCTCGACGTCGAACTTCTCGATCCGCTCCTTGAGGATCGAGGTGATCTCTTCGGGGCGCAGCTTCATGTGTCTCGTCAGCTCCTTGCGTGCGTCAGTTCGTGGCGAAGTCGTTCGAGCCGGCCGCGCACGCTCGCGTCGAGCCTCATCGATCCGGCCTGGAGGACGATGCCTCCGATCAAGCTCTCGTCGACCTTCCGCTCCGCCTGCACCTTGCGGCCCGAGGCCTGCTCGATGCGGCCGAGGATGCGGCCGAACTCCTCATCCGACAGTTCCTTGGCGGTCGTCAGCTCGACGTCGAGCACCCGGTGCTCCATCGCGACGAGCACGTCGAGCTCCGCCGCGACGTCCGCGATCTCGCCGGCGCGTCCCTTCTCGGCGAGCAGCTTCGCGACGTTGACGACGAGCTCGTCGGCGCCAGAGGCGACCCGGGCGAGCACGTCCTCCTTCACCCGCGAGTCGACCTCCGGGTTCTCGAGGAGCAGACGCAGCTCGTCGACCGACGTCGCGGCCTCGGCGAGCTCGCGCACCTGGGTGTGCACCAGGTCGAGCTTCCCCTCCCGCTGCGCGGCCTCGAAGAGCGCGCGCGCGTAGATGCGCTGAGCAGTGGCTACGACCGGCTCCCTTCGAGGGCGGAGAAGTCGATCTCCGCGAGGGCCTCGTCGATCAGCCGCTGCTGGTCGGCGTCGGTCAGCGACTTCTTGACGATCTTCTCGGCCGCCGCGAGCGACAGCTTGCCGACCTCGTCGCGGATCTGGCCGAGCGCCTGCACGGTCGCCTGGTCGATCTGGCGGCGCGTCTCCTCGAGCCGGCGCTGCCGGTCCTCCTCGGTCTCCTGCCGGACGCGCTCACGCTGGGCGTCGCCCACCTTGCGGGCCTCGGCGAGGATCTCCTCCGACTCGGACTTCGCCTGCGCGATCAGCTTGCGGTGCTCCTCGAGCAGGTTCTTGGCTTCCTCCCGGGCGTTGTCCGCCTCGGTGATCGCCTGCTCGATGCGCTCGCGCCGCGCGTCGATCATCTGCTGGATCGGCCCGAACGCGTAGCGCTTCAGCACGACGAGGACCACGAGGAAGCAGATGATCGTCCAGATCATCAGGCCCGGCCGGACCTCGATCAGGGGATTGGACGCGAGCATCGTCGTCAAGATCCCTAGACCAGGACGTACGCGAGGATCGAGCCGAGCAGGCCGTAGAACACGACCGCCTCGGTGAGGGCGAAGCCGAGCCACTGGATGCCCTGAAGCTCGCCGCGCAGCTCGGGCTGGCGGGCGACCGACTGGATCATCGAGCCGAAGATGTTGCCGATGCCGACGCCGGCGCCGAGGGCGCCGAGGCCGACGCCGAGCGCGAGGCCGATTGCCTTGCCGGCCTTGGTGACGTCGCCGGTCGTGGCGGCGAGGATGGTGCTCATTCTGGTTTCCCTCCTAGTGCTCCGGCTCGATCGCCGAGCCGATGTAGATGGCGGACAGGGCAGCGAAGATGAACGCCTGGATCCCGATCACGATGATCACCTCGAAGAGGTAGAAGATGATCCCGACCGGGACGACGAGCACCGCGAGCACGACGCTCTGCAGGATGAACATGAGGCCGAGGAACGTGAGGATCAGGATGTGGCCGGCCAGCATGTTCGCGAAGAGCCTGACGCTCAGCGAGATCAGGCGCATGAACTGGCCGAGGATCTCGAGCGGCACGATCAGCCCGAGGAGCGCCGGCGGCGCCTCGGGGATCCAGCTCTTGAAGTACTTCACGGGGCCGTTCCAGCGCACCCCCTCGTAGTGCGTGAAGAAGAACGTGAGCAGCGCGAGCGCGAGCGTCACCGAGATGGAGCTCGTGGCGGCGTAGATCCCCCACGTCGGCACGCCGTGCCAGGTCTCGCCGGTCAGCGGCAGCGGGATGAACCCGAGCAGGTTGACCATGAAGATGAAGAGGAGCAGCGTGGCGACGTACGGGAACCAGCGGCTCATCGCCTTCGACGGCAGGCCCTGCTCGGCGATCTGCGTCTGCGCGACCTCGTAGGCGAGCTCGCCGATCGTCTCACGGCGGCCCGGCATGCGCGCGGCCTTCGAGCGCATGAAGAAGATGCCGAAGAGGATCGTCAGGACGCTCCCGAGCATCAGGTAGGCGACCGCCTTCGTGATCGACAGGTCGAGCGGGCCGAGGTGGATCGGAACCCATGCCTTCTGCACGAACTCGTCGGTCGGGTCGAAGTCGCCGCGCGCGAACGCGCTCGACGGGGCGAGCAGGGCGAGGCTCGTGAAGAGGATCAGGTACTTGCGCATCAGTGGGCGGTTCCTGCCTTCGGGCCGGTGTAGTAGGCGACGAGCTGCAGGCCGAGCGCGGCCGAGTACCCGGCGGCGTACACCAATGCGGCCGCCAGCCCGAGCCACTTGTCGGACACGGCGACGGCGAACACCACCACCATCACGGCGATTGCACGAAAGAGCATCCCGAAAGCCACCACGCCTGCGGCGGCGAGGTTACCCGTTCGCGTCCGCAGTCGCGTGAGGAGGGCGCCGAACGCCTCGGAGCCGAACCAGAGCACCGCGCCGATCGCCCAGCCGGAGACGCGCCAGCCGGCGATCAGGAAGATCGGCAGCGCGATCACGATCACCACCGCTCCCGCGATCGCGGGCAGCAGGGCGGGCGGGGCCGTGCGCGGCTCTGTCCAGGCGGGCAGTCGAATCTCCTCTAGGCGTTGCGGTACTTGATCACGGTTGCGGCGACGCCGACGGGGACCCCGACGACTGCACCGAAGGCGAGCCCGTAGGCCACGCTCCCCGCCGCCCAGCCGATCAGGGTTCCCACCGCGATGCACGCTGCCGTGAATCCGATGAGCACGCTGCCGGCGCCGGCGAGGGAGAACGTCGACGCTCTAGGCTCCACCTCGGCGCGGAGCATACCAGCGCTTGTGACAGTCGTTTTCGGCTCCGAAAGCCGCGGTAACGTGCCGTTTGTGACGCTTGGACGGCTGGTGCTCCTGCACGGAAGCGTGACGAACGCGTCATGGTCGTGGTCGCGGCAGCAGGCGCTCGGCGCGCGCTTCGAGCTCGTGACGCCGAACCGCCCCGGATTCGCGCCGAACCCGCCCGTCGAGCGCGTCGACTTCGAGGCGGATGCCACGTGGCTCCCGTCGGTGATCGAGCCCGGCGACCACCTCGTCGCGCACTCCTACGGCGGCGTGGTCGCGCTGCTCGCGGCGCCGCGTCTGCCGCTCGGGTCGCTGACGCTGCTCGAGCCGCCGGCGTTCGCCGTCGCCCGCGGCGAGCCCGCCGTCGAGGCGTGGATCGCGCGGTACCGCGAGCTCGACTCGGTCGAGGCGTTCCTCGAGCATGTCGGCGCGCCCCTGCGGCTGCCCGACCCCGCCCCGCCCGACCTGCGCCAGGGCGCCGACGCGCTGCTCGCCGAACGGTCGCCGCTGGAGGCGGAGCCGGCGCTCGCGCCCCTCCCCTACCCGGTGCTCGTCGTCACGGGCGGCCACGAGCCGGCGTTCGAGGCGGTCGGCGACGTGCTGGCGCGCGAGCTCGGCGCGGAGCGGGCCGTGGTGCCCGGCGGAGGGCACGCGGTGCAGAGCGCGCCCGGGTTCAACGAGACGCTCGTCGCGTTCCTGGAGCGGGCGTGATGCACGACGCGGTCGTGATCGGCGCCGGGCACAACGGCCTGGTCGCGGCGAACGTGCTCGCGGACGCGGGCTGGTCGGTGCTCGTCGTCGAGGCCGAGGAGGAGCCCGGCGGCTCGGTGCGCTCGGGCGAGCTGATCGAGCCGGGCTTCGTCAACGACCGGTACTCGGCCTTCTACCCGCTCGCGGCCGCCTCGCCCGTGTTCCCCGCACTCGGGGTGGAGATCCCGTTCCGGCACGGGCCGCTCGTCCTCGCGCACCCGGCGCTCGACGGCGCCTGCGCGACGCTCGAGCGCGACGGCGGCCCCGAGGCGTGGCGCCGGGTCGAGCCGGCCGTGCTGCGCGCGCTCGTCGCGCCGTTCCCGTGGCCGCGCCTGCTCGGCGTGCTCCCTCTGCTCCGCAAGCCGGCCGACCCGCTCGAGGCGCGGATCCGGCTGGGGAACGCCCTGCACACGGACGCGCCGCCGTGGTCGCTCACGGGGCGGGCGTTCGGGCTCGTCCTGACGATGCTCGGCCGCACGCACGGCTTCCCGTGCGTCGAGGGCGGCGCGGGGCAGATCACCGACCTGCTCGTCGAGCGCGCGCTCGCCCGCGGCGTCGAGCTGAGGCTCGGCGAGCGCCTCGACCGGCTGCCCGCCGCCCGGCGCGCGGTGATCGCCGCCGTCGACGTGTGGGAGCTCGAGCGCCTCGGCGGCCGGCCGGCGCGGCGCCGGCCCGACCCGGCGACGGTGAAGGTCGACTGGACGCTCGACGGACCGGTGCCGTGGACCGCGGAGCCGGCGCGGCGGTCACCGGTGGTGCACCTCGGCGGGCCGTCCGACTTCGTGCTCTTCGGGCAGTACTCGCCGGCCGATCCGACGCGCGCGCCGGCCGGCAAGGAGACGGGCTGGGCGTACTCGCACGTGCTGCCGGACGCGGACGCGATCGAGGCGGCGGTCGAGCGGCACGCCCCCGGCTTCCGCGCGCTCGTCCGCGGCCGGCGCGTCGAGGTGCTGCCGCCCGGCCGGATCAACGGCGGCACCGCAGGGCCGCGCCTCCCCCGGCCGCGCGTCGGCGCGGGCCTCTACCTCGGGTCGCTCTCCGCCTATCCGGGCGGCGGCGTGCACGGCGCGCCCGGCTGGATCGCGGCTCAGGCCGCGTTGCGCTCGGCCGACCGGCGCCGCACGCGCGGCGTCTGGAGCTTCACGAGCTCGAGCAGGAACACGACGTAGGCCGAGAACGCGATCGCGGCGGTCGCCGCGGCGACGTCGATCGCCACGTTCACCGGCGTCCAATGGCCGTGGTGGTGCGGCGGCGCGAACCGCGTCGCGAGCGCCGCGAGCGCCAGCGTGCCGCACCAGGTCCACAGGTAGACGACCGCGCGCCGCTGCGAGAAGCCGATGCGCATGAACCGGTGGTGCAGGTGCCGGGCGTCCCGCATGTAGATCGGCTCGCCGCTCTTCAGGCGCTTCGCGACCACGAACGAGGTGTCGAGCACCGGCACCGCGAGCACGAGCAGCGGCAGCACGAGGGTCGCCAACGCCGCGGTCTTCAGGAGGCCCTGCACGGAGATCGCCGCGAGCGTGAACCCGAGCAGCAGGGCGCCGGAGTCCCCCATGAAGATCCGCGCCGGGTAGAAGTTGTGCCGCAGGAAGCCGAGGCAGGCGCCGAAGACGATCGCGGCGAGGACGGCCGCGCCGGTGCGCCCGAGGGACAGCTCGATCACGCAGAACGTGAAGCCCGAGATCGCGCACACGCCCGCCGCCAGGCCGTCGAGCCCGTCGAGGAAGTTGACCATGTTCATCAGGGCGACGATCCCGAGCACGGTGATCGTCCAGCCGGCCCAGTGCGGCACGACCTGGCGGCCGACCACCGGGAACGTGAACGTGTGCAGGTAGACGCCGAAGCCGACCGGGATCGCAGCCGCCAGCACCTGGCCGCCGAGCTTCTGCCACCAGGGCAGGTGGCGGAAGTCGTCGATCGCCCCGACGGTCGTCGCGACCGCCGCACCCAGGACGACCCCGCGCAGCTCGCCGCCGAGCGGCAGGAACGCGAGCGACGGCACGAGGATCCCGAGGAACAGCGCGAGGCCGCCGAGCCGCGGGATCGACGGGCGGTCGCGGTCACGCTCCCCACGCCGCTCGATCAGGCGCAGGTGCCGGGCGGCCGAGCCGACGGCCGGGGTGAGCACGAGCACGATGACGAGCGCGGTGACCGCGCCGTACACGACCTGCAGGTGGTCCGTGAGCTGCCGCCAGACCATGGGCTCCAGCGTATTACTTCGTTCCGTAGAGGCGGTCTCCCGCGTCCCCGAGCCCGGGAACGATGTAGCCCTTCTCGTTCAGCTGCCGGTCGATCGCCGCGACGACGATCAGGACGTCCGGATGGTGCTCCTCGATGTTCCGGATCCCCTCGGGCGCGGCGATGATCGAGATCAGACGCACGCTCGCCGCGCCGGCGTCCTTCACGAGCCTCACCGCGTGGGCGGTCGAGTTGCCCGTCGCGAGCATCGGGTCGAGCAGGATCACGTCGCGGTCGGCGATGTCCGCCGGCAGCTTCACGTAGTACTCGACCGGCTGCAGCGTCTCCTCGTTCCGGTACAGGCCGATGAAGCCGACCCGCGCGCCCGAGATGAGGCTCAGCACCCCGTCGAGCATCCCGAGCCCGGCCCGGAGGATCGGGCACACGGCGACCTTCTTCCCCGAGATGCGCGTCATCGGCGCCACCTCGAGCGGCGTCTCGATGTCGACCTGCTCGGTCGGGAAGTCCTTCGTCGCCTCGTAGGTGAGGAGCAGCGTCACCTCCTCGACGAGCCGGCGGAAGTGGACCGTCGGCGTCTCCCGGTCGCGCAGGTAGCTCAGCTTGTGCTGGACGAGCGGGTGGCGGACCTCGATCACGGGCATGGCGTGTGCGACTCTAACGCGGTGCGCACGATCGGCGTCCTCGGTGGCCTGACCTGGCACTCGACGATCGAGTACTACCGCTCGATCAACGCCCTGATGACGGAGCGGACCGGCGGCGCCCACGCCGCGCGCTGCGTCCTCGTCAGCGTCGACATGGGCGAGCTCGACGAGCTGATGCACGCGGGCCGCTGGGACGAGGCGGGCGCGCTGCTGCACGCCGACGCGCGCCGGATCGAGGAGGCCGGCGCCGACGTCTTCATCCTCGCGTGCAACTCGCTGCACAACGTGTGGGACACGATCGTCGACGGCCTCGCGATGCCGGCGATCCACATCGGCGACGCGACGGCCGCGGCGCTCGACGGCCACCGCCGGGTCGCGCTCCTCGGCACGCGCTTCACGATGGAGCTGCCGTTCCTGCGCGAGCGGATCGAGGCGCGCGGCATCGAGGTCGCCGTCCCGGACGAGGCGGACCGCGAGCGCATCCACCGCACGGTCTTCGACGAGCTCGGCCTCGGCATCCTCTCGGACGAGACGCACGCGTACTACGTCGACCTGGTCTCGCGCCTCGACTGCGAGGCGGTGGTGCTCGGCTGCACCGAGATCGGGCTGCTGCTGAAGCCGGAGGACGTCGACGTGCCGCTCGTCGACACGGCGGCCGCGCACGCGCGCGCAGCGGTCGACTACGCCGCGTAGCTCGTGTAGCCGCGGAAGCCGGGATAGAGCGGGCGCCGGTCGCAGAGCGCGACCGCGCGGGCGCGGAGCGCCTCGAGGTCGGCGTCGTCCTGGAGCGCGTCGACGATGATCGCCGCCACCTCGCGGAAGTCGGCGTCGTCGAAGCCGCGCATCGTCGCGGCGGGCGTGCCGAGCCGCACCCCGGACGCGACCATCGGCGGCCGCTCGTCGAACGGCACCGTGTTCCGGTTCGCGGTCAGCTTGCACTCCTCCAGGCGCTCCTGCGCGGCGAGGCCCGTCCACTCGGTCGCGCGCAGGTCGAGCTGCACGAGGTGCGTGTCCGTGCCGCCGGTGAGCACGTCGAGGCCGCCCGCCTGCAGGCCCTCGGCGAGCACGTCGGCGTTCGTGCGCACCTGCCGCTGGTAGTCGCGGAACGCCTCCGTCATCGCGACGCCGAAGCACACCGCCTTCGCGGCGATCGTGTGCATCAGCGGGCCGCCCTGCATGCCCGGGAAGTTCGCGCGGTCGAGCTTCGACGCGTGCTCCTCGCGGCAGAGCACGAACCCGGCGCGCGGGCCGGCGAGCGTCTTGTGGCTCGTGGACGTCACGAAGTCGCAGTGCGGCACCGGGCTCGGGTGGATGCCGGCGGCGACGAGGCCCGCGAAGTGCGCCATGTCGCACATCAGCAGCGCGCCCACCTCGTCGGCGATCTCGCGGAACCTGTCGGCCTCGACGGTGCGCGGGTAGGCGGAGCCGCCGCAGACGATGAGCTTCGGCTGCACCTCCTTCGCGCGCGCGAGCACCTCGTCGTAGTCGACGCGCATCGTCTCGTGCGAGACGCCGTAGTGGTGGAACTCGTAGAGCTTCCCGGAGAAGTTGACGCCGAGCCCGTGCGTGAGGTGCCCGCCGTGGTCGAGCGACAGGCCGAGCACGCGGTCGCCGGGCTTCAGCACCGCGAAGTAGACGGCCATGTTCGCCTGCGCCCCCGCGTGCGGCTGCACGTTCGCGTGCTCCGCGCCGAACAGCTCCTTCGCGCGGGTGCGCGCGAGCTCCTCGATCTCGTCGACGACCTCGCAGCCGCCGTAGTAGCGCTTGCCCGGGTAGCCCTCGGCGTACTTGTTGGTGGGCACCGAGCCGACCGCCTCGAGCACGCTCGGCCAGGTGAAGTTCTCCGACGCGATCAGCTCGATCTGGCCGCGCTGCCGGTCGAGCTCGCGGCCGAGCAGCTCGGCGATCTCCGGGTCGACCTCGTGCAGCCCGGCGGCGCGGAGCCGGTCGAAGGTCTGCTGGGCGACAGCCACCCCAGGATCTTATTGGCGGGCCCGGGCGGACCGCGCCAGGTCGAGCGCCTCCGCGGCGGAGACGGCGCCCTCGCGGACCACGTAGGGCTCCGGCCCCGTCAGGTCGAGCACCGTCGACGGCGTGCCCGGGAGCGTCCCGGCGTCGACCTCGGCGCCGACGCCCGCCCGGATCCGCCGGGGCACCTCGTCGAGGCTCGCCGGGCTCGCCTCGCCGGGCTCGTTCGCGCTCGTCGCGACGACCACGCCCACCGCCTCGAGGATGCGCCGCGTCACCTCCGGCAGGTGCGGCACCCGGACGCCGACGGTGTCGGTGCGCGTGCCGTTCAGCCAGCGGAAGCGCCGCGCCGGGTTCGGGAGCACGAGCGTGTACGGGCCGGGGAGCAGCGCGCGGACGACGTCTCCCGCCTCGGTCCGGAGCTCGGGCAGCGCGCCGTAGAGCGCGTCGAGCGACGGCGCGATCAGCTGCGACGGCTGCGCGTCCGGCCGGCCCTTCAGCCGGTAGACCGCGCGCGTCGGCGCCTCGCTGTCCGCGGCGGCGCACAGGCCGTAGACCGTGTCGGTCGGGAGCAGGACGGGCCGTCCGTCCCGCAGCGCGGTCACCGCCCGCTCGATTGGCCCTTCGGCACCCACCTGGCCTGCACCACCCGCTCTCGCTCGGCTAGATCCTTGCCAATCTCCATGCCCTCGTAAAGTGCTGCCTCCAGTTTACGGATGACGTCGGAGGCATGACTCTCGTGCACCTCGAGGACGAGGAAGCCGTCGAGCACGCGGCGGGCGTCCGCGATCAGGCGGTCGGTCTGCCCCTCGTCGACGAGGGCGCCGCGGGGCTCCCAGTCGCGCACCTCGGGCTCCAGCGCGTCCAGCTCCCCGGCGAGCACGTAGGGCGGGTTCGAGACGACGAGATCGAACGTCCCGTGGAGGCCGTCCAGCAGGTCGGTGTGCACGAGCTCGACCTCGAGGCCGTTTGCCGCCGCGTTCTCGCGTGCGAGCTCGAGCGCCTCCACGCTCACGTCCGTGGCCGTCACGGACGCGTCCGGCCGCTCCTGCTTCAGGGCGAGCGCGATTGCACCAGTTCCGGCGCCGACGTCGACGACCCGCGGCGCCTCGACACCCCGCAGCAGGGCCAGGCACCGCTCCACGACGACCTCCGTCTCGGGCCGCGGCACCAGCGCGCGCCGGTCGGTCTTCAGCGTCAGCCGGCGGAAGTCCCAGTCGCCGAGCACGTAGGCGAGCGGCTCGCGCCGGCCGCGGCGCTGGACGAGCTCGCGCGCCGCCGCCCGCTCGGCCTCGGTGAGCGGCCGGTCGTGCTGCGTGTACAGCTCGATGCGCTGCAGGCCGAGCGCCCGCGCGAGCAGCAGCTCCGCGTCCACGCGGGGGCTCTCGACACCGCGCCCCGCCAGGTAGTCGGTCGCCCCGCGGAGGACCTCGGCGAGGGTCACCCTTCGAGCGCGCGGCGGCGCTCGTCCGCGGTGAGCGCCTCGGTGTACTCGTCCAGGTCGCCCTGGAGGACCTGGTCGAGCCGGTGCGTCGTCAGCTTGATGCGGTGGTCGGTGACGCGGTTCTCCGGGAAGTTGTAGGTGCGGATCTTCTCGGCGCGCTCGCCGCGGCCCACCTGCGCGCTCCTCGCCGCCGCCTGCTCGGCCGCCTGCCGTTCGCGCTCCGACTCGTACAGTCGCGCGCGCAGCACGCGCATCGCCTTGTCGCGGTTCTGCAGCTGCGAGCGCTCGTCCTGCATCGAGACGACGATCCCCGTCGGCAGGTGCGTGATGCGCACCGCCGAGTCGGTGGTGTTCACCGACTGGCCGCCGGGGCCCGACGAGCGGTAGACGTCGATCTTCAGGTCCTTCTCGTCGACCTGCACGTCGACGTCCTCGGCCTCCGGCATCACGGCGACGGTGGCCGTCGAGGTGTGGATCCTCCCCGCCGACTCGGTCTCGGGGACGCGCTGAACGCGATGCGTGCCGCCCTCGAACTTGAAGACGGAGTAGGCGCCGTCGCCCTTGATCGCGAAGACGCCTTCCTTCAGCCCCCCGCCCTCGTTGCCGTTTGCCTCGAGCTGCTCGAACGCGAACCCGCGCCGCTCGGCGTAGCGCTGCAGCATCCGCTGCAGCTCCGCGGCCCAGAGCGCCGCCTCGTCGCCGCCGACGCCCTGGCGGATCTCGACGATCACGTCCTTGTCGTCGGCCGGGTCGCGCTCGGCGAGCGCAAGCTTCAGCTCCTCCTCGAGCCGCGCCACCTCGGCCTCGTAGTCGCCGGCCATCTCGGCGAGCTCGGGATCGGTGCGCGCCGCCTCGAGGTCGGCCTTCGCCTGCCGCCATTCCTGCGCGAGCTTGTACGGCCCCTCGAGCTGCTTCAGGCGCCGTCCGACCTCCGCCGCCTCGCGGTGGTCGTTGTAGACGGCAGGGTCGGACATCCGCTCCTGCGTCTCGATGAAGGAGCGCTCGAGCTCCGTGATCAGGTCGTCGAGAGCGGCCATCGCCGCCCGAGGTTAGCTCGCCAGCTCGGCGTGCAGGGAAACCTCGGGGATGCCGGCGAGCGCCTTCGAGACCGGGCAATTCGTCTTCGCCCCCTCGGCCGCCGCGATGAAGGCGTCGCCGTCGATCCCGGGCACCGTGCCGCGAACCGTGAGCGCGCCGCGGACGATCCCCTCGCCCGGCTGGAACGTCACCGTGGCGGAGGTCTCGAGCTTCTCGGGCGCATGCCCGTCCTGCGCGAGCCCGTGCGAGAGCGCCATCGAGAAGCACGACGCCCAGGCGGCCGCGATCAGCTCTTCCGGGCTCGTCTTCCCGTTCGGCTCCTCGGAGCGGGACGGCCACGACACAT
>DASZWR010000019.1:0-2818 GCA_035546215.1 Gaiellaceae bacterium | reverse complement strand
GCGACGCCCTGCCGCACGAGCACGTCCTCGAGCACGCGGCTCTGCGCGTTCGTGCGGTACACGACGGCGACCTCGCGCTGGCTGTAGCCGCCTTCGATCAGCGCGGCGATCTCGGCGGCGACGAACCGCGCCTCGGCGTGCTCGTCCTCCGTCTCGACCACGCGCACGGGGTCGCCCTCGCCGAGCTCCGACCAGAGGTGCTTCTCCTTCCGCTCCCGGTTGTGCTCGATCACCGCGTTCGCCGCATGGAGGATCGAGTTCGTGGAGCGGTAGTTCTGCTCGAGCGGGATGACCTTCGTGTTCGGGAAGTCGCGCTCGAACTCGAGGATGTTGCGGATGTCGGCGCCTCTGAACGAATACACGCTCTGGTCCGGGTCCCCGACGGCCATGAGGTTCCGGTGCGCCCCTGCGAGCAGCTTGAGCAGGACGTACTGCGCAGGGTTCGTGTCCTGGTACTCGTCGACCATCACGTAGCGGAACGACTTCGCCCACCGCTCGCGCGCCTCCGGGAACCGCTGCAGCACGTCGACGGTTAGCATCAGCAGGTCGTCGAAGTCGACGGCGTTCTGCCCGAACAGCCGGCGCTGGTAGAGCGCGTAGGTGTCGGCGACCGTCTGGTCGTAGAAGCTCGCGACGCGGCTCGCGTACTCGTCGGGGCCGATCAGCTGGTTCTTCGCATTCGAGATCTGCGAGTGGATGCCGCGCGGCACGAACCGCTTCGGGTCGCGGTCGAGCTCCTCGAGGCACTGCTTCACGAGCCGCACCTGGTCGGCCTGGTCGTAGATCGTGAAGTTCGAGCGGTAGCCGAGCCGCTCCGCCTCGCGGCGCAGGATGCGGCCGCACGCGGAGTGGAAGGTCATGATCCAGATCGCCCGCGCGAGGTTCCCGACCGTCCGCTCGACGCGCTCCTTCATCTCGCCGGCCGCCTTGTTCGTGAAGGTGATCGCGAGGATCTCGTTCGGCTTCACGCCGTGCGCCGCCAGCAGGTGCGCGACGCGATAGGTGAGGACGCGCGTCTTGCCCGACCCGGCGCCCGCGATCACGAGCAGCGGCCCCTCGGTCGTGAGCACCGCCTCGCGCTGAGCCGGGTTCAGGTCTGCGAGGTAGCTCTGAGGCTCGATCAAGGCCATCCCGTCGAGGGTAGCGTGGCCGGGTGGACGTGACGATCAGACGTGCCGTCCCGGCGGACGCCGAGGCGCTCACCTCGCTGGCAAATCTCCTGGAAGCTGCGGGATTCGCCGCAGTCGCCGCGTTCCGGCGGGCCCTGGAGGCCGACTGGCCGCGCGGGACCGAGCCCCTCGTCGCCGAGGCCGACGGCGAGATCGCGGCGCTCGGACGCTGCCGCATCACGAGCCGGGGCGACGGCTGGGCCTGGGTCGGCGTCCTGCCGCCGCACCGCGGCGCCGGCCTCGGCGGCATGCTGTACGCGCGGCTCGAGGCGATCCTCCGGGAGCACGGCGCTCGCGTCCTTCGCGCCACTGCCGAGGAGGACGCGGGCGGCGCGTTCGCGCGCCGTCACGGCTTCGTCGCGGCGAACGAGATGCGCATGCAGGCGCTCGACCTCACCACGGCCGACCTGCCGCCCGAGCCCGTGGGCGTCGTCTCGCTCGGCGAGGCCGGCGCCGCTGAACGACGAGGAGTTCCGCCGCCAGGTCTCCGAGTCGGAGATCGTCGACCGGGACGCAAGCGTCGTGCTGCTCGACGACGGCGAGCCGGTCGCCTTCGCGATCGTCGTCGGAGCCCGCGAGGCGGATCGCGCCGGCGCGCAGATGACCGGTGTCCGGGCCGACCGCCGCGGCCGCAGGCTCGCCCAGGCGGTGAAGATCGCCTCGCTCCACCGGGCGCGCGCGGCGGGCTACTCGACGATGCTGGCCGCGAACGACGTCGGCAACGCGCCGATGCTCGCGATCAACCGGAAGCTCGGCTTCGAGCCGACCGTCGTGATCGCGCAGTACGAGAAGCGGCTCTAGCCGTTGACCGAGCGCACGAGCGGCTCGTCGCCCAGCCAGTCGACGATCGAGACGGCGCCGTAGTCGAGCGCGAGCCGGAAGATCGCGGCGTCGGGCATCTGCAGGCACGCTGCGAGCGCCGCCCTGATCGGCCCGCCGTGGCTGACGACGCAGGCCGTGCGGCCGCCGTGCGCCGCGCGGAGCTCGTCGACCGCGGCGACGACCCGCGCGCGCAGCTGCGCGTAGCCCTCCCCACCGGGGAAGCTCACCTCGGTCGGCGTGCTCATCCAGCGCGCGTACAGCTCCGGGTGGAGGCGCTCGGCCTCTTCGTAGGTGAGCCCTTCGAGCTCGCCGAAGTCGAGCTCGCGCCAGCGCTCGTCGACCGTCACCGACACGCCGCTCGCGGCGGCGATCGGGCCGGCGGTCTCGAGCGCGCGGCGGCGCGGGCTCGAGACGACCGCGTCCGCCGGCCCGACGACGAGCCCGGCGGCCGAGGCGCGGCCGGCCGCCGAGAGCGCGAAGTCGAGCGAGCCGTAGCAGCGGCCGCGCGCGTCGGGCTCCGGCTCGCAGTGCCGGACGAAGACGACGCGCGTGGTGGTCACGTGACCGCGACGAGGACGACGAGGGCGGTCAGCTCCGCGAGCTCGGAGGTGGCGCCGAGCGTGTCGCCGGTCACGCCGCCGAGCCAGTGGCGCCAGAAGGCTCCGGCGAGCGTCGCGGCGACTGCGGCCCCGCCTGCGGCGGCCAGGCCGGGCCGGCCGGCGACCGCAGCGGCGAAGGCGATCGCGAGCACCGCCGCGCCGGCCGCCCGCGCGAACGAGCCGCGTGCGACGGCCGCTCCGAGCCCGCCTTCCGCCCGCGCATAGGGG
>DASZWR010000018.1:0-13698 GCA_035546215.1 Gaiellaceae bacterium | reverse complement strand
CGGGGCCGGCGAGCCGCCGGCGGCTCACGCCGGCGCCGCCTGCACCTCGCCGTCCGCGCGGGCGAGCAGCGCCGCCGCGGCGACGACGAGCCCGAACGCGGCGACGCGGACGTCGCCGATCCCGCCGCCGGGCAGCCGCTCGTGGAAGAGCGCAATCCCGGCCGCGATCGGCAGCGCGTTCGTGAGCAGCGTCGAGACGCCGGCGCTCGCGAGCGCGCTGCCGCGCTGGAACGCGAGCTGCAGCGTCGCGAACGCCGCGCCGTGCGCCGCCAGCACGACGGGCACCAGCACGAGCCAGGCACCGCCCTCGACCGCCCCCTTCGTCGCGACGTCGCCGGCCGCGTAGAGCACGCCGGACGCGGCGCCCAGGCCGGCGCCTGCGGCGACCGGCAGGCTCGTCACCGCGGTCGCGGCGACGAGCGAGCCGCCGAGCCAGAGCGCGAGCGCGTGCGTCCCGGGCTGCCGGTCGTGGACGCCGCCGCTCCCCAGCGACGCCGCGAGCAGGAGCAGGCCGGCGATCGAGAGCGCGATCGCGACGACCTGGGCGCGCGTCGTCGGCGCACCGTGCCTGCGGGCGAACAGGGCGATCAGCCCGACGCTGCCGGCGGCGACCGCCTGCACGAGCGAGAGCGGGGCGAGCGCCACCGCGCCGATGTAGAGCGCCCAGCCGCCGAGGCCGGTGGCGAAGCCGGCGAGCCAGGCTCTCGTCGCGAACAGCGAGCGCAGCGAGCCGCGCGGCCGGCGCAGCGAGAGTGGCGGCAGCGCCGACGCCGCCCGGTGCTGGGCGACCCAGCCCCAGTTGAGCGCGACCGCCGAGCAGACGGCGAGGACGAGGCCGGCGGTGAGCGTCACCGGCGCGCTCCCTGGAACGGGAGGTAGGCCTCCGCCGCGAGCGCCGCCAGCCCGACGCGCGGCAGGTCCCTCCGGCGCTCGACGACCACGAACCGGCGTTCCCAGCGCGGGGCGAACTTCCGGTTGAAGAGCAGCAGGTTGTCGAGCTGGAAGTGGCCCTTGAGGCTGAGGAGCGCCCGCTTCTGCACGCGCTGCAGGCGGCTGATCTCCGCCTCCGGCGCGAGCAGCGCCGCGAAGGGCGCGAAGTTCAGCGACACGTGCCGGATCCCGCTGCGGCGCGCCCAGTCGATCGTCTCGACGATCAGCCACTCGTTGAACCCATTCGGCGTGCACGCGAGGCGCGGCATCGACGACAGCGAGAGCGCGCAGGCGCGGGGCGCGACGGCGAAGTGCAGGAAGCCCGCCGCGCGGCCGTCGGCGTCGAAGCCGACGACGAACAGCGCGTCGCCGTCCCCGAGCCGGAACAGCGTGTCGAGCGCCATCACGAAGCCGCGCTCGGGCTCGGCCCCGCGCCAGGTGCGCGCGATCTCCTCGAGCTCGAAGCGCAGCTCCGCCGTGAGCTCCGAGGGGCGGAGGATGCGCGCGTCGTAGCCCTCCCGCCGCAGGCGGTGGACGGACTGGCGCACCTTGCGGATCGCGCGGCCGTCCAGTGAGAACCCGTCCGTGTCGACGATCGCCTCGTCGCCGTGGTAGAGCGCGCGCAAGCCGTGGCGCTCGTACAGCGGCAGCCAGCGGTCGGATGCTCCGAGGATCGCCACGCGCCAGTCGCGCTCGCGCGCGAACGCGAGGAACCGCTCGACGAGCTCGTCGAAGCGCTCCGCCGGCCCGACGGGGTCGCCCGAGACGATCGCCACGCACGCGACGACGCGGTAGGCGACGAACGCCTGCTCGGTCTCGTCGAAGAAGTACGACTTGTCGGCGCGCAGCGTGAACGGCGCGAGCGTGTCGACGCCCCAGGCCCGCACGAGCGCTTGCGCGGTCGCCGTGTCGTGCTCCGCCTGCCGGAGGCGGAAGCGCCAGGGCGCGAGCCACGCGGCGAGGATCCACAGCGTCGCGGACACACCGAGCAGCGGCAGCGCGAGGCCGTACCACTTGCCGAAGGCGCCGGCCAGGTGCGGCGAGCCCCGGAGGTGCAGCCCGATCAGCCCGCGGGCCACCTCGGCGGCGGCGAACGGGAGCGTGAACGGCTGGTCGGCGTCGATGCGGTTGATCCACAGCGCCGCCAGCCCGAACCCGGCGACCGCGGCGACGGAGACCGCGAGCCGCGCGAGGACGAGCCGCCGCGTCGCGGTGTCGCCCGGCCGGTCGAAGTCGGCACGGCGGGCGAGCAGCACCACGAGCACGACCGCGGAGGCGAGCGTGCCCGGGTTGAGCCCGTGGAGGACGTGGATGACGGTCGAGAGCGCGGCGACGGCGGTCGCGACGTCCCACGCGCGTCGGCGTCTGCGCGCGAGACCGCGCGCCGAGACGAGCAGCGCGACGCTGAGCGGCGCGCCGGCCGCACGCGCAAGCGGGCCGACGCTGTCCGGGGTGAGGCTGCGGACGAGGCCGCCCGCCTCGCCCGGGAGGAGCACGTGCAGGAGCTCCAGCGCGCCCGCGACAGCGACGATCGCCGGCACGAGCACGGTCGCGCTGCCGCGCCGGGTGCGCTCGACGGCGAGCAGCGCGCAGGCGACCGCGACGAGCGCCGCCGGCAGATAGGTCGACTCGAGCCGCGTCGCCGCGTCGAACGCGTTCTGCGCGCTCACCTGCCGGACGACGGCGATCGACGTCCCGTTCGCGAGGAACTGCACGCCGCCGACCGCGATCGCGAGCAGGAGCGCGCCGGCGAGCCGGCCGAGCCGGGACCAGCGCGCGTACGCGCCGATCAGCAGCGCGGCGGCGCCCCAGACGAGCACGTACCAGGCGAGCGGCGCGGCGGCGTGCTTCGAGAGCTCGTCGAGCGGGAGCGCCTCGCCGACGCGCGGCCCCGGCACGGCGACGCGCAGCAGGTACAGCCAGCCGGTCGCGGCGAAGGCCACGACGACCGCCAGTGGGACGGCTGCTCCCCTACGGACCACGGAGCCCCTTCGAGGCCGCGAGGTACGCGCGCGCCGCATTGCCGCGCCAGAGGGCCCAGTTGTGCCCGCCGCGGACGACGTAGTAGGTGGACGGAAGCCGCAGGCGCCCGAGCTCCGCGGCGAACGCCGTGTTCTGCCTCCGCAGCGGGTCGCCGGTGCCCGTGTAGAACCAGAAGCGCACGTGCGCGCGCCGCAGCGCCGCCGCGCGCCGCGCAACGGTGAGGAGCGGGCTGTTCTGCGCGAGCCGCGCGGTGCTCTTGCTGCCGAAGATGGCGCGGATCGGGTCGGCGCGCTCGTAGCCCGACCAGCTCTCGAGGACGCGGAACTCGCCGGCGTGGTGGATGCCGATGTTGAAGGCGCCGTAGCCGCCCTCGGAGAGCCCGGCGAGCGCGCGGCCGGCCCCGCTCCGGATCGTCCGGTAACGCTCGTCGATCGTGCGTACCAGGTCGCGGGCGACGAAGGTCTCCCAGCCCTCGTGCGGGCGCACGCCGTTCGCCCACTCCTCGTCCGTGAAGGAGCCGGTCGAGCCGAACGGCATCACGAGGATCAGCGCGCGCGCCTTCCGCCGGGCGACCAGCTCGTCCTCGACGACGCCCATGCGCACCGTGTCGAGGAACGCCGCGGGCCGCCCCGGCACGCCGTGCAGCAGGTAGAGCACCGGGTACAGGCGGGTCGGATGCGACGAATAGCCGGGCGGCAGGTACACGTCGACCGGCTGCCGGCGCCCGCCGAGCGCCGGGCTCGCGACGTACAGCCGCTCGGTTGTTCCCGCCACGTGTACGTACGCGGGATCGCGTGGGGGCGCGAAGCCGCGGTATATCCAGTAGTTCGCGACGTACCGGTACGTGCCGGCGACGCCGACCGCGACGAAGGCGCAGAGGGCGGCGAGCACGACCCCCGGCGTGTACCGGTGCCCGATGGTCACGGCAGCTGTTGTACGCCGCCGCGTCTGAAAATGGCGTTTACACGCTTGAAGACTGGGTTAACGCGTCGGCGCGTCCAGGTGCGCGAGCGCGAGCCCGAGCCAGTGCGGCGCCTGCCGCTCCCAGAGGGCGGTCGAGTGACCGCCCGCGTACAGCTCGAACACGTGCCGCACGCCGGCCGCGGTCAGCTCCCGGGAGAACTGCTCGTTCTCGGCGCGGAACCGCGCGTCGCCGCGTCCGACGTAGAAGGCGAAGAACGTCGGCCGCGTGCGCTCGTCGGCGCGGAGCTGCGCGACCAGCGTGTGCGCGTTCGCGCGCGGGCCGCGCGGGAGCGGCGCCGTCCCCGACGGGTTCGTCGGGTGGAAGTAGCCGGACCACGACTCGATCGCCGAGAAGCTCCCGAGATGGTGCAGCCCGAGGATCGTCGCGCCGTACCCGCCGGCCGAGAGCCCCACGATCGCCCGGGCACGGCGCGAGCGGATCGTCCGGAAGTGCCGGTCGACGTAGCGGACGAGCTCCTCCGACACGAACGTCTCCCAGCCGCGGCCGCTGCCCCAGTTCAGGTACTCGGGGTCGGTGTCGCCGGGCCGGGCGCCCTGCGGCTCGACGAGGATCGCCGGGCCGGCGCGCTCGAGCGCGGTCTCCACCCAGCCCGCCTCACGGTAGGCCTCGGCAGACGCGGGAAGCCCGTGCAGGAAGTAGACGACGGGGTAGCGGAGCCCGCTCGTCCGGTAGCCGGGCGGGAGGATCACGAGGGCGTGCACCTGCGCGGCGAGCGCCTCCGACGGCACGCGCTCGTCGATCGTCACCGCCTTCGACGACAGCAGCGAAGCGGCCGCGCCGGCGGCGCAGGCGAGCGCCGCGAGGACGAGCACGACGCGGATCCACCGAGCCTTCACAGAACAACCTCTCCCCGTTCATCCGGCAGCCGTACCCTCGCCGCATGAGCCTGCTCGCAGCCGTGGTCGCCGCCGCCGTCCTGCCCGGCTTCACGCCGGTGGCGGCCGGGCCGAACGGTGGTCAGGTCCTGCGCGGGCCGATCCCGGGGACCGAACGTCCCGGCTACGTCTACCTGCCTCCGGGCTTCGATCTCGGAGCGCACTACCGGGTGGTGTACCTGCTCCACGGCATGCCGGGGTCGCCGTCGGAGTTCGTGGCCGGCGCGAACCTGCTCGGCTGGGCGGATCCGGCGATCGCGTCGGGTGCCGTGCCGGCGTTCGTCGGGGTCATGCCGGCGGCCGGGCCGCGGCCGCAGTACAACGGCGAGTGGGCGGGACCGTGGGAGAGGGCGCTCGTCGACCGGGTCGTTCCGTGGGTCGACGCGACGCTCCCCGTCGACGCGTCGCCGCGCGGACGCGTGCTCGCGGGCCTCTCGGCCGGAGGCTTCGGCGCCGCGGACATCGCCCTTCGCAACCCGGGCGTCTTCGGCACCGTCGAGTCGTGGAGCGGCTACTTCACGCCGCTGCACGACGGGCCGTTCAGGCACGCGCCGCAGCGGGTGCTCGCGGCGAACGACCCGGTGCTGCTCGCGCGCGCCGACGCGCCGCTGCTCCGTGCGCACGGCGTGCGGTTCTTCGTGTCGACCGGGCCGTTCCACAGTCACTGGTTCACGCCCGCCCAGACTGTCTCGTTCGCGCACGAGCTGCACGGCCTCGGCATCCCGGCGCGGCTGCTGGAGGTCGCGCAGGCGAAGGGCGAGTACCGGGTGCAGCTCGCCGCCGGCCTGACGTGGGCGCTAGCGAACTGACGCGAGCAGCTCGTACGAGCGGACGCGCTCCGCGTGGTCGTGGATCGCGGAGGCGACGATGATCTCGTCCGCCTGCGTCTCGGCGACGAACGCCTCCAGCCCGGCGCGAACGGTGTCGGGCGAGCCGACGAACGAGCGCGCGAGCATCGCCGACGCGCGCTCCTTCTCGAGCGGCGTCCAGTAGCTCTCGATGTCGTCGATCGGGGGCGGGAGCTTCCCGCGGCGGCCGCGGAAGATGTTGGTGAACGACTGCTGCGCAGAAGTGAACAGGCGGCGGGCCTCCTCGTCGGTCTCGGCGACGACGGCGTTCGCGCCGACCATCGCGTACGGCTCCTGAAGCTGTGCGGAGGGCTCGAACTTCTCGCGGTAGACCTGCAGCGCGGGGAGGAGCGCCTCGGGCGCGAAGTGCGACGCGAAGGCGTAGGGGAGGCCGAGCATGGCGGCGAGCTGCGCGCCGTAGAGGCTCGAGCCGAGGATCCAGAGCGGCACCTTCGTGCCGGCGCCGGGCGTCGCCTGCACCGCCTGTCCCGGCACGGCGTCGGCGAGGTAGCGCTGGAGCTCGACGACGTCCTGCGGGAAGGTGTCGGCGCTCGCCGCGTCGCGGCGCAGGGCGAGGATCGTCAGGCGGTCGGTGCCGGGTGCGCGGCCGAGGCCGAGGTCGATGCGGCCGGGGTGGAGCTCGGCGAGGGTGCCGAACTGCTCGGCGATCAGGAGCGGCGCGTGGTTCGGGAGCATGATCCCGCCGGAGCCGACGCGGATCGTCGAGGTTCCCGCGGCGACGTGCGCGATCACGACGGACGTGGCGGCGCTCGCGATCCCCACGGCGTTGTGGTGCTCGGCGAGCCAGAAGCGCCGGTAGCCGAAGCGCTCGACGTTGCGGGCGAGGTCGAGCGAGTTCCGGAGCGCCTCGCCGGCGGTCGCCCCTTCGACGATGGGCGCGAGGTCGAGCACGGAGAGCGGCGGCAGGCTCATGCCCCAAGCGTGCCTAACTCCGGGCGTCTGACGCGCGTCTGAGCCGCGTCTGAGCCGAGGGGTGAAGCAAACCGTCGCCGAAGGCGCACGAAAGGCGCGCGGTGATGGTGGAACGCCCTGCACACGCGCGGCGGGCGAGGGGACACGTTCCCTGCGGGCAGTTGTCCCTTCGGGAGGTCTACCCGGCGAGCCGCTCGAACAGGGCCGCCTGGCCCTGCCCGACGCCGACACACAGGGTCGCGAGCCCGTAGCGGCCGCCGCGGCGGCGCAGCTCGTGCAGCAGCGACACGACGAGGCGCGCGCCGCTCATCCCGAGCGGGTGCCCGAGCGCGATCGCGCCGCCGTTCACGTTCACCTTCTCGTCGTCGAGACCGAGGTCGCGTACGACGGCGAGCGACTGCGACGCGAACGCCTCGTTCAGCTCCACCAGGTCGAGCTCGTCGACCGCGACTCCCGTGCGCGCGAGGAGCTTGCGCACCGCGGGAACCGGGCCGACGCCCATCACACGCGGGTCGACGCCCGCCGCCGCGCTGCCCACGAACGCGCCGAGCGGCTCGACGCCGAGCTCCTCCGCCTTCTGCTCGCTCGCGATCACGAGCGCCGCCGCGCCGTCGTTGACGCCGCTCGCGTTGCCCGCCGTCACGGTGCCGCCCGGCCGGAACGCCGGCTTCAGCGTCGACAGCTTCTCCAGCGACGTCTCCGGACGCGGATGCTCGTCGACCGTCACGTCGCCCACCGGCACGAGCTCGTCGGCGAAGCGACCCGCCTCCTGCGCCGCCGCCCAGCGCTGCTGCGAGCGATGCGCGAACGCATCCTGATCCTCGCGCGACACGTCCCAGCGCTCCGCGACGTTCTCGCCGGTCTCGCCCATCGACTCGAGCGGGAACATCGCCTCGAGCTTCGGGTTCGGGAACCGCCAGCCGAGATGCGTGTCGTAGGCGACGACGTTCCCGCGCGCCCACGGCCTGTCGCCCTTCATCATCGCGAGCGGCGCGCGGCTCATCGACTCGACCCCGCCGGCGACGAAGAGCTCGCCCTCGCCTGCCTTGATCGCGCGACACGCCTCGATCACCGCGGTGAGCCCCGACGCGCAGAGCCGGTTCACCGTCACGCCGGGCACCGACTCCGGCAGCCCCGCGAGCAGCACGGCCATGCGCGCGACGTTGCGGTTGTCCTCGCCCGCCTGGTTCGCGCAGCCGATGAACACGTCCTCGATCTCCGCGGCGTCGATGCCGGCGCGGTCGACCGCCTCGCGTACGGCGAGCGCCGCGAGGTCGTCGGGCCGGACGCCCGACAGCGCGCCGCCGTAGCGACCGATCGGCGTACGGACGCCGGAGAGGATGACCGCGCGGCTCACCGGGCCAGCGTACCGTCGTCGCTCAGCCCCCAGTCCGAGGGGTTCCACTCCTTCGAACGACCCGGCGGCGTCTTCGAGAAGCGCGGCGCCGGCGCCGGGACGAAGCCCTGCGGCGTCTCGACGAACGTGCCGCGCGCGCGGTTATGCGGGTGCTGCGGCGCCTCGTCGAGCGCGAGCACCGGCACGACGCACGCGGAGCTCCCGGCGAATCGCTCCTCCCAGTCGTCGCGCGTGCGCGACCGGAACGCCGCGCCGAGCGCCGCGCGGATCGCCGGCCACGCGTCCCGGTCCCGGTGATCGGCGAGCGCCGGATCGTCGAGCTCGAGGACGCGCAGCAGCTCGGCGTAGAACTGCGGCTCGAGCGCCCCGACGGCGACGTGCTTCCCGTCGGCCGTCTCGTACACGTCGTAGAACGGCGCGCCGCCGTCGAGCAGGTTCGCGCCGGGCTCGGTGGTCCAGAGCCCCGCGTTGAAGAGCCCGTACGTCATCGTCATCAGCAGCGCGGAGCCGTCGGTCATCGCCGCGTCGACGACCTGGCCGACGCCCGCGTGCAGCGCCGCGACGATCCCCAGTGCGAGCACGAGCCCCCCGCCGCCGAAGTCGCCGACGAGGTTGAGCGGCGGCTTGCCGATCGCCGCCAGCGCGCCGGTGAGCGCGATGTAGTCGATGTCGTGCCCGGCCATGCCGCTGTACGGGCCGTCCTGCCCCCAGCCGGTCATCCGCCCGTAGACGAGCTGGGGGTTGCGCTCGAGACACGGCTCCGGCCCGACGCCGAGCCGCTCGGCGACACCGGGCCGGAAGCCCTCGACGAGGACGTGCGCACGCTCGACGAGGTGGAGCACGGTGGCGGCGCCGCCGTCCGCCTTCAGGTCGAGCGGGAACGCGTGCTTGCCGCGGCCGAGCGCGTCGATCCACGGCTCGGGCGGCGCGTCGGGCCGGTGCACGCGCAGCACGTCGGCGCCGAGATCCGCAAGCACCATCGTGCAGAACGGCGTCGGCCCGATCCCGGCGAGCTCGATCACGCGAATCCCGTGCAGAGGCCCGTGTGAACCCACGGCGTTCTCATACCATTCGAGCGATGGCGGACGCGTACATCGTCGAGGCGGTCCGCACCCCGACGGGGCGGAAGGGCGGCGGCCTCGCGGGCGTGCACCCGGCGGATCTGGGGGCATTCGTGCTGCGGGCGCTGCTCGACCGCGCGCAGGTCGACCCGGTCCACGTCGACGACGTCATCTTCGGCTGCGTCGACCAGGTCGGCTCCCAGTCGCTGAACATCGCCCGCCAGGCGTGGCTCACCGCGGGACTCCCCGAGTCGGTGCCCGGGACGACTCTCGATCGCCAGTGCGGCTCGTCGCAGCAGGCCGCGCACTTCGCCGCGCAGGGGGTGATGTCCGGCACCTACGACCTCGTGGTCGCGGGCGGCGTCGAGAACATGACCATGGTGCCGATCGGCGCGTCGGCGTTCGTCGGCGTCCAGGCGGGGCTCGGGAGCCCGTTCGAGGCGGAGGGCTGGCGGGCGCGCTACGGCGAGCAGGAGATCTCGCAGTTCCGCGGCGCCGAGCTGATCGCCGAGGAGTGGGGTCTCACGCGCGAGGAGCTCGAGGCGTACGCGCTCGAGAGCCATCGCCGGGCTGCCGCCGCGTGGGCGGAGGGGCGCTTCGACCGCGAGGTGGCCGCCTTCGACGGCGTCGCGCGCGACGAAGGCGTGCGGCTCGACGCGTCGCTCGAGGCGATGGCGGCGCTGCCGCTGCTGCCGAACGCGCGCGTCCTGACGGCCGCGCTCGCGAGCCAGATCGCCGACGGGGCCGCCGCGCTGCTGATCGCGTCGGAGGACGCCGTGCGCCGACACAGGCTCACGCCCCGGGCGCGGTTCCACACGCTGACCGTTGCCGGCAGCGACCCCGTGCGGATGCTGACCGGCCCGATCCCCGCGACCCGCAAGGCGCTCGAACGGAGCGGCCTCGCGATCGACGACATCGACCGCTTCGAGGTGAACGAGGCCTTCGCGCCCGTGCCGATCGTCTGGGCGCGCGAGACCGGCGCGCCGCTCGAGAAGACCAACGTGAACGGCGGTGCGATCGCGCTCGGCCATCCGCTCGGAGCGACGGGCGCGAAGCTCATGACGACCCTGCTGCACGAGCTCGAGCGCACGGGCGGGCGCTACGGCCTGCAGACGATGTGCGAGGGCGGCGGCATGGCGAACGCCACCATCGTCGAGCGGATTTCTTAGCAGCCTCACAGGTTCAGGACCGTAGGTTTCCGTCCGTGGAAACGCTGTCGAGGCGCGGGTTCCTCGTGGCGGCCGCGGCGGGCGTCGCCGCTCTCTCCGGTCGGGGAGCCGGCACGGCGCGCGCCGCCGGCGAACGCTCCCGGTTCCTGACGGCGCCGGGCTGGAAGCTGCCCGAGCTCGTCGTCGAGCAGCCTGCGGCGGGCACGGCGCCCGGCTACATCTTCCTCGCGCCGTTCGGGTCGAAGCTCGGTGCGAGCCCCGGGCCGCTCGTGGTCGACGACACCGGCTCGCCGGTGTGGTTTCTGCCGCTGAAGACGGAGCAGGCGCAGAACTTCCGCGTCCAGAGCTACCGCGGGGCGCCGGTGCTCACCTGGTACGAGTCGCAGGCGGGCCAGTCGGGCACGGCGCTGTACGGGGGCACGTGCGTCATCTACGACCCGCGCTACCGGCAGGTGAAGCGCGTGCACGGCGGCCACGGGTATGCGCTCGACCTGCACGAGTTCGTGATCACCTCGAGGAACACCGCGCTGCTCGCGATCGCGAACGTGGTGCAGACGGGCGGTGTGAAGGTCGTCGAGGGCATCGTGCAGGAGCTCGACATCGACAGCGGCAAGGTGCTCTTCGAATGGCACAGCCTCGATCACGTCCCGCTCGGCGAGTCGTTCCGGCCGAACGTCACGTCCGACGGTACGGTCGACTACTTCCACCTGAACTCGATCGGCGTTGCGCCCGACGGCAACCTGATCGTCTCGGCGCGGCACACCTCGACGATCTACAAGCTCCACCGCAAGTCGGGTGCGGTCCTGTGGCGGCTCGGCGGGATGCGGAACGAGTTCGCGCTCGGAGACGGCGCGGCGTTCGCGTTCCAGCACGACGCGCGGCTCCACGCCGACGGCACGCTCACGGTCTTCGACAACGGCGCGACCGACGCGGGCGCGGGCAAGGTCGAGCCGTACTCGCGGCCGCTGCGGCTCGCGCTCGACGAGAAGGCCCGAACGGCCGGCGTGCTCCAGGTGTTCCAGCCGCCGACGCCGCGGCTGACCACGGCGATGGGGAACCTGCAGGTCCTCCCGGACGGCGGCGTCTTCGTCGGCTGGGGGACGGCCGGAGCGGTGAGCGAGTTCGCCCCGGACGGAACGCTGCGGTTCGACTGCCGCCTGGCCGACGGGTCGAGCACCTACCGGGCGTATCGCCTCTCGTGGCAGGCGCGCCCCACGACCGCGCCGGCGATCATCCTCGAGCGCAGCGGCGGCGGCTTCACCGCCAACGTCAGCTGGAACGGCGCGACGGACGTCGCGCACTGGGAGGCGCGCGTCGGCAAGGCTCGGCGGCGCACCGCGCGCACGGGCTTCGAGACCCCGGTGCCGGTGCCGGCGACCACCGGGGTGCTGTCGGTCGCGGCGCTCGACGCCCGCGGGCGCGAGCTCGCGGCGACGAAGCCGTTCGCGCTGCCCCGCTAGCTTTCGTACGGCGCAGCGCGGATCGCCGCCGCCCCGTCGCGCTCGTAGAGGAACGCGTGCACCGTGCAGTGCGGCTTGCGCCGCGCCTGATCCTCGAACAGCTCGATGAAGTGCTCCTTGAACCCGAGCCGCGGGAAGAGGTCGAGCACCAGCCGCTGCGGCGCGGCGGGCACGTCGCCGAACCGCACGCCGCGGACGTCCACCGCCGTCCCGAGGTCGAGCAGCCGCGCCTCCGGGCTGTCGTCCTCGCCGACCGTGTGCATGTGCAGGTAGATCGCGTCGGCGGCCGCGCCCGCGCGTGCGGCGTCCCAGCCGAGTTCGCCGAGGAGCTCCCGCGCAGCGTCCGCTCCGTCGCGCTCGAAGCAGCCGCCGCGGTCGTAGGGCGGCGTCAGCCCGAGGTCGTGGAGCATCGACGCGGCGTAGAGGAGCTCCGCGTCCCAGGCGACGCCGTCGCGGACGCCGAGCAGCGCGCCCCACGCGTACGAGCGGAAGCAGTGGTTGACGAGCGACGGCGACGACGCCTCGCGGCAGATCTCCTCGACGCGCCGCGCAGGGCCCGTGTCGGGGACCGAGAGGTGCTCGAGGTCGTGCCGGTCGACGCCCGCGCCCGCGTCGAGGCGGGAAGCGAGCAGGCGGAGGTGCTCGGTGCGACTCATCGAGCGATGAGACTACGTGGCTCGGCCTCCAACCCCTCGAAGGCGATCTCGGTCAAGATGTCGGATCGGCCGCGTCGACCCCACAGCAACCGTCGACCTGCGCGACCCGGGGCGCTAGAGGCGCATGGGACAGGCGCTCGGAGAGATCCTTCCCCTTGCGGTGGCGGTCGCCGTCTTCCCGGTGCCGATCATCGCGGCCGTGCTCATGGTCGGCTCCGACGGCGGAGTCGCGAAAGGCCTCGCGTACCTGCTCGGCTGGTCGGGCGGTCTCACCGCCGTCACCGGGATCGTGCTGGCGGCGGCCGGCGCCTCGGGCGCCCGCGAGGACAGCGAGCCTGCGACCTGGGTGAGCCTGCTGCTGCTCGCTCTCGGGCTGGGCCTGCTCGTGCTTGCGGTCGACCAGTGGCGGAAGCGCCCTGCGGCGGACGACGAGCCGCCGACGCCCGGCTGGATGCGCACGATCGCGGAGTTCACGGTCGTCAAGGCCGCCGGGACGGGCTTCGCGCTGTCGGCGCTCAACCCGAAGAACGCGCTGCTCGCCGCGGCGGCGGCGGCCGAGATCGCCGAGGCGGGCCTCTCGCCGGGCGGCGCGATCGTCGCCCTCGTCGTCTTCGTCCTGATCGCCTCGGCGGGCCTCCTGGCGCCGCTCGTCCTCTCCGTCGCGCTCGGCGACGGCGCGCAAGAGGTGCTGGACGGCCTGAGAGCCTGGCTGGCCCGGTACAACGCCGTGATCATGACCGTGCTCCTCGTCCTGATCGGGACGAAGCTCATCGGCGACGCGATCTCCGGGCTCTCGGCCTGAACGCGCCCCCGACGGCGACGAGACCCCGGAGGGTCTCGATTACGCCGGTCTCCGGGAGTGGAGCTAGGCGGACTCGAACCGCCGACCTCCTGGGTGCGATAACGGTGATGTCTTGTTCTTGCCCGCGCTTCGGTGCCAATTGGCCGAATTGCCACGCCGCAATCGTGGGTTTTCCTAGAGGTTGGTAGACAAACGGTATATCGGCTGTCTGGTCGCGTTCGAGCCCAGTGGCGCATGAGGACCGACGCGGCGTCCCACGTCACTTCCCACTAGATGGTGCCGCGGTGACTGCGACGCCTGCGGCGGTCTTGGTCGTGGCGTCGCTGGTCTTCGGAGGTGGGCCTGTCCCGCGAACGCGAACGACCTTGCTCATCAAATCGAACCAGAACGGGGCTCCCAAGGTCAGCGCCGCCGCAGAGAGCAAGAGACCGAGGATCTTGGCGATGATCGAGTCGCCGGTGCTCGGGATGTCCTCCGGACCGGTACCAGTCTCAAAGAGCTTCCAGCCGAGTGGGACAGGTATGCCTCCGTGGCTTTGGCCGGGTCGATCTTTGGCTGATCGGTCTGGGTTGCTGTCTCTGCTTGGCGGACAATCAGATTGCGCGCAGGAGCGTCACGCCACAACGTCTGACCGATTGA
>DASZWR010000017.1:0-29427 GCA_035546215.1 Gaiellaceae bacterium | reverse complement strand
GTCGGCAGGGCGTAGCGCCCTGCCGACCCGACCACCCTTCTTGCCGCGATGATCCAGCTCCACAGACTCTCTCACCCCGATCAGCCGTTCGTCCTGAACGCGGACCTGATCATGCGGGTGGAGAAGACGCCGGACACCGTCATCTCGCTCACGAACGGCGACAAGTTCATCGTGCGCGAGAGCATGGAGGACGTGGTCGAGCTGGTGCGCCGCTGGCGCGCCGGCCTCATCCAGCAGGCGCTCGTCGGCACCGATGCCGAGCCGGCGCCCCTTGCACCGGTCGTGCACCTGGCCGACAGTAGGCCGGCCCCCGCCAGCGAGTAGCGGGCACTACCCGGATCGGGGAGCCGCTGACTCGCGAATCGGCGAGTTCAGCCCCTTCGGCGCTCCACCGATAATGAGCAGGCAGGCGGCCAAGGACGGCCGTTCTCGTCGACCAAGGGACTGGAATCTTTATGAAGGCGAATACCGGCATCGGGATCGGGATCGGCCTCGGCTGCATCCTGCTCTCCGTGATCATGGACGGTGGCAACCCCGCGGCGCTGATCGGCATCCCGCCGTTCCTGATCGTCGTGGGCGGCACCCTCGGAGCGACGTTCGCCTCCGTGACGATGGAACAGATGAAGCTCGTCCCGACGCTCTACAAGAAGGCGTTCGGGGGGAACGGCTTCGAGCCGAACGCGGCGATCGAGCAGATGGTCGGCCTCGCCGAGAAGGCCCGCCGCGAGGGCCTGCTCGCCCTCGAGTCCGAGCTCGAGAACGTGGGCGACGAGTTCACGCGCAAGGGGATCCAGCTGGTCGTGGACGGCAAGGACTCGGAGATCGTCAAGCAGATCCTCCACTCGGAGATGGACGGGATGGCCCAGCGCCACCGCCAGAACGCCGCGGTCTTCACGACCGCCGGCGGGTTCGCGCCGACGCTCGGGATCATCGGCACGGTGCTGAGCCTCGTGCACGTGCTCGAGAACCTCTCCGACCCGTCGAGCCTCGGCAAGTCGATCGCGAGCGCGTTCATCGCCACGCTCTACGGCGTCGGCAGCGCGAACGTGATCTACCTGCCGGTCGGGAACAAGCTCAAGGCGCTCGCCGCCGAGGAGCTGAACTACCGCGAGATGCAGCTCGAGGCGATCCTGGCCATCCAGGCGGGCGACAACCCGCGCACGATCGGCGAGAAGCTCGAGACCTACATCCCGCCGGCGGCCCGCCCGAACGCCGACCAGCAGCAGCAGGATCTGGCGCAGGCGGCATGAGCGCGCACGGCGGCAGACGGGGCGGAGGCCACGAGGAGGCGCACGCCGACGAGCGGTGGCTCCTCACCTACAGCGACATGATCACGCTGCTGATGGCCCTGTTCATCGTGATGTGGGCCGTCTCCAGCGTCAACGTCTCGAAGTTCGACCAGCTGAAGGCCTCCCTCCACTCGGCGTTCTCCGGGAAAGTGCTGCCCGACTCGAGCTCGGTGCTGACGGGCAGCACGGCCCCGTTCGAGCAGCCGGGCGCGCCCGTCACGCCCGTCAACCCGGACACGACCCAGCCCGCGTTCTCGATGACGAAGATCTCGGCGTCGATCCAGCAGGGCGCCGAGCAGGCCGACCTGGAGAACCTGAAGCGCCTGCAGCAGCGCGTGAACAGCTTCGCGGCCAGGCACGGCTTCGCCCAGGACGTCAGGACGACGATCCAGGAGCGGGGGCTCGTCGTGCACGTCCTGACCGACGGCGTCCTGTTCGACAGCGGCTCCGCCGTCCTGAAGCCGGCCGGCCTGGAGCTCCTCGGTGAGATCGGGAAGCTCGTCGACCAGCCGGACATCGTCAACCCGGTCAGCGTGGAGGGGAACACCGACAACCAGCCGATCCACTCGGCCCTCTATCCCTCGAACTGGGAGCTCTCGACCGCCCGGGCGAACGCCGTGCTCGAGTTCCTGCTCGGGAAGGGCCTGAAGCCGTCCCGCGCCTCCGTGGTCGGGTACGGCGCCGAGAAGCCGATCGCCTCGAATTCGAGCGATTCCGGCCGACGACGGAACAGGAGGGTCGACATCGTGATCCTCCGCCGCTCGTTCTCGTCGTCCAAGGGAGTTCCGTCGTGAAGAAGAAGCTGATGATCCTCGTGCCCGTGCTGCTGCTCGTCGGGGCCGGCGGCTCCTACGAGATGGTGCTGAAGCCGAAGCCGAAGCCGGTCGTCAAGAAGATCGACGGCTCGCTCGTCTCGCTCGGCGACGCGTTCACGATCAACCTGGCCGGCGGCCACTACGGCCGGGTGACGGTGTCCGTCGTCGTCCCGGCGACGGCCGTCCCGGCGGCCGAGGGCACGGCCACGGCCTCGCTGCCGGAGAACGACGCGCTGCGCGCGATCGTCACCGACGACCTGACCGGCATCTCCTCGACGCGGCTGATCGACCGCACCGCCCGTCACTCGATCGAGGCACAGGTCCTGAAGGACCTCAAGAAGTCAACCGACGAGCCAATCACCAAGGTGCTCTTCACCGACATCGCCGTCCAGTAGCGAAGGAACGGAACGCCACATGACCACCGACATCGATCAGAACGTCGTCCTCGCCGAGCTCGGGCCTGCCGAGCCCTCCGCCGCGGGCAGCGACCTGAGCCTCGTCCTCGACGTCCCGGTCGAGCTCGCGGTCGAGATCGGCCGGACGACGATGACGATCCGCCAGACCCTCGCGCTCGCCCCCGGCTCCGTGGTCGTCCTCGACCGCCCGGCCGGCGAGCCCGTCGACCTCCTCGTCAACGGCAAGCGCATCGCTCGCGGCGAGGTCGTCGCGATCGACGAGGAGTTCGGCCTGCGCATCACCGAGGTCACCTCGCCCGAGCACACGCTCGAGGCGGGCGCGTCCTCCCCGGCGGCTGCGGCCTAGCGCGTTGTTGCCGGAAACGCGACGGGCCGCCCGAGTGGGCGGCCCGTCGCAAACGATCCCTGAAGGGGTCGGGCGCTACGCGGCGGCGTTCGCGGCGGCGTCGTCGTAGCGGGAGAGCTGGTCGCGGAGCTTGCCGCGGACGCCGGTGAGGATCTGCGAGACGCGCGACTCGCTGACGCCGAGCATGCGGCCGATGTCCGCGCCCTGCATCTCGTGCACGTGGACGAGGGCGAAGACGTCGCACTCGCGGTCCGAGAGCCCGCTGATCGCGTTGCGGATCACGTTCATCCGCTCCTCGGCGAGCAGCGCGCCTTCCGGCTCCGCCTCGTGGCGGGCCTCGGCGACGGTCTCGATCACCTCGACCGACGACTCCTCGGTCGAGCGGGTGAGGGAGTGCAGGGAGAGCACGTCGGCGCGGTCGACGTCGACGATCGCGCTCCGGAGCTCGTCGGTCGACAGGGCGACCTTGTCGGCGAGCTGCTCCTCCGTCGGCATGACGCCCTCGCGGGAGTAGAAGCGCTCGCGCTCCTGCTCGATCTTGCGGCCGGTCCGGCGAACCGAGCGCGAAGCCCAGTCCTGGCGGCGGAGCTCGTCCATGATGGCGCCGGCGACGCGCGTCCAGGCGAACTGCTCGAACGACGCGCCCTTGCGCGGGTCGAAGCGGTCGATCGCCTCGATGAGCGCCACGAGACCGTTGGAGACGAGGTCGTCGAGCTCGCACTGGGCAGGCAGCTCGCGCACCTTGCGCGAGGCGAGGTACCGAACCATGGGCGAGTAGGCGAGGATGAGGCGGTCGCGGGCGGCCTTGTCGTTGCGCTCCGTCCACGCGCGCCAGAGCTTCTCCGCCTCGAGATGGCTGAGCCGCTGAGCGGTGCTGCTTCCGTTCATGGGGGAAAACCTCCGCAGTAGGTCGAGCAAGGGGGACAGACCCCGGTATCGGCGATCGGCTCCTCACCACGACATCCGCAGAATCGGGGCTAGGCCCTCCCCGATTCGGGTGAGCCCGTCTCCCCCTCAATCGCGTTCCCGCACGGTCGATGTCCCGGGACGTGGCTCGGACCAGTCCCCGTCCGCACACGGCGACGCATGTCGCCGTTTCTGCGTTCCATCGCGACAGCACCCCGCTGCCCTCCAGCGTCACCCAGGCGCCCGCCAAGGGCACCCCTGCCGTCTCGCATGCGAGCGTGAGCACGGGCGGCGCCGCGTTCCACATGCTGATCGGGCTCGCCGTCGTGCTGGCCGTGATCTACGTGCTCTACAAGTTCCTGCGCCGCCAGACGGACAAGAGCGTCACCGGCGACGGCCGCTTCATGGAGGTCGTCTCGACGACGGCGCTGACGCCGACGCGCACGCTGCACCTCGTCAAGTTCGGCGAGGAGTACGTGGTGCTCGCCGCCTCCGACGGCGGCGTCACCCCGATCCGCACCTATTCGGCCGACGAGTCGCGCCGGATGCCGTTCGACGACCTGCCGCCGAGCGGCACCCCCTCGCGCGGCGGCGGCGTCGGCCCGGCGATCGTCGAGACGCTGAAGCGGATGACCGCCCGGTGATCGTCTCCGCCGCCCAGACGACGTCGCTCTCGGAGCCGCTGCAGATCACCCTGATGATCGGGCTGCTCGCGATCGTGCCGAGCCTGATCCTGATGATGACCGGCTTCACCCGGATCCTGATCGTGCTCGGCTTCGTCCGGAACGCGCTCGGGACGCAGCAGATGCCGCCGAACCAGATCCTCGTCGGCATCGCGCTCTTCATCTCGCTGTTCGTGATGGCGCCGACGCTCCACAAGGTCGACCGGCTGGCGGTCGAGCCGTACCGCAGCCACCAGATCGACGCGCACCAGGCGATCGTGCGCGGCCTCGACCCGCTGCGCACCTTCATGTTCAAGCAGACGCGCGACAAGGACCTGGCGCTCTTCATCTCGCTCTCGCACTCGAAGCGGCCGAAGACGCGGGCGGACGTGCCGACGCACGTGCTCGTGCCGGCGTTCGTCACCTCCGAGCTGACCACGGCGTTCGAGATCGGGTTCCTGATCTACCTGCCGTTCCTGATCATCGACATGATCGTCAGCTCGACCCTGATGTCGATGGGGATGATGATGCTGCCTCCTGCGCTCATCTCCCTGCCGTTCAAGATCCTGCTCTTCGTGCTCGTGAACGGCTGGACGCTGGTCGCCCAGTCCCTCGTCTCGAGCTTCCACTGACGAAAGGACACCCGTGGACCAGGGAACGGTCACCCATCTCTCCGTGCAGGCGATGACGGTCGCGCTGAAGGTCTCGGCGCCGTTCCTCCTCGCCGGGCTCGCCGTCGGCCTGATCGTCTCGATCATCGAGGCGGCCACGTCCATCCAGGAGCAGACGCTCACGTTCATCCCGAAGGTGATCGTCACCGGCCTCGTGATCGCGCTCGGCGGGCCGTGGATGCTCGACCAGATGCTGTCGTACACGCAGACGCTCTTCCAGAGCATCCCGGCGCTCGTCGCTCAATGAGCCGTAGGCTCGACGGAGGCTCACAGGGAGCGGAGGCACCGGCTTTGCCGGCGCCGGAGCGGGATCAGTGAACGTCTCGCTTCCCGCCGGGTTGGGGCTCCCTGCCGCGACCGGGCGGGAGGTCGTCGCCTTCGTGCTCGTCCTCGGACGGGTCGGGCCGCTCTTCGTGCTCGCGCCGGTGCTCTCGGCGCCGTTCATCGCGGCGCGGGCGAAGTTCATCGTCGCGGCCGCGTTCGCCCTCGCGCTGACGCCGATCGCGGCCGCGAACCAGGTGGTGCCGGCCGATCCGCTGCCGTTCCTCCTCACGCTCGGCAAGGAGATCGCCGTCGGGCTCAGCTTCTCGCTGGCCCTCGCCGTGGTCACCGCGGCGGTGACCGCGGGCGCGTCGGTGCTCGACACGACCGTCGGGTTCTCGTACGGCGCGGTGATCGACCCGATCACCGGCAACAACAACGGCATCCTCGGCCAGGTCTACGGGATGTTCGCCGCGCTCGTCCTGCTCGTCTCCGGCGGCCTCCGCTACATGCTGATGGGCCTCTCGCGGAGCTACGACCTGGTGCCGCTCGGCCACGTCCCGAGCCTCAACTCGCTCGCCCGGCTGGCGCTCGACGGGCTCGTCCAGATCCCGGTGATCGGGCTCGAGCTGGTCGGCCCGGTGCTGCTCGCGACGATCGTCGCCGAGGGCGCGTTCGGGCTGCTCGCCCGCACCGTGCCGCGGATGAACGTGTTCGTCGTCTCGATGCCGCTGAAGATCCTGCTCGCGTTCGCGGTGATCGGCGTCTCGCTGCCGCTCGTCGGGCTCTCGATCGAGCAGCAGTTCGTGACGAACCTCTCGCACGCGCTCGACGCGTTCAAGTAGATGGCCGATCCCGACAAGACAGAGAAAGCCACACCGAAGCGACGAGGCAAGGCGCGCCGGGACGGCGTCGTCGCCAAGTCGGCGGAGATCAACCAGACGGCCGTGCTCGTCGCGACGCTCGCCGCGCTCGCCGTCGAGGCGCCGAGGCTCCTCCGCCAGATGGAGGCGATCATGCACGACGGCCTCGCGCGCACCGCGAACCCGGACGCGGTCGTCCACGGCGGGATCGGCGGCCTCTCGATGTGGGCCATGAAGGTGACCGCGACGGCGGCGGCCCCGGTGCTGCTCGTCGGGGCGCTCGCCGCGATCGTCGCGAACGTCGGCCAGGTGGGGCTGAAGTTCAGCGGCAAGGCGATCCGCCCGTCGCTCAACAAGATCAACATCGGCAGCGGCCTGAAGCAGCTCTTCTCGCCCCGGAAGGGCGTCGAGCTCGCGAAGGCGCTCGTGAAGCTCGCGATCATCGGCAGCGTCGCCGGGTTGACGCTCTGGTCGAAGCTGCCGCGGATGGGCCTCATGGTCGGGATGCCGCCGGGCCAGCTGATCTCGACAGCCGCGCACATGCTGCTCTCGATCGCGATCCGCGTCTCGGCGGCGCTCGTCGTCCTGTCGGCGATCGACTACGCCTTCCAGAAGCGGAGCTACGAGAAGCGCCTGCGCATGACGAAGGAAGAGGTCAAGCAGGAGGGCAAGGAGGGGAACCTCCCGCCCGAGGTGCGGTCGAAGATCCGCCAGAAGCAGATGGAGCAGGCGCGGCGGCGGATGATCGCCGAGGTACCCGACGCCGACGTGGTCGTCGTCAACCCGACCCATTACGCGGTCGCGCTCAAGTACGACGGCTCCAAGGCGGCGCCCGAGGTGGTCGCGAAGGGCGTCGACAACGTGGCGCTGAAGATCCGCGAGGTCGCCGAGGAGGCGGAGGTGCCGATCGTCCACCAGCCGCCGCTCGCCCGCGCGCTCTACGCCGACGTCGAGATCGGCGACCAGATCCCGGAGCAGCTCTTCGGCGCCGTCGCCGAGGTGCTCGCCTTCGTCTTCCGCACAGCCCGGCGCAAGCGGCGGCGCGTCGCAGCTGCCTCGGCCTGAGACACCGCGTCTCGCACGGCGGCCCGGATCTCGAGCTGCACCCGCACGTCGCGGTGCCTGCCGACCAGGCATGGTTCTGGCCCGAACGCTGGCAGCGGCTGGAGCGTCAGGTCGACGACCACCTCGAGCGGGGTGAGGTCACGACCTTCGACAGCTCTGCCGACTTCCTCTCTTCACTCGAGAAGGCCGAGAGTGACCGGTGAAATGGCAGTCGACGCCGGCGTTCGACGCCGACCTGCGTAGGCTCAGCCCGGAGGAGCTTCGGCTCTTCCGGAAGGTGGTGCGCGAGACGTTCGTCCCGGCCGCGGAGCGCAGCGCGGTCGATCCGGCGGCGGCGAGTCGGCGGCCACGGCATCTTCGAAGACCCGGCGCGCTAAAGCCCTAGCCCCCCGAGCCGATCTACCTGGCTAGCTGTGGGCGCTCCCCTCGTCCTCGCGATGCCCCTGTCCTCCCGCCGAGAGGACTGCTGACGCATGGAGTCGATCCTGAGGAAGCTGCTCGCGAAGAGCGACATGGCCGCGGCGATCGCCATGGTCGTCGTCGTCGTGATGATGATCGTGCCGCTGCCGGCGGCGCTGCTCGACCTGATCATCGCGCTGAACATCTCGGGCGCGCTCGCGATCGTCGTCTCGACGATGTACATCTCGCGCGGCATCGACTTCGCGTCGTTCCCGTCGCTGCTCCTCTTCACGACGCTGCTCCGCCTGGCGATCAACGTCAGCGTCACCCGTTTGATCCTGCTCCACGGCGACGCCGGCGGCGTGATCAGCGCCTTCGGGCACGCCGTCGTCGGCGGCAACCTGGTCGTCGGCCTCGTCGTCTTCTTCATCCTCGTCGTCATCCAGTTCGTGGTGATCACGAACGGCTCGGGGCGCGTCGCCGAGGTGGCCGCGCGCTTCACCCTCGACGCGATGCCCGGCAAGCAGATGGCGATCGACGCCGACCTGAACGCCGGCCAGATCAACGAGGAGGAGGCCCGGAAGCGCCGCGCCGAGATCCGCCAGGAGGCCGACTTCTACGGCGCGATGGACGGTGCGTCGAAGTTCGTGAAGGGCGACGCGGTCGCGGGCCTGCTCATCGTCTCGATCAACCTGATCGGCGGCATCGTCGTCGGCGTCGTCGAGCACCACATGTCGTTCTCGGAGTCGATCCACACCTTCTCGCTGCTGACGGTCGGCGACGGCCTCGCAGCGCAGATCCCGGCGCTCCTCATCTCGACCGCCACCGGCATCATCGTCACCCGCTCGGGCAGCGACGGCCGCGACCTCGGCACCGAGATCACCTCCCAGCTCCTCGGCCAGCCGCGCGCGGCGATGCTGGCAGGGGGCGTGGTCTGCGGCATGGGGCTCGTGCCGGGCCTGCCGAAGCTGCCGTTCCTCCTGATCGGCGGCCTGCTCTTCCTTCTCGGCCGCACGGTGAAGAAGAAGAACGAGGCCGACGCGATGATGGCCGCCGCCCCCGCGGACACGCCGGCGACGCCGGGCGACCCGGTGCAGGGCGCGCTCGCGATCGACCCGCTCGAGCTCGCGATCGGCTTCGGGCTCGTCCCGCTCGTCGACCATCGCTCGGGCGGCGGTCTGCTGCAGCGCGTCGGGCTCGTGCGGCGCCAGATCGCCACCGACCTCGGCATCGTGATCGCCCCGGTGCGCATCCACGACGACGCGGCGCTCGAGTCGCACGAGTACGTCGTGAAGGTGCGCGGCGCGGAGGTCGCGCGCTCGCGGCTCATGCCCGGCCATCGCCTCGCCATGAACCCCGGCGACGCGATCGAGGGCCTCGGCGGCATCCCCACGGTCGAGCCGGCCTTCGGGCTCTCGGCCGTGTGGATCGACGACGCGCAGCGCGCGGAGGCGGAAGCGCTCGGCTACACCGTCGTCGACGGCGAGTCGGTCGTCGTCACGCACCTGACCGAGCTGATCCGGCGCCACGCCGACGAGCTCCTCACCCGGCAGGAGACGAAGAACCTGCTCGACGAGCTGAAGGACGAGAACGCGGCCGCCGTCGAGGAGGTCGTCCCCGACAAGCTCGGGATCGGCGAGGTCCAGCGTGTCCTCCAGCACCTGCTCCGCGAAGGTGTCTCGATCCGCGACCTCGGCACGATCCTCGAGGCGATCGGCGACCGCGCCCTCCTCACCCGCGACCCGGCGCAGCTCGCCGAGGCGGCGCGGCAGGCGCTCGGCCGCACGATCACCGCGTCGTACGTGGACGAGGAGCGGACGCTGCGCGCGATCTCGCTCGACCCGGCGATCGAGCACGAGGTGGCCGAGTCGCTCGCGCAGACGCCCGAGGGCGAGGTGCTCGGCCTCGACCCGGTGCGGGCGCGCGCCCTGCTCACCTCGCTCGGCGAGCAGGCTGAGCGGCTGAGCGCGACGGGCCTCCGCCCGGTCGTCCTCTGCTCGAGCCGCATCCGCCGTCATGTCCGCCAGCTGATCGAGCAGGCGCTGCCGCAGCTGGCCGTCGTGTCCTACAACGAAATCGTGCCCGGGATCCGGGTGGAAAGCGCAGGGATGGTGAGCGTATGAGCATGCTCGAGATGGAAGAAGCGAAGACGTACGTCGGCGGCTCGCTCGAGGAGGTCCTGCCGCAGATCCGGATGGAGCTCGGCCCGGACGCCCTGATCGTGCGCCAGCGCGAGGGGATCGTCGGCGGCATCGGCGGCTTCTTCGGGAAGAAGGTCGTCGAGGTGCAGGCCCAGCGCGGCGCCTCCGCGCCGGTCGCCGCCCCCGCCGCGACGCCGAAGGCGGTCGTGCCGCCGCGTGCGGTGATCGACGCCTACGACAGCGGCGACGCGGCCGAGCCGGAGGCGGAGGTCGACGGCGGGCTGATGGAGACGCTGCTCGCCCAGGCCTCGCCGTTTGCCGAGCAGCTCTTCGAGCGGCTCGAGGAGCCACTCCCGGCTCCCGCCCCGCGGCCGAAGCAGAAGGCGAAGTCCAGGCCCCGTGTGCAGCCGGCCCCGGCCGGCCCCGCGGCCGACCTCGCCGGCGTGCGGCGCGAGCTCCTCGCCGCGACGGTGCCCGTGCGGATGGCGGACGCGATCGTCGCCGACGTCGAGCGCACCATGCTCCCGTTCCTGCCCGAGGGCTCGCCGCGCGACCTCGCGCGCACCGCGCTCGCCGAGCGCATCAAGGTGGCGCGCCCCGGCGCGACCAGGAAGCGGACGATCGCCGTGCTCGGGCTCGCGGACAGCGGGCGGGCGGCGACGACGGCCGACCTCTGCGCCGGCTTCCTGCGCGGCGGCCGGGCGGTCGCGGCGGTCAGCCTCGAGCCGGCCCGCGACGCGCTCGAGCTCGCCGAGCTCACCGCCGAGGACGACATCCCGTTCTACATCGCCGACGTCCCGGAGCAGGCGGCGCAGATGCACGAGGTGATCGGCGACGCCGAGATCCTCGTCGCCGACGTCCCGCTCGTCCCCGAGGCGATCGACGGGCGGCGGCTCGCCCAGACGCTGATGCTGCTGGGCGCGCTGAAGGCCGACGAGACCCATCTCGTCCTGCCGGCGACCATGCAGCCCGCGCACGCGCAGACGCTGGTCGAGTCGCTCGCGACGCACAAGCTGCCGACGCGGCTGATCGTCGCCGCGGCCGACGCCGCCGCCGCGACCGGGGTTCCGGTCGGTCTGTCGCTCGCGCACAAGATCCCCGTCTCGTTCACCTCGGGCGCCTCGCTCACGCCGGCGTTCGCCGACTCGCTCGCTGAGCTCGTCCTGCAGTGAGCGGCAGCCCTCAGCTGATCTCGCTGCGGGAGCACCCGCAGGCCGCGCCCTCGATCCGGAGGGTGAAGGCCTGGGCGGGCCTCGCGGGCTTCCTCGTCGCCGCCCTGGCGGGCTACGGGAGCGGGCTGCCGCTCTCGACTCTCCTCTGGCGCGCGCTTGCGCTCGGAGTCGTGGCGAACGTCGTCGCGTGGGGCGCCTCCGTCGCCGTGTGGCGGCGGGTCCTCACCGCGCAGGCGATCACCGCCGTCCGCGCGAAGAAGGCGAAGGCGGCCGCTGAATGATCGACCCGCCGCCCCTCATCGGGCCGGCGTCGCCCCTGCGGCGCGTCGAGAAGTCGTCGCGCGATCGCGAGCCCGGCCGCGAGGGCGGCCACGGCTACAAGCAGCGTGAGCAGGAGGAGCGGGAGCCCGAGCAGGAGGGCGGCGACGGGCTGCACGTCGACGTTCGCGTGTAGCTAGAATCGCCCCTAAAGTTCACCGGCAGAGGGCCGATGAACAGCATGCGACGGTTCGCCGGCCACGGAAGGTCGGAGATCCGAAGCGCGGCTCGCAGGGAGCGGGTCGGTGGGATGAATCACACGTTCTTCAAGGAGGAAGAGCATGTCCCTGAGTGTTCAGACGAACATCGCTGCGATGGACGCGCACCGGAACCTGGTTTCGACCACCGGTTCGCTCCAGCAGTCGATGGAGCGGCTTAGCTCCGGCTACCGCATCAACAAGGCGGCCGACGACGCGGCGGGCCTGGCGATCAGCCAGAAGCTCCAGGCGCAGGTCGGCGGCCTCGATCAGGCCCAGCGCAACGCGCAGGATGCGGTGTCGCTGGTCCAGACGGCGGACGGGGCGATGAACGAGGTGCAGTCGATGCTGCAGCGCGTTCGCGACCTGGCCGTGCAGTACAACAACGGCACGCTGTCGACGTCCGACCAGGCGGCGATCACGAACGAGGTCGCGCAGCTGTGCGCCGAAGTCTCGCGCATTGCGGGCCAGACCAAGTTCAACAACATCGCCCTCCTCTCGGGCGGCGGTGCGATCACCTTCCAGGTGGGTGCCGACGACGGCGAGACCATCACGGTCAACGCCCGCAGCCTCTTCGGCTCGGGTGCGTCGTACGACATCGACTCGGCCGTGTTCAGCTTCACGGGCACGACGGTCACGCTGGCCTCGATCGACGCGGCGATCTCGTCCGTCTCGACCGCCCGCTCGACCTTCGGCGCCGTGCAGAACCGGCTCCAGCACACGCTCAACAACCTCGCCACGTACGAGGAGAACCTGAGCGCGTCGAACAGCCAGATCCAGGACGTCGACATGGCGTCGGAGATGGTCAACTTCACCAAGCTGCAGGTCCTGCAGCAGGCCGGCACCTCGATGCTGTCGCAGGCGAACAGCCAGTCGCAGTCGGTGCTCCGCCTCCTGCAGTAGGCACAGCTGTACCACCAGCACGACACGTAGGGCCACATAGGGGTAACAACCCGCATAGGTAAGGGGACAGACGAAGGTCGCCTCCGGGCGGCCTTCGTCATTTGTCAGCCGTGTCAGGACTTAGAGTTCGCTTAGGTAGTTCGCCGAACCTCCATCGACGTGTTCAAGAAGGCAGGCACCGGGTCGTCGCTGCGCCTCGCAGTGATCGCGAGCCCACGTTCGGGGAACATGTGGCTGCGCCGTCTCCTCGTCACCCTCTACGGCCTCGAGGAGCGCTCCGCGCACACTCCGGGCGAGGTCGGCTGGGAGACGCTGCCCGATCGCTGCGCGCTCCAGATCCACTGGCGGCCCGAGCGGCCGTTCCGCCGCCGGCTGCGCGCCTCGGGCTTTCGCACGGTCGTGCTCGTCCGTCATCCGCTCGACGCGCTCCTCTCGATCCTGCACTTCGCGGGCCACGAGCCGCAGACGGCGCGGTGGCTCGACGCCGAGGAGGGCGACGAGTCCGCGATCATCGGGTCGGAGCCGACCTCCGAGGCGTTCCTCGCCTACGCGACCGGGCCGCGCGCCCGCGCGCTCCTGTCGGTCTCGCCGGGGTGGTGGGCGCGGGCCGACTTCGCCGTGCGCTACGAGGAGCTCGTCGCGTCGCCCGAGCGCGAGCTGGCGCGCCTCGCCGCCGCGCTCGGCGTGCCGACCGCCGTGTCGCCGGCCGAGGCGGTGGAGCAGGTCACCTTCGCCCGCCTCGCCCGCGAGGCGTCGAACACGCACTTCTGGCAGGGCCGCGCGGGGCACTGGCGCGAGCTGCTGCCCGCCGAGGAGGCGCGCGCGATCGCCCGTGCGCACGACGAGCTCCTGGTGCGGTTCGGCTACGCGGTCGACCCCGATCCCGCGCTGACGCGCGAGGTCGCGCGGGCGCGCTGGCTCGAGCGTGCGACGCCCGTCGGCGCCGGTGCCTGAAAACGGCGCGGGCTGCGTCGTGTGGCTGACCGGCCTCCCGGGCGCCGGGAAGTCGACGCTCGCCCGGCTCATCGAGCAGCGGCTCGTGCGTGAGGGGCGGCCGGTCGTGGTGATCGACGGCGACGCATTCCGTCGCGAGCAGGCGCCCGGCCTCGGGTACTCGCCGGCCGACCGGGCGCTGAACGTCGAGCGGATGGCGGAGGCGGGCCTGCAGGCGGCGCTCGGCGGCTCGGTCGCGCTCGTCGCGGCGATCGCGCCGTACGCCGCCACCCGCAGCAGGGCGCGCCAGATCGTCGAGGAGTGCTCGCGCTACCTCGAGGTGCACGTCCACGCGCCGCTCGAGACGTGCATCGGCCGCGACCCGAAGGGGCTCTACCGGCGCGCGCTCGCCGGCGAGATCGCGCAGTTCACCGGCATCTCCGACGCCTACGAGGAGCCGCTCGCGCCCGACGTGCGCATCGACACGTCGCTCCTCGACGAGCTCGCGGCGGCCGAGCTCGTGTACGCCTGCCTCTAGCCCGGTGCACCTAGGATCGGGGCCGACACCTACCGAGGAGGGGCTATGGCTGCCTGGTCGACCGCCCGGCTCGACGAGATCGACGAGCTGACCGACGGACGCGTTCCGTGGCGTCCGGTCCGGCATCGCCTGGGGATCGGGTCGTTCGGCGTGAACGCCTTCACCGGCAAGGAGGCCGGCGACCGGATCATCAACGAGCACGACGAAGCAGACGTCAACCAGGAGGAGCTGTACTTCGTGCACAGCGGCCGCGCCCGGTTCGAGCTCGACGGCGAGACGCTCGACGCCCCCGCGGGCACCTTCGTCTTCGCCTCGCCGGCGGTCAAGCGCACGGCGTTCGCGGAGGAGCCGGGTACGACGCTCGTCGCGGTCGGCGGCGAGGTCGGCAAGGCCTACGAGGTGCGCGGCTGGGAGCTCTGGGCGCCGCTCACCCCGCTCTACCAGGCGGGCAAGTACGAGGAGCTCGCCGACCGGCTCGACGAGGTGCTCGCCGGCGACCCGCCGTACGCGGTGATCCACTTCAACGCCGCCTGCATCTACAGCCTCACGGGCCGGAAGGACGAGGCGCTCACGCACCTCGCCCGGGCGATCGAGCTCTCGCCCGAGACCCGCGACCTGGCGAAGGAGGACAGCGACCTCGACGCGATCCGCGGCGAGCCGCGGTTCGGGGAGCTGGTCGGGCCGGCGTGAATCAGGCGGGCCGCGGGAGCGCGTAGACCGAGATGCAACCGCCGTCCTCGCTCTCGCCGGGGCCCCTCAGGGCGAACCCGAGCCGCTCGAGCGCGATCGACGCCGCCTGGTCGGGCGTCGTGCGGGCGACCAGGCGGTCGGCGTCCGTTCGCGCCGCGGACGCCCACCTCGACCTCGTCGACGGAGATGCCCGCGACGCCGGGGTACGCGAAGTGCACCTCCGCCGCCCCGACGAGCTCGCCGGTCTCACGGTCGAGCAGGGCCCAGTGGCCGAAGCCGTGCTCGGCCCAGTGCGCCTCGGCGGCGCGGCAGTCCCGTTCGTCGCAGGCCCCCGCGTGCTCGGTGGTCAGCGGGACGAGCAGCAGCCGGTCGGTCACGACGCGAGGTGCCACCCGTCCTCGCCCTCCGACCACGGGACCGCGGTGCCGCGCTTGAAGATCAGCTCGTCCGGCTCGTTGCCCGACCAGACGCCGATCTTGTCGCTGTCCGGATAGACGGACACCGCCGGCACGCGCGCGCTCGAGAACATCAGCGTCCGCGCCGGCGCGTCGCTGCGGTTCATCACCTTGTGCGCGCCCTCGGGGCCGGCCGGGAACCGGACGAGGTCGCCCCGCCCGAGCGCGTGCTCTCCGTCCGGCGCGCGCAGGACGAGCTCGCCCTCGACCACGAGCAGCCATTCGTCCTCGTACTCGTAGTGGTACGGGCTCGAGCTGCTGCCGGGATCGATGTCGTAGACGAACATCGTCAGGCCGGTCGAGTCGAGAAGCCGGGAGACGTCCAGCCTGCCCTCGGGCTTGTCGACGTCGAAGATGTTGAGCGAGCGCATTCAGACCTCCACCTCGTGAGAACGGGGTGCGAAGTCTGACGAAGCGGCGCTACTTGCCGGGCGTCGTCGTGCCGCTCGAGCTGCCCGAGCCGGTCGAGCCTGTGGCGGGGGTCGTCGCGGGTGTCGAGGCCGACGGCGTCGTCGCCGGCGTGGCGGCGGGTGCCGTCGTCTTCGGCGCGGGCACGGTGCCCTTCGCGACCACGTACGGGGTCTTGCCCGGCGCCTGCTCGACCTCGCGGCCGTTCGGCAGGAAGTACAGCTTCGCGCCGTTCTTCAGCGTCTCGACCTTCGTCGCGTGCGACGCGATCCGCTTCATCGTCGCGGCGAGCTTGTCCTCGAACGTCTGCGTCGCGGCGGTCGTGGCGGACGGCGCCGGAGCCGACGTCGTGCTGGTGGAGGGAGGAGCGGTCGTCGCTGCGGCCGAGCTCGTGGAGCCGGCGGACGTCCCCGACGCCGTCGACCCCGTCGCCGGCGTCGGAGCAGGCGCGGTGTCGAGCACCGAGTTCGTGACGGTGTGCATCGTTCCCGTAGTCGTCCTAGGAGGGCTGTTCTTGAGCGAGCCGGACATACCCGGTCGCCTCGGACGGGTCGCGCGTGACCTGCGAGACGGCGTTCGCGTAGTTGCCCTCCACCGTCGTGAGCGTGCCGTCCGGGTTCACCGACTCGACGAGGCCCACGTGCCGGTCGCCGAAGAGGATCAAGTCGCCGGGCTGGGGCGTCGTCGTCGCGGGCAGCAGCCGTCCGGTGCTCGCCGCCCAGTCGGTGATCTCCGCGACCGAGCCGAGGCCCTGGCCGCTCGCGCCGAGCGGCGCGCCGGCCTGCGCGGCCGCCCACGAGGCGAAGTACGCGCACCACGGCTCGCCCGGGGCCGAGCCGGCGACCGCGTCCCGGTACTGCTGGAGGCCCGGGCCGTCGTTCGAGCCCGGCGGCTCCTCCGAGACGCCGAGCTGGCTCTCGGCGGCCGAGAGCGCCCGCTGCCCCACCGTCGACGACGAGCCGTACGTGTCGGCGAGCGGCGTCGCCGACGTCAGCGACGCGAGCGGCGAGAAGGCGAAGGGCGACACGGCGTACGGCGTGCCGGTCGAGCCGCCCACGAGCGCGGACTCCATCGCGAGCTGCTGCGCGGCCCCGGCCGTCGTCATCGGGTCGACGGGAGAAGCCGACGACAACGCGTCGGCGAACGACGACGTGGAGGCACCGGCACTCGGTGCACGGGAGACGAGCTGCTGCAGCGCCTCGACGCGGGACAGGGCGTCCAGGAACGACATCTACAAGACCGTGATCGGCGGGGGCGCGGCCCGATTGAGCCGCGCCCCCGCCGAACCGTGTCGACCGGACCGTGTATGGCGAGGAGCTACTGGAGCAGCCGGAGCACCGACTGCTGCGAGCTGTTCGCCTGGGAGAGCATCGCCGTGCCGGCCTGCTGCAGCACCTGCAGCTTGGTGAAGTTCACCATCTCGGCCGCCATGTCGACGTCCTTGATCTGGCTCTCGGACGCGCTCAGGTTCTCCTGGTAGGTCGCCAGGTTGTTGAGCGTGTGCTGGAGCCGGTTCTGCACGGCGCCGAAGGTCGAGCGGGCCGTGGAGATCGAGTCGATCGCGGTGTCGATCGACGCCAGCGTCACCGTTGCACCGGTGAAGTTGAAGATCGCCGAGTCGATGTCGTACGACGCACCCGAGCCGAAGAGCTTGAGCGCGCTGACGGTCACCGTCTCGCCGTCGTCGGCGCCCACCTGGAAGGTGATGCTGCCGCCGCCGGAGAGCAGGGCGATCCCGTTGAACGACGTCTGGCCGGCGATGCGCTGGATCTCGGCGCAGAGCTGCGCGACCTCGTTCGTGATCGACGCCTGGTCGGACGTCGACAGGGTGCCGTTGTTGTACTGCACGGCCAGGTCGCGAACGCGCTGCAGCATGGCCTGCACCTCGTTCATCGCCCCGTCCGCCGTCTGGACCAGCGACACCGCGTCCTGCGCGTTGCGCTGAGCCTGGTCGAGACCGCTCACCTGGGCGGCGAGCTTCTCGCTGATGGCGAGGCCGGCAGCGTCGTCGGCCGCCTTGTTGATGCGATAGCCCGAGCTCAGCCGCTCCATCGACTGAGAGAGCTGCTGGGACGTGCCCACGAGATTGCGATGGGCATCCATCGCCTCGATGTTCGTCTGGATACGAAGAGCCATTTTCCGGATTCCTTTCCGAAGGGGTAGAGCTGGGGGACAGTTGAGGCGTTCGCCTCAGGAGGTAGGGGTTGAGTCGTCTCGCTTGGGGAGGTTCTTGATGCTCGCGGTCGCCGCTGCCCGGTTCTCTTCCTTGACGGCCTCCCAGATCTCGTGTCGATAGACCGGGATCTCGGGGGGTGCGTCGATTCCGAGCCGCACCGTCGAGCCGACGATCTCGAGCACCGTGACGGTGACGTCGTCGCCAAGACAGATGCGCTCTCCGGACTTGCGGGTGATCACGAGCATCCTTGCCTCCTATCCAGCCGCCGCCGTGACCGGGACGGCCGAGCGGGTCGCGTCCACCTCGTTCAGCTCCACCTCGGAAAAGAGGGGGTGCCGAACAGAGTAGCCGCCGACGTCGTTCAGGATCTGCCGGCCGACGCGGGAGCCCGCGTTGATCACGAGCGGCCCGGCGAGGTTGATCGTGAAGTCCGCCAGGTTCTCCGTCGCGCGGACGACGCACACGATGTACGCGTCGGCCGGGCTCGAGAGATCGAGGCGCTTCGCCTCGTCATCGGGCACCCGGACCTCGTAGTCGCTGAAGAACAGCCACGGCGAGGTGACGGGGACCGCCGTTGCGGCGTCCTCGACCGAGTGGAGCCAGAAGAACGGCGAGTCATCGCTCGAGGCGACGAACGCCCACTTCTGCCCCATCAGGCCGGGGAGCCCGTTCGGGAACTCGAGGACCGCGTCGTCGCGAACCTCGATCGTCCCGAATCTCGTGCTTTCGATCTGCATCAGGTGCTGGCCTCCTTTCGGCCTTTGGGTTACGAGGAGAGGAAGTTCATGAGCGAAGGCTGGATCAGGTTCGCTCCGGCTTTCAGCGCCGCCTGGTAGACGGCGGACTGGGTGGAGAAGTCGATCATCGTCTGCGCCATGTCGGCGTCCTCCGTGTTGGAGAGCTGCTGCGACTGCGCGACGTTGATCTGCTGCAGGCGCGACAGCGCCGAGGCCATCCGGTTCTGGCGGGCGCCGACGATCGCGCGCGTCTCGGAGATGTTGTCCGAGGCCGCGTCGAGCGCGTTCAGGTCGGTGGTGCCGAGGTTCCCGGGGGTGCCGCCGGCCCGCAGGTCGATCGCCGCCTGGCGGATCGCCGCGAGCACCGGTGAGACGACCGTGTCGCCGGTGACGTTCACCGGCACCGTGACGCCCTGGCCGATCTCGCGGTTGATCGTCGAGGTGTCGCCCGCGTAGGCGTCGGTGCCGCCGATCGTGAACGGCTGTGTCCCGGTCTTGGCGCCCGAGAAGATGTACGACCCGGCGTACTGCGTGTTGCCGGCGGTCTTGATCGAGTCGGCGAGCTGGTCGAGCTCGTCCGCGATCGCGTCCTTGTCGGTCTGCGACATCGAGCCGTTCGCGCCCTGGAGCAGCAGGTCGCGGGCGCGGGCCGCGTCGTCGCTGATCGAGCCGAGCGCCGTGTCGGTCGTGTTCAGCCACGAGGTCGCCTCGTTGACGTTCGACTGGTACTGCGTGTTCGCCGCGAGCTCGCCGCGGTACAGCAGCGCGCGGCTCGTCCCGAACGGGTCGTCGGACGGCTTCGTCAGCTGCTTGCCGGACGACAGCCTGTTCTGCGTCTCGGTCAGCTGCGCCTGCACGTTCTGGATGTCGGCCAGCACGGTCCGAGCGGTCATCGAGTTCGTCACGCGGGTCATCAGAGACCGACCCTCCCTGTGCGGTTGATCAGGATGTTCAGGGCGTCGTCGATCGAGTTCAGCGCGCGCGAGGCGGCCTGGTAGCCCTGCTGGTACTTGACGAGGTTCGTCATCTCCTCGTCGAGCGACACGCCCGACACGGAGTCGCGGCGGTTCGTCAGCGAGTCGACGAGCACGTTGGCGTTCGAGACGGCGCGCTGCGCGCTCTGCGAGTCGGAGCCGATCGTCGTCACGAGCTTCGCGTACGCCCCGTTGATCGTCGAGCCGCCGAGGGACGCGATCGCCTGGTTCTGCAGGTCGGCGAGCGTCAGCGCGTTCGTGTTGTCGCCCGGCACGCCGCCGGCCGTCGCGGACGCCGCGACCTTCGTCGAGGTGGCGACGACCGCGATCGTCGCAGCGGTGGTTCCGCTGAAGAACGCGTTGCCAGTCGTGCCGTCGAGCGCGTAGCCCGCCGAGTTCAGCGTGTTCGTCTGCGTGGCGAGGGCGTTCGCGATCGCGTCGAGCTGCGACTGGTACGACGGGATGGTGGTGTCGCGCTGCGCGACGAGCGCGCCGAGCTTGCCCATGCTCGCGGTGAGCGTCGCCGTCTGCGGCGTCGTCATGTCGTTCGACAGCGTCCCGCCGCTCTCGCTGAGCGTGTACGCGGTCTTGCCGGCGACGAGCGCGACCCCGTCGAAGGTGACGTTGTTCGTGCCGTCTGCGTTGTCGGTGACGCTGACGCCGCCGAGCTGGCTCATGTCGTCGAGCAGCTTGTCGCGCTGGTCGAGCAGGTCGTTCGCGGTGTCGCCGACCGCCTTCGCGTTGTAGATCGCGGTGTTCAGCGACTGCAGCGTCTGCGCGTCTGCGTTCACCTGCTGCAGCGTCAGGCCCGCGTCCTGCGCCGTCTGCGAGGCGATCGTCGAGAGCTGCGACGCGGTGTTGTTCAGGCCGCTCGCGAGGCTCTTCGCCGCCTCGACGAGCGCCTGGCGCGTCGCGGGGTCCTGCGGCGAGTTGGCGACGTTCTGCCAGGCCGACCAGTACGAGCCGAGCAGCGAGTTGAGCCCCGTGTCGGACGGCTCGTTGATCACGCCCTCGACCTGGCCGAGGTTGTCCTCGGTCGCCTGCGCCGAGCCCTGCAGCATCGTCTGGGCGCGCAACTGCACGTCGAGGAACGAGTCGCGCACGCGCTGGAACCCGGTGACGGTGACGCCGGTGCCGAGCAGCGAGCCGGGCTGCACCTGCAGCGCCCCGGTCGTCGAGAAGTTCGCAACCTCGCGCGTGTAGCCGGCCGTGTTCGCGTTCGTGATGTTGTGGCCGGTGATCTCGAGCGCCTGCTGCTGCGCGACCAGGCCGCGCAGCGCGGTCTCGATGCCGACGAAGGTGGAGACGGACATCGCCTAGGCCCTCGCGTTCACCACGGTCGCGGACTGGGGGGTGGGCGACCACCCGGCGGGCGAGTAGCCGGCCTGCGGCGTGTTCGAGAGCACGCGCATCAGGTGGTCGAGGAAGGTGAGCTCCTGGCGGAGCAGGACGCGGTTCTGGTCGTGCAGCCGCCCTGTCTCCGTGATCAGGCCGAGCAGCTCGGCGGAGAGCGCGCGCGCCTGCGCCGCCTCGGCGGGTGCGGAGTCGCGCAGCATCATCTCCAGGTCGACCGCGTCCGGCGCCACGCCGTACCGGGTCGCCGCGGAGCCGAGGATCTGTCCGCGCTCCATCTCCAGCCGGGCGCGGTAGCCCATCTCGGCCTGCAGGTCTGCGAGGCTCGCGAGCACGGACTCGACGTCCTGCCGGCGGATCGCGCCGTTCTGCAGGAGGACGATCTCGAGCAGCCTCCGGGACGACTCGAGCTGCCGCTGCATGTGGTCGATGAGCTGCGTCATGACCCGAGCTTCCCGTTCATCTGGTCGTAGAGCTGCTGCGCGAGGCCGAGGCCGCCCTGGGAGACGAGCCCGTCGGAGAGGGCCTGCGGCAGCATCTGCAGCATCAGCGTCGAGCTGCCGTCGTCGAACGAGCTGCCGCCGTCGCCGTCGTCGTCGCCCGGCGACGTCGTGCTCTGCAGTGTCTGCGTGAGCGCCTGGGCGAGCTGCTGGTCGAGCAGCCCTTCGAACGAGAGCGCGGTCTCGTACTTCTTCACGGCGTCCTCGCCCTGGCTGCGCACGGCGGCCGGGATCAGGGACTGGTCGATGGGGGGAAGGCCCTGGCTCATCAGCGCTTGATCTGGTTGGCGATCTGGAGGAGCTGGTCCTGGGTCTGGATCGCGCGGCTCGCGAGGCTGTAGCTCTGCTGCGCGTCGAGCAGCTCGGTCATCGACTCTGCGACGTCGACGTCGGAGCCCTCGAGCTGGCTCTGCTGGACCGTCGCGCCCGCGACCGGCGTCGCTGCGCCGCTCGCCGCGGTGGCCGTGTATGTGCTGTCGCCGACGGCGAGCAGCGCGCCCGGCGCGGCGACGTTCACGACCTGGATCTTCCCGAGCGCGCGGCCGCCGGCGGTCACCGTGCCGTCCTGCGCGATCGAGACCTGGTCGGGCTGGATGCCCTTCGGCACCGTGATCGGCGGCACGAGCCGCTCGCCCGTCGTCGTCACGAGCGAGCCGGACGCGTCGAGCTGGAAGTCGCCGTCGCGGGTGAGCCCCGTGGTGCCGTCGGCGCGGCGGATCTGGAAGAAGCCCGGGCCGCTGATCGCGACCGCGAGCGGGTTGTCGGAGGCCTGGAGCCCGCCGGCGACGGTCGAGCGCCCGGCGTCCACCGCGGCGGCGCCGGAGCCGACGGCCACGCCGCCTTCGCTCCCGTAGACGAGGTCCTTGAAGGCGACGCGCTGGCTCTTGTAGCCGGGCGTGTCGGCGTTCGCCAGGTCGTTGGCGATCGCGTCGATCCTCGTCTGTTGCGCCACCATTCCGGACGCTGCGGCGTAGATGCCGTCTGCCATCGAAAAGCCTCGCCCTCTGTCGGGGGAAGAACCGTTTGAGCGGAGGGTGGGAGCCGGCTTCGGCGGTCTCCCAGGCTTCTGCGATGCAGTCCGGCCTGAGGCCCTCCTATCGTCGACCCTGTGATCGTCCGCTCGTCGGCGGTCCTTAGGCCACGCCTCCCGCCGAGATGCCCTTGTTGAGCGTCTCGTCGATCGTCTGGATCGCCTTCTGGTCGGACTCGTACGTGCGGAGGGACTGGATCATGTCGACCATCGCCGTCGTCGGGTCGATGCTCGAGCCTTCGAGGTAGCCCTGACGCACAACCGTCCCCGCGGGCCGGCCGGCGGCCGTGCCGTTGAAGAGCGTGTCGCCTTCCTTCGCCGGGTTCGTGAGCGAGACGACGCCGAGCGTCGCGATCGCGCGGCCGTTCCGGCTGACGGTGCCGTCGGGCGACACGATCAAGCCGTCCGAGCCGCCCGGCTGGATCGTCCGGCCCTGTGCGTCGAGCACGAGGTAGCCGGTCGCCGTCGCGAGGCGGCCGCTGCCGTCGACAACCAGCTGGCCGTCGCGTGTGAAGCGACGGCCCGCTGGCGTCTGGACCGAGAAGAACCCCTGGCCGTCGAGAGCGAGATCGAGCGGGTCGCCCGTCTGCTTCAACGCCGCGGGATTCAGGTCGGTGACGATGCGGGTCACCTGGGTGCCGAGACCGAGCGAGCCGAGCTGCTGCCCGGTCGCCGTGTTCTCGATCAGGACGTCACCGAATGCGGCCTGCGCCGAGCGGTCGGCCTTGTATCCAGGGGTCGACGCGTTCGCCAGATCGTTCGCGATCTGGTCCTGCCGGGTCTGCTCTGCGAGCATGCCGGAAGCAGCGATGTAGAGGCCACGGTCCATCGGGGTAACAAGACGGACAAGGCGGGGACGTGCCCTTCCGTCGCCCCGGTCTTCGGCAGACGGCCTCGGGAATTAAGCCGCGACGCGCTCTTTCAGCGCCTCGAGCAGGCGTCCCGCCTCGACCGACGACGGGTCGAGCTGCAGTGCGTGCTCGGCGAAGGCGACCGCGTCGGTCGGCAGCTCGCGGGCGACCGCGATCTGCGCGAGCCCCACGAACGCGCGCGCCGACGGCCGCTCCTTCGCGAGCGCGATCCACTCGTCGGCGGCCGAGTCGAGGAAGCCGCGGCGGAGGTAGATGCGGGCGAGCACCTCGCGCCGGTCGTCCTCCGGGACGGCGATGCGGGCCGCGATCCCGGCGAGCTGCTCGAACGACGCGAACGCCTGGATGCGAAGCAGCGCCTCGAGCGCGGTCGCGGCGGTGGCGAAGGCGGGCGCCGGGATCGAGCCGGCCGGCCGGCCGCCGCCCAGCACCGTCGCCCACGCCTCGTAGAGGACGCGGTCGTACGGCTGGAGCGCCGGCGTCTCGAGTGCGGCGCGGAGCGCCGCCTCGTCGCCGGCGACGGCGTGGGCGAACGCGATCTCGCCGGCCGCGGCCGCCGCGAGCGGCGAGTCCGCGGGAACGCCGGCGGCGGCCTTCGCCGCATCGGCGAAGCGCGACGAGAGCAGGAAGGTCTCGGCCAGGCCGATCCGCGCGGGGTCGTTCCCCGGCTGCTTCACGAGCACGTCCTCGAACAGGCGCTGCGCCAGCTCGAGGCTGCCCTGCTCGAGGCAGGCGGTGGCGGCGAGCAGGGAGGCGCTCGGCCGGTCGAGGGGCAGCGCGGCACGCAGCTCCTCCTCTGACGCGCCGCGCTTCAGCATCAGCGTCGCCGCCGGCAGAGCCGGGGCGACGTAGTCGGGATGCTCGGCGAGCGAGCCGAGGAAGTGCTCCTCCGCCGCCGCGTGGTCGCCGCGCGCCTCGGCGAGCTCGCCGAGGACGCACTGCGCGAGGTAGGAGCCGGTGCCCGCCACCGACGCGTACTGCGCCGGGGCGTCGCCGAGGCTCAGGCAGTGACGCGCGAGGCGCTCCGCCTCCTCGAGGTCGCCGTCGGCGCGGGCGCAGAGGGCGAGCTCGAAGTGCAGGTCGGTGTGGTCGGGCATCGCCGCGATCGCGACGGCGAGCGCCTCGCGGGCGTCGGCGACGCGGCCGGCCTCGCGGCGGGCGAGGGCGATGCGGGACGCGAGGATCGGCGCGTAGCCCGCCGACGTCCACTCGCCGGTCGCGTGCAGCGACTCCCACGCCTCGTCGAAGTGCTCGGCGGCCTTCGCCGGCTCGGCCAGCATCAGGTACTCGGAGCCGAGGTTGAACGAGTTGAAGGGGCTCGGCGACTCGCGCCGCTCCAGCTCGAGCAGGTCGATGTTGCGCCGCGACTTCTCCTTCGCGCTGATCCGGCTCTTCAGGTAGCCGTAGTGCCGGATGCCGATCGACGTCGCCTCGAACCGCTCGGGCAGGTAGGTCGGCATGTTCTGCGTCTTCTGCTCGTGGATCTTCCCCTCGAACCGGTAGTCCGGCCGGTTGCGGAAGATGCGGAGCGCGAGATGGGTGACGGACGTGCCCGATTCGTCACCGCCGGTGTAGTTGGTCTCGACGAGGTGGAAGCCCTCGCGCCACGTGCGTCCGAGCAGGCCGCGGATCTTCGCGGCGTCGCCCGGGACGAGGTGCTCGTCGGCGTCGAGGTACATGAGCCAGTCGCCCGTCGCCGCGTCGAGGCCGGCGTTGCGGGCGTCCGAGAACGAGCCGTTCCACGGGAAGTGGATCACCTTCGCGCCGAAGCTCTCGGCGATCTCAACGGTCCGGTCGGAGGAGCCCGTGTCGACGACGACGATCTCGTCGACGCCGTCCGCGACCGCCTCGAGGCAGCCCGGGAGCATCTCCTCCTCGTCCTTGACGATCATGCAGAGCGAGACCGTGAGCCCTTGCGCGGGCGCCGCGGCCGCGGCCGCCCGCCGCGCGCGCGGGACGAGCGGCAGCACGAGCGACATCAGCTGGGCCGGCAGCTTGACGGTCTTGCCCCGGGCGAGCGTCTGCGCCTGCCTGAGGTTCGCCTTCGCGTGCGGCAGCTTCGGGTCGAGGCGGAGCGCGGCCTTGAAGAGCGTCGCCGCGGTGCCCGGCTCGCCGAGCTCGTACAGGAGGATGCCGACCGTGTTGAGGAGCGTCGGCTCGCTGGGCGTCTGCTCGAGCGCCTGCAGGAGCTCGCCGGCGGTGACGGCGAACAGCTTCAGCCACGAAAGGTCGGTGCGGTCGCTCTCGAGCACCGCCTCGGCGGCGATCAGGCGCGCCTGGTGGGCGCGGTGCGGGTCGCTCCAGCCCTCGAGCGACGCGATCGCCTCGCGCAGGTCGTCGACGTTCGAGCTCCGGACGGCCGCTCCGACGCGGTTGGCGAAGGTGGCGATGCGGTGGCGCCATTCCTGCGGCGTCAGCGTGTCCTGGCGCGCGGTCGGGGCGAGGGTGGCGATACGCAGCGGCATGGGTCTCCCTTAGGTCGTCTGGAGGACGAAGGACTTGAGGGCGTCGGCGTCCGGTTCCACGCAATGTGCGGCGCGGCTTGGGCCGCGACCGGCGGCGGCGATGAAGGCGTCGACGGTGAGCGCGAGCGAGTCGGGGGCGAGCTCGCCGGCGTCTGCGAGCACGAGGTCGCCGAGTGCCTCGAAGTCGGCGCCCGCCTGCACGAGCTCCCGGGTGACGGCGTCGGCGCGCGAGGGGTCGTCGATCGGCAGCAGGAGGGTCACATCGTCGTCGGGCCCGAAGGCGTCGGCGAAGGCCCGGATCCCGGGCGCCCAGGACGAGGTGTCGTCCCACTCGGCGTCGATCGCGAGCAGCACGCGGCGCCTCGCGGAGAGCGCTGCGGGCGGCACCTCTCGGATCGGCGCCCGTCCGGCGAGGGCGTGCACGCGCTCGAGCGCGATCCGGGCCGCGGCGGGCCACGAGAAGCGCTCGGCGTGCGCGCGGGCGGCCTGCGCCCGGCGGCCGCGCTCGTCGGCGTCGGTCGCCGCGCGCAGCGCCGCGACCAGGTCGTCGAGGTCCGGCTCGAGCATGAAGCCGCCGCCGGCCGGCTGTAGATGGGCCGGGAGGGCCCCGGCGGGGAGCGCCTGCGGCTGCGAGCCGACGTACCAGGCGCAGTCGTCCGAGGTGAAGTCGTCGGTGGGGCCGCCGCGGGTGACGATCACCGGGAGGCCGCACGCGAGCCCTTCGAGCGCCGGCAGGCAGAAGCCCTCGCCGCGGTACGGCTGCACGAGGCAGTCGGCGCCACGGTAGAGCGCCGGGATCTCGTCGAAGGCGAGGTCGTCGTCGAGCAGCACGATCTCGGGCGCGTCCGGGAGCGCCCGGAACTCCTCGATCGCCGCGTTCGCGGTCTGGCCGCGGTAGAGCGTCGTCCCGCCGAAGCCCTTGATCACGAGGCAGACGTCGTCGGCGGCGGTGAACGCGCGGCGCCACGCCTCGAGCAGGCGGTCGATGCCCTTGCGGTATGTCGTGCCGCCGACGAAGAGGAACACCGTGCCCCTGGCGGTCGCGAAGGTGCGCCGCGGACCCTCGGGCGAGAACCGGTCCAGGTCGACGCCGTTCGGGACGACGTGCACGAGCTCGGGGGCGATGCCGGCGCGGACGTACGACCGGCGCGCGTACTCGGAGGGCGTCCACACCTCGTCGACGCGCAGCCTGATCGGGTCGACCCACGCTGCCGGGATCTCGCCGAACTCCCACGGCTGGTAGAGCACGAACGGCCCGGCGGTCGGCGGCTCGAACGACGGCGGCCACTGCTGCGCGACGCCGACCTCGTCCGAGAGGACGCCGGTGCCGTCGATCGGCTGACGACGCACGGCCACGTCGGGCTCCAGCTCGGCGGCGGAGGCGATCGCGTCGTTCACGACCGCGAGCGAGTGGATCGAGCCCCATTCGCCGCGCCACGTGAAGGCGACCTGCGCGTTCGCCCGGCTGCGCCAGCGCTCGAGCGCCTCCCCGGTCAGCTCGGCGATGCGAGCGGCGGTCGGCCCGGGGCCGAACCGCTCGACGAGCTCCGCCCGGGCGCCGGCGGCGCGCTGCGGGTCGCGCCCGGCGCGCACGTCGCGGAGCGCCGCGACGAGCGAGTCGCGGTCGGGCTCGAACCAGGAATGGCCCTGCCAGAAGCCCGGAGCGAGCGGCTCCCAGCGCTCGATCGGCCGCACCTTGCCGTCGACGAGGAACGAGTTGCCGTCGTGCATGAAGGCGAGGTTGCCGCTCCAGCGACTGCCGATCGTGGGCAGCCCCATCGCCATCGCCTCCATGTACGGGCGGCCCCAGCCCTCGCCGCGGCTCGGCATCACGTAGGCGTCGGCGGCGGCGTAGAGCCGCGGCATCTCGTCGATCGCGAGCTCGTCGAAGTTCAGGAGGACCGGCGCCGTCGGCCGGCTGCCGACGTGGGTGGCGAGGCGGGCGCGGACGAGGTCGGCCTCCATGTGGGCCGTCGAGCACTTGAGGACGAGGCAGACGTCGTCGTCGGGGTCGAACGCGTCGGCCCAGGCGTCGAGAAGGACGTCCCAGCCCTTGCGGTCGGTGAAGTCGAAGGTGGTCAGGAAGGCGAACCCGCGCCGGCCCGCCAGCGGCCACGGCTCGACGCCGGGCGCGAACAGGTCGAAGTCGAGGGTCTCCGGGAGCACCCGCAGGTTGTGCGCGGACAGGCCGCCGCGCTGGAACGTCTCGACGTTGAACTCCGACGGCACCCACAGCTCGTCGGCCGCGTGGATGTTCGGCGACCAGTGGGCGGGCACGCGGTCGGTCTCGTACATCGTCCGGTGGACGACCGGCCCGCGGTCGTTGGGGACGATCCGCTCCAGGGGCGGGCAGTGCAGGACGTGCACGTGCTCGCCTTCCGGTACGGGCCGCGCGAGCGCGCGGTCGGCCGCGGGGACGCCGGTCCCGCCCGGCTTCGCCGCGTCGCGCCGAAGCTCCCGCGCCGCCGCGGGCGTTCCCGCGCCCTCGAGCGCCTGCAGGAACGAGCGCAGCTCCTCCGCCAGGCCCGAGAAGCCGTACGCGAGGCCGCTCCAGAGCAGGGGCAGGGGAGAGCCGGAGGCAGGGGACGCCACGGCTTCGTGATCGGCGCCCCGGGCCTCCGATTGAGGCTCAAGAGACCCCGGCCCGCGCCGACTACCGGCTCATGGCGTCCCCGCGGAAGGTGCTGTGCACGCTCGCGCACGGTCCGCAGGCTGCGCTCCTCGACCTCGCCCGCGAGCCGCTCGAGGACTTCGCGGCGCGCCACGGGTACGACCTCCACCTGCAGACGGAGGCCGAGGATCCGACCCGGCCGCTCTCGTGGAGCAAGGTGCCTCTGCTCAGGCGGCTGCTCCGGGACTACGACGTGGCGGTCTGGGTGGACGCCGACGCGATCTTCCTCGACACCTCACGCGACCTCGCCGACGAGCTCGAGGACGACCGGTACCTCTACCTCGCGATGCACCGCTACGGCGGACAGGACGCGGCGAACTGCGGCGTCCTGATGCTGCGGAGCTGCGACGAGGCGATCTCGCTGCTCGACGACGCCTGGGCGATGACGCAGTTCGTCGACCACCCCTGGTGGGAGCAGGCGGCGATCCTCACGCTCCTCGGCTTCGAGATCGGCAGCGTGCCGTGGGCGACGGCGCACATCGTGCGGCCCACCGCGCGCTTCGCCGGGACGAAGCTGCTGCATCGCGAGTGGAACAGCATCTCGGTCGACCCCGCCCCCCGGCCCCGGATCAAGCACTACGCCGGGATGCGGCACGAGGCGCGGCTCGCAGGCATGGCCGCCGACCTCGAGACCTTCCGCCGCCGCGCGCAGGCGCTGGCGGTTCCGAACCGGTTCCCGGCGACGATCGTCCTGCCGCTGCCGGAGCAGCCCGACCGCGCGTGGGCGTCGGTCCTCGCGCTCTCGCATCTCGCCGAGGAGCCGGTGCACGAGGTGGTGATCGTCCACGACGGCCCCGGCCGGCACGCCGATCTGCTCGACGCGGTCAGCGGCGACGTCAAGCTCGTCGAGTCGCCGCCCGGGACGTTCGACGCCGCCGTCGCGGCAGGAACCGCGGCCGCCGAGGGCGAGGTCGTCGTCGTGGTCGGCGAGACGCCGGCGCCGGGCCCGGACTGGCTCGCCTCGCTTGTCGACGGCGCGAGCTCGCGTGATTGCGCGGTCGCGATCAGGGCCGTCCGCGCCGGCCAGGGCCTGCGGCCGGTCGCCGCGGCGTTCCGGCGCGACGAGCTGTCGGCGCTCGACCTTCCGTCTGGCGGCCCGTTCGAGGTGGGACTCGCCCAGCTCTGCGCCGCTGCCGGCGAGCAGCTCGCGCAGCCCGCCGTGGTCGGGCTCGACGAGCTCGCGGCCGCCGCGCTCGCGGCGTAG
>DASZWR010000016.1:0-3936 GCA_035546215.1 Gaiellaceae bacterium | reverse complement strand
GACTCGAGGCCGAAGACGCGCTCGAAGAGCGGCGTCGTGCGGTAGCGGATGGCGCCGAACTCGTTCTCGCGGCCGCCTTCGGCGATCAGGCCGCGCTCGACGAGCCCGGAGATGACGCCGTCGACGTTGACGCCGCGGATGCGCGCGATCTCCGGCCGAGACACCGGCCCGAGGTAGGCGACGATCGCCAGTGTCTCGAGCGCCGCCTGCGAGAGGCCCTTCTCGACCGGCTTCTCGAAGAGGCGCGAGCAGGCCTCGGCGGCCGCGGCGGACGCCCGGAACGCCCAGCCGCCGGCGGCGAGCTCCAGCACGATCCCCGAGCGCTCCTCCGAGTACTTCTCGCCGAGCAGCTCGAGCGCCTCGGAGACGTGGAGCACGTCCACCTCGCAGGCGGCGGCGATCTCCTCGACGGCCAGCGGCTGGGACGCGACGACGAGCAGCGCCTCGACGGTCTTCGCCAGCTCGGCGGCGGGCGTGACCTCGGTGGTGATCAGGCGGAGTGGGCTGTCCAAGACAAGCTCCTTTCGGCGTCGGCGCGGGAAATCCTTATGGGGGCGAACGGCGCGGCCTGCGCGATCGCCACCTCGTTCTGCTTGCGCAGCTCGAGGAGCGCCAGGAAGGCGACGGCCACCTCGACGCGCGAGAGCCCGGCCACCTCCTGGTCGAAGTCGAACCGGCTGCGGCGGCGCAGCAGCGACCGCCAGCGGTCGAGAAACTGGGAGACCGGCGGGAAGCGGAGCGCCATGTGCGCCGTGGACGGCGCCGGCGGCTCGACGGCGAGCAGGCGAAGTGCCTTCGCGAGCTTCTCCGGGTCCTGCTGGGCGAGCTTCCGTTCCGGCGTCGGCTGCAGCGGCGCCGGGCCGAGCCGGAAGAAGAGGTCGCGGCGCTCGTCGAGGCGCTGCCGCAGGAAGTCGGCGGCCTCCTTGGCGCGGCGGTACTCGGCAAGCCGGCGGGCGAGCTCCTCGGCGGCCTCCTCGGGCTCGAGCTCGGCGAGCTCGGCCTCCTCCTCCGGGAACATCGCGCGCGCCTTCAGCTCGAGCAGCGCGCTGATCAGGATCAGGAACTCGCCGCACGCGTCGAGGTCGAGCTCGCCCTTCTCGGCGAGATGCTCGACGAACGCGATCACGATCTCGGCGAGATCCACCTCCCGGAGCGGCAGCTCCTCGCGGAGGACGAGCGACAGGAGGAGGTCGAACGGGCCCTCGAACGCGTCGAGGTCCAGCTCCAGCTCACGGACGGCGACCGGCATCCGCGACAGGGTAGTCCCGTTACCGGACGCGGCCCTTGGGGATGGCCATGGTCGGCTGCTTCGCCGGCTCCGGGTCGTGGGCGCGGCGCACGCGGAACGTCCCGCGCTGGTGCAGGACGATGTAGATGACGGCCCCGAAGAAGACGAACATGCTCACCCACGCGTTCAGGCGGAGCCCCGCGATGTGGTGCGCGGGATCGATGCGCAAGAGCTCCTCGAAGAAGCGGCCGAAGCAGTACCAGGCGACGTAGCCCGCGAAGAGGTTCGGCGGGTTCACGCGGAACCGCTTGCCGATCCAGATCAGCACGACCACGCCGAGCAGGTCCCAGATCAGCTCGTAGAGGAAGGTCGGGTGGTAGGTCGCCGCCGCCGTGAGGCGGTGCTCGGGGTCGATCTTCAGCGCCCACGGAAGCGTGGTCGGCTTGCCGTACAGCTCCTGGTTCCACCAGTTGCCGATGCGGCCGATTCCCTGCGCGAGCAGGAGGCCCGGCGCGACGCAGTCCATGAAGACGGCGACGTTCGCCCCCTCTCGCCGCAGCACGTACGCGCCGGCGAGCGTCCCGAAGAGCACGCCGCCCCAGATCCCGAGGCCGCCCCGCCACACCTCGAAGATGCCCTGCCACTTCGGGTCGGGCACTTCCGACCACGACGTGACGTCGTGGTACAGCCGCGCGCCGACGACGCCGAACGCGACGCCCCAGACGGCGACGCGGGTGACGAGATCCCAGTCGCCGCCGAGCGCGACCCACCGGCGGCCGCTCAGCCAGATGCACGCGAGGATCGCCACCAGCAGCGTGAGGCCGTACATGTGCAGCTGCAGCGGGCCGAGGTGGACCACGCCCGTATGCGGCGAGGGGATGTAGCCGAGCACGGGCTGATTCTGCCCGCTCGGATCGGCTGGCGGCGGCTAGCGGAGGATGTCGGCCGCGAGCTCGGGCGAGCAGCCGTTCCGCAGAAGCTCGACGGCGCGGTGCAAGTCGACGTCCGAGCGCATGGCGAGCTCTGCGGCGACGTCCTCCGGGTACCCCGCCCGCTCGAGCTCCTCTGCGCGCCAACGCTCGACCAGCTCCTGCTCGGTCGGCCTGATGTCGGTTTCCGCAGTGGGCATCGTCTCTAGCTCTCCTTGTGCCATCTCATTCGGTACAACGCGCGAGCCGGTTCTCCCCATGCCGGGGGATTTAGAGAGTTAACGGACTTCTTACGGGTCGCTCAACCGCAGCGAGGCTGCAAGCGCCAACGCCGCGACCGTGACCACCGGAAGCTGCCAGTCCCAGTCGACTCCCGCAGTGACAAGGTAGACGGCGAGGCCCGCCCCGGGAACCGTGAGCCGTCGCCGGAGCGCGACGAGGAGCGGGACGGCGACGAGCGCGCCCACGAGCAGCAGGCCGACGCCCCCGAGCTCGGCGAACGCCTGCAGGTAGAGGCTGTGCGCATCCCGCGCGGGCGGGTTTCCGGAGTAGTCGATCGCGAACGTCCCCGCTCCCGTGCCGAGGAGCGGATGGGCGAGCCCGGCGTGGCGGGCGGCGCGCCAGTAGGCGGCCCGGTCGCCCACACCGTCCGGCGTGAAGACGAGGAGCGCCGTGAGGAGGAGCATCGAGCCGGCGACCGCGAGCACCTGCAGGCGCCGGCGCCCGGTCGCCACGGCGAGGCCGACGACGAGCGCCGCGTCGGCACCCCGGCTTCCGGTCAGCGCGAGCGCGGGCAACAGCACGACGAGCGGCGCCGCGTAGAGAGGCCGCCGGTGCCGCAGCGCCAGGGCGACCGCGACGGCAGCGCCGATCGCACAGAGCGCACCCAGGCCGTTCGCATAGCCGATCGGGCCGGTCAGGAGCCGGCCCTCGTAGGTGTCCCACGGCGCACCGTTCAGGAGCCGTCCGCCGAGCGCCCAGCCGGCGACGACGGTCGCTCCCGCGACGACGCCGACCGGCAGCCCGCCGCTCGCGACGGCGAACGCGAGCGCCGCGGTCAGGTAGAGAAGCGTGCGCTGCGCGTCGAGCGTGGTGGCCGACGGGAGCACCGACCAGGCGGTCGAGAGCAGCGACCAGAGGCCGAGGCCCGCGAGCAGCGCGGGCGCGGCGAGCTCCCAGCCGGGGCGCCGCTCCGGCGCCCAGAGCCAGAGGAGCCCGGCGGCCGCCGCGAAGGCGACCGCCCCGAACCGCCAGGCAGGCGGGAAGTAGCCGCCCTGCTCGGCGGCGAGCGCGACGACACCGACGGCCGCGAGCGCGGCGCCGGGGAGAGCCGGGGGCGGCGCGAGCGCCACCCCCGGCCGACGTGCCGTCAGCACCATCGGAACGCTACGACCCGTTCGGAGCCCCGACCGTCACCTGCACCAGGCGGCGCGTGGAGGAGCCGGCGAGCGCGTCCTGGCCCGAGACGCGGGCGCGGACGAACATCACGACGTACCCCGTGCGCGGGAAGAGCTTGCCCGGCTGCAGGTTCACCGTCGCCCACCCCGTCGAGTTCGTCGAGACCTCGGGGATGTTGTTGATGCGGCTGTACGGGAGGCCCTGCACGAAGACGAGCGCGCCCGACACCGCGTTGTTGTGGCTGTCGGAGACGTGCACCTGCATCGACGTCGGGGTCTTACGCGCGTGGATCGGGTTTGCGGAGTACTTCACCTGGTCGATGATCAGGCGGTTCGGCAGCGTGACGTCCGAGGCGTTGAGGACGCCGTTCGTCGGCGTCGT
>DASZWR010000015.1:0-12437 GCA_035546215.1 Gaiellaceae bacterium | reverse complement strand
GGCTCGAGCACGGCGTCGAACCGGCGGAGCACGGTCATCGGCAGGATCACGTCGCGGTACTTGCCGCGCACGTAGAGGTCGCGGAGTACGTCGTCGGCGATGCCCCAGATGAAGCCTGCGATACGCGCGAGTTGCTGCGGCGTCGTCGCGGAGGCTGTGGACGTGTTGCCGGCAGACATGGCCTGACTCTATGCGTTGCTCTTCGGGCGTTCCAGCGCCGCGACGCTGGGGGCCGATGGGCGCGGCCGTCGTGCGAGCGGCTCACAGATGAGTTCGGGCTACCGACTCGTCCTTCGCGCAGAGGAGGTCGACTCGGAGTCGCGCGGCGGTCGCGGGTACCGGTCAGGGCAGCGTGGTGAGGCAACCGCTAAGTTGCCTTCGCAGACGACGATTTGACGCGTCGCGTGCGCGAAAGCTCCATAAACGGCTCCATACCCACCGCACGCACGACAAAGAGCAAGTCGTTCTGAACGGAAAATCCCCGTGAGCGGGGATTTTGCAAGCCCTCTGACGGACTCGAACCGTCGACCCCCTCCTTACCATGGAGGTGCTCTACCAACTGAGCTAAGAGGGCAGGGGCACCAGTCTAGCGGGGTGCGCCGGCGATCTACGATCGGGGCATGGAGCTCGGCAAGCTCGGCGTCTGGGTCTCGCCGCGGACGGTGGGGGCCGATCGTCTCGAGGAGGCGGCGGCGCTCGCCGAGCGGGTCGGCTACAAGACGTTCTGGCTCGGCGGGTCGCCGCAGGTGGCCGCGTTGCGGCCGCTGCTCGAGGCGACCGAGACGCTCGTCGCAGCGACCGGCATCGCGAACCTCTGGAAGAGCGAGCCGGCCCGGCTCGCCGCCGAGTTCGCAGAGCTCGAGGCTGACTTCCCCGGGCGCGTGCTCGTGGGCATCGGCGTCGGGCACCCCGAGGCGACGAGCGACTACACACGTCCGCTCAGGGCAATGCGCCGCTTCCTCGACGCGCTCGACGGCGCGGCCCAGCCGGTGCCGCCGACGCGCCGCTGCCTCGCGGCGCTCGCGCCGCGCATGCTCGAGCTCGCGCGCGAACGCACGCTCGGCGCGATCCCGTACTTCACCTCGGCCGCGCACACGGCCTGGGCGCGCGAGGCGCTCGGCGACGGGCCGCTCCTCATGCCCGAGGTCGCCGTGGTCGTCGACGAGGATGAAGAGCGCGGCCGGGTGACCGCCCGCGAGTACGCGCAGCTCTACCTCGGCCTCGAGAACTACCGCTCGAACCTCCTCCGCCACGGCTTCGACGAGGCCGACGTCGCCGACGGAGGCTCCGACCGCCTGATCGACGCCGTCATCCCGCACGGCCCGCCCACGCACGTCGCGGCCGCGCTCCGGCAGCACTTCGACGCGGGCGCGGACCACGTCGCCGTGCAGATGCTCGGCGAGCCCGGCCTGCCGGAGCGCGGCTGGGCCGCCGTCGCGGCCGAGCTCCTCTAGAGCCGGATCCCCCAGCGGCCGCGGAAGGTCTCGCCCGGCTCGAGCTCGATCAGCCCCTCGCCGGTGCGGAACGCGTTCGGCGGGCAGGTCATCGGCTCGACCGCGAGGCCCCGCCGCTCCACGTGCGGATGGTCGCCGCTGAAGAGCTGCACGTACGGGAAGCTCTCGTCGAACCAGACGACGTGGTCGCCGACGCCGACCTCGTGCCGGCCGAGGTCGGTGAACGTCGTGTCGAGCCGGCGGTCGCCGACGACGAACGTCTCCGGCAGGTCGTTCGGCTCGCGGCCCGTCGGGAGCTTCCGCTCGTCGACCGTGAGCCGGGAACGCGCCGCGAGCGACACCGTGAGCCCGTCGACCTCGCCGGCGAGGTACGGATGCTGCGCGACGCCGAACGGGCACGGCTCCGTCCCCGCGTTCTCGGCGCTCGTCTCGACCGTGAGCCCGTCCTCGCCGAGCCGGTAGGCGACGCGCAGCCGCACGAGAAACGGGTAGCCGGGCTGCGGGTGGAGGACGTGCTCGAGCGCGACCGAGTCGCTCGCATGCCCGACGCACGTCCAGCTCGCGAAGCGGACGAGGCCGTGGATCGCCGTCATCGTCTCGAGCTCGTTGACCGGCGCCTGTAGCTCCTGCCCGCGGAACGAGTACCGCCCGTCTGCGAGGCGGTTCGGCCACGGCGCGAGCACCTGGCCACGGCCGGCGCGCGCCATGTCGTCCGCGGCATACGGGAGCAGCACGTCCCGGCCGCCGACCGAGAACGTGCGCAGCCCGCCGCCGACCTCGACGGCCACGGCGTGCGCCTCACCGTACGAGATCTCGTACTGCTCGCCCGACGCGTTCATGCGAGGTCGACGCTATAGGGTCGAGAGGGATGGGGACGCGCAGCACCATCTCCGTCGTCGGCTGCCACGCAGGCGGTGAGGTCGGCAACGTGGTCGTCGCCGGCGTCGAGCCGCCGCCGGGCGCGACGGTCGCGGAGATGCGGGAGGCGCTCCGCGCCGGCGACCGCCTGCGCCGCTTCCTGCTGCGCGAGCCGCGCGGCTCGGTCGCGACGCACGCGAACCTGATCGTCCCCGCGACGCGCCCGGACTGCGCATTCGGCTACGTGATCATGGAGCCGACCGAGTATCCGGACATGTCCGGCTCGAACACGATCTGCGTCACCACCGTGCTGCTCGAGCTGGGGCTCGTGCCGATCGAGGAGCCCGAGACGGTCGTGCGGCTCGAAGCGCCAGGCGGCGTCGTCGAGGTACGCGCCGCGTGCCGCAACGGTCGCGTCGAGAGCGTCGAGTTCACGAACGTCCGCTCGTTCGCGGAGAAGCTCGACGCGCCGCTCGAGGTTCCCGGCCACGGGACGCTCCGGGTCGACGTCGCCTACGGCGGCATGTGGTACGCGATCGCCGACGCGGCCGCGCTCGGCTTCGCGATCGAGGCGCACGAGGCGCGCGATCTCTGCGACGCGGGCGAGGCGATCCGCGCCGCGGCGAAGGAGCAGCTCGACGCCCGCGTCTCGATCGTGCAGATCGCGGAGCCGTGGCAGGGCGTCGGCGCCGTCTCGCGCAACGCCGTCGTGATCGCTCCCGGCCGCCTCGACCGCTCCGCCACCGGCACCGGACTGTCGGCCCGGATGGCGGCGCTGCACGCGCGCGGGCTGATGCGCGTCGGCGACGCGATGACGCACGCCTCGCCGATCGGCTCGACCTTCGACGGCCGGATCGTCGCCGAGGCGGACGGCGGGATCGTCCCCGCGATCCGCGGCAGCGCGTTCGTCACCGGCCGTTACGAGCTCTACGTCGACGAGCGCGACCCGTTCCCCGAGGGCTACCTGCTGAACGACACCTGGCCCGGTGACGACGTCCAGCGCTGACCGGCGCGCCGCCGTGCTCGCTCCCGTCTTCCGCGACGGGGACGGCGTGCTGCGCCTCGTGCTCATCGTCCGCACCGACCGCGGGCACCACGGCGGCCAGCTCGCGCTCCCGGGCGGCAAGGTCGACCCCGTCGACGCCACGCTCGTCGCGACCGCGCTCCGCGAGGCGGAGGAGGAGATCGGGCTCGACCCGCAGCTCGTGCGGGTGATCGCCGAGCTGCCGCCGGTGCGGAGCGGCCCGACGAACTTCGAGGTGTTCCCGTTCCTCGGCCGGATCCCGCCGGGCCTCGAGTGGCGCCCGAGCCCCAGCGAGGTCGTCGACGTGCTGACGCCGTCGGTCGAGGAGCTGTGGGACCCGCGCCTCCGCCGCGAGCACCTCTTCACCTCGGCGCGCTGGCCCGAGGGGCTACTCGTCGACGGTATCCCAGTCGGCGATCGGATCCTCTGGGGGATGACGCTGCGGCTGCTCGACGACCTGGTGCCGCGGCTACTGGCCGGCGAGTGGGCCGATGCGCTGCTCTAGCTGCGCCGGCGTCGAGCCGTAGGTCGGCTCCCCGAGGAGCATCGTCGCGAGCTCGTTCGCCTCGCGGATCACGCGGTCGCGCTGCGCGTCCAGCTGGCCCGCCGCCACGAACAGCTCGGCGTGCGCGTGCGACGCCCATTCGACGAGCTCCCGCGGACCCTCCGGCACGGGCGGGACGTCGCGCACCTCCGTGGAGATCGCGCGCGCCCACTCTTCGAGCTCCGGTACCTCGCCCGGCAGCCGGCTCGCGTCGCGCTCGAGCTCGGCGGCAGCCGCCCGCGCCCGCTCGACCGCTGCCTCGGCGACGGCGACGTGGTCGCGCCCGCGCTCGACGGCGTGCTCGGCGTGCTCGCGCGCCTCGTCGCCGGCCGCCGACGCGAGCTGCGCCTCCGCCACCTGCAGCTCCGCGCGGCGGCGGGCGAGCTCCGCCTCGGCGTCCGTCAGGTCCTCTCGCCGCCTCGTCTCCTCGTGGGGATAGGCGGCGAAGAACGCCTTGATCGCCTCTGCCTTCTCGCGCAGCGCGGTGACCTGGCCGTCGAGCTCGTGCAGCCGTTCGGACTCGGCCGCCAGGTGCTCGTCGTCGCGGGCGAGCGATCTGAGATCGGCGACGGCGCGTTCGTTCACGTCCGTCATTCTCTCACGGGTTGACAGATCGATAAATGTCGATATATTGGCATTTGTCGATATGAACGAGAGAGTGTCCCAATCCCGACCGGTGTCTTGCTGCGCCCCGCTGGGCGCCGAGACGCTCAGCGACGACGAGGCGGAGGCGACGGCCGAGCTCTTCAAGGCGCTGGCCGATCCGGCGCGCGTGCGGATCGTGAACCTGATCGCAACCGCCGACGAGCCGGTTTGCGCCTGCAACCTGTACGAGCCGATCGGCCTCTCGCAGCCGACGGTCTCCCATCACCTGAAGAAGCTGGTCGACGCCGGCCTGCTGGAGCGCGAGCAGCGCGGCAAGTGGGCCTACTTCTCGTTGAAGAGCGACGCCGTCGACAAGCTCGCGGCCGTTGCCGACCTGAAAGGAGCCTGCTGCTGATGACCACGACCGCCGACGAACTGAGAGACGAGGTACGCCGCCGCTATGCCGAGTCGGCCCGCCGGGTGACCGGCGAAGGCGACGGCTGTGGCTGCGGGAGCGGCTCCTGCTGCGACGACTCCAAGGCCGATGCTCGCGGGAGCGCGAAGTTCGGGGAGGCGCTCTACGACGCCGAGCAGCGCGGCGAGCTGCCGGAGGCCGCGACGCTCGCGTCGCTCGGCTGCGGCAACCCGACGGCCGTGGCCGACCTGCGCGAAGGCGAGACGGTGCTCGACCTCGGTTCCGGCGGTGGGATCGACGTGATCCTCTCGGCGAAGCGCGTCGGGCCGACCGGCACCGCCTACGGCGTCGACATGACCGACGAGATGCTGGCGCTCGCTCGCCTGAACGCCGCAGAGGCCGGGGTGGCGAACGTCCACTTCCTGAAGGGAGTGATCGAGGAGATCCCGCTTCCGGCGGAGAGCGTCGACGTCGTGATCTCGAACTGCGTGATCAACCTCTCGGTCGACAAGCCGGCGGTGCTGACCGAGATCGCGCGCGTCCTCAAACCCGGCGGTCGGGTGGGCGTGAGCGACGTCGTCGCGGAGGACAGGCTGACGCAGGAGGAGCGCTCGGAGCGCGGCAGCTACGTGGGCTGTATCGCCGGCGCGCTCTCGCGGGGCGAGTACGTCGCGGGCCTCGAGGCCGCCGGGTTCGAGCAGGTCTCGGTCGAGTTCACGCACGAGGTCGCCGACGGGATGCACGGCGCGATCGTCAAGGCGGTGAAGACGAACGACCCGAAGGCGAAGGGACTGCCCGTGATCGAGCCCGCCGGCACGGCGGGTTGTTGCTGAACCTTGCCGCCGCGCCGATCAAATGAAGAAAGAAAGAATGAATGGGGGCGGGAGGATTCGAACCTCCGTAGGCTGAGCCGACGGGTTTACAGCCCGTTCCCTTTGGCCGCTCGGGCACACCCCCGGGAGCGCGGATTGTAGCCTGGGAGCGTGAGTCGTTACGACGTCCTCGTCGTCGGCGGTGGTCCCGCCGGCTCGACCACCGCGATCCGCCTCGCCGAGGGCGGCGCCAGCGTGCTGCTCGTCGACAAGGCGACGTTCCCGCGCGACAAGCCGTGCGGCGGCGGACTGACGACACGCGCGTTCGCGCTGTGCCCCGTCGACCCGACTCCGGTCGTCGAGGAGGAGGTCGACCTGGTCGAGCTCCGGTTCCGCTACGACGACGCCGTCGTGCGCAGCTCCGCCCAGCCGGTGATCCGGATGACGCAGCGGCGGCGCCTCGACGCGTTCCTGCTCGACGCCGCCCGCGCGCGCGGGGTGGAGGTGCGCGAAGGGGAGACGATCGACGTCGCCGCGGCTCCCGCTGACGTGGTCGTCGGCGCGGACGGCGCGAACGGCACGACCGCGAAGGCGCTCGGGCTCGGCGGCGGCATCGTCCACGGCGTCGCGTACGAGGGCAACGTGCCGTACCCGGTCGTGTCGCGCGAGCGCTACGCGCGCCGCGCCGTCGTCGAGCTCGCAGACATCCCCGGCGGCTACGGCTGGGTGTTCCCGAAGGGCGACCACGTGAACGTCGGCGTCGGGGCCTGGCAGGCGGAGGGCCCGCGCATCCGCGAGCACCTCGCGCGCGTGTGCCAGGCCCACCACCTCGACCCGGCGCAGCTCGACGCGCTGCGCGGGCACCGGCTGCCCCTGCGCCGCCCCGACACGGTGGTCGCGAACGACCGCGCGGTGCTGGTCGGAGACGCCGCCGGCCTGATCGACCCGGTGTCCGGCGACGGGATGTACGAGTGCTTCGTCTCGTCGAAGCTCGCCGCCGAGGCGATCCTCTCCGGCAGCCTCGCCGGCTATTCGGCCGCGCTCGACGCCCGCCTCGGCGGGCTCCACCGCGCCTCCTGGAAGCTGAAGCACGCGCTCGACCGCTGGCCGCGCGCCTCCTGGCGCGTCGCCCGCACGAGGCTCCTCTGGCGGAGCGTCGAGAAGCTCCTCCTGGGTGAGCTCGCCGCCCCGAGCGACCAGCACGGCCTCGCCCGGATCCCGCTGCGCGCGCTCGACCTGCTCGGCCGCGCCTAAAGGCCCCACCGGCGGATGCCGACAAGAGATCCGTATGGATCTCGCCGCCCTGCTGCGCCGTGCCGTCGACGCGGGTGCGTCCGACGTGCACCTGAAGCTCGACCGGCCGCCGCTCGTCCGCCGCGACGGCGACATCGCGCCCCTCGAGGGCTGCGAGCCGCTGACGGCCGCCGACCTCGACGCCTTTCTGCGCCAGGTGACCGCCTCGGCGCCGCAGCGCTACGACCAGTTCCAGGAGTCCGGCGACCTCGACATCGCCTACACCGCCGAGGGGCTCCCGCGCTTCCGCGTCAACGCGTTCCGCCAGCGGGGCGCGGTCAGCTTCGCGCTGCGCGTGATCCCCGCGCAGGTGCCGCAGATCGCCGAGCTCGGCCTGCCGCAGGGCGTCCACCGGCTCGCCGAGGAGCACCGCGGGCTCGTGCTCGTCACCGGCGCCACCGGCTCCGGCAAGACGACGACGCTCGCAGCGATCATCGACCACATCAACCGCTCGCGGCAGTCGCACATCGTCACGATCGAGGACCCGATCGAGATCCTGCACGCCGACCGCAGCTCGATCGTCAACCAGCGCGAGGTCGGGCTCGACACCGCCGACTTCCAGCAGGCGCTCCGCCGCGCCCTCCGCCAGGACCCGGACACGATCCTGATCGGCGAGCTGCGCGACGCCGAGACCGCCCAGACCGCGCTGCAGGCCGCCGAGTCCGGCCACCTCGTCCTCTCGACGCTGCACACGGTCGACGCCGCGGAGACGGTCGGCCGCATGATCGAGTTCTTCCCGCCGGCGAAGCAACAGCAGATCCGCTCGATCCTCGCCGGGGTGCTGCGCGGCGTCGTCTCGCAGCGGCTCCTGCCGCGCGTCGGCGGCGGCCGCGTCCCCGCGGTCGAGGTGATGGTCGTGAACGCCCGGATCGCCGACCTCGTGCGCGAGGGCAGAGCCGACGAGATCGGCGACGCGATCGCCGAGGGCGCGTTCTTCGACATGCAGACATTCGACGACGCGCTGATCGCGCTCGTGCTCGGCGGCGAGGTCGAGGCCGAGACCGCCGCCAACGCGGCGAGCGTCCGTCACGACTTCCTGGTCGCGCTCGAGCGGGCACGCAAGCAGCACGGGCTCGCCCAGGCGCCCGAGTCGGCCTCGCTCGAGCCGCAGCCGGAGCCCGACCCCGAGCCGGAGCACTTCGGCCTGCGGATCGCGACGGACGTGGCGTGATGCGCCGGCTCTCCGACGAGCGCGGGATGACGATCGTCGAGCTCCTGATCGTCTGCGTGGTGCTCGTGATCCTGATGGGAGCGATCACCGACATCATCGTCTCGGGCAACCGCGCGAGCGCGAACACGACCGCCCAGATCAACGCCCAGCAGGACCTGCGCGTCGGCTTCGACCGGCTCGAGTTCGAAGGGCGCTGCGCCCAGTCGGCGACGATCCTCTCCGGCGGGGCCGCCGTGAGATTCGTCCTGCCGGCGCAGTGCGCACACGCCTCCGGCACGTACACCTGGTGCGTCGCGTCGGGCGTCCTCCGCCGGTACAGCGCGAGCTCGTGCACCGGAACGTCGCAGGTGTTCGCGAGCGGCATCACCTCGCCGACGCCGTTCGCGCTCCTCACTGCGACCGGGACCTTGCCGCGGCTGCAGATCGGCATCACCATCGACGACGTGCGCGAGTCCGACGTGATCACCCTGCGAAACGCCCCGCCCTCCTGAGATGAACGCCGCAGCCGCAGCCTTCGCGCTCCTGCCCGGCCTCGCGATCGGGAGCTTCCTGAACGTCGTCGCCTCGCGCCTGCCGCTGAAGCGGTCGCTCTCGCGCCCGCGCTCCGCCTGCATGCACTGCGGGACGGAGATCCGCTCGCGCGACAACATCCCGGTCGTCTCCTACCTGCTGCTGCGCGGCCGCTGTCGCGCCTGTCAGGCGCCGATCGGGTGGCGCTACCCGGCGGTCGAGATCCTCACCGCCCTGCTGATCGCTGCCTGCGTGCTCGACTTCGGTCTCAGCGTCCGGGCGCTCGCCGCGTGCGTGTTCTGCGCGGCGCTCGTCGCCGTCTCGGCCACCGACCTCGAGCGGCGGATCGTCCCGAACCGGGTCGTGCTGCCCGCGAGCGCGGTCGTGCTCGCGCTGAACCTCGTGTGGCACCCGAGCGTCGTCTGGCCGATCGCCGGCCTCGGCGCCGCGCTGTTCTTCTTCCTCGCGGCGCTCGCGTACCCGCGCGGGATGGGGATGGGCGACGTGAAGCTCTCGCTCCTGATCGGCGTCGCGGTGGGGAAGCCCACGCCGGTGGCGATCTTCCTGGCGATGCTGCTCGCGCTCGTGCCCTCGGCCGTGCTCTTCGCCCGCCACGGGCGCGCGGCCCGGAAGATGGCGCTGCCGTTCGCGCCGTTCCTCGCGATCGGCGGGCTGATCGGGCTGTTCGCAGGGCACGCGATCCTGCACTGGTACCTCGGGCTCACGTAGGCCGCCCGTGGACGACTACTTCATCCCGACCCGGACCGAGGAGCCGGCCGCCGCCGCGCCGCCGGAGCCGCTCGGCCACTCGGGGCAGGTGAACGAGCTCGCGCAGCTCGTCGCCGACCTGCTCGAAGCGACCGGCCTCGTCCCCGCCGACCGCCTGGCCGCGGCGCGCGGTCGCGCCGGCGCGGGGTCGCTCGCGCAGGCGCTGATCGACGAGGGGCTCGCGCGCGCCGACGGCGTCGCGCGGGCGCTCGCCGAGCGGTACCGGCTCCCGTTCGTCGATATCGCGGCCGAGCGGCCTGCGCCGGAGGCGGTCGAGAAGATCCCCGTCGCGGTGCTCGAGCGCGCCGTCGCGATCCCGTACCGCCTCGACGGCATGACGCTCTTCGTCGCGATCGCCGACCCGGGCGACATCGGCTCGGTCGACGAGCTCCGTCTCGCGGCCGGCCATCACCGGCTCGACCTCGCGGTCGCCTCGCGCGACGACATCCTCGCCGAGGTGATGCGCATCGCCCGCGCGAGCGGCGCCGTCGCAGCGCGCAGCGCCGACATCGACGAGCTCGAGGTGGTGGAGGAGGACACCGGCGACGACCTCGGCGTCGACGACGGCATCTCCGACGGTCCGCTCGTGCGGCTCGTCAACTCGCTGATCTTCCAGGCGGCCGAGGACGGCGCCAGCGACATCCACGTCGAGCCGCAGGAGGACTGCCTGCTCGTCCGCTACCGCATCGACGGCGTCCTGCAGGAGGTGCAGCGCATCCCGCGCCGCCTCGCCTCGGGCGTCGTCACGCGCCTGAAGGTACTCGCGAAGCTCGACATCGCCGAGCGGCGCAAGCCGCAGGACGGCCGCATCTCGCTGAACGCGGTCACCGCCGGCCGCCGGCTCGACATCCGCGTCGCCACGCTGCCGACCGTCGAGGGCGAGTCGGTGGTCATGCGCCTGCTCGACAAGTCGCGGCGCGCGCCGACGCTCGAGGAGCTCGGCCTGCTGCCCGAGATGCGCGAGCGGATCGCCGAGATCCTCAGCCGCCCGACCGGGGCGCTGCTCGTCACCGGGCCGACCGGCTCCGGTAAGTCGACGACGCTGTACGCCGCGCTCACCGAGATCAACCGGCCCCAGATCAACATCATCACCGTCGAGGACCCGGTCGAGTACCGGCTCGCGGGCGTCAACCAGATCCAGATCAACCAGCGCGCCGGCCTCACGTTCTCGAGCGCGCTCCGCTCGATCCTCCGCTCCGACCCCGACGTGGTGATGGTGGGTGAGATCCGCGACGGCGAGACGGCGAAGATCTCGATCGAGGCCGCGCTGACCGGCCACTTCGTGCTCTCGACGCTGCACACGAACGACGCCCCGAGCACGCTGACGCGCCTGAACGAGATGGGCGTCGAGCCGTTCCTCACCGGGTCGGCCGTGTCGGCGGTGCTCGCGCAGCGGCTCGCGCGGAAGCTCTGCTCGCACTGCTGCGAGCTCTACTCGCCGTCGGTCGACGAGCTGCTGAAGGCGCGCGTCTCGCCCGAGATCGCCGCTGCGAACGACGGCCTCAGCTTCTACCGCAAGGTCGGCTGTCCGCGCTGCAACCAGACGGGCTATCGCGGCCGCGTCGGCATCTTCCAGCTGCTGATCATGAGCGAGGAGATCGAGTCGCTCGCCGCCTCGCGCGCGAGCCGCGACGAGATCGAGCGCGCCGCGATTCGCGGCGGCATGCGGCCGATGTGGGACGACGGCCTGCAGAAGGTCGCGACCGGGATGACCTCCATCGAGGAGCTCGCCCGCGTCGTGCTCGGGTAGCTACGAAACGGCGCAGCCGAGGTACTGCAGCGCGAGCACGGCTTCCTGCACGAAGCGGAAGGCATCGGCCGCGCTCGGGAAGCGATAGGTGCCGCGCCGCCCCGTGGCCTCGGCCTCGTACTCGACGATCGTGTCGCCGACGCCGTCGTAGCAGCGCAGCACGGCGACGGTGCGCCCGTCCCTGGTCGCCTCGCAGACGAGCTGGCTGACCGGGGTGACGGTGCCGAGGTCGTTCACCTGGCGGAGGCGGCGGCCTGCGCGACCGCGATGCGGTCGGTGAGGCCCTGGAGCTCGAAGACGGCGTTGCCGGGACGGCGCACGACGTAGGTGGCGGGCACGGCGCTCGAGCGGGCCCAGCTGAAGACCGCCTCGGCGACCTTCTCGTCGTGCGCGTTCAGGGCGACGAAGCCGACGCGCGCGTCGTGCGCGCCCTTCTTCACCTGCGCGAGCAGGGTGCGGTCGTCGGGCGACGTCGGGACGTAGACGAACGCGACGACCTCCTTGCTGCGGAGGAGCGCCGCGTGCAGCGGCGCGGGGAGCCCCGCGACGAGATGGATCGCAGGCTTCGGCGGCGCGACGGGCTTCGCCGGCGACGGTGCCGCGCGATGCACGGTCGTCGGCGTGACGGCCGGGGCGGGCGTGGTGCCGTGCTTCGTGTGGCCGAGGAGCAGGGTGACGACGCCGGCGCCGGCGAGCGCAAGCGCGAGGGCGGCGAGCCCGAGCACCTTCAGCGGTGTCGAGAGCGTCATCGGATCTCCTATCGGCAGGGTGGTCGGAAGCTTGAGCGGTGGCGGTAAAGGAAGGGGCGCGGTTGCCCGCGCCCCTTCGATCGAACGGTCGGAGCGATCGCCTAGGCGGCGGCTGTGCCGCCGTCGTTGGTGGCGCAGTCGCCCTCCTGGACGCTCCCCACCAGCGTGGTGTCGGTGACACCGCTGTTGCCGCCGATGTAGAAGAACGTGTTGTTGCTCTTCGTGTCCTCGAGGCAGTAGCCGAGGCCGCCGTTCAGGACCGCGACCTTGACGTCGGTGTCGACGCCGGGCGCGACCGCGACGAGCGCCGCGTTGTCCATACCCGTGTAGGTGTTCGGGTCCTGGGTCTGGTAGTAGCCCTCTGCCGCCGGAATCGCCGAGCGGACGTTCGACTTCGCGGCCGCGTCCTGCGCGTTGCCGCGGAAGCTGAGGTAGGCCGGCACGGCGATCGCGACGAGAATGCCGAGGATCACGATGACGACCAGGAGCTCGATCAGCGTGAAG
>DASZWR010000014.1:0-15302 GCA_035546215.1 Gaiellaceae bacterium | reverse complement strand
TCCACTTCTCCTCAACGAGCGAAAACTGACCCGCCCGTTCCGGATGACGCGCTAAGTCGCTGCGTCCGGTGCTCTGACACCAGTTCGGCCATCTCCGGTGCTTGACACCGGTTCGAGGATTTGGCCCCCTCATCGAGGGCGCCCCGAACCGGGCGCCCTCTTCGTTTCGACGAAGTACCACCCGAGCTCGAAGTGACCATTTCACCGCTACCCCGGATAAAGTGACCGCAGAGTCGATCAGGAGAGGGGAGGAAACCTCCCGGCCGCCTCTATCTCAGAAAGCCCCGCAAATGGGGCATCTTCGCCCCCGTAGCTCAGTGGATAGAGCAGCGGTTTCCTAAACCGCGTGCGCAAGTTCGATTCTTGCCGGGGGCACTCCTCCGCGCGGCAGCGTCACTCGGTACGGAGCGCGGTCGCGGTGTGGATCCGCGCCGCCCACGTCGCCGGGGCGAGCGCGCCGGCAACCGCGATCAGCACGCCGGCGATCGCCAGGACGAGCAGCGTCGTCGTGCCGTACACGGCGAGGTAGCTCGCCGGCAGGCGCAGCCCGACGCTCCGGGCCATTGCAGGGAGGATCGCGCGGTGCACGGCGACTCCGAGCGGTACGGCGACGATCCCCGCGACGAGTCCGATGCCCGCGACCCACGAGATGGCCATCGCGGTTGTCTGCCGGGGCGTCATCCCGACCGCCTTGAAGACGCCGATGTCGTGAACGCGCTCGCGGGTGTTCAGGACGACCGTGTTGAGGACGCCGAGCGCGGCCACCGCGGCGAGGAGTGCGGCGAGGGTGCCGATGAGGCCGATCATCGCCGCCACGACCGCGGGGCCGTGTCCGTTCAGCTCGACGTCGAAGGCGGGGCCGAGCCGGCGGCCGACGGCGGTCGCGTAGGCCCCGGGCGACGCTCCGGGCCGCAGGCCGACGTCGAACTGATCGGAGGCGAGGCCCGGGTAGAGCTTGCGCAGGGTCGCCCAGCTCGTGACGAGGTTCAGGCCGCGGTTGTGCGTATCGAAGATCTCGCCGACGATTCGCACGCGAACGAGCTTGCGCCCTTCGGCGAGGGAGATCGAGTCGCCGACCGACCTGCCGGTCTGCTCGAGGAAGCCGGTCGGGACGACCACCTCGTTCGGCCGCGAATACCAGCGGCCGCCGACGAGGTCGTAGCCCGTCCACGCTGCTCCGCCGCGGAACGCCGTCACCTGCGTCGGCTCCGACAGCCCCGAGACGCTCACGGTCTCGTCTGCCTCTGCGACGACGTGGAGCGTCGCCGGCTCGGCGTGCACGGCAGCGAGGATCTCGCGTTCGGCTCTCGCGGCCGGGACCCGCGACCCGCCGGCGACCGCCGGCGGCGCCTTGAAGTGCTTCGGGCCGGCCTTGATCCGCTGCGGACCGCCCTGAAACGCGTTTCCCGGCATCCGGATCTGCACCGGCTCGGCGCGTTGGTGCGAGATCCCCTCGATCAGCCGCTTCAGCGATGAGCTCAGCCCGACCGCGAACGTGACGGCCGTCGCGCCGAGCAGGACCGCCGCGAGCGTGAGGAAGGAGCGCGAGGGTCGTGCGAACGGGGCGGCGAGCCCGATCGTCAGCGGCCGCGGCAGGGGCAGCGGGCCGAGCAGACGGTGGGCGGCGTAGCCGCGGCCGGCCCGAGGGGCCCGTCCGATCGCGATCGCCTGGACGCTGCTGAGCCTGCTGGCCCGCAGCGCCGGCAGAAGCGCCGCGACCGCGGCCAGAGCGCAGATCCCGACCGGGACGACGACGTCGACCCACATCGGGACGGCGAGCCCGCCGACGCCGTAGGCGGTCGCGTTCTGCCGCAGGAGCGGAGCGGCGACCAGATTGCCGGCCACCACCCCGAGCAGGCAGCCGAGCAGTGCCGGCAGCGCGATCTGCGCTGCATAGGCGGCGGTGACCTGCACCGGCGTGAACCCGATGCTCTTCAGGATCCCGATCCGCCGGTACCCGGACACGACGGCCCCGCTGACGACGTTGGCGACGATCAGGACCGACATGACGATCCCGAGGATCCCGAAGGCGAGCAGGAACGGGACGAACGGGGCGGTGTTGCCGTCCTGCTCGACCTTCGCGGTGTAGTACGACATCGTCCCCACGAGGGCGCCGGCCGGTAGAGCCGCGCTGAGCCTGGCCACGTCGGCCTGGAGCGGGGCGCCGATCCCCGCGTCGGCGAACCGGTAGAGCATCTGCGAGGCCCGTGTTCCGCCCGCAGCCTCGAGCAGCGGGATCTCGGCGGGTGCGACCCACCCCGAGGCGGAGCCGGTGATCGAGTTCGCGAGGCCCACGACGGTCAGCTTCCGCTGATGCGCGCCGTTCCCGACGACCAGCGTCGAGCCCACCGAGAAGCCAAGGCCGCTCCCGCTGTCGCCCGTCGCGAGCACGACCTCGCCCGGCCGGGTCGCCCAGCGCCCGTCCTGGATCACGAGGTCGTCAACCGGGCCGCCGGGGGTCGCGCGCCCGACCAGCGTCTGCGGCTCGAAGAACATCCCGTCGCTCGTGCCAGACACCCTCACCTCGCCGTACGGGCCGGATGCGGCAGTCACCCCGGTGACGCGGGCGGTTCGCGCCAGCCTCTCCGCAGCGACGTTCGGCGCGAACGTCGCTGCGATGTCGGCGCCTCGCTGCTTCGCGAACGCATGGTCGAACGGAGCCTCCGCGTTGACGACGAGCGCAAGCGCGACCACCGTGGAGGCGGTCGAGATCAGCGCGACGAACGCGACGACTCCCGTCTGCAGCCGCCGCCGGGCGATCCCGCCCCGCACGGCCCGAAGGGTCGCGGCACCGGTCATCCGACGACCTCGTGCAGGTCGCAGCTCGGCGCGCCGGAGATCCGCCCGTCCACGAGCTCGATCGTCCTGCTCGCATAGCGGCCCGCGAGCTCGGGGTTGTGCGTGACGAGCACCAGGGTCAGCCCCGACCGGTGCAGCCCGGCGAGCAACGCTCCGATCTCGTCGCCCGTCGACGTGTCGAGCGCCCCGGTCGGTTCGTCCGCGAGCAGCAGCGCAGGCCGGTTCACGAGCGCACGGGCGATCGCGACCCGCTGCCGCTCGCCGCCGGAGAGCCGCGCCGGATAGGCGTCACGGTGCGTCGCCAACCCGAGCATCCGCAGCAGCTCGTCGGCACGGGCGCGAGCGTCGGCCCGGCGCATCCCGGCGAGCTGCGCCGGAAGCACGACGTTGTCTGCGACCGTCAGATCGTCGAGCAGGTTGAAGAACTGGAAGATCATCCCGACGCGGTTGCGGCGAAAGAGTGCCGCGCCGGTTTCGCCGGCCTGGTCGATCCGTACGCCGGCGACCGTGACGGCACCGCCGGTCGGCCGGTCGAGTCCCGCGATCAGGTTGAGGAGCGTCGACTTGCCGCTGCCGGACGGCCCCATGATCGCGACCGCCTCGCCCGAGCGAATCTCGAGGTCGACCCGGTCGAGCGCCGGCCGGCCGCCGTCGTAGCTCCTGCTCACCTCGTCGAACCGGATGATGGTCTCCACGCGGCTCCTTCGTCACCGGCCGCAGCTCATCCGCGGCACGCCGAAAACGCTAGGAGCGCGCTCCCTCGCTGTCATCGCCGCACGGAGCCAACTTTCCCGTCGCCCCCGAGCGGTACGCCGAAGGGGCGCTCGGCGCCGGATCACCCCCTGGTACGACAGCCTTCGGCACGACGACAGATCGGCTGCGCCGACGTACCTTTCGTCGGTGATGCAAACCGCTTCCGAGCTGTGGCGCGGGTTCGTCACGGTTGCGGTCGCCCGCGACCCACCGCCCGACTTCCGCTCCCGGGCGGGAAAGCTCCTGGCCGACGTCGCAACGTGGATCGGCGCTGCGCTCCTCCTGCTCGCGCTGATCGGGATCCTGCGGTCACACCGCCCGGACGGCGTGTTCGTCACACCCACCGGACCGGCCTTCGCCGGGGTCGAGCCGAAGACGGCGGACGTCCTCGCGGTCCTCGGAGTCCTGGTCCTTTCCATCCGTCGTCCCTTGCTGGCGTGGCGGATCGGCTGGGTGTCGCTGCTGCTGTTCCTGCCGCTCGTCGGCAGCGGCCACGGGATCAGGCTCCCGCTCGCGATCGCCATCCTCATCGTCTACTGGGTGGCCGGCCTGCGTCATGGGCGCGCCGCCGCCTGGGCGATGTCGCTGCTGAACCTGCTGCCGGTCTGGGCGCTGATGCGGGGCGTGGAGCGCCCGCTGCTCAGCACGCTCGCGCTGGTCGTGATCCAGATCGCCCTCGACGCGACGATCGTCTCGCGACGGACGGGCCACGCGCTCGCGGAGCAGATCGCGCAGAGCGAGCTGGACGAATCCCGACGAGCCCTGCTCGAGGAACGCACCCGCATCGCACGGGAGATGCACGACGTCGTCGCGCACCACATGTCGTTGATCGCGGTCCAGGCCGAGACGGCTCCGTACCGGCTGGACGAACTGAGCGAGACTGCGAAGAACGAGTTCGCCGCCCTGAGCGCCACCGCGCGCGAGGCGCTGAACGACGTCCGGCGGCTCCTCGGCGTCCTCCGCAGCGACGGGCCCGCCGAGCGCGCGCCCCAGCCGAAGCTCGCCGACGTCGCCGAGCTGGTCGAAGCGTCGCGACGCGTCGGCGTCAACGTCGACCTCTCCATGTCTGCAAACGGCGACGCGGCTGTCTCCCACGCTGTCGGGCTGTGCGCGTACCGCATCGTCCAGGAGGCGCTCGCGAACGCAGGCAGGCACGCTCCCGGAGCGTGGGTGCAGGTCGTGGTCGACCGCGACCCGGATGTCCTCCGGCTCGACATCGTCAACGGGCCGCCGACCGCGCACGACGCGGTGCCGCGCGAACCGGCGCGCCCCGGTCACGGCATCGCGGGCATGAGGGAGCGGGTCGCGCTGGTCGGGGGCTCGCTCTCGGTCGAGCCGAACATCCTCGGGGGCTTCGTCGTCTCCGCCGTCCTCCCGCTGACGGAGACGGCCTCGTGACCGGCGGCCCGATCGCCTGCGTGATCGCAGACGACCAGGCGATGGTGCGCGAGGGCTTCGGCGCCTTACTCGCGGCCCAGCCGGATCTCACGGTGGTCGGCCAGGCGGCCGACGGCGCGGACGCGGTGAGGCTCGCGGAGGAGCTCGAGCCGGACGTCGTCCTGATGGACGTCCGCATGCCGGTGATGGACGGCCTCGAGGCGACGCGCCGCATCCTGGAGCGCACCTCGGACGCCGCTCCGCGCGTGCTGATGCTGACGACGTTCGACCTCGACGAGTACGTCTACGACGCCCTCCGCGCCGGGGCGAGCGGGTTCCTGCTGAAGGACGCGCCCGCAGACGAGCTCGTCCATGCGGTCCGCGTCGTCGCCGCAGGAGACGCGCTGGTCTCGCCGTCGGTGATGCGCCGCCTGATCGCGGATTTCGCGGCCCAGCCGAACCGCGTGCGGGCGGACCCCGTCTCGCTCGAGGTCCTCACTCCGCGCGAGCGCGAGGTGCTGCGGCTGATCGCACGCGGCCTCTCGAACACCGAGATCAGCGCGACGCTGGTCGTGGCGCCTCAGACGACGAAGACGCACGTCGGGCACATCCTCCGCAAGCTCAACCTGCGCGACCGCGCCCAGGCCGTCGTCGCCGCCTACGAGTCCGGGCTCGTCACGCCGGGCGAGTGACCCGCCGGCCTCGCCGTCAGGCCGGGCTCCACGCCCCCGCCGCAGCCTCGCCCGCCGCCAGCGTGCTGCTCGGGTCGTTGCCTGCGAACAGCTGAGCCGTCCCGAACACGACGAGCAGCGGGCCGCCGACCAGGCCGAGCCGGCACCACCGTCTCGGCACGAGTCCCGAGCGGTACATCATGTAGCCGACGATCAACCCGTTGCCCCACCCGACGACCCAGCCCGGGGCCGAGGAGGAACGTCCAGTCTTTGATCGCCGCCAGCGTGTAGGCGACCGTTCCCTCCGAGGCGCCCGCTTCTGGTCGAGAGACATCGGGCGAACCTACGCCTCGGGCACGGCGGTGACCAGGGGCCGCTGGACCCGTCTTCGCAACGGGGACGGACCGGCTCACGATCTATCGCGCCGGCCGCGCAGCGGTCAGAACAGGGTCGAAGCGAGCGACCGCGCGAGCTCGACGGCGTCGGTCTGCGTGAGCGCGGCCGCCGACGCAGCGGACGCGACCCCCACCGCCTCCCGCGTGCGCGAGTACAGCCGCTGCTCGAACGGCTTCATGACGGCACCGATCGACCTGAGCCCCTCGTCGATCGCTGCGAGCAACCGGCGAGCGTCCTCGAGCCGGCCGCCTCGAGAGGCAAGCGCGGCGACTCCGATCATGCACCACACCACGTCCTCGGGGTCTCCGACCTCCCGCGCCAGATCGAGGCTCTCGACGAAGCACGAGCCCGCCTTGGCGAGCTCGGACTCCTCGAGCGCGACGGCGCCGATGTTGTAGAGGGCGCGGGCGACATTGGCCGTGTCGCCCAGGTCGCGCATCACCGAGAGGCTCCGCTCGAAGTGGCCGGCGGCCAGGTGGAGCTCGCCCTCGCTGAGCGCGACGTCGCCGCGGTTGTTCTCCGCCAGCGCGACGAGACGCGCGTCGCCGAGGGCGGCGGCGCGCTCGATCGACTCGTCGAGGATCGCCGCCGCGCGGCCGACGTCGCCCTGCGCATGGAGGATCGCTCCGAGGTTGCTGAGCGTTCGCGCGACTCCCTCGCCGTCGTCGAGCTCTCGATACTGGGCGAGCGCCGCCTCCGCGAGCTCCCGCGCGAGCGCGTAGTCACCGCCGATCACCGCGAGCGCGGACCGCACTCGAAGGGCCTTGGCGCTGAGGGCGTCGACGGCGTCCGCACGGTGATCGAGCGCCGTCCCGAGTCGCCCGAGGCCCTCGGCGATGTGGCCGCGCAGGTACCAGAAGCGACCGAGGGCCGCCGCCAGGCGAAGCTCGGCGAGGGGCTCCTCCAGCTCCCCGAGGCGGTCGAGCGCCGCCCGCAGGTTGTCGTGCTCCCGATCGAGGCAAGCAAGCCACCGCCCCTGCTCGGGCCCCGAGAGGCCGGCCTCGGCACGCAGGGCGACCTCCGTGAAGTAGGAGGCGTGACGCCGCCACGCCTCCTGATCGCCACCGGCCTTCTCGACGGCGTAGTCGCGAACCGACTCGAGAAGCCGATACCGCCCGCTCGTCGCCTGGATCAGGCTCGCGTCGACAAGCGACGCCAGCGCCTCGAGGGACGGCGCCGCGACGACGGCCTCGAACGCCGCGAGGTCGAAGCTGCCGGCAAACGGCGACAGCGCGAGCAGGACCGCTCGCTCGCGCGGCGCGAGCAGCTCGAAGCTCCAGTCCAGCGCCGCTCGCAGAGAGCGGTGCCTCGCGGTGGTGTCGCGGGAGCGGCCCGAGAGCTCGAGCCTGTCGCCGAGCCGGGCGAGGAGATCGGACGGGCCGAGGGTTCGGAGCCACGGCGCTGCGAGCTCGATCGCGAGCGGTGAGCCCTCGAGCCGTGCGCAGATCGCGTCGATCGCAGGATCGGACGAGGTGACCGTCGCCGGGACACCCGCCTTGTCGGCGCGCTGCACGAAGAGCGCGCGGGCATCGTCCTGGGTCAGCGGCTGCACGGGCACCACGGTCTCCCCCGAGACGCGCAGGAGCGTCGTGCTCGTCACGAGCACCTTCACGTCGGGAGCGTGCCGAAGCATCTCTGCAACGTCCGGCGCAGCGTCGAGGACGTGCTCGAAGCTGTCGAGGACGATGAGCGCCTGCATCGCCGAGATCCTCGAACCGACCGACTCGAGCCACGGCCGGTCGAGCTGCTCCTGCAGGCCGAGCGCGCGGACGAGCGTCGGAATGACGAGCGCCGGATCGGTGAGCGCGGCGAGCTCGACGAAGAACACGCCGTTGACGAAGGCGCCGTGGAGCCCGCGGGCGACCTCGAGGGCCACGCGCGTCTTGCCGATCCCGCTCGGACCGACGAGCGTGATCAGCGGCTCCGGCGTCGTGAGCAGCCGATGCTGGAGCGCCTCGATGTCGCGGCGCCGGCCGACCGTGGGCGTGGCGGGCAACGGCACGCGCACCGGCTCCACCGGCGCGGGATCCGCCCGTTCGCGCCGCAGCGCGGGGTCACGTCGGTGGATCCGGCGCTCGAGCTCGCGCAGTGCGTCGGCCGGTTCGAGCCCGAGCTCCTCGACGAGGTGGCGACGCCCGTCCCGATACACGGCGAGCGCCTCGGCGGGCCGATCGCTCTGGTAGAGCGCGAGCATCAACAGACGCCGCAGCCCTTCTCGGAGAGGCTGGCCGGCGACCGCAGCCTGCAGGTCGGCGAGAACGTCCGCTGCGTGGCCGAGCTCGAGCTCGGCGGCGGCCCACAGCTCGAGCGCCTGCAGGCTGAGCTCGTCGAGGCGGCGGGCCTCGAGCTCGGCGAACGGCTCCGTGACGAGATCGGCGAGCGACGGGCCACGCCACAGCCCCCGCGCCTCGCGGTACAGGGCCGCGGCGAGCGCGTCGTTGCCGGCAGCGGACGCCTTCGCCGCACGTGCGAGCTTCCGCTCGAGCACGTCGAGGTCGAGCTCGCCGGGCTCGACGAGCAGTGCATAGCCGCCCTCGGACCGCGTCAACCGGCCCGCCGGGAGGAGCCGCCGGACCTGGGAGACATAGAGCCGGAGCACGCTTGCCGCCGTCGCGGGCGGCTCTTCACCCCAGAGCGCCTCGATCAGCGCGTCCGCCGAGACCGCTCTTCCCCGGCGAAGGAGCAACGTCGCCACGACCGCGCGGTGCCGGCGCGCCGTCAGCCGGACCTCCACCCCGTCGTTCGCGACCCATAAGGGGCCGAGCACTCCGAACTCCACGGCTCTGCAGATCCTATGCGCCTGCCGTGAACACTCGAAATGCATCGAGTCACGAGGAGGAGCACATGCAGCGCGCGAGATTCGCCACGACGGTCCTGGTCGCGACGGCAGCAGTCGCCACGGTTGCGTCGACTGCGAGCGCAGCTTCGAAGGCCGGCAACCCTCCGTGCCTGCCGAAGGTGACCAAGATCGCCGGCCACATCGCGGCAGTCGGTTGCGGGCCCGCCACCGCGACGCTTCGGATCGGCGGGAAGTCCTACACCTTCCGCAACGGGTTCTGCTCGCAGAGCAAGACGAGCGGCGCGGCGCCACAGCTCGACCTGGGAACCACCGTGACCGGCGTCGCGGGCAACGCGGGGAAGGCCGACTTCCACATGCTCGTCGACGCGCGGATCCATTCCGCATTCGGGTCCGGCTCGGTCTTCAACGCGGACTACGGCGGCAGACGGATCCTCGGGGACAGCCTGATCAAGGTCCACGGCAGCCCGCCCTCGCGGGGAACGTTCAACGGAACGACCGCGACGGGCGTGAAGTTCACGGGCTCGTGGAACTGCCACGGGTTCGTCTGGCAGCGGCCGTGAGAGCGATCGAGGCAATCCCGCGGGTGCTCCGCGAGTTCGCGGAGCACCCGGGTCGCTCCATGACCCTGGCCGACGACGACGGACTCACGCGGCATCTCGACAGGCGCATGTGCGTCGTCGCCGGACCGAGCTTCGGGGTCGTCACGTCGATCGACACCACGGAGTCGGATCTCGTGAACCTCCTTGCGGACGTGCGCGGCTTGATCCCCGAGGGTGTGCGGACCGACTGGTATCTCGGGCCGTCGATGCGCCCGGCGGGTCTCGCCGACAAGCTGCTCGCGCTCGGGCTTCGCGTCCCGGAGGACGGAAGCGACACGCTGGACGCGCTGCTGCTCGCGGACGAGCCGAGCGGGGTCGCGGAGGACGTCGAGACCCACGAGGTCACGACGATGTCCGACTTCACCGACGCTGCAGAGGTGCGCTGGGAGGCGTTCCAGCTCGGCGAGGAGGAGCGGGAGCACCAGCGCGGCTTCCTCGCCGCCCACTACGAGGGCTACCTGCGGGGGAAGGACCGGTCGATGATCTCCGTCGTCGCGACCGTCGACGGACGTGTCGCGGGGGCCGCGAGCGCAATCCTCTCGAGCCACGGGCTGTTCCTGATCGGCGGTGCGACGGCCCCCTGGGCCCGTCACCGAGGCGTGTACCGCGCGCTCGTGGGCGCGCGCTGGCGATATGCGGTCGACCGCGGGACGCCGGCGCTGGCCGTCCACGCGATTCCCGACACCTCGTCGCCGGTCCTGCGCGGCATGGGCTTCGTGCACGTCTGCGCGATGCGGCATCTCGAGGGACGCCCGACCTGAACGGAGAGACGGGCGTCACCGGTCGCCCGGCCGCAGGCGCTTCTCGAACCAGTGGTGCGCGTACGGCTCGTCGTTGAACGCGGCGACCTCGTGATAGCCCGCCGAGCGGTAGAGCGCGATCGCCTCGACGAGGGCGCGGTTCGTCTCCAGGCGGACGGTCCGGACGCCGTGCTCCGCTGCGAGCCGCTCGAGCTCCGAGAGGATCCGCCGCCCGAGGCCGAGCCCGCGCGCCGACGGCGCCACCCACATCCGCTTCAGCTCGGCGGGCCTGCGCCCGTGGAGCTTCAGCGCTCCGCAGCCGACCGGCTCGCCGTGCAGCGTCGCGACGGCGAACAGGCCCTCGGGCGGCCGGAGCTGCTCGGGCGTCGCGGCGACGCTGATCGCGTCGTCCCACCCGTCCTCGAAGCGCCGCGCCAGCTCGGCGTAGTACTCGCCGATGCAGAAGCGCGCCTGGGCGCTCTCGGGATCCACGACCTCGAAGCGGACGAGACCCGCGCTGAGGAGGCGCTCGACCTCCGCCATCGCGGCGACCAGCCGCTCCCGCTGCGACTCCCGCAGCGGCTCGAGGAGCGACCGGGCGAGCTCGTCGCTCGCGCGGTCGAGTACCGCGCGCTCGCGGCGGCCGGCTGCCGTCGGGGCGACCGAGCGCACGCGCCGGTCGTGCGGACTCGGCCGCACGGTCACGTACCCCGCGGCCTCGAGCGAGCGCAGGAGGCGGCTCACGTAGCCCGAGTCGAGATCGAGCCGCGAACGCAGTGAGCGCACGTCGCACCCGTCGCCGATCTCCCAGAGCAGCCGCGCCTCGCCGAGCGGCAGGTCCCGCGACAGGTAGCGGTCGTGCAGCGCGCCGACCGACTGCGTGACGAGCCGGTTGAAGCTGCGCACCTGGTCGATCATTATCTGATCTTAGTCAGAGATCAGCTTGCGCAGCTCCTCGAGCAGCAGCTCGTCCTGCAGCATCGCCCCCGGGCCGGGGACGGGGATGGGGTCGATCAGGATCGTCCGCCCGTCGTCGCTCGCGATCACGTTCGCCGGGGTGAGGTCCCCGTGCGCGATGCCCTTGGCGTGGAGCTTCGCGACGGTCCGCTCGACCTTGGCGAGGTGCCGGCGCGCCTCCGCCGCCGCGCCGCGCCGCACCAGCTCGCCGAGCGTCTCGCCCTCGACGCGCTCGAGCACGTACCCGACGAGCTCGCCGTCGGTGGTTCGGACCGAGCCGGCCGGCTGCGGGATCGCCGACGGCACCACGAGGTGCATCGCGAGCAGCCGCTCGAACTGCGCGCCGAGGTGCTCGGACGTGAGCACCGACTGGATCCCCGCGTCGGCCGGCGGCGCGTAGCGCGGCCAGAAGTACTTGAAGACCACCTCGTCGGGCGCGAGCCCCTGCGCACGCAGGTGCCGGGCGAGCTCGGCCCCGTCGGCGAGCTCGATGTCGACCACGAAGCGGGGCCTCCGCGGCGGCTCCCGCTGTCGACGGCGTCGAGGCAGGAGGGCGGCCATACGAGAGGGCCAATCTATTCGATCCCGACCGACCCGGTCGCTTCCACTACCAATGTAGGAATGAGGCTCCTCCCGCCAGGCCGCGACCGCCGCCGCTACCTCGCGATCGCGATGGTCGACGCACTCGGCTCCGGCACCTTCGCGCCGGTCACCATCCTCTTCCTGACGCAGATCGTCGGCCTCTCGCCGGTCAAGGCCGGGCTCGGTCTCGCGATCGCCGCCGCCGTCGGCCTCGCGACAACGCCGTTCGCGGGGTCGCTCGCCGACCGCTTCGACGCGCGGACGCTGACGATGGCCGGGTTCGCGCTCGCGGGCGTCGGCTTCGTCGCGTACACCGCCGTGCACTCGTTCGCCGGGTTCCTCGTCGCCGGCGTCGCGATCGAGATCGTCGACACGATCGCCTCGAACTCGCGGAAGATGCTCATCTTCCGGATCGCCGGCGGGAACGACCGCGTGGCGCTCGCCGCCTACGAGCGCTCGGTGCGGAACGCCGGCTACGGCCTCGGCGGCCTCCTGGCGAGCGTCGCCCTCGCAATCGGCACACGCGACGCCTACGTGGCGGTGCTGCTCGCGAACGCCGCGTCGTTCCTCCTCGGCGCCGCGGCGGTCACCCGGCTCCCGCGCGCACCGGCGGCGCCCCGCGCGGCCGGGCGCAGCGGCGGCTACGGGCGCATCCTGCGGCACAAGACCTACGTCGCGCTCGCCGCCGTCAGCTCGGTCCTGTGGCTGAACGACTCGATCCTCAAGGTCGGGCTCGCCGTCTGGCTCGTCGAGCGAACCTCCGTGCCGCACTACGTCGTCGGCCTCCTCTTCACCCTCAACACCGTGATGGTCGTGCTGCTGCAGGTCCGCATCAGCCGCGGCGCCGCGTCGACGGCCGCCGCGGCGCGCCTCTACCGCCTCGCCGGGGGCGTCCTGATCGTCTCGTGCGCGCTCTTCGCCCTCGCAGCCGACCGCTCGAGCGGGGTCGCGGCGGCGCTGCTCGTCGGGGCGGTGGCGGCGCTGACGCTGGGCGAGCTGCTCGCCTCGTCCACCGAGTGGGCGGTCTCCTTCAGCCTCGCCCGCGACGAGATCCGCGGCCGGTACCTCGCGTTCTTCAGCATGGGCAGCGGCCTGCAGCAGGCGGTCGGCCCGGCGGTCGTGACCGCGCTGATCACCGCGATCGGCGGCTGGGGCTGGCTCTTCCTCGCCGTCGCGCTCGGGGGCGCGGGGACGCTCGGCGCTGCCGTCGCCGGGCGTGCCCGCGTGCCCGTCGGTAGCACGTCCGGCTAGTTCGGCTTGCAGCTCCGGTCGCCGAGCGCCCTGATCTCCGCGTTCGCCTGCTGGTCCGCGGCCTTGTCATAGGGCCCGGGCGCGGAGCCCTGCCACATCACGTCCGGTGCGACTCCGGGGCCCTCCGCCGTCGCGCGGTACTTCGTGCCCATCCCGGACGCGTGCGGGCCGTGCGGGAAGAAGCCGTAGCAGTACGACCCCTTCGTCGCGTGGGTCAGGAAGCTGTTGTCGCGCTTCCACCCCTTCCCGTACGACGAGTCGAAGGTGTCGACGTAGATGTTCCGGCCGAACGTGTCGAGCGGTGCGCCGCTCGACGTCGACTTGAACCCGTAGACGCCGACGCCGCCGTAGGTGAACGTGCCGAAGAGCTGGTCGTACTTGCGGTACGACCAGTCCATCGTGATCGACAGCTCCGGCAGCGCGCCCGTCCAGTGGGAGAGGCGCAGCTCGACGGCCGACTGCGCCGGCGTCGGCCGGACGCCGTAGTCGGGGAGCCCGCGCTGCCACGCCTGCAGCGCCCAGTAGCTGCCGTCGCCCGCCTTGCAGGCGGCCACCTCGTACGGGATCTTCGGCCCGTCGTAGGCCGCGCAGCCGCCGGGGAACGTCGTCCAGTACTTCGGGTTGCGGTACTTGCCGAACCCGCCGGCGTAGTCGAGCTTGAACGCGACCTGCTTCGCGCCGCGCTTCGGCGGCGCCGCGTTCACGGCCCCCCACGCCAGCACGTGCTTGGTCGTGCCGCCCTTCGTGTAGGTGACGAGCGCCTCGCCCTTGCCGTCCACCGCGAGGTACACGTTGTGCGCGTTCCGGTCGATCAGCTGCGAGGCGGACGCCGGCGAGGCCGCCGCCGCGGCGACGAGGCCGGCGGCGCCGATGAGGAGTGCGTCTTTCCGGATCTTCACGGTCGTCCTCCTTGGTTCGTGGATCGAGGAAGCCCGCCCCGGCGGCGCCGGCCCTTCGGCCGGCACCGCCGGGGACGGCTCTCAGCCGCGCGCCCGACCGGCCCTCCTGAGCAGGCCGCCGGCGCCGACCGCCGCGGACGCCGCCAGGAGCCAGCCGAGAAGGGCCGAGCCCGTGAACGGCAGCGTCGAGACGTGCGTCGCGGCGAGCAGCGAGCTGCCGCCCGGCCCTGCCGCCGGCCGCGGCGCGGCCGGTTGCGTCCGCGAGACGCCCGAGACGGCCGGGCTCACCGGACCGGGCGGGAGCACCGCCGGCGGCGCGCCCGGCCCGATCGGCGGACTCGTGCCCGTCGTGCCCGGCGCGGCGGACGCGAGCGTGCGCGTCCCTGCGGCCGGCGTCCCGCCGGTGAGCGACCCTGCGGGGCCGCCGCTCGTGCCGGCCCGCCCGACCTGTACCGGCAGCGTCGAGCCGGAGGCGGCGTTCCCGCCGCCGACCTGCACGGCCCCGGTGTCCGAGGTCGCGGTGTTGCCGGAGCCGCTCCCGACGGCCACCGGAACCGAGGTCCCGCCCGACCTCGGGTCGGCGGCGAGCGCCGCGGACTGGACGGCTCCCGTCGAGCCCGTCGCGACGTTGTCGCCGCCGACCTGCACCGCGCCGGTGTCGCCCGTCGCGCTGTTGCCGGTGGAGGCGTCCGCCGTCGAGACGGCGGTGCCGGCCGTGACCGGCGCCCCGCCCGTGTTCACCGAGACCGACGGGGACGCGCCGACGGAACCGACCTGCACGGCGCCCGTCGAACCCGTGGCCGAGTTGCCGCCGCCGGCCTGGACGACGCCGAGCGACCCGGCCGAGTCGTTCGCGGCCGGCGCCGAGCCGACCGTGGCCGGAACGTCGACCGTCGCGGTGACGACGCCCGCGGAGACGGTCGCGGAGGGCGACGCGTCAGCCGGCGAGACCTGCACGGTTCCGGTGGAGCCGTCGGCGGTGTTGGGGCCGGCGGACGTCGACACCGGCGCGCTCACCTGGGAGCCGCCCGGCGCGGCGACCGTCGGGTCGGCGCTGACGCCCGTGACCTGGACGGCGCCGATCGAGTCGGTGGCGGTGTTCCCGCCGTCTGCGAGCGCCGTCCGTGCGCCGACGGTGCAGGCGCACGCGGCGACGGCGATCGCGATCGTGATTCGTCTCATCTCATCTCCTTCTCGTGTGCTCGCTGGACACGCCGGTCCGGCGCGTCGACCGTGACCGCGGCGGGCGTCAGTCGGGTCGTTCGAGCACGAGCAAGGGCGTTCGACCTCCACGGGTGAGCGGGCCCGCGGGAAACGGTTCGGTCGTCCGCGGCAGGGCGACGGCAGTGCCGCCGGCGAGGGCGGCGACGGCGGGTGGCGCGGCGGCGCCCGAGCTGCCCGGGGCGGCGCCGGCGGCCGAGGTGCCCGGCCCGTGCCCGACGGGGCGGGACAGGCGCTCGACGGCCGCGCGCTTCCCG
>DASZWR010000013.1:0-56729 GCA_035546215.1 Gaiellaceae bacterium | reverse complement strand
CGAGCGTGTCCAGTTCGGCAGCGCCCGCGAGAACTTCACGCTCGTGCCGGGTGAGCGGCCCACCGAGAGCGTCCATCTCGCCTTCGGCGTCCCGGGCCGGGCGGCGGTCGACGCGTTCCACGCGGCCGCGCTCGCCGCCGGCGATCGACCCGCTGAACGCGTCGGTGTGGCCGAGCCGCTTGGCGAGCCCGCCGACGTCGGTGCGCTGCTCCGGCAGCACGAACGTGATGCCGGTGCCGCTGCGCCCGGCGCGACCCGTCCGGCCGACCCGGTGGACGTAGTCCTCGTCCGTCCCGGGCGGGTCGAAGTTGATCACGTGGGTGATCGCGTCGACGTCGAGCCCGCGGGCCGCCACGTCGGTCGCGACCAGCGTCCGGACCTTGCCGGCCTCGAACTGCGCGAGCGAGCGCTCGCGGGCGTTCTGCGACATGTTGCCGTGCATGACCACCGCGCGCACGTCGTGGTCGCGCTTCAGCTTGTGCGCGAGCCGGTCGGCGCCGTGCTTGGTGCGCACGAAGACGAGCGACAGGCCCTCTGCGTCGCCGATCGTCTCGGCGAGGCGGTCGAGCTTCGTGGCCGGCGTCACCGGGACGAAGCGATGCTCGATCTCGCCGCGCGACTGCTCGGCCGGGCGCTCGAGGCGGATGTGCACCGCGTTCTCGGTGTAGCGGCGGGCGAGGTCCATCACGGCGCCTTCCAGCGTCGCGGAGAAGAGCAGCGTCTGCCGGTTGGCCGGCACCTCGCGCAGGACGCGGTCGACCTGCGGGCGGAAGCCCATGTCGAGCATGCGGTCGGCCTCGTCCAGGACGAGCACGCGGACCGAGCGCAGCGAGACGAGCCCGCGCTCGATCAGGTCGTGCAGCCGCCCGGGTGTCGCGACGAGGATCTGCGCGCCGCGCGCGCGCTTCGCCTGGGCGCCGACGGACGTTCCGCCGTACACGGCGGCGATCCGCAGCGAGCATGCGGCCGCGAGCGGCTCGAGCTCTTCGACGACCTGCGCCGCGAGCTCGCGGGTGGGCACCAGCACGAGCGCGGCGGGCCGTCCCTGCGCGCCCGCGACGCGCTCGACGACGGGGATGCCGAAAGCGAGTGTCTTGCCGGAGCCCGTGGGCGACGCCGCGAGGACGTCGACTCCACCGAGGGCGTCCGGCAAGACGAGGTTCTGCACCGCGAACGGTGCGTGGATGCCGCGGCGCTCGAGCGCGCCGACGACGCGTGCGCTCACGCCGAGCGCGGAGAACGAATCCTGCATGTGTTCACTCCTTGTCCTGCCAGGGGTCGAGATAGAGAGACTCGAAACGCCTGAAAGGAGGAACGAGAAGCCGATCTCACGGCGCCGAACGGCAGCCGTGCGACCCACGGTAGCAGCCGAGCCGTGCTACGGTCCGCGCACTGAGCGAGTACCGGTTGCGCGCTGTGCGCTTCCCCTGCCCGTTCTTCCGTGGTGGAGGAGGTGTTTGTATGGCAACTGGAACCGTCAAGTGGTTCAACGATGCGAAGGGCTACGGGTTCATCTCCCCGGCCGACGGCGGCAAGGACGTGTTCGTCCACCATTCGTCGATCGTCGGTGAGGGGTTCAAGTCCCTCGCCGAGGGTGCGGAGGTGCAGTTCGACGCGGTCGACGGGGCGAAGGGCCCCGAGGCCAAGAGCGTCGTCGCCGTGTAGTCGTGCGCGCGGCCGCGGGCGTGCGCCCGCGGCCAGCGACGCCTGAAAGGAGCGGCCATGGAAGGAACGATGCTGTGGTTCAACCCGGCCAAGCAGCACGGCTTCATCCGGACGGATGAAGGTGAGCGCTTGCGGGTCGATCATGACGGGTTCGCCGCAGGTGAGGCGATGAGCGACGGGTGCCGGGGCACGCGGGTGACCTTCGAGCTCGACGCCGACGGCGCCGAAGAAGCGCGGGCGGTGAACGTCGCCGTCGTGCCGTTGTTCGCGGCGCGCCGGGCGCGGTCGCGGGGGCGTCGCTGATGGCCAGGCGCAGCCCCGAGTCGATGATGAAGCGCGCGCGGGAGCAGGCCCTGCGCGAGAAGCGCGAGCTGAAGCAGGCGAAGAAGGATGCGCGGACAGCCGCGCGGCAGAGCTCGGACAACAGCGACCTGGTCGAGCCGAACGAGCGCTCGGAGGCAGGCGGCGAGTGAACCGCTTCGACGGCGGGAGCGAGGTTCAGCACGCGTCGGAGCTCGACTACGAGCAGACGCTGGAGGCGCTGCTGGGCTTGATCGGCCGGCAGGTGCTCGTGTTGTTCTCGGGCGCCGACGGCTCCCCGTTCATCTCCGGGATCCTCTCCGGGCGGCTCGACCGCGGCGAGCTCGACGAGCGTCTGCAGGAGGTGCTGCTGCGCGCCGACGACGCGGAGGTCGAGACGCTCTTCTTCCACGTCGGGTCGCGTCAGAACGGGTTCGTGGTCAGGCCCGACGAGTTCGAGCGCGGGTTCTGGCGGGGCGACCGCCAGCTCGTCCTGCACGTCGGCGAGTGCGCGATCAACGTCCTCGCCGGAGGCGAGCTGGGGAGCGCGCTCGAGCGATGATCGGCGACACGCGCACGGCCGCACTCGACGCCTACCTGGAGCGGCGCGCCGCCCAGGGGTTCCGCATCGAGACGCGGACCGGCCTGCAGGCCGTGATCGTGCGCAGGCACCGGCTGTACTTCGCGCTTCGGTGGGTGTCGCACGGCCGGGCCGAGCAGCGGCTCGTCGTCTCGGTCGACCAGCACGGCGAAGTGATGAGCGTCGCCGCAGAGCCCTTGCGGTGGTGAGGTGACGGACCTGGCCGCGGGCACGGCTCCGGAGCAGCGCCCGACGTTGCGCGGAGTGCTGCACGCGGTCGCGTTCGTGGTCTCCTGCGTCGTCGGGATCCTGTTCGTCGCCGCGGCGCCCGACGCACGCGGCTTCGCCGCGGCCGCCTTCGCGGTCTCGGCGAGCCTCATGCTCGGGACGAGCGCGCTCTACCACCGCGTCAGGTGGAGCCCGAACCGCCGGCTCTGGATGCGGCGCGCAGACCACGCCGGCGTGTTCCTCCTGATCGCGGGCACGTACACGCCGGTTGCGCTCGTGAGCCTGCACGGCGCATGGCGGTCGAGCGTGCTCGCCGTGGTGTGGTCGGGCGCCGGCGTCGCCACCCTCACGAAGATGTGCTGGGTCAGGTCGCCCAAGTGGCTGTCGGCGGCGATCGGGATCCTGCTCGGCTGGGTCGGCGTCGTCGCGCTGCCGCAGCTCGCCCGCAGCGAGGGGCTCGCGCCGGTGATCCTGCTCGCGGCGGGAGGGATCGCCTACACGATCGGCGCCGTCGTGTACGTCCGGCGCCGGCCCGACCCGCTGCCGCGCGTCTTCGGCTACCACGAGCTCTTCCACGCGCTGACGATCGTGGCGCTGGCGTGCCAGTACGTCGCGATCGCGATCTTCGTCGTCGGCGTCGACTGATTACCGCGCCGCCGCGAGCAGCAGCACCATCGCGGCGCAGCCGATGAGCGTCGCCGAGAGCCCGAGCGCGAGGATGCGGGCGGAGATCACCATGGGGCAGGTATCGGCAGGTCGCCGTCTACACTTCACCCCCGCATGAGCGCCCTCGATCCGCTCACCGCCGAGCAGCGGGAGATCCGCGAGCTCGTGCGGACGATCGCGCGCGAGCGGGTCGCGCCGCGCGCCGCCGAGATCGACAAGAGCGCCGAGTTCCCGTGGGACGTCGTCGAGGTGTTCCGCGAGAACGAGCTGTTCGGCGTGCTGTACGACGAGCAGTACGGCGGCATCGGCGAGAGCTCGCTGATGACTCTCGTGACGATCGAGGAGCTCTCGAAGGTGTGCGCGACGAGCGGGCTGATCGTCGCGGTGCAGGAGCTCGGGTCGCTGGGGATCAAGCTCGCCGGCGACGAGGCGCAGAAGGAGCGCTTCCTGCCGCGGCTCGCGAGCGGCGAGTGGCTCGCCGCCTACGCGCTGACCGAGCCGGGCTCCGGGTCCGACAGCGCCGCCATGCGCACGAGCGCCGTGCGCGACGGCGACGACTACGTGCTGAACGGCGGCAAGCGGTTCATCACGAACGCCGGCGTCGCGTCGGTCTACGTCGTCTTCGCGAAGACCGATCAGCAGGCCGGGCACGCGGGGATCAGCGCGTTCGTCGTCGAGGCCGACTCGCCGGGCTTCGAGGTGGGGCGGATCGAGCCGAAGATGGGGATCAAGGGCTCCACGACAGGCGAGGTGTTCTTCAACGACTGCCGCGTCCCCGCGGCGAACCGGCTCGGGGAGGAGGGAGACGGGTTCAAGATCGCGATGCGCATCCTCGACCGCTCCCGCCCCGGGATCGGCGCGCAGGGGCTCGGGCTCGCGCAGGGCGCCACCGACTACGCGCTCGAGTACGCCCGCACGCGCGAGACGATGGGCAAGCCGATCGCGCAGCACCAGCTGATCGCCGGGATGCTCGCCGACATGGAGACGAAGTGCGAGGCGGCGCGCGGGCTGCTCTACAAGGTCGGCCGCATGATCGACGAAGGGGACACCGGCGCCGAGCTGACGAAGCTGTCGGCGATGGCCAAGCTCTACTGCACCGACGTCGCGATGGACGTGACCACCGACGCCGTCCAGGTGCTGGGCGGGTACGGCTACATCCAGGAGTACCCGGTCGAGCGGATGATGCGCGACGCGAAGATCACGCAGATCTACGAGGGCACGAACCAGATCCAGCGCCTCGTGATCGCCCGCGAGATGCTGAAGGAGACCCGCGCCTTCCTGCTCTCCGGTGTCGGCTGAGCGCGGCCCGGGGAGCACGTTCGGCCGGGTGGCCGAGGCCTACCGCCGCACCCGCCCGCCCTACACGCGGGCGGCGGTCGAGCACGCGGCTCGACGGCTCGGCCTGGGCGGGGACGCGGCGGTGCTCGACCTCGGAGCCGGCACCGGCAAGCTGACGGACGCGCTGCGCGAGCGGTTCGCGCACGTCGTCGCGGTCGAGCCGGACGAGGGGATGCGCGCAGCCGGGGACGGCACTGCGCTCGCGGGCACGGCCGAGGCGATCCCGCTCGCCGACGACGCCGTCGACGCGGCCTTCGCCGGCGAGGCGTACCACTGGTTCGACCACGACCGGGCGCTCCCGGAGCTGGCGCGCGTCACCCGGGCCGGCGGCGGTCTCGCCGTCCTCTCCCGCAGCTGGGGCGAGCCGGAGCAGCCCGGCCTCCTGCCCCGGCCCTTCTCGGACGAGCTCGACCGGATCTGGGCGAGGTTCCACACCGGGCGGGAGTTCCGCGACTGGACGGCCGGCTTCGAAGGCCCCGATCGCTTCGAGGAGACGGTCCGGATCTCCGGGCGCGACCTCGTCGACCTGCACCTCACCGGCAGCACGCCCGCCTCGATCCCCGCCGCCGAGCGCCAGGAGATCGCCGGGCGCGCCTACCCGCTGATGGCCGAGGCGTACGACCTTCGCGTCGTGACCTCCGTGTACTGGAGACTGCTCCCGTGAGCGTCCATCCGGCCCGCAGCTTCGACCGTGCCGCCGACGCCTACGAGGCGAACCGCCCCGACTATCCGGACGCGGTGCTCGACCACGTCCCGGTGCCGCGCGAGGCGGAGGTGCTCGACGTCGGCGCGGGCACCGGCAAGCTGACGCGCGTGCTCGCCGGCCGCTACCGGCGGGTGACCGCCGTCGAGCCGCTCGACGGGATGCGCGCGATCCTCGAGCGCATGGTGCCCCGGGCCGAAGCGCACTCGGGGACGGCCGAGCAGATTCCGCTGCGTGACGCGTCCGTCGACGCCGTCTTCGCCGGGCAGGCGTTCCACTGGTTCGCGAACGACGACGCGATCGCCGACATGGCTCGCGTGCTCCGGCCGGGCGGCGTGCTCGCGCTCGTCTGGAACGAGCCGCGCGGGCGGTCGCCGCTCCCGCAGGCCTACCACGACGCGCTCGAGCGGCTGCACGAGGAGGGGCGCAGGCGGCTCGCCGAGGCGGAGCCGTGGCAGGACGTGATCCGCCGCGGGCCGTTCGGCCCGGTGCGTCAGGCGCACGTCGACCACGAGCAGGAGCAGAGCCGCGCCTCGGTGCTCGCGACGACGCAGACCTTCAGCTGGGTCGCCTGCCGAACCGAAGACGAGCGCGCACGGATCGCGCGCGAGCTGGACGAGCTCCTCGGCGACGGGCCGTTCGTCTTCGGGCTGCGCGCCAACGTGATGTGGGCGGTGCGCTCGTGACCGTCGAGGAGATCGTCGCCGACGCCGAGGCGGCCGTCTCGGACGGCGTCTGGCCGGCGCATCCCGAGGACGGCGAGGTCACCGACGACGAGTTGCTGACGCTCTATCTCGGAGCAGCCGGCGTCGTCTGGGCGCTCCGGCGACTCGGCTCGCCGGTCGAGCTCGAGCGCACGGCGCTCGACGATCCGTCGCCCAGCCTGTTCGCCGGCGAGACCGGGATCCTGCTCGTCACCGGCGCCGACGACGCCCGCCTGCAGGAGCTCGTCGACGCGAACGAGCGCAACCCGGCCTGGGAGCTCCTGTACGGCTCGGCCGGGACGATCCTCGCCGCCCGGGCCCGCGGGCTCGACTGGCGTCGGTCGGCCGAGCTCCTCGCCGAGGAGTGGGAGCGGGGAGACGGGCTGTGGACGCAGACGCTCGGCGGGAGGGAGTTTCAGTTCCTCGGGCCTGCGCACGGGCTCGCGGGGAACGTCCACGTGCTCCGGGGCTTCCTCGACGACGACGAGCTGCGGCGTCGCATCGAGCCCGTGCTGCGCGAGCACGCCGTCTGGGACGGCGAGACCGTCAACTGGCCGCCCGTCGTCGGTGCCGAGGCCGACCGGGTGCAGTGGTGCCACGGCGCGCCGGGCATCGTCACGACGCTCGGCGACCTGCTGCCCGAGGACCTGCTGCTCGCCGCCGCCGAGCTGACGTGGCGCACGGGCCCGCTCGCCAAGGGACAGGGCCTCTGCCACGGCACCGCCGGCAACGGCTACGCGCTCCTCCGCACCTGGGAGCTGACCGGCGACGAGCTGTGGCTCGAGCGGGCGTGCTCGTTCGCCGACGCGGCGCTCGAGCAGTGCGACCACCGCTACTCGCTCTACACCGGCGACGTCGGCGCCGCGCTGTTCGCGCGCGCGTGCGACGCCCGCGACGCGCGATTCCCGATCATGGACGTCCTGTGACGCACGAGGTCAAGCTCAGCTCGGCCGACCGCGTCCTCTTCCCGGACGACGGCGTCACCAAGGGCGACCTGTTCCGCTACTACGACCGCGTCGCCGACTGGATCGTGCCGCACCTGCGCGACCGGCCCTTCACGATGAAGCGGTGGCGCGAAGGGCTGCCCGGCGGCTCGTTCTTCCAGAAGCAGGCCCCGAAGGGGATCCCCGACTGGATCCCGACGCGTCAGTTCCGCACCTGGCCGCGCGGCGGCAAGGGCGAGTCGCGGCTCGTCGACTTCCCGCTCGTCAACTCGCGCGAGGCGCTCCTCTGGATGGTGCAGATGCACTGCATCGACATGAACGCCTGGTACTCGCGCACCGACAAGCCGGACCGCCCCGACTGGGTGCTGTTCGACCTCGACCCGCCGGAGGAGCAGGACGCGTTCGCGCTGTGCATCCGCGTCGCGCACTACCTCCGCGAGGCGCTTGCCGGGCTCGGGCTCGAGTCGTGGGTCAAGACGAGCGGGGCGGACGGCATCCACATCCTCGTGCCGATCGTGCGCCGCTCGACGTACGCCGACACCTACGAGTTCGCCGAGCTGCTCTCGCGCCGCCTCGAGCAGGAGCACCCGGGCGAGGTGACGACCGAGTGGCTGAAGAAGAAGCGGTCGGGCGTGCTCGTCGACCATCGCCAGAACGGGCACGGCAAGACGATCGCGTCCGTCTACTCGGTGCGGCCGAAGCCGGGCGCGCCGGTGTCGACGCCGCTCGAGTGGGAGGAGCTGACCGAGGACGTGCGGCCGCGCGACTTCACGATGGAGGTGGCGCTGCGGCGGGTCGCCGAGCGCGGCGACCTGTTCGAGCCGGTTCTGCACGCGAAGCAGGCGCTCGGGCCCGCGCTGAAGGAGCTGCGCGCCGGATGATCCTCGCGCTCGACTGGGTCGCGGCGTCGAGCATCGCCACCGCGCTCGCGACCCTCGTGCTGGCCGTGGCGACGTTCGCCGCGGTGCGCTCGGCGAACCGGGCCGCCCGCGTCGCGGAGCTCTCGCTGCTCGCGAGCCTGCGGCCGCTGCTCCTGCCGTCGCGGCCCGAGGATCCCGACGTGAAGGTGGGGTTCTCCGACGACCGCTGGTTCCACCTGCCCGGGAACGGCGGCATCGCGGAGGCCGCCGACGGCGCGGTCTACCTCGCGTTCGCCGTGCGCAACGTCGGCAGCGGCATCGCCGTCCTGCACGGCTGGGCGCTCCGCGCCGACACGCCGACCGGTACCTCCGACCATGTGCCGCTCGACAGCTTCAACCGCCTGACCCGCGACCTCTACATCGGCGCGGGCGAGGTCGGCTTCTGGCAGGGGACGTTTCGCGATCCCGCGTCGGACGGCTTCGCCGCCGCGCGCCGCGTGATCGAGGCGCGGCAGCGGTTCAGCATCGAGGTGCTGTACGGCGACCACGAGCTCGGCCAGCGGTCGATCACCCGCTTCACGATGATGCCGGGAGACGGTGACGGCTACTACGTCACCGTCTCCCGGCACTGGAACGTCGACCGGCCCGACCCGCGCTAGACGCCGACCGTCTCGCGGCGCCGTGTGCGCTTGCGGTGCCGGCGCGCCGTCGCGCTGAGCGGGCTGGAGGAGACGAGCGAGCGCATCGACTCCTTGACCGAGCTGGTCGACGCGAGCACGGCGGTCGGCTCGTAGCCGCAGTGCGCCATGCAGTTGTCGCACCGCTCGTCGCGGCCGCGCCCGTACGCGCTCCAGTCGGTGGTCTCGATCAGCTCCTTGTACGTCTTCGTGTAGCCGTCGCCCATCAGGTAGCAGGGGCGCTGCCAGCCGAAGATCGAGTAGCTGGGGATGCCCCACGGCGTGCACTGGAAGTCGACCTTGCCCTCGAGGAAGTCGAGGAAGAGCGGCGTGTGGTTCAGCCGCCAGCGCTTGCGCCCGCCGTCGGAGAACGCCTCGCTGAACAGCTTCCGCGTCTGCGTCACGCCGGGGAAGTGCTCCTGGTCGGGCGCCTTCTCGTACGCGTACGCCGGCGAGATCTGGATGCCGTCGACCTCGAGCTCGTCGTTCAGGAAGTCGAGCACCTCGCGCACCGTCTTCGGCGTGTCGGTCGACAGGAACGTCGTGTTCGTGTTCACGCGGAACCCGCGCTCCTTGGCAGCCTTGATCGCCGAGACCGCCTTGTCGAAGATCCCCTCGCGCTCGACGAACGCGTCGTGGCGCTCGCGCATGCCGTCGAGGTGCACGACCCACGAGAAGTACGGCGACGGCTCGAACCGGTCGAGCCGCTTCTCCATCAGGATCGCGTTCGTGCACAGGAAGACGAACTTCTTCCGTGCGACGAGCTGCTGCACGAGCTCGTGGATCTCCGGATGGACGAGCGGCTCGCCGCCCGCGATCGACACCATCGGCGCGCCGCACTCCTCGATCGCGGCGAGCGCCTGGTCGATCGGCATGCGCTGCTTGAGGATGTGCTCCGGGTACTGGATCTTCCCGCAGAACGAGCACGCGAGATTGCACTGGAAGAGCGGCTCCAGCTCGACGAGCAGTGGGAAGTGCGACCGGCGCCTCAGCTTCTGGGTGATCAGATACCGGCCGATCACTGCGTGCTGGCGAAACGGGATGCTCATCGGGTCACCTCCGGTGAACCGATGAGGTTCCGCTCCGGCGCCGGCAAGGCCGGCACCTCCGCTACCTGTGAGCCTCCGTCAAGCCTACGGCTCATGCTCTCACCTCCTTCGGCAACCGGAACCGGAGTGTCTCGGTCGTCGTCGTCTGTTCCTCGACCGTCGCGCCTCCGAGCGCCTCGATCGACTCGATCACATTGCGTACCAGCGGCTCCGGCGCCGACGCGCCTGCGGACAACCCAACCGTAGCGGCGTTCGCGATCCAGGCCAGGTCGATCTCCGTCTCGTCGTCGACGAGATGGGCGGGCGTCCCTTCGCGCTCGGCCACCTCGACGAGCCTCAGCGAGTTCGACGAGGTGCGGGAGCCGACGACGAGCAGCACGTCGGACTGCTGCGCCACCGACCGCACGGCCATCTGGCGGTTCGTCGTCGCGTAGCAGATGTCGTCGGAGCTCGGCCCGCGCAGCGCCGGGAAGCGCTCGCGCAGCGTGGCCACGATCTCCTCGGTCTCGTCGACGGCGAGCGTGGTCTGCGTCAGGTACGTGACGCGCGTCTCGTCGGGCAGCTCGACCCGCTCGGCGTCGCGCACGTCCTCGACGAGGATGGTGGCGTCCGGCGCCTCGCCGGCCGTGCCTTCGATCTCCTCGTGGCCGGCGTGCCCGATCAGGAGCACGGTGTTGCCCGCCTCCGCGAACCTGCGCGCCTCGGCGTGCACCTTCGAGACGAGCGGGCAGGTGGCGTCGATCACGTCGAGCCCGCGCTCGGCGGCCTCGCTGCGGACGGCGGGGGAGACCCCGTGGGCGGAGAAGACGGTCGTGGCGCCGTGCGGCACCTCGTCGAGCTCGTCGACGAAGATCGCGCCGCGCCGCTCCAGGTCGGCGACGACGTGCTCGTTGTGGACGATCTGCTTGCGCACGTAGACCGGCGCGCCGCGCTGCTCGAGCGCGAGCTCGACGATCTCGATCGCACGCTCGACCCCGGCGCAGAACGAACGGGGCGCGGCCAGCAGGATGCGGCGCGGCTGAAGCGCCTGCCGCCACTCCTCGAGCACCGGCGCCGCCCGGCGCAGGTTCAGGAGCGCCCGCGCTCCCGCGGCGACGGTGCGCGGATGGGCGAGCTCGCGCTCGGCCTCCTCCACCACCACGCGGAGCACGACGAGCGGACGGCCGTCGGCCGCCTCGGCGAGCCAGGCCGACTCCATGTCGACGGCGTCGACCCCCTGCTCGTGCAGGAAGCGCCGCTCGGCCGGCCCGGCGATCGTGTCCACGGAGGCGAGGGTGCCGGTGCGCGGCGTCAGGCCGCGGCGCCGCAGCGCGGCGGCGAGCATCCGGCTGCCGGGCGCCGGGATGCGCAGGCCGTCCGGCGTGCGCAGCTCCTCGGCGAGCACCACGTCGCCGCTCCGGAACGCCGGCGAGGTCGCGGCGCAGACGCCTGCGACCGCGACGCCGGCCGCGTCCTGCACCGCCAGACCGCGGGCGGCGGCGATGCGGGCGCGCGAACGGCCCATGCCGGTGCGGATCACGCGCGCGTTGCGGCGGACGTCGCCGGAGAGGGTTGCCTGCTCGAACCGCAGCGGGGTGAAGACGAGCATCCGGTTGTCGGTCATCGGTCAAACCTCCTTTCGTGCGAGTCGGCCGAGGGCCGACACCGGAAAGACGAGCCGGTACAGGTGGTAGTTGAGATAGAAGTCCCCGGGAAAACCCGTACCGGTGAAGTATGGCTCGTCCCACCCGCCGTCCTCCGTCTGAGTCCGCGCGAGGAACGCGACGGCCCGGTCGACGCAGTCGTCCTCGACGCCGGCGGCGTGGAAGGCGAGCAGCGCCCAGGCGGTCTGCGAGGCGGTCGAAGCGCCGCGCCCGCTCCAGGAGCGGTCGCGGTAGGAGCGGAGATCCTCGCCGAACCCGCCGTCCTCGTTCTGGATCGAGCGCAGCCACTCGATCGCCCGCGTGACGGCGGGATGTGAGCGGAGCCCGCACGCGGCGAGCGCCGGCACGGCGGCGCCGGTGCCGTAGACGTAGTTCGCGCCCCAGCGGCCGAACCACGAGCCGTCGGCCTCCTGCTCGGCGAGGAGCCACTCGATCCCGCGCTGCACGGCCGCTTCGCCGGCGCGGCCCTCATGCGCCAGCGCCTCGAGCACGTGCGCGGTGACGTCCGAGCTCGGCGGGTCGGTCACCTCGCCGAAGTCGCAGAACGGGAGCCGGTTCGGGAGGGTCGACGTGTTGTCGACGTCGAACGCCGCCCAGCCGTGGTTCGACGACTGCATCCCGAGCATCCAGGCGACGCCGCGGTCTGCCTCGTCCGAGCCGACGCCGGCGCGGCGCAGCGCCATCACGACCTCGGCGGTGTCGTCGATGTCCGGGTACCAGTCGTTCGCGAACTCGAACGGGAAGCCGCCCGGCTCGAGGCTCGGCCGGCGGCGGGCCCAGTCGCCGCGGCGGCGCACCTCGCGGCCGGCGAGCCATTCCGCGCCCCTGCGGATCGCCTCGTGGCCCGGGTCGAGCCCGGCGTCGAGGAGCGCGATCACCGCCAGGCAGGTGTCCCACACCGGCGACTGGCACGCCTCGATGCGGCGGCCGCGGTCATCCTCGATCGTGAAGCGGTCGAGCCCCTCGAGCCCCTTCCGGATCGGCGCGTCGTCGAGCGAGAGCCCCCACGCGTGGAGGGCGATGATCGACCACACCCACGGCGGCTGGATGCCGCCCCACGAGCCGTCGTCCTCCTGGCGCTCGAGCACCCAGTCGACGGCGCGGCGGAGCGCCACGCGGCGCAGCGGCCCGATCGGGTGCCGCGCGTAGGCGTGCATCAGCCTGTCGATCAGCGGCCGCGGCGCCGGCATCCCGCGGTACAGCTCGTCGAGGTCGAACGGCACCGGTGTGACCGGCTTCAGCGTCGTCGCGATCTGCAGCGCGACGATCGTCTGCCGCGCCCAGCAGCCGAACGAGTAGATGGAGAGCGGCGCCCGGTCGGGCAGGAACAGCTGCTCGGGCGGGAGCACCGGAACGGCGTCCCAGCTCCAGAGGCCGAGGAGGCTGAGCCACATCCGCGTGAACACGCGCGTCCGCTCGAGGCCTCCCTGGTCGCGGATCACCCGTGCCGCCCGCCGCATGTGCTCGGCGGCGGGCGCGTCGCCGGCGAGCCGCAGCGCGACGTAGGCCTCGACGGTCGTCGAGAGGTCGGCCGGGCCGCCGAAGAAGGTCGCGAAGCTGCCGTCGTCGCGCTGGCGGGAGCGGATCCAGGTCGCGGTGGCGGCGGCGACGTCGTCCGTGAGCAGGCCGAGGTGGTGGCGGAGGAAGAGATCCTCCGCGTCGATCGTCACGTTGGTCTCCAGCTCGCCCTGCCAGTGCCCGTCGGGCTTCTGCAGCGCGAGCAGCCGCGCGACCGCGCGGTCGAGGGTGTCGCGAAGGCTCGGGGTCGTGGGCTCGGCGACGGCGGTCATGCCTTCACAGTCTCCTTGCCGCGGTCGACGTTGCGCCGCGGCGGTCGTGGCTGCGACAGCACCTCCCGCGCGGCCTCGTGACCGCTCCGGACGGCGCTTTCCATCGTCGCAGGCCAGCGGGTGTCCGTCCAGGCGCCGGCCAGCGCGAGCCCCGGGACGTGCGTGCGTGCGGGCGGGCGCAGCCGTGCGGAGCCGGGCGCCCCGCGGAACGTCGCGGCGGGCTCGCGGGTGACGGCGCTCCAGAGGAGCCCGGCGCCGCGGGCCGAGGGCAGCAGGCGCTCGAGGGCGGCCGTGGAGCTCGTGACGAGCTCCTCCTGGGTGCGCTCCAGGTGGCCGTCGGCGGCCGAGAGCGAGATCGAGACGAGCTGGCCGCGGTCGACGCCCGACGACTCCGTCCGGTCGAAGAGCCACTGGAGCGGCGAGTCGACCGCCGCGAGGAACGGCGTGTCCAGCACGGGTCGGTCGAAGTGGAGGTGGACGTTCACGATCGCGCTCGTCCCGAGGCGCTCGAGCGCCGCCGCGTCGACGACGCCGTTCGGGAGGAGGGCCGGCGCTGCCTGGTGCGGCACTGCCGCGATCACCCGGTCGAACGCGGCGGGGCCGTCGCGCAGGTCGAGCTCGAGCCCGTCGTCGACCGGGCGGATCTTCCCCACCCTGGTGCGCAGGCGCACCGTGACGTTGCGCGCCTCCAGGGCGGCCAGCGCCGCGTCGCCGTGCAGCCGGCGCAGCGGCACCCGGGGGACGGCCAGGTCGCACGCGTCCGACGCGTCGATCACGCCGACGCGGAAGACGAACGCGCCAAGGGCGAGCGACGCCTCCTCGGCCGGCAGGTTGAGGGTCGGCAGCGTGATCAGGTTCCAGAGCACGTCGATCGAGCGCTGTGACTGCCCGTGCTCGCGGAGCCACGGCGCGAACGCGATCTCGTCGAGCCGCGCGTCGTCGAGGTCGAGCCGCTGCAGCGCCCGCACCGCGCGCGCGGCCCCGAGCCGGTCGGCGAGCGAGAGGTGCGAGAACCCGAGCAGCGCCTTCGTCAGGTGCAGCGGCGCGGGGAGGCCGGTGCGGGCGAATGTCGCGCTCCGGCCTCCCTCGGCGACCACCGGGATGGACAGTCGCGGCTGCAGGTCGAGCAGGTGGTCGGTGCCGAGCGTCTGCAGGAGGCGCCGGTACGCGGTGCAGCAGCGCAGCGCGACGTGCTGGCCGTTGTCGAGCCACCGGTCGTCCTTACGCACCGAGAAGGTGGCGCCGCCGAGGCTCGGCCGCGACTCGTAGAGCGTCACCTCGGCGCCCGCGTCCGCGCACTCGAGGGCTGCGGTGATGCCGGCGAGCCCGCCGCCGACGATCGCGACGCGCAGCCCGATCACGCGGCCCTCCGCACGAGGCTGCCCGCCACGACGAGCGGCTTCTCCCAGCGCGGCAGCGAGACGCGCGCCCGCAGCGCCGCCGCCGGGTCCTCGGCGATCCGCTCGAGCAGCCGGCCGTAGGCGGCCGTCATCGCGAGCACGGCCCGCGCGCTGCGGCGGTCGAGGAGCGGGATCAGCGCGTAGCCGTGCTCGAGCCACGCGAGCGCACGCTGGGCGGCGAAGGCGAGCAGCAGCTCGGCGTCGCCGGCGATCGTCGCGCCCTCGACGCGGCAGCCGAAGCGCTCGAGGTCCTCGCGCGGCAGGTAGCACCGCCCGTTCCGGAGGTCCTCGGTGACGTCGCGCAGAACGTTGGTGAGCTGCAGCGCGACGCCCAGGTCGTCTGCGAGCGGCTCCGCCGCGGCGCGGTCGGACGACTCGAAGACGCCGAGCGAGAGGCGCCCGATCGAGCCCGCGACGCAGCGGCAATACCGCTCGAGGTCGGCGAACGTCGCGTACTCCGTGCCGCGCGCGTCGGCTTCCGCGCCGTCCAGCAGGTCGTCGAAGGCAGAGAGCGGGATCGGGAACCGGCTCGCCGCGTCGCAGACGGCGACGAGGACGGGATCCTGTGAGTCCTCGATCACGGCGAGCTCGCGGCGCAGCGCGCCGAGCTGCTCGAGCTTGCGCTCGTCCGGCTCGTCGCTGTCGGCGACGTCGTCGATCCGGCGCGCGAGCGCGTACACGGCGAACAGGGCCTCGCGCCGCGCGCCGGGGAGGATGCGCATGCCGGTGTAGAAGGTCGATCCCGAGGCGCGCGCGATGCGGCGGGTCTCGGCGTAGGCCTGCTCGAGGGTGACCGTCACCGCGCCTCCCGGAGGAGCGCCAGGGTGGTGCGGACACGGAGGCCCTTCGACGCCCTGGGTGTCGAGGAGAGGACGTCGTAGCCGGCGCGCTCGAGCGCGACGAGCTGGGCGCGGCCGCCGCCGACATAGCCCGCGACGGCGAGCCTGGCGCGGCCGTGCAGCGACCGGACGAGCTGCGTGCCCGAGTCGAGCAGCGCGCGGGCGCGCTCGGCCTCCTGCGCCACCAGGCGGCGAAGCGGCTCGCCCGCGGTAGGTGCGGCGAGGTCGTCCGGGGTGACCCCGAGCTCGGAGCGGTGCTCGCGCGGCAGGTAGATGCGGCCGCGGCCCGCGTCCTCGCCGACGTCCTGCAGGTGCTCGATCACCTGCAGGGCGGTGCACACGTCGTCGGAGAGCGCGAGGCGCTCGCTCGTCTTCGCGCCGAACACCTCGAGCACGAGCTCGCCGACCGGGTTCGCCGAGAGCTCGCAGTAGGCGAGGAGCTCGTCCCACGTGCCGTAGTCGTGGTGCAGCTGGTCGCGGCGGTTCGCCTCGATGAGGCGCAGGAACGGGCCCCGCGAGAGCGCGCAGGCGTGGATGGTGTGGCTGAGCTGCCGGAACACGGGCGCGGTCGCGCGGCCCGCGAAGGCGAGGTCGACCTGCTGCGCGGCGTCGTCGAGCGCGGCGAGGCGGTCGCCCTCGAGCGAGTCGCCGAGCTCGTCGACGTAGCGCGCGAAGTCGTACACCGCGAGCAGGTGCTCGCGGGTGCGGGCGCCGAGGAGCAGCGACGCGACGCTGAAGTTCTCCGACGCGGCGCGGCTTCGGACGGCCTCCTGGGCGGGCAGGCGTGTCGTCGCCGCCGTCACTCCCCGATCACCTGGAAGTAGATCTTGCGCGGCCGCGAGCGGTCGAGCTCGCAGAAGAAGACGCGCTGCCACCGCCCGAGCATCAGCTTGCCGTCGACGACCGGGATCGACTGCGACGTCGACAGGATCGTCGAGCGGCAGTGCGAGTGGCCGTTCGGGAAGTCGGCCGTGTCCTCCTCGATCCCCTGCGTGCGCACGTCGAGGTCGTCGTGGCGGTAGTAGGTGCCGTCCGCCGGGATCAGCCGGTCGAGGAGCGCCTCGAAGTCGCAGTGGAAGCCGTCCTCGGGCTCGTTCACGAGGACCGCGCAGGTCGTGTGCGGCGAGTAGACGACCGCGATGCCGTTCGAGATGCCCGACCGCTCGACGACGCCCAGCACGTCTTCGGTCACGTCGATCATCTGCGATCGGCGCTCGGTCACGAGGTCGTGGTTCTCGAACCGGTGCATCATCGTGGCCTCCGTTTCAGGCGGCGAGAGCGGCGGCGACGGCGTCGACGTTCGCTTGCCAGAGGTCGTGGGGTAGGGGAGGGGCGGCGATCTCGTCCCGGCTCGCCGCGCTGTGGAAGTGCCCGCTCCTGTCGCCGCGGCGGCACACCTGGACGTTCCCGGGATTGCCGGTCGGGTAAACGGCGCGCTGCACCTCGACCCGCGGCGTGCGCGGCCCTTCCCGTCGGGCGCGCTCGTAGAGGGACTCGGGCGGTTCCGGCACCCTACGATCCTACGAATTTCCGGCGGCCTCGCCGAACGCTCAGGTGCCCTTGGAGGCCTTCTTGTACGCGCGCTTCCAGCTCTGATACCGCTCGAGCTCGTCGGGCGACGTGACGTCGCCGAGCGTCGGGTGCGACGGCACGAGCCCCTCCGCGGCCTTTACGCCGAACTGCTTCGCCAGCACCGCGCCGAGCGACTTGACCTTCATCTCGCCGAACCCCGGGAGCGCCGAGATGCGCTTCTTCAGGTCGGCCGAGTCCGCCGCGTCCTGCCAGAGGCGTGAGGCGTCGCCGCCGTATTCGTCGGCCACGACCGCGGCGAGCGCCTGCACCCGCTGAGCCATGGCGCCGGGGAAGCGATGGATCGCGGGAGTGGCCGCGAACGCCTCGGCGAGGTCCATCTGCGCGAGCTTCTTCGGGTCGAGCGTCCCGGCGCGCTGCTTCAGGACGAACGGTCCGGCGAACGCCTTCTGCACGGTCACCTGCTGGTCGATCGCGAAGCCGACGAGCAGCGCGAACGGGTCCGCGGCGAGCAGCTTGCACGCCTTCGGGTCGTCGGTGAACCAGAGCGCGTCGGGCATCACGTGCCGACGATATCGCTCAGGGCCGGGGGCGCGTCAGGGCGCAGCGCGCCGGTCACCCGGCGAGCGTGAACGCCGCGGCCGGCTCGGGGTCACGGAACGCCGGGATCGCCGCGGCCCACACGGCGCCGAGCACGATGCCGCCGCCGTGGTCGCCGAGCGCGATCGAGACGACGAAGCCGGCGACGAGCACCGGCCCGAGCCAGCGGCTCTCGGCGCGGTGCCGGACGGCCGAGACGGCGAGCAGGGCGAGCCCGGCGATCGACGCGAGCACGCCGGCCAGGAACAGCGGGCCGAGCGCGTCGCCGCCGGCGACGATGCTCGCGAGCGCGCTCACGAGCATGGCCGCGAACCCGGCTCCGGCGAGGCGGGCGCGCAGCAGCGCGGCGAGCGGGATGGAGGCGGCGAGCGCGAGCGCGAACGCGACCTCGACGACGTAGCCGGACGCGTGCCACCCGTGCTCGGGCTGCGGCGCCCGCACGACGACGGCTCCCTCGATGCAGTACCCGGCGGCGGCGACGGCCGCGAGCGGGCCTGCGAAACGGCGAATGGTGCTCATGACGCTCCTTCGTTCGATGACCGTTCGACCGTAGGAGCCGCCGCTCCGGCTGTCGTCGCCGCCGGTTCCGATCCTGCGTCCGACCTGCGATTGATCTGCGGATCAGACCCGGGACGGATGCGCCCGCGGGGTGACGGCGATACGTTCGGCGCCCATGCCGATCCGGGTCAAGCGCCTCGCAGCATCCGCCTGGGCCGACGCCGCGCTCGCGGCGGCGCTCCTCGCACTCGCCCAGGTCGAGCTCTGGAGCGGCGCGACCTATGACGGGGGGCCGGTGTTCCCCGGCTCCCGGCTGCTGAACGCGCTGCTCGTCATCCCGCTCTTCACCCTGCCGCTCGCGTTGCGCCGGCGGGCGCCGCTCGCCGCCTACGCGATCGTCGTCGCAGCGATCGCCGTCTGCTCGCTCGCGCTCGGCGCGGCCGAGGCGACGAGCTTCTTCCTCGTCGCGCTGATCGCGGTCTACTCGGCTGCGGCGAACGGCGTGCCGCGGTTCCTCGTGCTCGGCCCGGCGCTTGCCGCGATCGGCATCCACGAGCTGCGCGACCCGCACGTCCACGGCGTCGGCGACGTCGTCTGGGCGTTCGGGTTCGCCGTCCTCGCCTGGCTGTTCGGGCTCGCCGTGCGGGGGCGCCAGCGCCGGATCTCGAGCCTCGAGCTCGAGACGCTGCAGCTGCAGGCGGCACGGGACGAGCGGGCGCGCGCGGCGGTCGCGGAGGAGCGCGCGCGGATCGCCCGCGAGCTCCACGACATCGTCGCGCACGCGGTCAGCGTGGTCGTCGTCCAGGCCCAGGCGGGGCAGCGACTCGTCGGCGTCGACGACGACGGCGCGCGCGCGTCGCTCGGGGCGATCGAGGAGAGCGCGCGCGGCGCCCTGTCCGAGATGCGGCGGCTGCTCGGGCTGCTCCGCTCGGTCGACGGCGCAACGCTCGAGCCCAGTCCCGGCATCGCCGATCTCGGCCGCCTCGTCGAGCAGGTGCGGGAGGCCGGGCTCGACGTCGCGGTCGAGGTGGTCGGCGAGCCGTCGAGGCTCGCGCCCGGCGTCGAGCTGACCGTGTACCGCGTCGTGCAGGAGGGGCTGACGAACGCGCTCAAGCACTCCGGCGCGGCGACCGCGCGCGTCACGATCCGCCACGCGCCCGACGGCGTGCGGGTGGAGGTCGCCGACGACGGGGGCGGGGCCTCCGCGTCCGCGGGCCCGGGGGGACATGGCCTGATCGGCATCCGCGAGCGGATCGAGCTGTACGGCGGCTCGCTCGAGAGCGGTCGCCGCGCTCCGGGCGGCGGCTGGGTCCTCGAGGCGAGGCTCCCGCTCGAGGCATGACCGCGATCCTCGTCGCCGACGACCAGGAGCTCGTGCGCACGGGCTTCCGGGTCGTGCTCCAGTCGGAGCCCGGGCTCGAGGTGGTCGGCGAGGCCGCAGACGGCGCGGAGGCGGTTGACCTCGCCGCGGCGCTCCGGCCCGACGTCGTGTTGATGGACGTGCGCATGCCGGTGCTCGACGGGATCGAGGCGACCCGTCGCATCCGCGCGGCGGTCGGGGAGGACGCCCGACCGCGCGTGCTCGTGATGACGACGTTCGACCTCGACGAGCACGTCTACGGGGCGCTCCGCGCGGGCGCCTCGGGCTTCCTGCTCAAGGACGTCCGGGCGGCGCAGCTCGTCGAGGCCGTGCGGACGGTCGCCGCGGGCGACGCGCTGATCAGCCCCTCGGTGACGAAGCGCCTCGTCGCCGAGTTCGCGGCGCGGCCCCTGCCGGCGGAGCGGCCCGCGGGTCTCGACGAGCTGACCCCGCGCGAGCTGGAGGTGTTGCGCCTGATCGCGCGCGGCCTCTCGAACGGCGAGATCGCGGCGCACCTCGTCGTCGGCGAGGCGACCGTGAAGACGCACGTCACGCGGATCCTGATGAAGCTCGACCTCCGCGACCGCGTGCAGGCCGTCGTGCTCGCGTACGAGACCGGGCTCGTGCGACCCGGCGGTTAGCCGGCGGCGCGGCGGGGTAGGTGCCCCGCATGACCGAGACGCCGAAGGACCTCGTCGAGGAGGCACAGCGCGGCCGCAGCGAGCGGACGCCGTGGATCGCGCTCTCGGGGGTGACGATCGCGGTCGGCGCGCTGGTCGTCGTGATCCTCGTGGCCGCGTTCCTCGTCTACTACCTGGTCTGACGTACCCTGGCGGGATGGACCCGCTCAGCGTCTTCTCACCGGCTACGCGAGCGTGGTTCGAGCGCGCCTTCGACGCCCCGACCCCGCCGCAGGAGCGCGGCTGGCCGGCGATCGCCACCGGCGCGCACGTGCTCATCCAGGCGCCGACGGGCTCCGGCAAGACGCTCACCGCGTTCCTCTACGCCCTCGACCGCCTCAACGAGGCGCCGGGCCAGGGGCTGCGCGTGCTCTACGTCTCGCCGCTGAAGGCGCTCAACTACGACATCGAGCGCAACCTGCGCGGCCCGCTCGCCGGGCTCGACTCGTCGGTGCGCGTCGCCGTCCGCACGGGCGACACGCCGGCCAGGGAGCGGCGCGAGCTGCTGAAGGAGCCGCCGGACATCCTGATCACGACGCCGGAGTCGCTGTACCTGATGCTCACCTCCCAGGCGCGCGAGGTGCTCCGGTCGGTCGACACGCTGATCCTCGACGAGGTGCACGCGGTCGCCGGCACGAAGCGCGGCGCGCACATGGCGATCAGCGTCGAGCGCCTCGCGGCGCTCGCCGAGCAGGAGGTGCAGCGCATCGGCCTCTCGGCGACCCAGCGCCCCATCGAGGAGATCGGCCGCTTCGTCTCCGGCGGGCGCCCGATCACGATCGTCGACGCCGGCACGCGCAAGGAGCTCGACCTGGAGGTCGTGGTGCCGGTCGAGGACATGCGCGAGCTCGGCTCGACCGCGTCGCTGTCGCAGCCCGTGCTGTCGGACGGCGTCGAGATGGATCCCGGCACCGAGCACGGCGCGCAGTCGATCTGGCCCTCGATCTACCCGGAGGTCCTCCGGCTCGTCCGCGCGCACCGCTCGACGATCGTCTTCGTCAACAACCGCCGCCTCGCCGAGCGGCTCGCCCTGCGCCTGAACGAGCTCGCGAACGAGCATGAGGAAGGGCCGCCCGTCGAGATCGCGCGCGCCCACCACGGCTCCCTCGCCCGGGAGCAGCGCGTGCTCGTCGAGGAGGACCTGAAGGCGGGGCGCATCCCGTGCCTCGTCGCCACCTCGAGCCTCGAGCTCGGCATCGACATGGGAGCGGTCGACCTGGTCATCCAGGTCGAGTCGCCGAAGTCGGTGGCGCGAGGCCTGCAGCGGATCGGCCGCGCCGGCCACGAGCTCGGCGCGACCTCCAAGGGGCGCATCTTCCCCAAGTTCCGCGCCGACCTGCTCGAGAGCGCCGTCGTCGCGCGCGCGATGCGCCAGGGCGAGATCGAGGAGACCAGGATTCCTCGCAACCCGCTCGACGTGCTCGCCCAGCAGGTGGTGGCGATCGCCGCGGACGAGGAGATCCGCGTGGACGACCTGCACGCGCTCGTCACGCGAGCGCACCCCTTCAAGGACCTGTCGCGGCAGCAGCTCGAGAACGTCCTCGACATGCTCGCGGGCCGCTATCCGTCCGACGAGTTCGCCGAGCTGCGCCCGCGGATCGTCTGGGACCGCACCGGCGGCACGATCCGCGCCCGCGACGGCGCGCGGCGCCTCGCGGTGACGAATGCGGGCACGATCCCCGACCGCGGGCTCTTCGGCGTGTTCCTCGTCGACGGCGGGGGGCGGGTCGGCGAGCTCGACGAGGAGATGGTCTACGAGGCGCGCGCCGGCCAGACGTTCCTGCTCGGCGCCTCGACGTGGCGCATCGAGGAGATCACCCGCGACCGCGTCCTCGTCTCGCCGGCGCCCGGGCTGCCCGGCGCGGTCCCGTTCTGGAAGGGCGAGGGCGTCGGCCGCCCGTACGAGCTCGGCCAGAAGATCGGCGCGGCCTCGCGCGAGCTCTCGGCGCTGAAGGAGGAGAAGGCGGTCGCCCGCCTTGCCGGCGAGTTCCACCTCGAGGAGCGGGCCGCCCGCAACCTGCTCACCTTCCTGCGCGAGCAGCAGGACGCGACGGGCGCCGTTCCGTCCGACCGCACGATCGTCGTCGAGCGCTTCCGCGACGAGATCGGCGACTGGCGCGTCTGCATCCTCTCGCCGTTCGGCGGCCGCGTGCACGCACCGTGGGCGATGGCGATCGCCGCGCGCCTGCGCGAGGCGCACGGCATCGACGCGCAGTCGATCTGGTCGGACGACGGGATCGCGCTGCACTTCCCCGAGTCCGACGTGCCGCCCCCGACCGAGGACCTGATGATCGACCCCGGCGAGGTCGAGGACCTCGTCGTCTCGGAGGTCGGCGACACCGCGCTCTTCGGCGCGCGGTTCCGCGAGACCGCGGGCCGCGCGCTGCTGATCCCGCGCCGCCGGCCCGGCGAGCGGACGCCGCTCTGGCAGCAGCGCCTGAAGGCGCAGTCGCTGCTGCAGGTGGCGCGCAAGTACGGCTCGTTCCCGGTGATCCTCGAGACGTACCGCGAGTGTCTGCAAGACGTCTTTGACCTGCCCGCCCTGCGCGGGCTCCTGCAGGGCCTGAAGACCCGCGAGCTCGACCTCGTCGAGGTGGAGACGGGCAGCGCCTCGCCGTACTCGGCGTCGCTGCTCTTCGACTACATCGCCACCTACATGTACGAGGACGACACGCCCCCGGCCGAACGGCGGGCGCAGGCGCTCTCCCTCGACCGCGACCTCCTGCGCGAGCTGCTCGGGCAGGAGGAGCTGCGCGACCTGCTCGACCGCGACGCCGTCGAAGAGGTCGAGCGGCAGCTGCGCGGCGACCCGAAGACCCCCGACCAGCTGCACGACAAGCTCCGTCTCCGCGGCGACCTGCGCAGCGGCGAGTACGACCGGGGGCTCGCCGAGCCGCTGCTCACCGAACGGCGCGCGGTGCTCGTCCGCATCGCGGGCGAGGAGCGGCTGATCGCGGCCGAGGACGCCGGCCGCTACCGCGACGCGCTCGGTGCGATGCCGCCGTCCGGGCTGCCCGACGTCTTCCTCGAGGGCGGCCCCGACTCGCTGCGCCAGCTCGTCCTCCGCTTCGCGAAGGGCCGCGGCCCCTTCACCACCGACGAGGCGAACGAGCGCTTCGGCCGTGACGTCTCGCCGGTGCTCGCCGGCCTCGAGCGCGAGGAGCTCCTCGTGCGCGGCGAGCTGCGGCCGGGCGGCGTCGAGCGCGAGTGGTGCGACCCGGACGTGCTGCGGCGCCTCCGTCGCGCGTCGCTCGCGGCGCTCCGCCGCGAGGTGGAGGCGGTCGAGCAGCCGGCGTTCGCACGCTTCCTGCCCGGCTGGCACGGCGTCGACCGGCGCGCCTCGCTGCGCGAAGCGCTCGTCCCGCTGCAGGCGCTCCCGCTCCCCGTCGCGCTCTGGGAGAGCGACGTGCTGCCGCGCCGCGTCCCCGGCTACCGGCCCGAGCACCTCGACGCGCTCACGGCGACCGGCGAGGTCGTCTGGGTGGGCGCGGGCCAGGATCGCGTGGCGCTGTACTTCCGCGAGGACGCTGCGGCGCTCGGCCAGGTTCAGGCGGCTCCCGCGCCCGAGGGGCCGGAGCACGACACGATCCGGGAGGCGCTCCGCGGCGCGCTCTTCTTCGACGAGCTGCTGGCCGAGACCGGGCTCGAGGAGGCGGCCGCCCTGCCGGCGCTCTGGGACCTCGTCTGGGCGGGCGAGGTGACGAACGACGCCTGGACGCCGCTTCGCGCCGCGCGCCGCTTCGGCGTCCCGAAGGCCGAGCGGCGTCCGCGCCGCTTCTCCCGCCGCCGCGTCTCCGGCCCCACGGCCACGGCCGGGCGCTGGTCGCGCACGCACCGCCTCTTCGCCGGCACGCCCGACCGGCGCGCGCTCGCCGAGCTCCTGCTCGAGCGGCAGGGGATCGTCACCCGCGACGGCGTGCGCGCCGAGGGGATCCCGGGCGGCTACGGCGCCGTCTACACCGAGCTGCGCGCGCTCGAGACGCTCGGCCTCTGCCGCCGCGGCTACTTCGTCGAGGGGCTCGGCGGCGCGCAGTTCGCCCTCGGCGGCGGCGTCGAGCGCCTGCGCGAGCTGCGCGACGCGCCGGAGGAGCCGGACGTGCTCGTGCTCGCCGCCGCCGATCCCGCCCAGCCCTACGGCGCAGCGCTCCCGTGGCCGAGGCGCGCCGGCGCGCGCGCCGCCCGCGTCGCGGGCGCGTTCGTCGTGCTGCTCGGCGGCGCGCCGGTGCTCTACGTCGAGCGCGGCGGCCGCTCGCTGACGCCCCTCCGCGACCCCGACGAGTCGTGGCTGCGCCCGGCGATCGACGCCCTCGTCGCGCACGTGCGTACCGGTGCGCTGAAGCGGCTCGCGGTGGAGCGCTTCGACGGCGAGCCGGTCGTCGAGACGGACGCGATGCCGCTCCTCGTCGAGGCCGGCTTCCTCGCCGGCCCGCGGCGCGCCGTGCTCCGCGCCTGACGGCTGCCGGACCGGCTACCCGCGTAGCTGCGCGACCACTTCGGCGGCGGGCACCGCGCGCGTCGACTGGAACGACGCACCCGCCCAGAGGTTGACGCGGTCGGCGTCGCCGGCGGCCCGGGCGGCCGCACGCAGCGGTGCCGTCAGGTGGTGGATGTGCGGGTAGGCGGACGGCGCGTCGGGGTGGCGCTGCATGAAGCCGTTCACGATCCCGCGCGCGCGACGACCGGTGAAGGCGCGGGTCATCGCCGTCTCGCCGCCGCGCTGGAGGGCTTCCCGGTGCACCGGATGGGTGCCGGCCTCGGGGCAGAGCAGGAACGCGGTGCCCGCCTGCACCGCCGCGGCGCCGGCCGCGAGCGCGGCTTCGGCGGCCGCGCGATTCCCGATCCCGCCGGCTGCGACGAGCGGCCGGTCGGTGACCTCGCGCACCCGCGCCAGGAGCGCGACGAGCGGCAGGTCGCTCTCGTCCGCGTCGTCGAACGCGCCTCGGTGGCCGCCCGCTTCGATGCCCTGTACGACCAGCACGTCGGCTTCGACCCGCGCGTCCGCCGCCGACGAGATCGTGGCCCACACGGGCACGCGGCCGTTCTCGAGGAGCTTCCGCGGCGGTGGCCCGAAGGTGGTCGAGATCGCCTGCACGTCGGCGGCGAGCGCGACCTCGATCTTCTCGTCGAGCCAATCGTCGTCGAAGCGCGGCTCGCCGAGCTCGCCCTCGCCTGCGAGCTCCGCTGCGTACGCGGCGACCGCCGCCTCGTCGACCGGCGCCTCGGTGAGCACGAACAGGTTCGCGCCGAGCGGCCCGTCGGTGAGTGCGCGCGCCTGCGCGAGCCGCCGGGCGAACTCGTCGGGAGTGAGATACCCGCCGGCGACGAAGCCGAGGGCGCCGGCGTCGGCTGCCGCGGCGGCGAGCTCCGGTGTGGACGGGCCGCCGGCGAGCGGTGCAAGCACGACCTCGGGGATCACGGCTTGCCCACAGGTCGCAGGCGGGCGGCCAGGCGGCGCGCCGTCGCTGCGAACGCGACGGTGCGGCCGAGCTTGAAGCTGACCGACACCTCCGCGCGCCCGTCGAGCAGGACGATCACCCGGTACGACTCGTCGAACGGCGCCCCGCCGGTCGCCGTGACCCGGAAGACGAGCAAGGTCGCAGGCACCCCGCCGGCCGATCGATGCGCCTCCGAGCGCAGCGAGATGGTCTCGCGAGCGCCTGCCGCCCCGGCGTGACGCGTCCGCCGGAGGTTCTGCAGCGCGGTCTCGTAGGCCGAGCGTGCCGCGGCGGCGGTCGCGAAGACGTCCGCCGCCGCCACGGCGCCCGCGATGCCGGGCGGGTCGCTCGGGAGCGCGAAGAAGCGCCAGGCGCAGCCCGTGCTGCCGGCCGGGCACGCGAGCCCCTTCGCGTGGACCTGCGCCGGAGACTCCCGCCGGTAGCCGGCGCCCAGGTCGGCGGCGGTCGGCGCGATGCGCGCCGCGAGCTGCTGGTCGCGCGGCCGGGTCGAAGCGGCCGCCGGCGAAGCGGAGCCCGCGAGCGTCAGGACGAGCGCGGCGCCCAGCACGATGTTCCTGCGCATGCCCTGCAGCATTCCATCAGGCATCGTCGTCGAGCAGCCGGTCGAGCAGCGCGCCGAAGAACAGGTGCCGCCAGGTCGCCTGCGCGAACGCGGGCAGGCTGAAGAGCGGTGCGAGCCCCGGCTCGCCGCGCGCGGGGTGGAAGCGGTCGACCGCGTAGCCGAGCGGGAAGAGCGCCAGGTGCTCCACCGCAGCGAGCGGCAGCGCGCGCCGCTGCAGCCGGTGCACCGCGAGGCCGAACACGGCGCCGTTCGCCGCATGCAGCGCGAGCCCGGCAAGCGGCCAGGCCCTGCCGCGCGTGACCGTCTTCCCGAGCACCGCGACGTCGGAGTAGTCGTGCCGGAGCAGTCGCCGGTCGAGCGGCTCGAGCGCCGCCCAGGCGAGCGCCGCCGTCGCACCGGCCGCTGCCGCGCGCAGGCGGCTCACGCGTGCAGCGCGTGCAGCTCGTCGACGGCGGCGCGGGCGTCCGCGTGCTCGGTGCCGCGGCCGCCGACGACGACGTGCAGGTCGTCCGGGATCGTGCGTCGTGCGAGCTCGCGCCGGAGGTCCTCGACGGTCGCCATGCCGGCGCTGAAGCAGACCGCGGCTGCCCCGATCGCGTTCGCGAGCGCGAGCGTGTCGTCGACCGGCGCCTCCGGGCCGAGGTACGCGACCTCCCAGCCGTCGGCGCGAAGCAGCACGGCGAACATCATCAGGCCGATCTCGTGCTGCTCGCCCGGCGCGCACGCGAGCACGGCGGTGCCGCGGACTGCGCCGCGGCGGTCAGCGAGGAGCCGCTGGAGCGCGGAGCGCACCATGGAGCTCGCCAGGTGCTCCTGCGCGACCGTCAGCGCGCCCCGCGCCCAGCGCTCGCCGATCTCGACGAGGGCGGGCGCGAGTACGTCGCCGAACGCCGCCTCGATCGGCTCGACCAGCAGCGTCTGGTGGACGACCGCGTCGAGCGTCGACACGTCGGCGTCTGCCGCCGCGTCGACGAACGCCGTTCGCAGCTCGTCGGCGGACGCGGCGACCACCGAGGTGTCGCCGAGCAGCGCGGCCGCCTCGCCGATGCGGTAGCCCTCCTCGAGCCGCGCCTTCAGCCACTCGATGCGCGCGATGTCGCTTTCGGTGTAGCGGCGCTGCCCGCCGGAGGTCCGCTGCGGCCGCAGCACGCCGTAGCGTTGCTCCCACTTGCGGATCGTGTCGGGCGGCACGCCCGTGCGGCGGGTGAGTGCCGCAATGTTGAGGGTCGGGCTCATGTCGAGGCCTCAGGGAGGGATCTTGCCCCAACCGGCTAGCGTTGGAAACGTGCCGGAAGGCGACACGCTCCACCGCGCCGCGCGCCGTCTGCAGGCGCTGGTCGGCCAGCGGATCGCCGCCGAGTCGCCGCACCCGCGCGCGCAGGCCGAGCGCGTCGCCGAGCGGGTCGACGGGCTCGTGCTCGAGTCGGTCGAGGCGATCGGCAAGAACCTGCTGCTGCGCTTCGAGGGCGGTGTCGTGGTGCGGTCGCACCTGCGCATGTCGGGGCGCTGGTCGCTGCGGCCGCGCGGCGAGCGGCGCGCGGGGCAGCCGTGGCTCGTCCTCCGCGGCGACCGGTTCGAGGGAGTGCTCTGGAACGGGCCGGTGCTCGAGCTGCACGCGCGGGCGGTCGAGCGGCTCGGCCCGGACATCCTCGAGCGCCCGCCGCGGATCGACGACATGCTCGCGCGCCTGCGGGCCGCCGACCAGGGACGGTGGCTCGGCGAGACGCTGCTCGACCAGTCGCTCGTCGCGGGCATCGGGAACATGTGGCTGGCGGAGGCGCTCTGGGCGGCACGGCTCTCGCCGTGGCGGCGGCTGCGCGACGTCCCTGACGAGGAGCGCCGCCGCGCGCTCGAGACGGCGGCGGAGCTGATGCGCGCCTCGGTCGACCGCGGGCGCGAAGCGCCGAGACGCGTCTACGGCCGTGCGGGCCGGCCGTGCCCGCGCTGCCGGACGCCGATCCGTGCGTGGGGGCAGGGCGACGACAACCGCACCGCGTACTGGTGCCCGGCTTGCCAGGAAGGGAAGGACTCGCGCGGCGCGTAGATGTGCGCGTGCTGCGGGCTCCGCATCTCTACGAGTCGTTGCGCTCCTTCTGCCTCGCGGCGTTCGCCGCAGAGCGCGGCGCGCAGATCCCGTTCGCGTTCGAGGAGCACGCGACCCGCGAGGGGCCGTCGCTCTACGAGTACCGGCCGCTCGTGCGCGGCTTCGTCGAGGAGCAGGCGCCGACGCTGCGGCGCCTCCCGGACACGCGGAACGCGATCGACGACCTGAAGCGCGAGCCGGCCGCCGCGATCTTCGCGCGATCCCACTCCCGGATGGGCGACTCGGGGGAGGAGGCGCTGTTCCGGTCGATCCTCGTCCCGATGCTGACCTGGACCGCGGAGCGCTGCGGCGGGTTCGACTGGGAGGACGAGGCGTTCGACGCGGCCTACGCCGACCTCGAGCAGACGCTCTTCGGCACCGCGCGCACGTACGTCGCGCTGGCGCCGGTGATCGGCCTCTCCGCGGGCGCCGACGTCGACCTGGGCGGCGGCATCCTGCTCCGGCCGGTCGTGAGCGGCGAGATCTCGCACCTGTGGCCGGAGGCGCGCGGCCTGATGCCGCCGGAGTTCGGCCGCGACATCGACCGCCTGCTCGTGCTCGAGCTGAAGCGCGAGCTGGAGCCCGAGGAGTCCGAGCCCCCGGACGCCGCGGCCGAGCTCGCCGACGCGATCACCGCGCTCCGGCTCGCCACCGCCGGCGCGATTGCGGCCGGCCCGGTCGTGTTCGAGCGGCTCGACTTCCGCCCGCTTCGCATCTCGCCCCTCCTCCCGATCGCGGCCACGCAGCCGCGGGGCGAGGGGACGCGGCTCGACAAGATCCGCGCCGGCCTCGCCGCCGACCTGCGCGCGCGGCTGACGCTCGCCGACGGCGACCGTGAGCTGGGGGAGGCGCTCGACCGGTGGGAGCTGTCGCTCTTCTCCGAGGAGCCGTTCCGCTCGGCGCAGGTGCGCGAGGCGATCGAGTGCCTGTTCGGCGGCGACGGCGGGGTGTGGGCGGCCGGCATGCGCGCCGCGGTGCTGCTCGCCGACAAGACGCAGGAGCGGCGCGACCTCGTCGACGGCCTCCGGGCGGAGCGGCTCGGCCGCGACGCGCGCGACGTCGTCCGCCGGTCGCTCGTCGAGACGCTGAAGCACGGCGACCGCCGCGCGCTCGTCGAGGCGCTCGACGACACGCTGCTCGGCCTGCGGCCGCGGCCGCAGTCGGTCCTGCGCGTCGCCTGAGAAGTCACGAAGTCGGCACAGTCTCGTGACCCGCGTCGCGGTACGTTGTCTGCATGGACGACACGGAGCGTGTGCTGGACCGTCTGGCGCGGATCGAGCGGCTGCGGGCGACGGCTCCGGCGGCGACGCTCCTCGACGAGCTGCGGCGGCTCGTCCCCGAAGCGGAGGCCTGGGCGAGGGCGGAGGGCGACGCCCGGGCGCAGGCGGCGGCGCAGAAACTTCGCGAGGAGGCGGAAGGAATGCGGTAAGCCGACCCGAAATGGCGGTTCACATGGGTCTCGCGCGCCTTCTCCCGCGTCCCAACGTTCGCCCTGCGAGCGCGCTCACGCCTGGCGAAGCTCAGGTGATCGTGCTCGCGAACCAGAAGGGCGGCGTTGCGAAGACGACGACGACGCTGAACCTCGGCGTCGCGTTCGCGGAGCAGGGCTACCGCGTCCTGCTCATCGATCTCGACCCGCAGGGGAACCTGACGATGTCGCAGGGGCTGAACCCGGACACGATCGAGCAGTCGATGTTCGACGTGCTCGTCCACCGCATGCCGCTCGACCAGGTGATCGTGACGCGCGAGGTGGACGTGGCCGTCTCCTCGATCGACCTCGCCGGCGCCGACATGGCGCTCTCCAGCCAGATCGGGCGCGAGCGGGCCCTGGAGAAGGCGCTCGCCCCCATCAAGGATCGCTACGACTTCATCTTCATCGACACGCCGCCGTCGCTCGGCCTGCTGACGATCAACGCCTTCGTCGCGGCCACGGGCGTGATCGTCCCGGTGCAGACCGAGTACCTCTCGCTGCGCGGCCTCGTGCAGCTCGAGAACACGCTCGCGATGGTGCGGGAGAACCTCAACCCGCGCGTCGAGATCGTCGGGATCGTGCCGACCATGTACGACCGCCGCCTCACGCACTCCCGCGAGGCGGACGAGATCCTGCGCGAGAACTTCGGCGACCTGGTCTACAACACCCGGATCCGGAAGACCGTCCGGTTCGCGGAGGCTCCGGTGAAGGGTGTATCCGTGTTGAACTACGAACCGACGGGCGAAGCGGCCGAGATGTACCGCGATCTCGCGAGGGAGGTGCTCGATGGCGAGAAATCGCGCCAGCATGCGTGAAGGCCCGCTCGCTGAGCTCTTCCGCGCGACGGAAGCCGCCCAGCGCCAGCAGCGGCACGAGGAGCAGCAGGAGCTGCCGGTCGAGGAGCCGGCTCCCGCTCCTGCGCCCGAGCCCGTCGCCGCGCTGCCCGAGCCCACACCGATCCGCGCGGTCGCGCCGGCTCCCGACCCGGAGCCCACACCCGCGCCCGTGCCGACGCACGTGCCGGCTCCCGAGCCCGTCGAGGAGCGGCGGCCGCTCGCGCGCTGGCTCGACCCGCTGCCGGACACGCCGGCCCGGCTCGAGCGCGGCCGCGACTCCGCGTCGTACCTGGCGGTCATCCGCGTCGTCGGCGTCGGCGGCGCCGGCCTGAACGCGGTCGACCGGATGATCGACTCCGGCATCACGCAGGTCGACTTCATCGCGGTCAACACCGACATCCAGCAGCTCCAGATGGCGGACGCGCCGACGAAGATCCACATCGGCAGCGAGCTCACGGAGGGCCTCGGCTCGGGCGCCGACCCCGAGATCGGCCGCCGCGCCGCCGAAGAGGGCTACGACGCGATCAAGCGCGCGCTGCGCGGCTCGGACATGGTCTTCGTCACCGCGGGCGAGGGAGGCGGCACCGGCTCAGGCGCTGCGCCCGTCGTCGCGCGCGTCGCCCGCGAGCTCGGCGCGCTCACCGTCGGGATCGTCACGCTGCCGTTCAAGTTCGAGGGCAGCCGGCGCAAGAAGCAGGCCGACGAGGGGCTCCAGGCGCTCCGCGAGGCGTGCGACACGCTCATCGTCGTGCCGAACGACCGCCTGCTCGAGGTGCTCGACAAGTCGACCTCGATGCTCGACGCCTTCCGCATCGCCGACGACGTCCTGCGCCACGGCGTCCAGGGCATCTGCGACCTGATCACGAACCCCGGCGTCATCAACCTCGACTTCGCCGACGTGCGCACGATCATGGCCGACTCCGGCTCGGCGCTCATGGGCATCGGCTACGCCACCGGTGAGAACCGGGCGAAGGAGGCCGCCGAGCGCGCGCTCCGCAGCCCGCTCATCGACACCGAGATCACCGGCGCGCGCGGCATCCTGCTCTCGATCGCCGGCGGCGACGATCTCACGCTGTACGAGGTCAACGAGGCCGCCGAGGTGATCCGCGAGGCGGCCACCGACGACACGAACATCATCTTCGGCGCGACGATCGACGACCGGCTCGAGGGCCAGATGTGGATCACCGTGGTCGCGACGGGGATCGGCGGACGCAACGTCGGCCGGCGCACGGGCGGCACGTTCGTGACCGCGTCGTCGGGCGGCAGCGGCAGCGGCGAGCTGCTCGAGCCGCCGGCGTTCCTGCGGAACGTCTAGCGCCGTCTAGAACAGGTCGAGCAGCGTCAGCCCGAGCAGCGCGGCGAGCGCGCCCGAGGCGCCGACGACCGCGAAGCCTGCGACGAGGCGGCGCACGCGCGGGGTCGGCTGGAAGAGGTAGGCGAGCCCGACGGTGCCGGTGGTGACGCTGACGACCGTCTCGACGCCCTGGATGGCGAGCCCGACGGCGAGCGCCTGGCCCATGCCGATGCCGCGGCTCGAGAGCGCGAGCGCGACGGCGCCGCTGCCGACGCCGAAGCCGCCCGGGGTGAGCGGCAGGGTGCCGGCGAGGTCGAGCGCCGAGAGGATGACGAGCGCGGCGAGCAGCGGGTGCGGAAGCGCGAGCGCGGCGGCGGCGGCCGCGGTCGCCGCGACGCGGGCCACCTGCATGCCGATCGTCCACGCCACGACGGCCGCGAGCGCTCTCGGCGAGCGGTAGAGCGCGACGAGGCCGGTGAGCGCCTGCGCGATGCGCCTGTGCGAGCGCAGCCGGGTCGAGAGGGCGGCGGCGACGGCGACCGCTCCGGCGCCGCCGATCAGCACGAAGACGGGCCAGAGCGGCAGGGCGCCGGTCACCGAGGCGAGCACGACGAGCGCGGCGAGCGTCAGGCCGCGCGTCGCGGCGAGGGCGGCGTAGGCGCCGCTCGTCGTCCAGATCCGCCCGGGCGTGTCGAGCGCGCGCGAGCAGAGCCCGATCTTCACCGCGTCGCCGAGCTTCGCGGGGGCGAACGCGTTGACCATCGCCCCGATCGCGAGCCGCGCCGCCGCCTGCTTCGGGCAGAGGTGGCCGCCGGCGGAGGCGAGCGCCGCCCGCCACGCGCCGACCGTGCACGCGAACGCGGCGAGGAACCCGAGCGCGGTCGCGAAGAGCCACGGGCGGCTCGCGCCGGCGATCACGTCGAACGCCGGGCTGATCCGGTGGGCGAGCTGGGGCACCGCGACGGTGCAGGCGAGGGCGAGGAGGCCCGCGGCGGAGACCGCGAGGGTTGTGCGGCGACTGGTGGTCATGACTGGGCGTTCATCACCAGTGACGCAGCACCGTGCGTCTGGTTAGTGGGAAAACGGTGAAGATTCTCTGAATGAGGGGTGCGATCGCGGCAGGCCATCCGCTCTCCGCCGCCGCGGGGGCGCGGGTGCTGGGAGACGGGGGGAACGCGGTCGACGCCTGCGTGGCGGCGGCGTTCGCCGGCTGGGTAGCCGAGAGCCCGCTGACCGGGCCGGGCGCCGGCGGGTTCGCCCTCGTCGTTCCCGCGGAAGGCGGGGCCGCCAGCGTAGCCGACTTCTTCGTCTCCACCCCGGGGCTCGGGCGGCCGGCGCAGCCGGGCGCCGAGATGCACGCGATCGACGTCGGCTTCGGCGGCGACAGCGAGACCACGCAGGTCTTCCGCATCGGCGGGGCCTCGTGCGCCGTGCCCGGGACGGTCGCCGGCCTCGACGCGGTGCACCGGGCGTACGGGCGCCTGCCGTGGCCCGAGCTGCTCGCGCCCGCGATCGAGCTGGCACGCGACGGCGTCGAGCTCTCCCGGCCGCAGGCCCATCTGCACGCGATCCTCGATCTCATACTGCGGTTTTCGGCAGAGGGGCGCCGTCTCTACAGCCGTTCCGACGGATCGCGCCTCCAACCGGGGGACGTCCTCCGGCTCCCCGACCTCGCGGAGACGTTCGAGCTCCTGGCGGCGGAGGGCCCGCGGGCCTTCTACGAGGGCGAGCTGGCCGGCCGGATCGTGGAGACGGTCGCTGCGGGCGGAGGCACGATCACCGCCGACGACCTCGCCCGCTACGAGGTGATCTGGCGCGAGCCGGTCCGGCAGCGGTACCTCGGCTACGAGGTCGTCTCGAACCCGCCGCCCTCGTCGGGCGGCGTGCTGATCGCGTACGGGCTCGCGCTCCTCGAACGGCTCGGCGCGGGCGCCGAGGGGAGCGCGGAGGCGATCGACGTGCTCGCCCGCGTCATGGCCGAGCAGACACGTGCCCGCGACGACGCGTTCGGCGCCGCGCTGTACGAGGGGGGCCTCCCGGAGCGGCTGCTGTCGGACGAGTCGATCGCCGCGGCGGTCGCGCGGATCGAGGGCGGCGAGGACGCGGTGCTCGAGCACACGCCGGCCGGCGGCACGACCCACGTCTCGGCGGTCGACGCCGACGGCAACGCGGCGTCGCTCTCGTCGTCGACCGGCTCCGGCTCCGGCGTGATCGTGCCGGGCACCGGCGTCCACCTGAACAACATGCTCGGCGAGTACGACCTCGCCGCGGGCGGCCCCGCCGTACCGGGCCGCAGGCTGACGAGCATGATGGCGCCGACGGTCGTGGTCGGCCCGGAGGGGCCGCGGCTCGTCGTCGGCAGCGCGGGGTCGGTGCGCCTGCGGGGCGCGATCATGCAGGTGATCGTCAACGTGGTCGCGCACGGGCTCGGGGTCGCGGCGGCGATCGACGCGCCGCGCGTGCACGTCGAGGCGCCGTACGTGCACTGCGAGGGCGGGTTCGACGGCGCGCAGCTCGACCGCCTCGAGGCGATGGGCCGCCGGGTGGTCCGGTGGCGCCGCCGCAACCTGTACTTCGGCGGCACGAACGCCGTCGAGGTGCTGCCCGGCGGCGCGCTGGCCGCGGCCGGGGACGTGCGCCGCGGCGGCGGCGGCGTCGTGGCCGGTTAGGTCTCGCCGTCGAGCGGCGAGACCTTGCCGTTGCGCCCGGCTCGGTCGCGCAGCGTGTGCTCGAGGCGCACCGCCTCGAGCGACGCCTCGAGAAGCTCGATCAGGCGCCGCATCCGCGTGACCGGCGAGGTGGACGAGAGGATCTCCTGCTTCGGCTCCAGGCCGAAGTCGACGCGCGCCGCGAGCTCCCAGACCAGGTCGGGCGACGCCGGGTCGGGGACGTCGACTTCGCTCTCGGCCGCCTCGGCGAGCTCCCGGAAGACCTCGAGCGCGCGCTCGACGGCGACGGGCGGCACCTGCTCGTCCTCGTCCTCGACCGGCTCGACGACGCCCGTCTGGTACGACCGGCCGCGGGTCAGCTCGAGCAGCCGGAACCGGTCGCCGCCCTCGACGACGATGTTCATCCGGCCGTCCGGCAGCTCCTCGAGCACGCTCGCCACCCGGGCGCGCGTGCCGATCTCGTGGACGGCGCCGTCGCCGGTCGCGAGCACGAGCCCGAACTCGCCGTCCGTGTCGAGGCACTCGCCGATCAGCTCGCGATACCGCGGCTCGAAGATGTGCAGCGGGATGCGCTCGGTCGGGACGAGCACGAGCGGGAGGGGGAAGAGACCGAGCTCGGCCACGCCTAGAGCCTACGGCGCGAGCAGGTCGCGCAGAGCAGCCGACGCCTCCGGCCAGCGGAGCGTCGCCGCGGCCACCTCCGGCGGGCACCAGCGGTACTCGTCGTGCTCGCCGTCGAGCTGCGGCTCCCAGTCGTCGGGAGCGTCGACGAGGTAGCTGTGCACCGGCATCTCCGTCAGCCAGGCGGCGTAGCGCGCCCGCGTCTCGGGCGGCTCCTCGTCGAGCGGGTAGGTGTCGAACACCGTCGCGCCGAGCTCGGCGCCCTCGAGCCCGGTCTCCTCCTGGAGCTCGCGCAGCGCCGCCGCGGGCGGCTCCTCGCCCGGCTCGATGCCGCCTGCGACCGTGTGCCAGTAGCCGCCGAGCGCAGGCACGCGGTGGAGCACGAGGATCTGCGAGCGGTCGCGCCGCGCGACGAACACCGCGATCTCCGCCTCCCGCGCCATGCGGGCAGCGTACGCCCTACGACGGTAGGGTCCCGCCGATGCCCGAGGACATCACGGACTTCGACGACGCGTTCTTCCGCCCCGCGGTCAACGCCCTGACGCCCTACCAGCCGGGGAAGCCGGTGGAGGACGTCCAGCGCGAGCTGGGGCTCGACCGGGTGATCAAGCTCGCCTCGAACGAGGGGCCGTTCGGGCCGTTTCCGGCGGCGGTCGAGGCGATGGCCCGGCTCGCCGGCGACCTGAACCGCTACCCCGACGGGGGCGCGTTCCGGCTGCACGACGCGCTCGCGGCGCGCCACGGCGTCGACTTCGAGCAGATCGCCGTGGGGGCGGGCGCCGACGGCTGCATCGACATGCTGAGCGAGGCGATCCTCGACCCCGGCGACGAGATCGTCTGCGGGTGGCCGTCCTTCCCGAGCTACGTGATCTACGCGCGGAAGCAGGGCGCCGAGGCGAAGCTCGTCCCGCTCGCCGACATGCGCTACGACCTCGACGCGCTGCTCGCGGCCGTGACGCCGCGGACGAAGCTCGTCTACGTCTGCCACCCGAACAACCCGACGGGGACGATGAACACCGTCGACGAGCTCGACGCGTACTTCGAGCGCGTCCCGGAGCACGTCCTGACGGTCGTCGACCAGGCGTACTTCGAGTACATCGACCGGCCCGACTACCCCGACGCCGTCGAGCGCTACCTGAAGGCGGGCCGCAGGGTCGTCGTGCTGCGCACGTTCTCGAAGATCTACGGCCTCGCGGGGCTGCGCGTCGGCTACGCCGTCGGCCCGCGCCGGGTCACGGCGTCGCTCGCGAAGGTGCGGCGCCCGTTCGACCTGACGACCCCGGCCCAGGCCGCCGCGATCGCGAGCATCGGCGACGAGGCGGAGCTCGCGCGCCGCCGCGCAGTCAACGACGAAGGGCTGCGCCGCCTCACCGCGATCCTGCAGGAGCACGGGATGGAGCCCGTCCCGTCCGTCGGCAACTTCGTCTACGTCGACACCGGCGGCGACGGCAGCGAGCTCTTCGAGCGGCTCCTGCGTGAGGGCATCATCGTCCGTCCGCTCGCCGGCTTCGGCTCGGCGGGCGCGATCCGCGTCTCCGTCGGCACGCCCGACGAGCTCGACGCCTTCGCAGCCGCGCTCGAGCGCGTGCTGGCGCGTGCGTGACGACCGCGGCCGTCCCCCAGACCCGGCTCCGGTCGCGCGTCGCCGTGCTGCGGCACGACATGTACCGGGTGCTCTTCGTCGCGACGCTCGGGTCGGGCCTCGGCACGTGGATGGCGACCGTCGCGCTCACCGTCGACGTCGACCGCCGCACCGAGTCGACCTGGTGGGTGAGCGGCCTCTTCATGGTCACGTTCCTGCCGACGATCGTGATCGGGCTCGCCGCCGGGCCGCTCGTCGACCGCCTCTCGCGCAAGCGGCTGCTCGTCGTCGCCGACCTGGTGCGGCTCGTCGTCTTCCTCGTCCTGCCGTTCGCGGACAGCGCGGCGCTGATCCTGGTCCTCGCCGCCGCCGCCGGCGTCGCCAACTCGTTCTTCCGCCCGGCTGTGCTCGCCGGCGTCCCGAACCTGATCGACGAGTCCGAGCTCGCCGCGGGCACGTCGCTCCTGCAGGCGACCGACTGGCTCGCCGCCGCCCTCGGCCCGGTGCTCGGCGGCGCGATCGTCACCACCACCGGCCCGCACGCCGTCTACCTGATCAACGCCGCGACCTTCCTCTTCTCGGCGGTCCTGCTGCTGCGGATCCCGGCGCGCCTCCTGCAGAGCGAGCAGGGGATCACCCGCGGGCACTGGCGCGACCTCGTCGACGGCTTCGCCGCCTTCCAGCGGTCGCAGGCGCTGCGCGTCGTGCTCTTCGCGTTCGGCTTCTCGATGCTCTCGACGGGGCTCATCAACGTCAGCGAGATCTTCCTCGCGACGCGGTCGCTCCACTCGAACGCGTTCGGCTACGGCCTGCTCTGGACGGCCACCGGCGTGGGCCTCGTGCTCGGGAGCCTCGTCACGAGCTCGCTGCTCGAGCACCGCAAGGCGCTCGACATCTATCCGATCGTGTTCCTGCCGTGGGCCGCCGGCGCGCTCGGCGCCGCCGTCTCCCCGAACGTGTGGATCGCCGCGCTCGCGATGGTGCTGGCCGGGTTCGGGAACGGCGTGACGTTCCCGATGACGGTCGTGATCGTGCAGCAGTCGACGAGCGACGCGCTGCGTGGACGGGCCTTCACGGTGATCATCAGCGTCCACAACGCGCTGCTCGGGCTGGCGATGGTCGCCGCCGGCGAGCTCTCGGGCTCGGTGGGCGCCCGCTGGACGTACGTGCTCGCCTCGGCGTTCCTCGCGTCGGGCGGCGTCACCGCCTTCGCGCTCTCGCGCGGCCGGGCTACGTAGCATCACGCGGGTGGAAGGCCGGCGTGACTGGACGCGCGAGCGGCTCGTGACCGCGCTGCGCGCGGGCGACCGGCGCGCGCTCGCACGGGCGATCACGCTCGTCGAGAACGGCGACCCGCTCGCCTACGAGGTGGTCAGCGACGTCTACCCGGACACCGGGCACGCGTATGCGGTCGGCCTCACCGGGCCGCCGGGCGTCGGCAAGTCGAGCCTCGTCTCCGCGCTCGTCCGCCTCGTGCGCGCCGAGGAGCGGACGGTCGGCGTCGTCTCGGTCGACCCGTCGAGCCCGTTCACCGAGGGGGCGCTGCTCGGCGACCGCATCCGGCTCACCGACCACTTCCTCGACCCGGGCGTGTTCATCCGCTCGATGGGCACGCGCGGCCATCTCGGCGGCCTCTCCGAGACGGCGCTGCAGGCGCTCCTCGTGCTCGACGCCTCGGGCAAGGACGTCGTGTTCCTCGAGACGGTCGGCACCGGGCAGAGCGAGGTCGGGGTGCTCTCGATCGCCGACACGGTCGTGCTCGCCCTGATGCCCGGCTCGGGCGACTCGATCCAGGCGCTGAAGGCCGGGATCATGGAGATCCCCGACGTGATCGCGATCAACAAGATGGATCACCCGATGGCGAAGGCGATGCTGAACGAGGTCCGCCAGGTGCTGTCGCTCGGGCCGAAGACGGGCTGGCGGCCGCCGATCGTGCTCACCGAGGCGCTGCGCGGTGAGGGCGTCGACACCCTGTGGGCGAAGATCGGCGAGCACCGCGCGTGGCTCGAGGCGGAGGGTGAGCTCGAGGAGCGCAGGCGGCGCAACCTCGCCGCGGAGGTGTTCAGCGTGGCGTCGGCCCGGGCGCGCCGCCATCTCGAGGAGGCGGTTGCCGGCAGCGACGAGCTCCGGCGCCTCCTGGCCGAGGTGCAGGACCGCAAGCTCGACCCGCTCACCGCGGTGCATGAGATCCTGGAGCAGGTGTTCCGACTTGGCGACGACGACCGCACCGACACTCACTGAGATCGAGGCCGCGCGCGACCGGCTCGCCGGTCGCGCCCGCGAGACGCCGGTGTACGGCTCCGAGACGCTGTCGCGGCTCGTCGGCACCAGGGTGTGGCTGAAGGCCGAGAACCTGCAGCGCACGGGCTCGTTCAAGATCCGCGGCGCCGTCAACAAGATCGCGCAGCTGGGCGAGGCCGAGCGCACCGCGGGCGTGATCGCCGCGAGCGCCGGCAACCACGGGCAGGCGGTCGCGTGGGCCGCGCGCGAGCTCGGCATCCCGGCCACCGTCTTCATGCCGCAGGACGCGCCGATGGCGAAGGTGGAGGCGACCCGCAACTACGGCGCCGAGACCGTGCTCGGCGGCGCCGGCTTCGACGACGCGATGGCCGAGGCCCAGGCGCGCGCGGCGCAGGCCGGCGCCACCTTCGTGCACGCGTTCGAGGACCCGGCGATCATCGCCGGCCAGGGGACGATCGGCCTGGAGCTCGCCGGTCAGGTGCCCGACGCGGAGACGTTCCTGCTCCCGATCGGCGGCGGCGGCCTCGCCGCGGGCATCGCGATCGCGCTGCGTGCGCTGCGCCCGGGGGTACGCATCGTCGGCGTCCAGGCCGGCAAGACCGGCCACGGGACGATCGCAGACGGGATCGCGGTGAAGTACCCCGGCGAGCTGACGATGTCGATCCTCGAAGACCTGCTCGACGACATCGTCCACGTCGAGGACGACGCGATCGCGGAGGCGATCGTGCTGCTGCTCGAGCGCACGAAGCTGGTCGTCGAAGGAGCCGGCGCAGCGTCCGTCGCGGCGCTCCTCGGCGGGCAGGCGGGCGGCGGCAACGTGTGCGCGCTCCTCTCCGGCGGCAACATCGACGCCACGCTCCTCGTCTCGGTGGTGCGCCACGGGCTGACCCGCGCGGGGCGCTACCTGATCCTCCGCACCCGCGTCCCCGACCGGCCGGGCGGCCTCCTGAAGCTGCTCGAGCTCGTCGCCGCGGAGCGCGGCAACATCGTCGAGATCCGCCATCACCGCGAGGGCGCCGACATCGAGGTGTGGGAGACCGGCGTCGAGATGACGATCACGACGCGGGACATGCAGCACTGCGACGAGCTGGTCGCGGCGCTCGAGTCGCGGGGCTACCCGGTGACGACTATGCGCCGCAGCGCCGGAAGCTGACGACGTCGTCGAAGTCGGCGACGCCGCCCGATGCGACCGCCCGCACGTCGAAGCCCTCGCGTGCGAGCAGCGACGCGGCGATCGCGGCGCGGGGGCCGCTCTCGCAGACGGTCACCACCGGCCGTGCCTTCTCGAGCGCGCCGCAGCCGAGCTTGCGGAGGAGCCGGTACGGGATGTTGCGCGAGCCCGGGATGTAGCCGGCGTCGCGCTCGGTCGCCTCGCGCACGTCGACGACCTGCACCTCCCGGCTGTCGATCAGCTGCTTCAGCTCGGCGACGTCGACGACGGCGAGCGTCTCGGGCGCGCTCGGGTGCAGCACGTAGCCGGCGACGTCGAGGATCCCGACCTTCCAGAGCCCGAGCGTCGCCGCGAGCGCCTCCGCGCGGTCGCGGGCGTGGAGCACGACCCGCTCGCCGGGCATCAGCACGAAGCCCGCCTTCGTCCCGAAGGACGAGCCGGACACCGGCACGCTGATCGCGCCGGCCACGTGGCCGTGCGAGTAGTCGGCGAACGGGCGGACGTCGAGCACGGTCGCGTCGCCCGTCGCGTCGAGCTCCTCGGGGTCGTCGGGCCTCGCCACCCACGGGCCGCGGTTCAGCGCGACGACGCGCTCGGTCGTGGGCGGGCGCGGGGTGGAGACGGACGCGGAGACGAGCACGAACTCCTGCACGTCGCGGAACGCGAGCTTCTCGTTGCCCGCGCGCTCGCGGCCGATCGTCGAGGAGCGCTCGCTCGACATGTTGCCGCCGCAGAGCGAGCCTGCGACGTGGCCGGGGTACACCTGCACCTGGTCGCCGAGCTCGGCGAGCTTCGCGAGCGAGCGGAAGAGATCCTCGGCGCCTTCGCGCGCGGCGACCGCGAGGTCGGGCCGGGCAGCGTCGCCGACGAAGAGCGAGTCGCCGGTGAGCACCAGCTCGCCGTTCACGACGAACGCGCAGTGCTCGGGGCGGTGGCCCGGCGTGTGCAGGACGCGGATCTCCGTGGAGCCGACCCGGATCACGTCGCCGTCGGCGAGCGGCTCGTGCGGGTACTCGGCTTCGGCGAGCGCGTGGATCGCGACCGGCGTGCCGTGCTCGAGCGCGAAGCGCCCGTGGCCCGAGAGGTGGTCGGCGTGGGTGTGCGTCTCGAGGATCCGCTCGATGCGTACGTCCTCGTCCAGGTACTGCTCGATCGCGAACGCGGGATCGACGATCACGGCGACTCCGGCGTCGCGGTCGCCGATCAGGTACGAAGCGCACCCGAGGTCGTCGTCCACGAACTGCCGGAACAACACGAGCCCAGCCTACAGCCCGAGGTGGCGGGCGATCACCATCCGCTGCACCTCGTTCGTACCTTCTCCGATCTCGAGGATCTTCTGGTCTCGGTAAAGCCGCGAGATCGGGTACTCGTCCATGAACCCGTAGCCGCCGTGGATCTGCAGCGCCCAGTTGGCGGCGCGGTGGGAGAGCTCGCCGGAGTAGAGCTTCGCCATCGCCGCGGAGCGGCGGAAGTCGCGTCCCAGGTCCTTCTCCCAGGCCGCCTTCCAGACGAGGTGGCGCGCCGCCTCGATCTCGGTCGCCATGTCGACGAGCTTCTCCTGCACCGCCTGGAACTTCGCGATCGGCTTCCCGAACTGCTCGCGCTCCCTGGCGTACGCGTACGCCAGGTCGTAGCAGCCCTGCGCGAGCCCGACGCCCATCGCGGCGACGGAGATGCGGCCGCCGTCGAGGATCTGCAGGAACTGGTGGAAGCCCTCGCCGCGCTGCCCGAGCAGGTTCCCCTCGGGCACGCGCGCGCCCTGGAACGAGAGCTCGCGCGTGTCGGAGGCGCGCCAGCCGAGCTTCTGCATCGGCGGCGAGATCGTGTAGCCGGGCGCGCCGTTCGGGACGACGATGTTCGAGATCTCGCCGTCGCCGGTGCGGGCGGTGATCGTCACGCAGGCGGTGATGTCGGTGCCGGCGTTCGTGATGAACATCTTCGCGCCGTCGATCACCCACTCGCCGTTCTCCAGCCGCGCGGTCGTGCGGGTGGCGCCCGCGTCTGAGCCGGCGTCGGGCTCGGTGAGGCCGAACGCGGCGAGCCTGCGGCCGGAGGCGAGGTCGGGGAGCCATTCGCGCTTCTGCTCCTCGGTGCCGAAGTAGTAGATCGGAAGGGTGCCGAGCGAGTGGTGCGCTGCGACCGTGATCGCGACGGAGGAGTCGATGCGCGTGAGCTCCTCGACGGCGATCGCGTAGGCGAGCGTGTCGGTGCCGCCGCCCTCGTACTCCTCGGGAATCGTCATCCCCATCAGCCCGAGCTCGGCCAGCTCGGCGACGAGCTCGTACGGGAAGCGCTTCTCGCGGTCGAGCTCCTCGGCGACCGGCGCGACCTTCTCGAGGGCGAACTCGCGGACCGTGTCGCGGAGGAGCCGGTGCTCCTCGTCGAGGTCGAAGCCGAGCGCCACGAGGCGGGAGGGTACAGCAGGTAGGGTCCGGGTCGAGTCGTTGACTCGGCAGTCGGATTCGCGAGACCAAAGGAGCGTTGCAGCGGTGGCAGCCAAGGACTTCTTCGACAGCCTGTCGGCGCGGGCCGACGCGTCGAAGACCGCGGGGATGAACAACTCGTACCTCTTCGACATCGAGGGCGAGGGGCAGTGGCTCGTCAAGGTCGCGGACGGGAAGGTGGACGTCGCGGAGGGAAGCGGCGACGCGGACGCGACGATCACGACGAGCGCCGAGACCTTCGACAAGATCGTGGCGGGCGAGCAGAACCCGACGACCGCCTACATGACGGGGAAGCTGAAGATCAAGGGCGACATGGGCGCGGCCATGAAGCTCCAGAAGCTGTTCTAGTCCGACAACTCGACGAGGAGCGCGCCACCGCCGACGCGGTCTCCTTCGCGTACGTGCACCTTCGCGACGGTGCCGTCGTAGGGCGCGAGCAGCGGCGTCTCCATCTTCATCGCCTCGAGGACGACGAGCGGGTCGCGGGCCGCGACCCGCTCGCCCTCGCGGGCGTGCACCTTGATCACGGTGCCGGGCATCGGCGCCGTGAGCGTCCCCGACCCTTCGGCCGCGGCGTGGTCGTGTGCGGCCGCGTCGACGTCCGGTGCGGGCTGCGGCCGCGGCGCCGGCAGGTTGAGGCGGAACGGCTCCCGCCAGACCGGGTCGGGGAGGCGTGCGGGCGGGGCCGAGAGCGGCGGGTGCTCGGTGAGGAAGGCGGTCGTCGCCTCGCCGGCGCGCACGACGGGGTGCGCGACGAGCCAGCGGAGGAACGGCAGGTTGGTCGTGACGCCGCGCACCTCGGTCTCGACGAGCGCGGCGGCGAGCCGGTCGAGCGCCTCGTCGCGCGTGGCGCCGCTCGCGATCAGCTTGGCGATCATCGGGTCGTAGCCGGTGCCGATCTCGTCGCCCTCGGCGACGCCGGTGTCCACCCGGATCGTGTCCGGAAGGCGCAGCCGCTCGATGCGCCCGGCCTGCGGCAGGAAGGTGCGCGGATCCTCGGCGTAGAGCCGCACCTCAACTGCGTGACCTTGTAACAGACTGTTACTTGCCGGGAGCGGCTCGCCCTGCGCGACGCGCAGCTGCCACTGCACCAGGTCCAGGCCGGTCACGGCCTCCGTGACCGGGTGCTCCACCTGGATGCGCCCGTTCAGCTCCAGGAAGAAGAACTCGCGCCCTTCGAGCACGAACTCGGCCGTTCCGGCCGAGCGGTAGCCGATCGCCTGTGCGAAGCGGACCGCGGCGGCGCTCATCGCGGCGCGGAGGTCGGGGTCGAGTGCCGGGGAGGGCGACTCCTCGAGCACCTTCTGGTGGCGCCGCTGCACCGAGCAGTCGCGCTCGCCGAGCGCGCGCACCGTCCCCTGCTCGTCGGCGAGCAGCTGGATCTCCACGTGCCGCGGCCGCTCGAGGTAGCGCTCGAGGTAGACGCGGTCGTCGCCGAACGCGGCCTTCGCCTCGCGCCGCGCCGCGGCGAGCGCCTCGTCGAGCTCGTCCCGCGTACGGACGACGCGCATCCCGCGGCCGCCGCCGCCGGCGGCCGCCTTGACGATCAGCGGCGGGTCGTCGACCTCCGGGATCGTCGGCACGCCGGCCTCCGCCGCGATGCGCTTCGCGGCGAGCTTGTCGCCGCCGGCTCGCAGCGCTGCGGCCGGAGGGCCGACCCACGTGAGCCCCGCCGCGGCGACCGCCTCCGCGAAGTCGCCGTTCTCGGAGAGGAACCCGTAGCCGGGGTGGATCGCGTCCGCCCCCGCCTCGCGCGCCGCCCGTATGTGCTCGGCCGGATCGAGGTACGACGCGATCTCGACGGTCTCGTCGGAAGACCGCGCGTGCAGGGATTTCGTGTCGTCGGGGGCGACGACCGCGACGGTCCCGAGCCCCAGCTCTCGCGCCGCGCGGAAGACGCGCAGCGCGATCTCGCCGCGGTTCGCCACGAGCACCTTCTCCACGCGCGGCACCCTAACCGTCCACCAGCAGGCCGTTGATCGGTCCCAGGAACCGCCGGGTGCGCCGCGACAGGTGCGGCAGCGGCGCGACGCGCTCGTAGCCGTCGTCCTCGGCGCGTTCGCGCCACAGGTCGAACGTCGGCTCGTCGTGCTGCAGGTGCTCGCGCCACAGCTTCAGGCGCGTCGTGCGGACGAGGTTCTCGTCGGTCGTGATCACGCACGCCTCGGTGTCGTTGTAGAGCGAGTGCTCGTTGAGGTTCGCCGAGCCGATCGCGAGCCAGCGGTCGTCGACGATCCCGATCTTCGCGTGTACGTAGACCTGGTGCTCGCCGCCCGGCTGGTAGAGGGTCGAGGCGAGGAGCCGGTCGTGCCGGTCGGCGTCGATCAGCAGGCCGAGCTGCCCGCGCGTGTCGTCGCCGCCGTTGTTGGGGCGGGCGGGGAGGAGGACGATCACGCGGAACTCGTCGCTCGGCGGGTTGCGCAGCTTGGCGGCGACGATGCGCACGAGCTCGGGCGACCAGAGGAACTGGCTCTCGAGGTAGACGAGCCGCTCGGCCGACCGGAGCGCCCGGATGTACGCCTCGAGGATCCGGAAGTCGCCGCGGGGGAGCGCGTCGTAGACGCCGTTCGGGACGGTGCGCACGAACTGCGCGGTCGTCGGCCCGGAAGTTTGTAACAGACTGTTACTTGCCAGGGTCTCGCCGGCCACCTCCCGCCACCGGAGGGCGAAGTGCGCGGCCACGTCGCCGACCAGCGGGCCCTCGACCCGGGCGGCGGCGTCGTGCCACCCGGGGCCGCGGCGCGGCGGATGCTCGCTCGAGTCGAGGCGGTTGCCGGCAAGGGCCGTCAGGTCGATGCCGCCGACGTAGGCGACGCGGCCGTCGACGACCGCGAGCTTCTCGTGGTGGCAGTGCATCGGCCGCTCGCGCGCGTCGAGCTCAAGCCGCGTGCGCGTGCCGCGCACGAGCTCGACGCGCGACGCGCGCACCTGCGCGCGCGACGGCGTGAAGAGCGGGAGCGGCGCGCCCGCCCATTGCAGGAGCCGCACCTCGGCGCGCTCCGCCGTGGCCGCGAGCAGGTCGCGCAGCGGGGGCCCGTCCTCGACCAGCCGGAACGACGGGTCGAAGTGCCAGCCCGCGAGGTGCACCGACTCCTGCGCTCCCTCGATCTCGGCCTGCAGGCGGCCGAGCGCGTCCTCGCCGTCGACGAGCACCTCGATCGCGTTCCCGTCGCGCGGCGGCGGATCGCCCGCACACCAGAGACCGTCCTGCGGCGGCGCGTACGCGTGCCGCCAGCCGTGGCGCCTCAGCCGGCGTCGATGGTGGGCGACGACGAGACGCTCGATACCTGCGCCGACGGCGTCGTCCAGACGGTCGATCCGCGGGATCGCCATAGGGCGGCAAGCGTAAGCGCGCACACGACCGTGAGGGCGAGGTACGGAACAGCGTCGGTCGTCGCGTGCGCGATCGACCCGCTCGCCGCCGCGCCGACCGTCTGCCCCGGCGCCCACGCCAGGTTGACGAGCGCGAACGCGTAGCCGTAGTCGAGCCCGCGCGCCTCGGCGAGATGCGAGAGCTGGGTCATGCCGGGCGTGAAGAACATCCCGAACGAGAGCCCGCCGCACACGACGAGCACCGCGAGCACGATCGCCTGCCCGGGCCACGGGAGGAGCGCCGACACGATCGCCGACGCGACGAGCCCGACCGCCAGGGGCGGGAGCGTCCCAACCCGGTCCGAGACCCGGCCGATGATCGCGTTGTTCGCCGACTCGAGCGCCGCCGAGCAGAGGAACACCGCGCCGATGGCGACGCCGCCCCACCCGAGGTGCGAGAGCCGCAGCGGCGCGAGCACGCCGAGCGTCCCGAACAGCAGCGCCGGGAGGACGACGAACCAGATCCCGGCGAGCATCGAGCGGTCGCGCAACGCGTGGAAGAGCGCGGAGAGCGGCTGCGGCTGCTGCGGGCGCGACGACGGCGTCGTCGCCGCGAACGCGACCAGGACGAGCGAGAGCACGCCGACGGCGGCGAACGTCCAGCGCGTGCCCGCGACCGACGCGATGCCGCCGAGCACCGGCCCGAAGAGCGCGCCGCCGACCGCCGCCGCGAACGCGCTCCCGATCAGCGCGCCGCGCCGGCCAGAGGGCGCGGCCGCGACGAGCCAGCCGAGCGCGCCGGTCCACGAGAACGCGCTCGCGAGCCCCTGTACGAAGCGCACCAGATCGAGCTGCCACGCGGTCTCTCCGAGCCCGAAGAGGACGGTGCAGGCGGCCACCGAGACGAGCCCGACGAGCACGGTCGGCTTGACGCCGGAGCGCGCTGCGACGACGCCGCTCGGGATCGAGCCGACGAGCGCGCCGAGCGGGTACGTGGCGGCGAGGAGCCCCGCTCCCGGCTTGCCCATGTGCAGCGTGTCGACGTAGTGCGGCAGCAGCGGCGTGAGCGCGGCGAAGAAGAGCGTGTCGAAGAAGACGACCGCGCTCGACAGAAGGAGCAGACGCTGCATCGTCTTCGACGCTACCCTTTCGCGTCCGCGATGAGGGTCTGGTTGGCAATCGCAGTCGCTGCTCTCGCGGTCCCCGCCACGGCGTCCGGCGGCACGGTGTTCCTGCTCGACGGACGCGGCTGGGGCCACGGGGTGGGCATGAGCCAGTGGGGCGCCGAGGGCTACGCGCGCCACGGTCTCGGCTACCGGCAGATCCTGGCGCACTACTACCCGCACACGCACATCGGCACGGAGCCGGACCGCGACGTGCGTGTGCTGCTCGAGCAGGGGCAGGACTCGGTGCGCGTCGGCTCGGCCGCCCCGTTCGTCGTCGTCGACGCGCGCGGCCGCAAGCTCCACCTGCCGGCCCGCTCGGTCGTGATCGACCGCCGGTTCACGCTGCGGCACAAGCGCCTCGCACAGCCGCTCACCTTCCAGGCCGGCGCGCAGCCGCTGCAGGTCGACTTCGCGGGCTACCGCGGCGACGTCGTAGTGAAGGCGAAGCCGGACGGGCTGATGGCGATCAACGTGCTCCCGCTCGACCGCTACCTCCGCGGGGTCGTGCCCTGGGAGACCCCCGCCGGCTGGCACCCGGCGACGTACGAGGCGCAGGCGGTCGCCGCCCGCTCGTTCACGCTCGCGACGCTGAAGCCGACCGCCGACTTCGACCTGTACGCCGACACGCGCTCGCAGATGTACGGCGGCATCCGCGCGGAGCGGCCACAGACGAACCTCGCGGTCGGGGCGACCGCCGGGCAGGTGCTCGTGTACCGCGACACGATCATCCCCGCGTACTACTTCTCGACGTCGGGCGGCAAGACGTCGTCGATCCACGACGCGTGGCCGTGGGCGAAGCAGGTGCCGTACCTCGTCTCCGTCGACGACCCGTACGACTACCTCTCGCCGCACCACGTGTGGCCGACGGAGGTGCTGACCGCCGCGCGCGTCGACGACGTCCTCGGCGTCTCGGGAGTCCGCGACATGCGCGTCGTGCTCAACTCGTCCGGGCGGGCGAAGGCGGTGCGCGTGCGCACCTCGACCGGCTGGCGCACGTTCTCCGGGAACATCGTGCGCACGAAGTTCCACCTCGGCTCGACCGACTTCGACGTCTCGGCGATGGACCTCGACACGCCGGAGCGCACCGTCTACGGCGGCAGCGTGCACGTCACCGGCTTCGTGCGCGGGCTCGGCAAGGCGCGCCTGCAGGAGCTCACGCAGGCCGGGTGGGTGACGGTGCGTCACCTGCGAGTCCGGCCCGACGGGCGCTTCGCGACAACGCTCCCGGCGGGCTTCTCGGCCGAGCTGCGGCTCGCCTACAACAGCGTCGCCGGCGACCCCGTCGCGCTGCAGGTCGCGCCGCGCGTGCTCGTGCAGGCGGACGGGTCGCGCCTCCACGCCGTGGTCAAGCCCTACCTGCCGCTCCAGGTGCAGCGGCTGACCCGCAAGGCGTGGCGGCCGGTCGCGCGCGCCGACGGGTCGTTCGACCGGCGGCTCGGGCCGGGCAGCTACCGGGTGGCGGTGCTCGGCGGCTCGCGCTTCGCGCCGACGATGTCGGCGCCGGTCGCGCTGCACGTCAGCGTGACGGGACCCTAGTCTCGCCAGCCGGGCGCGCGCCTCTCGAGGAACGCGCGCAGCCCGTCCTGCCCCTCGGCGCTCGTGCGATGACGTGCGATCAGCTCGGCCGTCTCGGCGGCGGAGTGGACGCGGCGCGCGAGCTGCTTGGCGGCGCGCGTCGCCTCGGGCCCCGCGGAGAGGAGCTCGCCGACCACGCGGTCGACGGCCCCGCCGAGGTCGTCGGTCACCTCGTGCACGAGCCCGATGCGCAACGCCGTCTCCGCCGGGAACCGCTCCCCGGTGACGAAGTAGCGGCGGGCCGCGCCGGCGCCGATCTTCGCGAGCGCGAACGGCGAGATCACCGCGGGCACGATCCCGAGCTTCACCTCGCTGAACGCGAACTGCGCCGACGGCTCGGCAATCACGATGTCGGAGCACGCGACGAGCCCGCAGCCGCCGCCGAGCGCGTGCCCCTGGACGCGCGCGACCACCGGTGCGGGGCACTCGTCGATCGCCTCGAGCATGGCGCGCAGCCGCAGCGCGTCGGCGAGGTTCTCCTCGTAGCTGAGGTCGACCGAGGAGCGCATCCACTCGACGTCGGCGCCCGCCGAGAACGACGGCCCGTCACCGGTGAGGACGACGCAGCGGGCGTCGTCGACGGCCGCGAACGCGGCGGCGAGCTCGTCGATGAGCGCTGCGTCGAACGCGTTCCGACGCTCGGGACGCGCCATCGCGATGCGCAGCAGCGCACCGTCGCGCTCGACCCGAAGTGAGCTCATTCGAAGACGAGCCCGAGGCGTGCGAGCTGCGGCGCCACCGAGACCGACGCCTCGAGGTCGAACACCTCGACGAGGTCGGGGTCCTTGCCGATCAGCTCGCGTGCCCGCGAGGGGAGCTGCTGCTCGGCGGCGGCGGCCGACTCGAACAGGTAGACGGCGCCCCAGCGCTCGCCGCCCTCGTCCGAGATCCACGCCTTGAAGAGGAGCCCGTGCACCTGCGCGAACGCGTCGACCGCCTCGTCGCGGAGGTAGTCGCGCAGCTCCGCGACGGAGGTCAGCGAGTCGGCGAGGCTCCAGAGGACGAGGCGGACGACCATCTACATGCGGAATATGCCGAAAGTGGACTCGGGGATGGGCGCGTTCAGCGCGGCGGAGAGGCCGAGCGCCAGCACGCGCCGCGTGTCGAGCGGGTCGATGACCCCGTCGTCCCACAGGCGCGCCGTCGAGTAGTACGGGTTGCCCTCGGCCTCGTACTTCGCGCGGATCTCCTCCGGATCGGCGTCGCCGACCATCGTGAGCACGGTCGCCGCCTGCTCGCCGCCCATCACCGAGATACGCGCGTTCGGCCACATCCAGAGCTGGCGCGGGGAGTAGGCGCGCCCGCACATGCCGTAGTTGCCGGCGCCGAACGAGCCGCCGACGACGACCGTGAACTTCGGGACGTCGGCGCACGCGACGGCGGTGACGAGCTTCGCGCCGTCGCGCGCGATGCCGCCCGCCTCGTACTCCTTGCCGACCATGAAGCCCGTGATGTTCTGCAGGAAGACGAGCGGGACGCGGCGCTTGCACGCGAGCTCGATGAAGTGCGCGCCCTTCTGCGCGCTCTCCGCGAAGAGCACGCCGTTGTTCGCGAGGATCCCGACGGGATAGCCCTCGATGCGCGCCCAGCCGCAGACGAGCGTCTCGCCGTACAGCTGCTTGAACTCGTCGAACCGCGAGCCGTCGACGACGCGCGCGATCACCTCGCGCGCATCGGTCTGCGTGCGGTGGTCGTCGGGGATCAGCCCGTAGAGGTCGTCCGGGTCGACGGCCGGCGGCTCGGGGGTCGCGCGCTCCCACGGCAGCGGAGGGCGCGGGGAGTGGGCGTTCGCGACGATCCGGCGCGCGATCGCGAGGGCGTGCTCGTCGGAGGCGGCGTAGTGGTCTGCGACCCCCGACTGCCTCGCGTGCACGTCGGCGCCGCCGAGCTCCTCGGCGCTCACGTCCTGGCCTGTCGCCGCCTTCACGAGCGGCGGGCCGCCGATGAAGATCGTGCCCGTGCCGCGCACGATCACGGTCTCGTCGCTCATCGCCGGGACGTACGCGCCGCCCGCCGTGCACGAGCCCATCACGACCGCGACCTGCGGGATGCCCCTGGCCGACATGCGCGCCTGGTTGAAGAAGATGCGGCCGAAGTGCTCGCGGTCGGGGAACACCTCCGCCTGCAGCGGCAGGAACGCGCCGCCCGAGTCGACCAGGTAGATGCACGGGAGCGCGTTCTGCTCGGCCACCTCCTGCGCGCGCAGGTGCTTCTTCACCGTGAGGGGGAAGTACGAGCCGCCCTTGACCGTGGCGTCGTTCGCGACGACGACGCACTCGCGCCCCTCGACGACGCCGATCCCGGTGACGATGCCGGCGCTCGGCGCGTCGCCGCCGTAGCACTCCCAGGCGGCGAGCGCGTTCAGCTCGAGGAAGGCGGTGCCCGGGTCGCAGAGCAGGTCGATGCGCTCGCGCGCGAGCAGCTTGCCGCGCGACCGGTGCCGCTCCACGGCCCGCTCGCCGCCTCCGGCCGCGACCAGCGCCGTGCGCGCGCGCAGCTCGTCGACGAGCGCCTGCATGCGCTCGCGGCGGCGCAGGAAGTCGTCGCCCTGCTCGACCCGGCTCTCGAGTAGCGCCATCCGGGAGAGCCTAACCCCGGCGCGTCGGGCATCCTTCCGCCTATGGATCGCACCCGTCTCCTCCTGCTTGCCGGCGCCGCGGTCGCGGCGGCGGTCGTCGTCGTGGTCGTCGTGCTGGTCGTCGGGACGGGCGGTGGAGGCTCGGGCTCCTCGGACACGACGACCACCGTCGCCGGCCCCGGCGGAGGGACGCCCGCCTCCGCGGTCGCGGGCGTGCCCCAGAGCGGCGCCGTGCTCGGCAAGGCGACCGCTCCGGCGACCCTCACGGTCTTCGAGGACCCGCAGTGCCCGTACTGCCGCCAGTGGAACGTCGACACGCTGCCGACCGTCGTCCAGAACTACGTCCGCACGGGCCGCGTGAAGATCGAGTACCGCGGCATCGTCGTGATCGGCGAGAACAGCATCGCCGGGCTGCGGGCGATCTACGGCGCGGCGCCTCAGAACAAGCTCTGGAACATGGTCGAGGCGCTGTACGAGCGTCAGGGCGAGGAGAACAGCGGCTGGATCACGATTCCGGTGATCAAGGACGCCGCCAGGGAGATCGGCGCGAATCCGGCGCAGGTGATCGCACACGCGGACGCGAAGTCGGTGACGGCGCAGCTGAACGCGAACCAGAAGCTCGCGACGCAGCTCGGCGTGAACGGTACGCCGGCCTTCTTCGTCCAGAAGCCGCTCGGGACGCCGGTGGAGCTGAACGTGAGCGGGCTCGAGCCCGACCAGTTCACGCCGTCGCTCGACGAAGCGCTGCGGTGAGGCTCCGCGCGGCGATCGCCGCCTTCTGCGTGGTCGGCATCGGGATCGCCGCCTACCTGACGTACGTCCACTACGCGCACGTCGCGCCCGTCTGCACGAGCGGGGGCTGCGAGAAGGTGCAGACGTCGAAGTACGCGGAGCTTGCCGGCGTGCCCGTGGCGCTGCTCGGTCTGATCGCCTACGTCGTGCTGCTCGGGACGACCCTCGTCAAGGGAGTGGCGGCCTCGTTCGCGGGCGTGCTGGTCGCGTTCGTCGGCGTCGCGTTCAGCGGCTACCTGCTGTGGGCGCAGCTCGGGCCGATCGGCGCGATCTGCCAGTGGTGCCTCGGGAACGATGCGACGATCCTCGTCGTTGCGATCCTCAGCGTGGTGAGGATGCTGACCGAACAGCCCGAATGAGCCGTCGCGGCGCGCTCCTCTTCGCGGCGATGTGCGTGATCTGGGGTGTGCCCTACCTCATGATCCGCGTCGCCGTGCGCGAGCTCGCGCCCGTCACGCTCGTCTTCCTGCGCACGGCGGTCGGCGCGCTGCTGCTGGTGCCGTTCGCGGCACTGCGCGGCGAGCTGCGCCCGCTGCTTCCGCGCTGGCGCCCGCTCGTCGCCTACACGGCAGTGGAGGTCGCCGTTCCCTGGGTGCTGCTCGCCCGCGCGGAGACGCGCCTGTCGAGCTCGCTCACCGGCCTGCTGATCGCCGCGGTGCCGCTCGTCGGCGCGGTGGTGGTGGCGCTCACGGGGGCGCGCGAGCAGCAGGGCCGGCGGAGGTGGCTCGGCCTCCTCGTCGGGCTCGTGGGCGTCGGCGCGCTCGTCGGCCTGGACGTCGGGCAGATCGACGTCGTGGCGCTCCTCGAGATCGGCTGCGTCGCGGTCGGGTACGCGCTCGGGCCGATCATCCTGGCGCGGTCGCTCCACGACGCGCCGGCGCTCGGCGTCGTCGCCGGGTCGCTCCTGCTGGCCGCGGTGGTCTACGCGCCGTTCGCGGCGCTCCGCTGGCCGTCGTCGATGCCGTCGGCGCACGTGCTCGAGTCGGTGCTCGGCCTCGCCGTGCTCTGCACCGCGCTCGCTTTCCTGCTCTTCTTCGCGCTGATCGCCGAGGTCGGGCCGGTGCGGGCGACCGTGATCACCTACGTGAACCCGGCCGTCGCCGCGGTGCTCGGTGTAACGGTGCTCAGCGAGCACCTGAGCGCCGGGATGCTCGTCGGCTTCGCGCTGATCCTCTCGGGCTGCTTCCTCGCGACCGGCCGCGGCCCCGAGCCGGTCGCCGAGTCATAGATGGCGCGGCGCAACGTAGGATCGCGGCGTGGGGGGTGACGCGACCTTCGAGGACGTGCTGGCGGCGAACGCCGCGTACGTCGAGCAGTTCGACCGCGGCGGCCTGAAGGGCTCCGCGGCGAGGGGCCTCGCCGTCCTCACGTGCATGGACTCGCGCATCGACCCGCTCGGCATGCTGGGCCTGCAGCCGGGCGACGCGAAGATCCTCCGGAACGCGGGCGCGCGCGTGACGCCCGACGTGCTCCGGACGCTCGTGCTCGCCACGTACCTGCTCGAGGTCGACCGGGCGATGGTGGTCGCGCACACCGACTGCCGCATGGCGGGCGGCACGGAGGAGGACGTCCACGCGGCGGTCCGGGCCGCGGGGGGCCCCGACACGCGCAGCATGAGCTTCGAGACGACGGTCGACCAGCGCGCGACGCTCCTCGGCGACGTGCAGCGGATCCGCTCGTCGCCCTACCTGCCGAACCTTGCGGTCGGCGGCTTCGTCTACGACGTCCACTCCGGACGCCTCGAGCAGGTCGTCTAGCTACCCGGCCGGGACGATCAGCTCGAAGCAGGCGCCGTGCTCGGTCGGGTGGTAGACCAGGTCGCCGCCGTGGGCGCGTGCGTAGGCGCGGGCGATCGCCAGTCCCAGCCCGCTGCCCGACGAGCTCTCCGCGCGGGCGAACCGCTCGAACAGTCGCGGGCGGAGATCCTCGGGCACCCCGTCTCCGGCGTCCTCGACGTACACCCGCAGATGCCGGTCGCGCTGCTCGGCGTCGACGACGATCGGCGGGCGCCCGTAGCGCCTCGCGTTCAGCAGGAGGTTCGAGACGACGCGGTCGAGGACGAGCGGATCGGCGACGACGGCGAGGTCCTCCGGCACACGCAGCTCGACGGTGTCGTCGTCGGGGAGCGCGGTCTCGACGATCTGGGCGAGCGTGGCGCGGAGCACCAGCGGCTTCGGGTCGAGCGCGATCACGTGCGAGTCGAGGCGCGAGAGGTCGAGCAGCTCCTCGAGCAGCCGCCGCAGGCGCTCCGACTGCTCGTAGCCGACCTGCATCAGCTGCTCGCGGATCTCGGGGTCGAGCTGCGAGCCGCGCTCCGCGAGCGTCGCGAAGACCCCGTACACGGAGGTAGCCGGTGTGCGGAGCTCGTGCGACGCGATGGCGACGAAGTTGAGCTTGAGCTGATCGAGGGCCACCGTCTCCTCGTGGAGCTGGGCGCGCTCGACGGCGATCGCGACGCGCTCGGCGACGATCTGGAGGAGCTCCGTGTCCTCGCCGTTGAACTTGCGCGACGTGAGCGTGCCGACGTGCAGCACGCCGATCGCGTCGCCGCGCACGAGGAGCGGCACGCCCAGCATCGACTTGATGTGCTTCTGGCGCAGGATCGGGTTGAGGACGGGATAGTGGTCGAGGTCGTCGATGATCACCGGCTCACGGGTCGCGGCGACGCGGCCGGCGAAGCCGCCGCCGAGCGGGATCCGCACGCCGACCTCCTCTTCGATCCCGAGCGCCGAGCGGGCGACGAGCTCGTCGGTCGCGCTGTCGAGCAGCAGGACAGCGCAGGTGTCGGTGCCGAGGATCTGGCGGATGCGCGGCAGGAGGACGGCGAGCAGCTCGTCCACCTCGAGGTGCGCGAGCGCCGCGTCGGTGACCGCCTGGACGCTCTCGATGCGCATGCGCGCCCGGCGCTCGGCGGCGAACAGGCGTGCGTGCTCGATCCCGATCGCCGCGCGGTCGCCGGCGAGCTGCAGCAGCTCGACCTCCTCCGGCTGGAAGCTGCGCGGGAAGAGCGAGCCCACGTGGAGCACGCCGACGACCTCGCCGGCCGCGATCAGCGGCACGCCGAGCATCGACCTGATCCCCTTGGCGTGGAGGATCGGGTTGAGGACGTGGGAGTGGTTGACGTCGTCGAGGATGACCGGCCGGCGCGTGGCGGCGATGCGCCCTGCGAAGCCGCCGCCGACGGGGATGCGCACGCCCTCGTCGACCTCTTCCTCGATGCCGACCGCCGCGCGGGCGACGAGCTCGTTCGTGTCCTCGTCGAGCAGCAGGACCGCCACGGTGTCGACAGCCAGGATGTCGCGCGTCCGGTGCAGCAGCTCCGTGAGGAGCTCGTCCAGGTCGAGGTGGGCGAGGGCAGCGTCCGTCAGCGCCTGCAGCTGGCGCAGCCGGTCCGTCTGTGCCGCGATTTCCGCCATGACCCCGTGGACTATGCCCCGTCAGCCACGCAGCATGCCTAGTCCCAGACGACGCTGACCGCGCGCGCGAGCCCCGGTAGAGGCAGGGTGCTCGCCTCGGCCTCGACTGCCTCGCGCGCGGCCGGCGGGAGACGTGCCCAGGTCTCGACGCGCACGACGTGGTTCGCCCGGCGCCACGTGCCGGCGATCTCCCCGTCGACGAGCAGCGCGCCGGGCCACACGCGCGGCGTCCAGAGGAGCGCGCGCCGGTCGGGCTGCGGGACGAGGAGCTCGCGCTCGAGCCCGTCGAGCAGGAAGTACGCGTCGCCGCTCGGCAGGAGGCGCGCCGGAGCGGCTGGCGACTCGCCGGCGCGCATCGTCTCCTCGTCCCCGGCGAGCAGCCACTCGTCGCGAAGCGGCGACCGCACCGCGACGAGCTCTCCGTCGAGCTCCGCGAACGCGGTCGAGCCGGCGCGTCGCGAGATGCCCGCCCAGCGCGCGAAGCTCTCCGGCGTGGTCGGCCCGAAGACGTGGAGGTAGCGCCGCGCGAGCTCGCGGCACGCGTCGGCCGGCTCGATCGCCGGCGTCGGGACGCTCCAGATGAGCGGTGCGCGGGCGCCCTCCCAGCGGATCGCGATCGTGCCGGTCGTGGCCGCGTACTTGAGGCTGTTCCCCATGCGGATCGCCTGGCCGACCTCGCGGTCGGTCAGCCGCCGCCCGTCGAGGTGGGCGTGCAGCTTCGCCGCCGTCTCCTCGGCCCGGCGGCGGCCCTTCGCGTCCTCGGGGTGCCGGCCGACCGAGAAGTAGGCGAAGTCGCGGGCGGGCACGACGTAGGTGCTGAAGCGCGGCCCCCAGAGCTGGGCGAGCGTCGGGTCGTCGAGGACGTTCGGCTGCACGCCGTCGATCCGCGCGTGCAGGGAGAGGAGCGCCGCGCGCGGCATGCTGTCCTGCAGCCCGGCCCAGGCGGCGCGGCGCAGCGCGTCGGGGCTCATCGGAGCGCGCTCGTCCAGCCCGCCGACCCGGCGGCGGAACGCGAGGATCTGCTCGCGCGTGAGCTGCAGCTGCGCCACGTTCCGCAGGCTACAACGGGGCTCAGATGCGTCTGAAGGCGAGCCCGAGCGCCGCTCCGACGCCCGCGACGGCGACGAAGGCGGCGGCGGGGTCCTGCCACGAGGCTCGACGGTGGGCAGTGACGAAGAGGGTCTTCTTGACCGAGAAGACGCCCCTGTTCGCGACCTGCTGTGACCGCTGCGTGCCTACGTACCGCCCGGACGGCGTGATCCCGGTGTCGACCGCGAATCGGTCCGCCTTGAGGCCGCTGTGGATCCACAGCGCCGCTGCAACTGCCGCGCCGGCGAGCAGGGATCCGGCGAGTGTTCTCATGCGGCCGATCCTCTCAGGAGAGCCGCGTGCGAGCTAGTCGAGGA
>DASZWR010000012.1:0-9797 GCA_035546215.1 Gaiellaceae bacterium | reverse complement strand
CGATGCTCGAGCCAGACGCACGGCTCCCGGTACACGCCGTGCCCGTGCTCGAACCGCACCGGGACGAGCGCGCCCGGCACGATCGCCTCCCCGTCCGCCGGCAGGTCGAGGCCGGTCCAGCCGCGCCATTCCTCGAGGCTGCCCTCGATCAGCATCGCCTCCTCGGCCGTCCCGAGGATGCGACCGCCGGCGCGCTCGTGCGTCCTGATCCAGGGGTCGACGTGCGTGCCGTCCTCGCGGCGCAGCGCCGCGTACTCCTCGATCGGCAGGTGCGGCTGCCGCTCCTTCTGCGTGGGGCGCACGGGCGCGACGAGCGTCCCGAACGGCGCCGCGAGGTCGCGCATGTGCGCGAGCATCTTCCCGCTCAGCCCGGTGCCGCGCAGCTCCGGAGCGACGACGATCGCGAGCGCACAGATGCGGTCGGGCTCACCGCCCGCTTCGAACGCGTTCAGGATCGCGTCGCGCCACTGCAGCGGCATGCCCTTCACCGGCACGCAGTTCCCCTCCGCGACGACGCGGTCGCCGTCGACGAGCGCGAACTGGAAGTCGGCGAAGTCGTCGGAGAGCCGGTTCCAGTAGCGGTTGGAGACCGCGTCGTGGAGCAGGAACTCGGGCCACGCGCCCTGCAGCCGCTCGAGCGAGGCCGCCTCGGCCCCGGAGACGAACCTCATGTCCGTTCGAGCAGCGCGACCGCGTGCGCCGCGAGACCCTCGCCGCGGCCGGTGAAGCCCAGGTGGTCGGTCGTCGTCGCGCGCACGTTCACCTCGCCGCCGCCGACCGCGTCGGACAGCCGCCGGCGCATCTCCTCGCGGTGCGGCGCGATGCGCGGCTCCTCGCCGACGAGCACGCAGTCGGCGTTGACGAGCGTCCAGCCCGCCTCCGCCACCCGGCGCCACGCCTCCCGCAGGAGCTCGAGCGAGTCGGCGCCCTTGAAGCGCTCGTCGCCGGAGGGGAACAGCGAGCCGATGTCGCCGAGCCCGGCCGCGCCGAGCACCGCGTCGACGAGCGCGTGCGCGAGCACGTCGCCGTCGGAGTAGCCCGCGAGCCCGCGCGGATGGTCGAGCCGCACGCCGCCGAGGACGAGCGGCACCCCGTCCGCCAGCGCGTGCGCGTCCACGCCGATCCCGACGCGGAGGCTCACGGCAGCACCGCGGGCAGCTCGTCCAGCGACCGGATGCGGATCGCGCCCTCCGGCGGCTCCTGCAGGTAGCCCCACGGCCCGCGGCGGACGTGTACGGCGACCATGCCGGCGGCGAGCGCCGGCGCGACGTCGTTGTCGACGCGGTCGCCCACGTAGGCGATCCTCTCAGGAGGCGCGCCCGCCAGCTCGGCGACCCGCGCGAAGAACTCGGGCGACGGCTTCTCGACGCCGAGGCGCTCGGACGAGGAGACGAACGCGACCTCCGGCCGGATCAGCTCCTCGTGCTCGACCGCCATGTTCCCGATCGCGCCGAGCAGGAGCCCCTGCTCGCGCAGCCGGGCGAGGCACGGTCGGGCGTCCGGGTACCACTGCTCGGTGAAGAACGCGTGCCGCGGCGGCTCGACCCCGAGGATGTCGAGGGCGTCGCGGTGCGACCGCCCGGACTGGATCATCGCGCCGACGAGCGCCATCAGCGTGAACCGCGGGATCCCGCAGGCGTCGGCGACGGCCTCCCAGGCCCGCGTCTCGTCGACGAGCGTCTCGCCGACGTCGAAGACGACCGCCTCTACAGCCAACCCGCCACCCGCTCGAGGTCGGCGCGCGTCGTCACCTTGAGCAGGCGGTCGTCCCCGGGGACGACCGTGACGCGCGCCCCGCTCGCCTCCACGAGCGACGCGCAGTCCGTCCCACTTTGTGTTGACTCAACACAAGCTCGCAGGACGGGCGCGACGAAGGCCTGCGGGGTCTGGACGGCGACGAGCTCGTGCCGCGCCAGCGTCTCCACGACCACGCCGCCGTCGACCCGCTTCACCGTGTCCACGACGGGCAAGCCCGGGACGGCGCCGTCGAAGCCCTCGCCGAGCGCCTGCACGACGCGGCCGATCACCTCGTCGGGGAGCAGCGGCCGCGCCGCGTCGTGGACGAGGATCACCGCCGCGTCCTCCGGCACCTCGGCGACGCCCGCGCGCACCGACGCGGTGCGCGTCTCGCCGCCCGTCACGCAGGCGGTCACCTTGGAGGCGCCGATCTCCTCGGCGAGCAGGATCGCCGGCTCCTCCCACTCGGGCGGCGCAACCAGCACGACGGCGTCCACCCACTCGCTCTCGTCGAGCCGGCGCAGCGGCTCCGCGAGCAGGGGCAGATCGCCGAGGCGGACGAACGCCTTCGGACGATCCTCCCCGAGCCGCTCCCCTCGCCCGGCGGCGACGAGAACGGCCCAGACCATTAACGCGCGGCGGCGGGCTTCTTGGCGGCCGGCTTCTTCGCGGCAGCGGAGGTCGTCTTCCGCGCTGCGGTGGCCGGCTTCTTCGCGGCAGGAGCCTTCTTCTCGGCGGTCGCCTTGGCGGCCTTCGGCTTCGCGCCCTCCGTGAGGGTGTCCTCGAGCCACTCGAGCGCCTCGTCCTCGCTCATGTTCTTCGCGTACATGAGCTCGGAGGCGAGGATCTTCTTCGCCTTGACGTACATCTGCTTCTCGCCGGTGGAGAGGCCCTTCTCACCGTCGCGGAGCGCCAGGTTCCGGACGACCTCGGCGAGCTCGTAGATGTCGCCGGTCTTCATCTTGTCGCGGTTGTGCTTGAACCGGCGGTTCCAGTTCTTGGGCATCTCGGTGCCGCCGGAGGTCAGGTACTTGACGACCTTCTTGACCGCTTCCTCGTCGATCACCTTGCGGAGACCGACCCGCTCGGCGTTCTCGGCCGGGACGTTCACAGTCATGTCGTTGTGCAGGATCTTGATCGTGAGGTACTCGCGCTTCTCGCCCAGGACTTCCTTCTTCTCGCGCTTCACGACCGTGCCTGCACCGTGGTGCGGGTACACCACCTTGTCGCCGACCTTGTACAAGTGCTCCTCCGGTTCTCTCTGTAGTCGCGAAAGTGCCGGCGGCCCTGGAGGCTCCACCGGCGGGGTTACCAGAGTAGCAGAAACCCTGCAAATACGCCATTTTTCGGCAAAATCCCTGCTTACGAGGGGGATTCCGCCAGCGCAACGGCCAGAGCCTTCCGGAGCGTCTCCGAATTCGGCCCCAGGACGACCTCGCGGCCGAACTTCCGGCACTCCTCGACGCGCCGATCCGCCTGGGCGGCGGCCCGGAGCCTGCCGGTCAGGCCGATCTCGCCGAACGCGGCGAGCCCCTCGCGCACCGGGATGCCCTTCGCCGCCGAGGCGATCGCGAGCGCGATCCCGAGGTCGGCGCCCGGCTCGTCGATGCGGACGCCGCCCGCGACGTTCACGAAGACGTCGGCGCTCCCGAGCGGCAGGCCGGCGTGGCGGGAGAGCACCGCGACGATCATGGCGAGCCGCTTCGGGTCGACGCCCGTCCCCACCCGCCTCGGCATCGCCAGGTCGGTGGGCGCGACGAGCGCCTGGATCTCGAGCAGGAGCGGGCGCGTGCCCTCGAGCGTGCACGTGACGGCGGCCCCGACCTCGCCGCCGTGGGTGCGGCCGAAGACCTCCGACGGGTCGGGCACGCCGACGAGGCCGGCTCCGGTCATCTCGAAGACGCCGAGCTCGTTGGTGGAGCCGAAGCGGTTCTTCACCGCGCGCAGGATGCGGTGGGCGTGGAAGCGGTCGCCCTCGACCTGGAGGACGCAGTCGACGAGGTGCTCGAGCACGCGCGGGCCGGCGACCGAGCCGTCCTTCGTCACATGGCCGACGAGGAACGTGGCGACGCCGCTCTCCTTGGAGACGCGCAGCAGCCGGGCCGCCGCCTCGCGCACCTGCGAGACCGAGCCGGGCGCCGACCCGATCTCCTGCGACCAGAGGGTCTGGACGGAGTCGATCACGCACACGGCGGGGCGTTCCGACTCGAGCGTCGCGCAGACGGCGTCGAGTTCGGTCTCGGCGAGGATCTCGACCCCGTCGCAGCCCCCGAGCCGCGCCGCGCGCAGCTTCACCTGCGCGACCGACTCCTCGCCGGTGACGAGGAGCGCGCGGCGGTGCTGCGAGATCGCCCCGAGCGCCGTCAGGAGGAGCGTCGACTTGCCGACGCCCGGCTCGCCGCCGACGAGCACGAGCGACGCCGGCACGAGCCCGCCGCCGAGCACCCGGTCGAGCTCCGGCACCCCGGTGGGGATGCGCTCGGTCTCCTCGGCGACGACGTCGACCAGCCGGAGCGGCGGACGGGCGGCCGCCCGGGCCGCGCCCGCCTTCGGCGGCGGCGCCTCCGCGACCATCGTCCCGAACTCGCCGCAGCCGGGGCAGCGGCCGAGCCAGCGCCCCGAGGAGGTGCCGCACTCGGTGCAGACGTGTTGAACGGCGGCGACCCTGGGCATGGAGGAAGGACGGTACTCCCAGCCCCCGACGGAACCGATACGACTTCCACATGAGACTCAGACAACTTGGCGACAGCGACCTCCAGGTCTCCGAGATCAGCCTCGGCTCCTGGCTCACCTACGGCGGCGGCGTTCCGGACGACCAGGCGCGCGCGTGCGTGGACGCGGCCTTCGACGCTGGCATCACCTTCATCGACACCGCAAACGTCTACGCCCTCGGCGGCGCCGAGGAGTTCCTCGGCGACGTGCTCCAGGGCCGCCCGCGCGACTCGTACGTGCTCGCCACCAAGCTCTACTTCCCGATGGACGACACCGGTGAGAACCAGGGGCTCTCGGCGGCCCAGGTGCGGAAGCAGATCGACGACTCGCTGCGGCGCCTGCGCACGGACCACGTCGACCTCTACCAGTGCCACCGCTACGACGAGAGCACGCCGCTCGAGGAGACGCTCGAGGCGCTCGACGAGGTGGTCGAGCAGGGGAAGGCCCGCTACCTCGGCTTCAGCGAGTGGAGCGCCGAGCAGATCCAGCACGCGCTCGACCTGCAGCGCGAGCACGGCTGGGCGAAGTTCGTGTCGTCGCAGCCCCAGTACTCGATGCTCTGGCGCGAGCCCGAGCGCGAGGTGATCCCGCTCTGCGCGCGGAACGGGATCTCCCAGATCGTCTGGTCGCCGCTCGCGCAGGGCGTGCTGACCGGCAAGTACAAGCCGGGCTCGCCGCCGCCCGAGGGCTCCCGGGCGACGAGCGCGCGCATGGGCCGGATGATGGGCGACCTGACGAGCGAAGCCGTGCTCGAGCGGGTGCAGCGCCTGCTGCCGGTCGCCGAGCGGCTGGGGATCACCCCCGCGCAGCTCGCGCTCGCCTGGGTGCTGCGCGAGCCGAACGTCGCCTCCGCGATCGTCGGCGCCTCGCGCCCCGACCAGGTGTACGACAACGCAGCCGCCTCCGGGATCGACCTCGACGCCGGGACGCTGCAGGAGATCGAGTCGATCCTCGAGTAAGTAGTCTCGTCGCCGGATGCCGCGCCGCAGGCTTCGTCCCCAGGGAGAGGTGATCGAGCGCGCCGCTGCTCTACGCGGCGAGCTGAGCGCAGCCCTCCTGCGCCTCCCGTCGACCGACGCGGAGGTGGTCGACGCGGTCTGGCGCGGCGAGGCGCTCGGGACGCTCCTGTGGGCGCTCCAGCTCGCCGAGCTGCCGCCCTACGACCGTCCCTTCGAGCCGGAGGCGGTCGAGTCGGTCGACCCCGCGGGCGGCACGCTGCGCGAGGCCGAGGAGATCCGCGCCGAGCGCGAGAGCGCCCGCCTCTGGCACTGGCGGGCGCGGACGACCGCCGTCCAGGCGGGCGGAGGCATCGACCTGCCGGCGCGGTACGCGAGCTTCGACCAGCTGATCGCGGCGACGGCGATGCGCGGCTACGAGCAGGGACTGCTGCCGGCACCGCTTCGCGGCGACTTCCGTGCGTACGGCAAGGTCTACCGGCATCTCGAACCCGCCCAGGCGGCCGAGGCCCATTCGATCGCGGTCGAGCGCCATCACGCGCTCAACTGGCTCGCCGGCGAGGGAGGATCCTGGGAAGCCGTTCCCCTCGACACGTGATATTTGCCTCTCTATCATCGTCTGGATGACAGACCGCCTCTCCGCATACGCCGACCTGATCGTGCGCGTCGGCGCCAACGTCCAGCCCGGCCAGACGGTGCTCGTCGTCCCGCTCGTCGAGCACGTGCCGCTCGCCCGCGCGATCGCCGAGTCGGCGTACGCAGCCGGCGCCCACCTCGTCGACGTCGCCTACCTCGACATGCACGTGCGCAAGTCGTTCATCCAGCACGCGCCCGAGGACCTGCTCTCGGGGACGACGCCCTGGTCGCTCGCGCGCGCGCAGGCGCTCGTCGACGGCGCGGCCATCATCCAGCTCACCGGCGAGCCGGAGCCGGAGCTCCTCGCCGACGTCGACCAGGGTCGCCTGGGCCGCGCGCGCCAGCTCGAGGCGGCGAAGCTGCAGCTCAAGGCGATCAACGAGAAGCTGACGAACTGGACGATCGCCGCCTACCCCACGGCGGGGCAGGCGCAGCAGATGTTCGGAGAGCCCGACGTCGAGCGCCTCTGGGACGCGGTCGCGAAGGCCGTCCGCCTCGACGAGCCGGACCCGGTGGCGGCCTGGCGCGAGCACCTCGAGAAGCTGAAGCGCCGCTGCGCGCAGCTGAACGAGCAGGCCTTCGACGCGATCCGCTTCCGCGGGCCCGGCACCGACCTGACCGTCGGCCTCATCCCCGGAGCGCGCTGGATGGGCGGCGGCGGGGAGACCGCGAGCGGCGTCTTCCACGTCCCCAACCTCCCGACCGAGGAGGTCTTCAACACGCCGGACTGGCGCCGCACCGAGGGCGTCGTCCGCTCGACGCGGCCGCTCGCGCTCGGCGGGTCGATCGTCCGCGACCTCGAGCTCCGCTTCGAGCACGGGGACGTCGTCGAGGTGAAGGCGTCGAGCGGCGCCGAGGCTGTCCGCGGCCAGCTCGACATCGACGGGTTCGCGAAGCGGCTCGGCGAGGTCGCGCTCGTCGACGGCGAGTCGCGCGTCGGCCAGACGGGGCTCACGTTCTTCGACACGCTCTTCGACGAGAACGCGGCCTGTCACATCGCGTACGGCGCGGGCCTCACGTTCGGCGTGGACGACACCGACGGCCTCACGCCCGACGAGCTGCGCGCCCGCGGCGTCAACCACTCGCTCGTGCACACCGACTTCATGATCGGCGGCCCCGAGGTCGCGGTCGACGGGCTCACCGCCGGCGGCGACGCCGTGCCCATCCTGCGGGAGGACGAATGGCAACTCAGCTGATCGACCAGCGGCTCGAGCAGTACGCAGAGCTGGTCGTCCGGGTCGGGGCGAACGTCCAGGAGGGCCAGACGCTCTTCGTCACGGCCATGGTCGACCACGCCCCGCTCGCCCGGGCGCTCGCGCGCGCCGGCTACCGGGCCGGGGCGCGCTACGTCGACGTCCGGTACGTCGACCAGCACGTCCGGAAGGCGATGATCGAGCTCGGCCCCGACGACGCGCTCTCGCACTCGCCCGGCTGGCTGAAGACGCTCGTCGGAAGCCACGAGGGCAACGCCTCGATCGGCACGACCGGCGACCCCGAGCCGCACCTTCTCGCCGGCCTCGACGGGGAGCGCGTCGGCCGGGCGCGGATGAAGGAGGTCGTCGAGATCGCGCGCTCGCAGATGGTCGACCGCACCGTCAACTGGAGCGGCCTCGCGTTCCCCAACGAGGGGTGGGCGACGCAGGTGTTCGGCGAGCCCGACCTCGAGCGCCTCTGGGAGGCGGTCGCGTTCTGCACCCGTCTCGACGAGGACGACCCGGTGCAGGCGTGGCGCGACCACATGGCGCGGCTCGAGGCGCGCGCGAAGACGCTCAACGAGCTGAAGCTCGACGCCGTCCACTACACGGGGCCGGGCACCGACTTCACGGTCGGCCTGCTCGGGAACTCGCGCTGGATGTCGGCGCTCTTCCGCACGAAGTCGGGCCTCGAGTACGTCCCGAACATGCCGACCGAGGAGATCTTCACGACGCCCGACTGCCGCCGCGCCGAGGGCACGGTGCGCGCCAGCCGGCCGCTCGCCCTCCTCGGCGAGGTGATCGAAGGGCTGCAGCTGACGGTCCGCGACGGCCGCATCGTCGACGTCCAGGCCGACCACGGCGCGGAGGTCGTCCGCGGCCAGCTCGAGAGCGACGAGCGCGCACGGTCCTTCGGCGAGCTCGCGCTCGTCGACGGCACCTCGCGCGTCGGCCAGACGAACATCACCTTCTTCGACACGCTCTACGACGAGAACGCCACCTGCCACGTCGCCTACGGCTTCGGGATCCCGGAGACGTTCGACGGCGACCCGGGCGAGGGGATGAACGTCGCGAGCCTCCACACCGACTTCATGATCGGCGGGCCGGAGCTGCAGGTCGACGGCGTCACCAGGGACGGCCGGCACATCCCGATCCTGCGGGAGGACGTGTGGCAGCTGCCGGAGTGAACGACGAGCGGATCCGCAAGTACGCGGAGCTCGTCGTGCAGATCGGGGCGAACGTCCAGCCCGGCCAGCTCGTCGACGTGGTCGCGCGGGTCGAGCACGCGCCCGTGGCGCGGGAGGTGGCCCGGGCCGCCTACCGCGCCGGGGCGGCGTTCGTCGACGTCTACTACAGCGACCAGCGCGTCCGGCGCGCCCTGATCGAGCACGCCGCCGACGACGTCCTCTCCTGGACGCCGCCGTGGCTCCTCGAGCGCGCGAAGCACGTCGGCGAGGCGCGGGCCGCGGTGGTCGCGCTGACCGGGGACGCCGAGCCCGACCTCCTCTCCGACCTCCCGGGCGAGCGCGTCGGGAAGGCGCGCATGCTCGAGCTCGCCGAGGAGGGGACGCGGCAGATCAACGAGCGCCTCAACAACTGGGTGGTCGTCGGCGTGCCGAACGAGGGCTGGGCGACGCAGATGTTCGGCGAGCCCGACGTCGAGCGCCTCTGGGAGCTCGTCGAGTTCTGCGTGCGGCTGAACGAGGACGACCCGATCGCAGCGTGGCAGGAGCACGTGGCGCGGATCGGCCGGCGCGCGCAGCTGCTGAACGACATGCAGGTCGACTCCCTGCGCTACCGCGGCCCGGGCACCGACCTCACCGTCGGCCTGCTGCCCGAGTCGCGCTGGCAGGGCTGCGAGTCCGAGACCGCCGAGGGGATCCCGTACGTGGCGAACATGCCGACCGAGGAGGTCTTCACGACCCCCGACTGCCGGCGGACGGAGGGCCATGTCCGCTCCACGCAGCCGCTTGCGCTGTACGGGCGGATCGTCGACGGCCTCTCGGTGCGCTTCGAGGCGGGCAAGATCGTCGAGGTGCACGCCGAGCAGGGCGAGGACGTCGTCCGCGGGCAGCTCGAGACCGACGAGCGCGCCGCCTACCTCGGCGAGGTCGCGCTCGTCGACGGCACCTCACGGATCGGCCAGACCGGCAAGGTGTTCTTCGAGACGCTGTACGACGAGAACGCGAGCTGCCACGTCGCCTACGGCAGCGCGTACGCGGAGGCCGTCGAGGGCGGGCTCATCGACGGCGTCAACGTCTCGACGGTGCACACCGACTTCATGATCGGCGGCCCCGAGGTCGAGGTGGACGCCGTCCTGCGCGACGGCACGGTCGTGCCGGTGCTGCGCGACGACGTCTGGCAGCTCGAGGACTAGAACCGGGGTCAGACCCCCGCAGGGGGTCTGACCCCGACGTTCGGGTCTACGCCTCGTCTTCGACGGGCGGCGCGTCGGGCGCAGCGCCGACGCCGATCACCTCGGGCGGCGTCGGAGGCACGACCGTGATGTCGACCTCCTCGTCGTTCTTGCGGGCGACGAGGATCGTCGAACCGGGCTCGAGCT
>DASZWR010000011.1:0-53659 GCA_035546215.1 Gaiellaceae bacterium | reverse complement strand
CGGCCGCGGGCGGCCTGCGCGGCGACGGGCAGGAGCGCCAGCCCGCCGACCGGCGCGAGCAACGGCCCGGCCGCGAACAGGAGCCCGGCCCGGGCGTCACGCCAGTTCAGGGCCGCCCAGCCGGCGGCGAGCGCGCCGTAGACGATCGCGAGCCCCAGGGAGATGTTCGCGAGCGGGAAGAAGGCGACGGCGAGCGCGAAGAGGAGCCCCGCTCTCGGCGCGGCGAAGCCGAGGGCCGCGCCGAGCGCGGCGAGGCCGAGCGGCCACCCGGCCGGGTAGAAGGGGAGCGCGGCCGCCACCCAGCCCGACGAGAGGCCGGCAAGCGCGCCGGGGGCGAGCCGGTCGGGAACCGCGACCCGCACCTGCGGGCGCGTCGGCGCCTTCGGCCGCGAGCCGCCCTTGCCCTTCCGGCGCCTCGGAAGCGACCGGAGCTCCTGGGCGAGCCGCTCCGCGGTCGGGCGCCGTTGCGGGCTGACGAGCAGGGCGCTCGCCACGGTCTGCAGCACGTGCGCCGGGAGATCGGGGCGGCGCGTCTCGAGCGGCGGGGCGCCGCGCTGGATCGTGCGCGTGGTCTCGGTCACGTCCCCGCCCCAGAACGGGTGCTCGCCGGCGAGCGCCTCCCAGAGGACGACGCCGACGCCCCACACGTCCGCCGCCTCGGTCGCCGGCAGCCCCTGCAGGCGCTCGGGCGAGATGTACGCCAGCGTCCCCGGGATGTCCCCCAGCGCGGTCAGGGTGTCGAACTCCGCCATCTGGGCGAGCCCGAAGTCGAGGAGGCGGACGTCGATCCGCTCGCTCTCGGCGAGCAGGACGTTCGACGGCTTCACGTCGCGGTGGACGATCCCCTTCCCGTGCGCGTGCGCCAGCGCCTCGGCGATCTGGGCGCACACCTCGATCGCGCCGCGATCGTCGAGCTCCCCGGCGCGCATCGCCTCCCGCAGGGTGCGCCCGGGGACGTACTCGTAGGCGATGTAGACGTGCGACGGATCGCGCGCCAGCGACAGGATCCGCTGGCAGCGCGGGTGCCGCAGGGAGGACGCGGCCCGGGCCTCGCGCTCCGCGCGATGGCCGCTTTTCCCCTCCCGGGCGACGATCTTGAGGGAGATGTCAAGGCCCGTCTGCTCGTCCCGGGCGAGCCAAACATGGCCCATTCCGCCCGATCCCAGGGGTCGGATCGGCCGGTAACGGCCCAGGAAGAGCTCGTGCGCGAGGGCCGTGTTTGGCACTCAGCGTTTCTACGGGGCCGCCAGGACATTTCCTTTTCCTCACGAACGGATGGTCTAATTCCCGCCGATGGACGACGACATCCAGTTCGATTTCTTCGAGGAGGAGCCGGCGACGACCGAGGCTCAGTCCTCGCAGCGCGTCCGGCTGCCCCGCCGCGGCGGCAGCGGCTCGGGCATGCGCCGCCGGCCCGCCGGGCCCGCGCGCGGCATGACGCCGATCCTGCGCCTCCTCGGCGCGGTGCTCGTCCTCGTGATCCTGCTGCTCGTGTTCGGGCTGCTGATCCAGTCGTGCGCGTCGACCTCGAAGAGCACCGAGTACAAGAACTACATGGACGACGTCGCCCGGATCGCGCACAGCTCCCAGGACGACGGCACCGCGGTCGCGAATGCGCTGACGACGCCGGGCAAGAAGGCGGCGGACATCGCGGGGACGCTCACCGGCATCGCGGCGCAGGAGCAGCAGAACGTCGCGCAGGCCGAGCGGCTCGACCCGCCCGGCCCGCTGCGCCCCGCGAACCAGCAGCTGATCGAGGCGCTCCGCCTGCGCGTGAACGGCGTGCAGGGGATGGCGACGGTGCTGAGCGGCTACGACAGCAAGACGTCGAAGAACAGCGAGGTGGCGAGCGCCCTCGCGTCGCAGGGCGACCGGCTGCTCGCGAGCGACGTCGTCTGGTCGGATCTCTTCCAGGCGCCCGTACGCACGCAGGAGCAGGCCGACGGCGTCACCGGCGCCGCGCCGCCCGACTCGAAGTTCGTCCAGAACCGCCAGCTCGTGACGGAGTCGTCGATGACGCCGTTCCTGCAGCGCCTCTCCGGCGTGACGACGTCGGGCGGCAAGCCGACCGGCCTGCACGGCACGAACCTCGTCGGCACGAAGGCGGAGCCGGGCGGGCAGACGCTCTCGACGGGCACCGTCAACACGGTCACGGCGACGACGAACCTCGCGTTCGCGGTCACGATCGAGGACTCCGGCGACTCGCAGGAGGTCGGGATCAAGGTGACCCTGACGATCCAGCAGAACCCGGTGATCTCGAAGACGACGACGATCAGCGTGATCAATCCGGGCCAGCAGAAGACGGTCACGTTCACGAACCTCGGCCAGGTGAAGTTCGCCCAGAAGGAGAACGTGCAGGTCGACGTGTCGCCGGTGCCGGGCGAGGTGAAGGTCGACAACAACAAGGCGACCTACCCGGTCATCTTCTCGCTCGGCTAGCCTGGGCTTCCGTGCACGCGACGGCGACAACGGCGCTGATCGTCGCGATCGCGGGGATCCTGGTCGGCGCCGTCGGCATCGGGCTCGCGTGGTGGTCAGCGGTGCGCGTGCGCCGCGTCCGCGACGCGCAGCGGACGATGATCGGCGGCGGCCGCCGCGACCTCGTCGACTTCGCCGTCTCGCTCCAGGGGCGTATCGACGACCTGCACCGCGCCGTCGACGAGGTGGCGGCCGGGCTCGCGCGCGTCGACCGGCGCATCGACGGCTCCGTCACGAACTCGTCGATCGTGCGGTATGACGCATACGAGGACACGGGCGGCCACCAGTCCGCGTCGGTCGCGCTCCTCGACGCGCAGCGCACCGGGATCGTCCTGACCGCGATCCAGGGGCGCGACTACGCGCGGATCTACATGAAGGAGCTCGACCGCGGGCGCGCGTCGGTGGCGCTGTCGCCCGAGGAGCAGGAGGCGGTCGAGCGCGCCATGGGCCGCTGAGGGCGTCGGGTCCGCAATACGGGGTACAGTGCTGCCAAGGTGCAGCAAGTACTCGTCCTGAATGCGAGTTACGAGCCGCTCAACGTGTGCTCACTGCGCCGCGCCCACGTCCTCGTCTTCAAGGGCAAGGCCGAGGTCGTGGAGGAGCTCGACCGACCACTTCGCTCGGCCACGGACACGTACCGATGGCCACACGTCATCCGGCTCGTGCACTACGTCCGCGTCCCGCGGACGGTGCAGCGGAAGATCTCGCGCCGTGCGCTCTTCGCGCGTGACGGCTGGCGCTGCGTCTACTGCGGGTCGACCTCGGGCCGGCTGACGCTCGACCACGTGATCCCGCGGTCGAAGGGCGGCGACTCGAGCTGGGAGAACGTCGTCACCTCGTGCGCGCCCTGCAACCTACGCAAGGGCAACAGGCTTCTGCACGAGCTGCAGATGGAGCTGCACGTGCGGCCGCGGCCGCCGGCGCCGGTGCTCTTCATCCGGCTCGCGACGCCGAAGATCCCGCAGCGCTGGGAGCGCTACCTGGCGCCGTACGCGACGACGACGCCTTACCACGCGGCGGCCTAGTCGACCGGCGCGGGGTCGCGCCGGTGCGCCGGCGCGGGTGTGCTCGGGGCGCGGGACGCGCGGTCGAGCGCGAAGACGAGGGCCGCGGCGACCGGGCCGGCGAGCCACGACCAGCTCGAGCTGCCGTAGGCGAGGTCGAGCACGGTCACGAACATGAGTACGGCGAGCGGTGCGAAGCGTCCCACCTAGGAGGAACGCTCGACCGGGAGCTCCGGATACTGCTCCCACTCCGACCACGAGCCCGGGTAGAGCCGACCCTCCCGGCCTGCGAGCTGCAGCCGGTGGAGGACGACGCAGGCCGTGACGCCCGAGCCGCAGTAGGCGACGAGCTCGCCGGGCGGGAGCTCCGGCGGCGGCTCGTTCCAGGGAGCGTTCGCCGCGCCCGGGACCCGGCCGGGCACCCGGTCGACCGGGTTCGGCTCGCCGCGCCAGCGGAGGGGCAGGCGCGCGTCGACGACGACGAGCTCGCCGAGCCGGGCCGCGAGCTCGTCCCGCTCGATCGTGTCGCCGGCCCGGGGCGCCGCCTCGAACCGCGCCGGCTCCGCCCGGTCCTCGCCGGGGACGAGCGGCCCGCGCCAGCCGGCGAGGTCGAGGACGGCGCAGTCGTCGTGCCCGAAGTGGCGGAGCAGCCACCAGAGCCGCTCGGCGCCGCCGAGGGAGCCGTAGGCCACGACGTACGTCGTCCGGTCGATGCCCGCCCGGGACATGGCCTCTGCGAACTGCTCCGGCGCCGGCAGCGGGTGACGGCCGCCCGGCCCGGGCGCGCCGGAGAGCTGCTGCTCGAGGTCGACGAAGACCGCGCCCGGGATGTGCCCCGCCCGGTAGGCGCGGCGTCCCTCGTCGGGGTCGTCCAGGGACCAGCGGCAGTCGACGAACCGGTAGCGCACGTGTGACATCTCAGCACGCGGCGGCGTAGGCAGGGCATGAGACCTTCCTTGCCCATGATCGTCGCGGGCGTCGCCGCCGTGGCCGCGGTCGTCGCCCTCGCCGGCGTCGGCCGCCCCGAGGCCGCCCGCGGCGACGCCGCCACGCCCGACACCGTCACCACGACCGGCCACGGCTCCGTCACCGTCGTCCCCGACACGGCCACCGTCGTCGCCGGCGTCCACACGCAGGCGGACACCGCGGCCGCCGCGCTCGCCCGGAACTCCAGCGAGATGAACAAGGTCGTCGCCGCCCTGAAGGCGAGCGGCGGCTCGAACCTGCAGACGCAGAACGTCTCCCTCTCGCCGCAGACGAACGAGCAGGGGCAGGTGACCGGCTACGCCGCCGACAACCAGGTAACGGTGGACGCGAAGATCTCCGACGCAGGCGGGCTGATCGACGCGGCGGTCGGCGCGGGCGCGAACACGGTCGACGGGCCGAGCCTCTCGGTCTCCGACCGCGACGGCGCCTACCGGAAGGCGCTCGCGCAGGCGGTCGACGACGCGCGCGAGAAGGCACAGGCGCTCGGCGGAGCCGGCGGCTTCGGCGTGGGGCCGGTGTCGTCGGTCACCGAGGAGTCGCAGGCGCCGCAGCCGATCGCGTTCGGCGCGGCGGCGGCGAAGGCCGCCGACACGCCGGTCGAGGCGGGCACGCAGGACGTGACCGCCGACGTCACCGTCACCTTCCGGATCCGGTGACGCCGGCGGCGTCCCGTCTGTCGCAGCATCCCGGCTAGACGCGCCGGAGCCGGAGCCGCAGGGGCCGCTCGCAGCGGGCGCAAACGCTGCGGGCGGCGCCCTTGCGCTCCGCGAGGTGCACCGGGAGCGGCTTCTCGCAGGTGCAGAACAGCGGTGTGGGGTGCTTCAACGCGTGGTCGGCCATGACCACTCCTTCCTTCGGAGATGAGTCCCGCGGGAGGTGAGCTAGCCGGCGGCGGCGGGGTGGACGAAAGCGCCGACTAGCACACGTTGAGGCGCGTGCCGACGATCATCGCCTGGAAGGCGATGCGCTTGTACGAGCGCTGGATCGTCGACGCGGCCTGCATCTCCCGGAAGGCTACCTACGCGGCAACCGCCTCCGCAGCCTCGGGGATCTCCTCGTTCCGGGCGACCGTCCCGATCGTCGTCAGGATCCGGCCGGCGATCTTGTACGGGTCGCCGAGCGAGTTCGGGCGGCGATCCTCCAGGTAGCCCCGGTAGCCGCTGTTCACGAAGCTGTGCGGGATCCGGATCGACGCGCCGCGGTTCGCGACGCCGTAGGTGAACTGGTCGATCGCCGCGGTCTCGTGCAGGCCGGTCAGGCGCATGTGGTTGTCGGGACCGTAGACCGCGATGTGGTCCTCCTTGAACTCGCCGAAGGCCGCCATCAGCGACTCGAAGTACTCCTGGCCGCCCACCTCGCGCATGTACTGCGTCGAGAAGTTGCAGTGCATGCCGGAGCCGTTCCAGTCGTGCTCGACGCCGAGCGGCTTCGGGTGCCAGTTGATGTCGACGCCGTAGGTCTCGCAGAGGCGGAGCATCAGGTAGCGGGCGACCCACACCTCGTCGGCGGCCCGCTTCGAGCCCTTGCCGAAGATCTGGAACTCCCACTGGCCCTTCGCCACCTCGGCGTTGATCCCCTCGAGCTCGATCCCGGCCTCGAGGCACAGGTCGATGTGCTCGTCGACGATCCGCCGGGCGAGGTCGCCCACGTTCTTGAAGCCGACGCCCGTGTAGTACTCGCCCTGCGGGGCCGGGAAGCCCTCCTTCGGGAACCCGAGCGGCGCGCCGTCCCGGTAGAAGAAGTACTCCTGCTCGAAGCCGAACCAGGTGCCCGGGTCGTCCGGGATCTCCGCGCGGCTGTTCGACGGGTGCGGCGTCCCGTCGGGGAGCAGCACCTCGCACATCACGAGCATCCCGTTTCTGCGGGCCGGGTCGGGGAAGAGCGCGACGGGCTGCAGCAGGCAGTCCGAGCTCGAGCCCTCCGCCTGACGCGTCGAGCTGCCGTCGAAGTTCCACACCGGGAGCTGCTCCAGCGTGGGCGCCTCTGCGAACTCGGCGATCTTCGTCTTGCTGCGCAGGTTGGGGACGGGCTCGTACCCGTCCAGCCAGATGTATTCGAGCTTGAACTTCGCCATCCCTCGCTCCTCGTCGTCTCGTTTCACCAACGAAAAAAGGCCCCACCACTCCCAGGAGTGATGAGGCCTCGTTGCCTCCGCGCGCGCCGTCTTCGGCGCTGCACGTACTCCGAGGTTAGCGGTCCGCGCGGCCGGAGCGCAAGGACGAGATCCCGAGCAGCCGGTCCGAGGTGTGCTCGACCTGGAGCGTCGTGTGCTCGAGGCCGAAGCGGTCGTGCAGCACCGCCTCGAGCTCGCGCCGGACCCGGTGGCAGTCCTCCTCGCGGCCGACGAGCACGTGCGCCGAGAGCGACGGGAACCCGTTCGAGATCTCCCAGACGTGCAGGTCGTGCAGGCCGACCACCCCGTCCTGGGTCCGGATCGCCGCCTCGATCTCGTCGGGGCGCAGCTCCTCGGGCGCCGCCTCGAGCAGGATGCGGGCCGTCTGGCGGAGGAGGGGCCAGGCGGCGATCAGCATCGAGCCGGCGACCGCGAGCGAGGCGATCGGGTCGGCGCGGTCGAAGCCGGTCGTCCACACGACGGCGCCCGCCACGACCGTCGCCGCGAACGCGAAGAAATCCGTCAGGAGATGCCGGAAGCTCCCCTCGACGTTCAGGCTCTCGCGGTTCGCGCGCGACACCTGCCAGATCGCCGCCACGTTGACGGCCGCCCCGACGGCCGCGGTCACGACGACGATCGGCGCGCTCACCGAGGGCGGGTCGACGAGCCGCTGCACGGCCTCGACGAGGATGACGATCCCGAGCGCGAGCAGCGTGATCGCGTTCGCCTGGGCGGAGAGGATCTCGGCCCGGCGGAAGCCGAAGGTCATGCGCCCTCCCGGCGGCCGCAGCGCGAGCCGCGCCGCCACCAGCGAGAGCGCGAGCGCGCCGGCGTCGACCAGCATGTGCGCCGCATCCGAGAGCAGCGCCAGCGAGTCGGCGACGACCCCGGCCACGACCTCGCCGGCCATGAACACGAGGATCAGGGCGAGCGCGATCGCGAGGGGGCGCGTGTCCGCGTCGGCCCGGACGCCGTGGTCGTGCTGGTGCGCGTGACCGTGGTCTCGAGCCATCCGCCATAGTGTTCCCCACATGGACGGCGTCGTGTTCGTCGAGATCCCCGCCGGGTCGCGCAACAAGTACGAGTGGGACGAGGAGCTCGGCGGCCTCGCGCTCGACAGGCGGCTCTTCACGTCGATGAGCTACCCGGCCGACTACGGCTTCGTCGAGGGCACGCTCGCCGAGGACGGCGACCCGCTCGACGCGCTCGTGCTCGTCGGCGACCCGACCTTCCCCGGCTGCCGCATCCGCGTCCGCGCCGTCGGCGTCTTCCACATGGCCGACGAGAAGGGCCCCGACGAGAAGATCCTCTGCGTGCCCCTGAACGACCCCTCGTGGAGCTCGATCTCCGACATCCACGACGTCCCGCCGCAGCTTCGCAACGAGATCGAGCACTTCTTCCAGGTCTACAAGGACCTGGAGGACAAGAAGACCGAGACCCGCGGGTTCGGGAACCGGGCGGAGGCCCAGGAGATCATCGAGGCCTGCCGCACGCGTCGCGGCGATTCCTGCTAGCCTCGAACTCAGCCATGTTCGGGATCACCAACGCAGATGTCACCCCGCACCGCTTTCAGCGGGCGTAGTGCGTCTTCGTTCGGTCTCAATCCTCAGATCCCAAGGAGCATGGTGTGTCTTCCTCAGCAGTTGCAGTTCGTGACCTCGAGAAGGTCTTCAGCAGACGCAAGGGCCTCTTCGGCCGTCGCCGCCGCTCGGCGCTGAACCGGGTCTCGTTCGAGATCCAGCGCGGCGAGTGCGTCGCGATCCTCGGCCAGAACGGCTCGGGGAAGTCGACGCTCGTGCGCCTGCTCTCGACGCTCCTCCTGCCGGACGGCGGCGAGGCGCGCGTGTTCGGCTACGACGTGTTCAAGGAGCCGCGCCCGGTGCGGCGGCTCGTCAACCGCGTCTCGGTCGAGGCGAGCTTCTTCAAGAAGATGAGCGCGGCCGAGAACCTCGCCTACGCGGCCCGGTTCTACGGCATGGGCCCGGCGACGACGCACCGGGAGATCCCGCTGATCCTCGAGCGGGTCGGCTTCCCGGCGGCGCGCCGCAACGAGGCGATGGAGAACCTGTCGCGCGGCATGCAGCAGAAGGTCGCGCTCGCACGGGCCCTCCTCACCTCGCCGGTGCTGCTCCTGCTCGACGAGCCGACCACCGGGCTCGACCCTCGCTCGAAGCAGGAGGTGCAGGAGTTCATCCGCGAGATCCGCGAGCGGCACGACTCGACGATCCTCCTCTGCACCCACGACATGAAGGAAGCCGAGGAGCTCGCCGATCGGGTCGGTCTCCTCGACAGAGGAGCGCTGCTGTTCCTCGAGCCGGTGCCGGACGTGCTGGAGCGCTACGCCGTCGACACGCTCGAGGAGGCGTTCTTCGCCGCGACCGGCCGCAGCTACGAGGACGAGAGAACCGAAGAGGACGAGGAGAGGGAGGTGTTCGCGTGACGGCGACGATCGACGTCACCCAGGCGTACACGCGCCGCCGTGTGATCCGCGACGAGCTCGTCGGGCTCTACGGCGTCGTCGAGCGCAACGTGTACCTGACCAAGCGCTACCTGCTGTGGGACCTCGCGTTCCTGCTCTGGACGGTGGCGAACACGCTCACGATCGTGTTCATCGCGCGCGGCGTCGGCATCTCGGCGGTCGAGCGGAACGAGCTCGAGACGAAGCTGCTCGTCGGCGGCGTCATCTGGGCGTTCCTCGGGATCATCTTCGAGATCGTCACCGAGACGGTCGCGTGGGAGCGCTGGGAAGGGACGATCGAGTACACGTTCATGGCCCCGGTCTCGCGGCCGGTGCACCTGATCGGCATGGGCGTCTACGCCGTGCTGTACGGGCTGCTCCGCGCAGGCCTGGTGTTCCTCGCCGTGGTCGCGTTCATCGGCATCCACGTGCCGCACGCCAACTACGGCGCGGCGGTGGCGCTGCTCGCGATCGCGTCGATCTCGTTCATCGGGGTCGGGATGATGACCGCGGTGCTGCCGCTCGTCTCGCCGGAGAAGGGCACGCAGCTCGGCTTCGTCGCGCAGGGACTGATGCTCGTGGTCTCGGGCGTCTACTACCCGGTGAGCGTGCTGCCCGACTGGATGCAGTGGGTCGCGAAGATCTCGCCGGCTACCTACGCGCTGCGCGGTAACCGTGCGTCGATCCTCCACGGCGCCGGGCTCGCCTGGGACGACGTGTGGCCGCTGCTCGTGATCGGCGCCCTGTCGATCCCGCTCGGCCTCGCCGTCTTCAAGGCAGGCGAGCGGTACGCGAAGCAGCGCGGCAAGCTCAAGCGCTCGGGCTGACCCCGAGCCACGCGGCGACGGCCGCTGGGACCTCCGGCTCGAGGACGAGGTCCCAGTGGTCGTAGCCCGGGAACGCCCGCAGGTCGGAGCCGTAGAGCGCGGCGAGGTCGCGGCCGCGGTCGCGGGGGAACTCGTCGCCGTGGACGACGAGCGAGCGGCAGGGCAGCTCCGGGGCCGAGATCCCGCGCTTGCGCTCGGAGCGGGCGCGGAGCGACTCGGGCCGGGCGCGCATCCCCGCCGGAAAGGCGCCGTAGACCTCCTCGGGGTCGAACGTGCCGTCGGCGACCGGCGCGTCGGAGAAGCCCTGCACCTCCGCCGGCGGGCTCGCCTCCAGCAGCACGACGGCGCTCGGCTTCGTCACCTGCGCCGCCTCCAGCACGACGAGGCCGCCCATGCTCCAGCCGCAGAGCGCGACCGGCCCGGGAGCGCTCCGCGCGGCGACGACGACGCGCGCCGCGTAGTCGGCGTGCGAGGCGCGGCCCACGTCGAGCCCCGCGTGCAGGTCGACCGCGGCCAGACGGACGCCGGGGAAGTGCCCGGCCCAGCCGGCGAACACGTACGGCCCGCTGCCGGCGCCGTGGACGAGCACGAGCGATCTCGGAGCTGGTTCGATTCGTCGAACCTATCGGTTAGGGTCGCTCCATGGGAATGATCGAGAGCAAGGACCGCGCGACGTCCGACCCGCAGGCTCGGAAGGACGTCCTCAAGCAGATGGACAGGGACGGCGTCGAGTACGTCCTCTTCTGGTTCACCGACATCGAGGGGCACCTGAAGAGCTTCGCCATCACGCCGGGAGAGGTCGAGGGCGCGCTCAACGACGGCATGGGCTTCGACGGCTCGTCGATCACCGGCTTCAACGCGATCGAGGAGTCGGACATGGTCGCGATCCCGGATCCGGCCACGTACCGCCTGATGCCGACCCGCGAGGGCGAGGCGAAGGTCGGCCGGATGATCTGCGACGTCGTCAAGCCGGACGGGCAGCCGTACGAGGGCGACCCGCGCACCGTCCTCCGGAACGCGCTCACGCGCATGGAGTCGCTCGGCTTCGACACGTTCAACATCGGTCCCGAGCTCGAGTACTTCCTCTTCCGCGACAACCGCGGCACCGAGACGCTCGACGAGGGCGGCTACTTCGCGATGACCGCGCTCGACGCCGCCACCGAGCTGCGCAACGAGACGATCCGGGCGCTCGAGTCGATGGGCATCGGGATCGAGTACCACCACCACGAGGTGGCGCCGTCGCAGCACGAGATCGACATGCGCTACGCCTCGGCTCTCGACATGGCCGACCAGACGATCACCTACCGGCTGATCGTCAAGGAGGTCGCGGCCAAGCAGGGCGTCTACGCCACGTTCATGCCGAAGCCGCTGTTCGGCGAGAACGGCTCGGGCATGCACACGCACATGTCGCTCTTCAAGGACGGCCGCAACCAGTTCTTCGACGGCAGCGACCCGCACAACCTGTCGCCGGCCGGGAAGCAGTTCATCGCCGGCCTGCTGCGCCACGCGCGCGAGCTGTCGGCGGTGTTCGCCCAGTGGGTCAACTCGTACAAGCGGCTCGTGCCGGGCTACGAGGCGCCCGTCTACGTCGCGTGGTCGCAGCGGAACCGCTCGGCACTCATCCGCATCCCGCTCTACAAGCCGGGGTCGGAGCAGGCGACGCGCGCGGAGATCCGGTGCCCCGACCCGGCGTGCAACCCGTACCTCACCTTCGCCGCGCTCCTGCACGCGGGCCTCGAGGGGATCGAGAAGGGCTACGAGCTCGAGCCGCCGATGGAGACCAACCTGTACCACCTGACGCCCGAAGAGCGGCGCGACCGCGGCATCGTCTCGCTGCCGGAGACGCTCGGCGAGGCGATCGACGAGTTCGCCGGGAGCGACCTGATGCGGCGCGCGTTCGGCGACCACATCTTCGACAACTACGTGAAGCTGAAGCGCAAGGAGTGGGACGAGTACCGCGTGCAGCTCACGCAGTGGGAGCTCGACCGCTACCTCGGGGTGCTCTAGAGGAACGTGCGGATCGACTCGCGCTCGACGCGCAGGCCGATCACCTTCGCGCCGTCGTCGATCTGCTCGATCGACTCGGCCGGCACGAGCCGGCGGCGGCGCGCGAGCCACCCGGAACGCACCGACAGCGCGTCGGGGTTCTCGGGCGACGTCCCGTACATGGGGCACTCGACGGTGCCGACCACGCGCCCCTTCGCGTCTGCGACGAGGAACCCGGCGGTGCGGCGGAGGTCGATGGCGAGTGCGCTCATTTCGGTGTCGAAGCTATTCCCCGTGTTCGAGGAAATACCTGCGGTTCACGTAAAGCTTTTGTGAATCCCTACGAGCCCCATTTGCCCGACATGGCGAGCCATGCGAGGCAAAGGAGCAGCAGGTAAACGCCGCTCAGGCCCATGGAGATACGGGCGGCTACGGTCTTGCCGCTGCGGCGCCACCACCACGCGGTGCCGAGCGCGCCGAGCAGCACGATGAGGCCCGGTTCGAGCACGGCGTGCCCGATCCCGATCCAGGTGGCGTTCGAGTTGTCGAGGCCCTCGTCGCTCTCGATCCAGAACGCGCAGGCGAGCGTGACGGCCCAGGCCGGGAGCGCGACGAGCAGCGACGTGAACGTCGCGCGGGGCAGGCCCGCGATCGCGAGCACGAACGCGGCGAGGACGACGCCGAAGAGCGTCATCGCGCCGAGGACGTGCAGGAAGAGCGGCCAGAACCCGCGGCTGTAGGCGAGCACGGTGATCACGAGCCGGGCTTCCAGATCATGAGGACGAGGATGGCGAGCGTGGCCGCGCCCGCGGCGTAGGAGATCGCCGCGCCGGTCGGGTCGCGCAGCAGTGCGCGCAGCTCGTCGCTCGGCGCGTCGCCCTCGCCGGCGAGGCGCTCGGCGAGCTCGCGGGAGCGCTCCTGGTGGCGGCCGCCGACGCCGCCGAGCGCGTTCGCGACGACCCAGAGCGCGAGCGAGATCCAGATCCAGGCGGCGCCCAGCGAGAAGTGCAGCTCGTGCCACAGCCAGATGCCGAAGAGAAGCGTGCCGCCGACGCCGACGAAGATCACCGGCAGCAGCGCCTTGATCAGCCGCAGCATCGTCGCCGCCTCGCTCGGCCGTTCCGCGCGGACGGCGAGCACGTTCAGGACGCCGGCCGCGACCGACCCTCCGACGAACAGGAAGGCGGCGGTGATGTGGAACATCAACAGCCAGTCGGCCGTGCTCACGGGGCGAGCGTACGCTTTTTGGCGGATGGACACGCGCGAGAGGCATCTGCGGCTGCTCACCGAGACGATCGAGGCGGTCAACTCGACCCTCGACCTGCAGGAGGTGCTCGCGCTCGTCGCGACCAAGGTCGCGGACGCGCTCGTCGCCGACGCGTGCTTCGTCTACCTCTACGACGAGCGGGCCGACGAGCTCGTGCTGCGCGCGACCCACGGCACGCCGATCGACGAGATGTCGCGCCGGCCGCGCATGCGCCGCGGCGAGGGGATCACCGGCGCGGCCGCGGCGGCGCGCGAGCCGGTGATGCTCGAGTCGCAGGCGCACCTCGATCCGCGCTTCAAGAACTTCCCGAACCTGCCGGAGGACGAGTACGAGTCGATCCTCGCCGTGCCGATCCTGATCCGCGACGGCACGCTCGAGGGCGCGCTCAACGTGCGCACGCGGAAGCCGCGCTCGTTCTCCGCCGACGAGGTCGACCTGCTGCTCGCGATCGCGGCGCAGGTGGCGCAGTCGATCGAGCACGCGAAGCTCTACGCGGAGGCGCAGCGGCGCGTGGACGAGCTGGAGGCGCTCGCGCGGATCTCCGAGGCGGTGTCGGAGTCGCTGTACCTCGAGGAGTCGCTGGAGGCGATCGTCAAGACGACGATGGACGCGCTCGGCGCGACCGGCGCGGCGCTCGTCCTCGACGACGGGCGGATCGCGTGGCCCGAAGGTGTGGCGTCGACGTATGCGATGCGCGAGCCGCTGCGCTGGCGCGGCCGCCAGATCGGCGAGCTCGTCGCCGACCGCGAGACGCCGTTCAAGGAGGTCGACCGCGAGCTGCTGGGCTCGATCGCGACGCACGCCGCGGTCGCGCTCGAGCACGGGCGCGCGGTGATGCGCGGCGTGCTCGCGCAAGAGATCCATCATCGGGTGAAGAACAACCTGCAGACGGTCGCGTCCCTGCTCCGGCTGCAGGCGCGGGCCGACGACGCGATCGACCCGCGCGAGGCGCTCGAGCACTCGGTGAACCGGATCCTCGCGATCGCGGCGGGGCACGAGCTGCTCACGGAGCGGCGCGAGGAGGACGTGCAGCTCGCCGACCTGATCGGGCGGTTGCGGTCGATGCTCGTGCAGGGCGTCGGCGCGGGCAAGGAGGTGACGGCGGAGCTCGAGGACGTGACGCTGTCGGGCGCGCGCGCGACGGCGCTCGCCCTCGTGTTCGCGGAGCTGCTGCAGAACGCGCTCGAGCACGGCGGCGATCGCATCCGTGTCGAGCTCGCGCGGCGGGACGGCGACGTGCTGCTCGCGATCGCCGACGACGGTCCGGGGGTGGACGGCGGCGCGCCGGCCGGGACGGGTCTCTCGATCGTTCAGGCGCTCGTCCGCGACGAGCTGCGCGGGTCGCTGGAGCTGTCGTCGGCGTCCGGCACGCGGGCCGAGGTGGTCTTCCCGGCCGTCTAGCCCGCGAGGGCCGCGTCCGGTCGAATCGCGCGTCCCCGGCCGCGTGTGCACGAATCGCGCGTCCGCGGTCGCGACCAGTCCCCTTCCGCGTCACCGCCGCGGCCGGCTACGTGGGGCGTCGCGCAACCTAGTCCCCGCGCGCCGATCCCGCGCCCGAATTCACACTTTCGTGGCACTTCTGTGTGCGTTCCGTTCGGTGCCTGGCACCGGCCGAGTCTCGCCCCGCCCCGTCCAAAGGGGCGTGTGGTCCGATACGTGATCGTGACGCAGCTGTGGCACGTGAGTGACGACCCCGCGATTCGGTGCTTCTGGCCCCGCGCGGACGGGCGGCACGACTCGCCCGACGCGCTCGTCTGGGCGATCGACGACGCGCACGTGCCCGCCTACTGGTTCCCGCGCAACCGTCCGCGCGCCACCTTCTGGGCGACCGGCGCCACCACCGACGCGGACGTCGAGCGCTTCCTCACCGGCGACCGCGGGCGCCGCGTCCACGCCATCCAGCTCGACCGGCTGGACGCCTTCCGCACCGCGACGCTCCACGCCTACCGCCTGCCGGCCGACACCTTCGAGCGCCACGAGCGCGCCGCCGGCTACTACGTCTCGCGCGAGCCCGTCGCGCCGCTCGAACAGCGCGAGCTCACCGACCTGACGCGGCTCCACGCCGACGCCGGCATCGAGCTGCGGCTCGTCCCCGACCTCGCCGCGCTGCACGCCCGCGTCGCCCGCTCGACGCTCGAGTTCAGCGGGATCCGGCTGCGGAACCTGAGCCGCTGAGCGCTACGCGCTCTGCTCGTCGAACGTGAAGTGGAAGTGGTCGCCGTGCGCCTCGACGCCGAGCACCTGGTCGGCGAGCACCTCCGCCGCGGACGGGGCGAGGAAGATGCGGGCGCCTTCGCGCTCCACGACTTCGTCGCCGTCGTGCGGCTCGGTGGCCTCGTCGATCTGGAGCTCCACGCCCTCGTCGGTCTCCTCCGCGGTGATGCGGAGGGCACCGATCTCCGTCAGCGCCTGCACGGCCTCGTCATCGATCTGCAACATCGTGCGAGTCTATGCGCGATGGCCGGCATGCGGATCCTGATAGCCGAGGACGAGACGATCATCCGCCTCGACCTGCGCGACCTGCTCGAGCGCGCGGGGCACGAGGTGGCCGGCGAGGCGCGCGACGGCGAGGAGGCGGTCGCGCTTGCCCGCGAGCTCGAGCCCGACCTCGCGATCATGGACGTGAAGATGCCGCACCTCGACGGCATCGAGGCGGCGAAGCGGATCATGGACGAGCGGCCGCTGCCGATCGTGCTGCTCACCGCGTACGGCCAGGAGGAGCTCGTCGCACGCGCGGTCGAGGCCGGCGTCTTCGGCTACCTCGTCAAGCCGTTCCGCGAGCAGGACCTCGTGCCGGCGATCGAGACCGCCCGCGCGCGCCACGCGGAGCTCGCCGCCGTCCGCGAAGAGGCCGACTCGCTCGCCGACGCGCTCGCGGCCCGCAAGGCGATCGAGCGCGCGAAGGGCCTCCTGATGGAGAAGGAGGGGCTCTCCGAGAACGACGCGTTCGAGCGCCTGCGCCGCGCGAGCCAGGTCTCGGGCCGGCCGCTGAAGGTGATCGCCGAGGCCGTGATCGATACCCTCGACCCGAGATGACGCAGACGCTCCTGCCCCCGAAGGAACGCGCCCGCACCGGCGGCGGCTCCGGCACGGGCGACGCCTGGCGCGTGATCGTCCTGAACGACGACCACAACACCTTCGAGGGTGTCGCCTTCGCGCTCGCCCAGACGATCCCCGGCGTCGACTACGAGAAGGGCATGGCGCTCGCCAACAAGATCCACAACACGGGCCAGGCGGTCGTCTGGTCGGGCCACCGCGAGCTCGCCGAGCTCTACCACTCGCAGCTCGAGGGCTATGGCCTCACGCTCGCTCCCCTCGAGCGCTGAGGACGGGATCCGCCGCGTCTTCGCGGCGTTCCGCGGCGGCGACCCACGCGCCCTGTTCGAGGTGATCGCCGAGGACGCGGTGTGGACGGTGAACGGCACCGTCCCGGTCGCGCAGGTATACGAGGGGCGCGCGCGGATCTTCGAGCTGTTCCGCGAGACGCGGCGCCTCACCGGCGGGACGTACCTGTCGACGCTGAAGTGGTTCCTCGCCGACGACGAGCACGCGGTCGCGGTCTACCGCGCGCAGGGCCGGCGCGAGGGGCGCGAGCTCGACATCGACCAGGTGCTGCTGATCGACCACACGGACGGCGTGTGGACGAGCATCGTCGCGATCCCCTCCGACCCGCCCGCGTTCGAGCGCTTCTGGGCATGAAGCTCGGCGTCCAGCTCCCGGAGGTCGAGCGCGTCGTCCGCCGCGACGAGCTGGCGGCGATGGCGCGCGCGGCCGAGGAGGTCGGCCTCGACTCGATCTGGCTCGGCGACCACCTGCTCTACCGCGGCGACGGGCGCGGGGAGCGCGGGCCATGGGATTGCTTCACGACGCTCGCGTTCCTGGCGGGGATCACCGAGCGCGTCGAGCTCGGCCCGCTCGTCGCGTGCACCGCGTTCCACCCGCCCGGGATCCTCGCGCGCATGTTCTCCGCGCTCGACGAGCTCTCCGGCGGGCGCGCGGTCGCCGCCGTCGGGGCGGGCTGGAACCGCACCGAGTTCGAGGCGTTCGGCCTGCCGTTCGACCACCACGTCTCGCGCTTCGAGGAGGCCTTCACGATCGTGCGCCGCCTGCTCGCCGGGGAGCGCGTCACGTTCCACGGCCGCTTCCACGAGGTCGAGGACGCCGTGCTCCTGCCCCCGCCGGCGCGCCGGCCGAAGCTGATGGTCGGCGCGAACCAGCCGCGCATGCTCTCGATCACGCTGCCGCACGTCGACGCGTGGAACACGTGGTTCTCGCGCTACGGCAACACCGTCGAGGGCTTCGCCGCGCACAACGCCGGCGTCTCGGAGGCCGCCGAGCTGGCGGGGCGCGACCCGGCCGAGATCGAGCGGAGCGCCTGTGTCTACGTCCGCGTCGACGGCGGCGGCGAGCGCACCAACGACGACGGCGTCCCTCCGGTGGAGCTGGACGACCTGCGCGCGCACCTCGACGGGCTCGCCGCGGCGGGGGCGGACGAGGCGATCCTCGTTCTCGACCCCATCACCGAGGCTTCGATCCGTAAGCTTCCCGTGTGATCGAGAAGCTCGCCTTCGGTCGCACCGGCCACGAGAGCACCCGCACGATCTTCGGCGCCGCCGCGCTCGGCTACCCCCACACGACGCGCGCCGACGCCGACCGTGCGCTCGACCTCCTGCTGCGGCACGACGTCAACCACGTCGACGTCGCCGCGAGCTACGGCGACGCCGAGGAGTGGATCGCGCCGTGGCTCGCGGAGCACCGCGGCCGCTTCTTCCTCGCGACGAAGACCGGCGAGCGCGAGCGCGGGCCGGCGCACGACGAGATCCGCCGCTCGCTCGAGCGGATGGGCGTCGACCACGTCGACCTGATCCAGCTGCACAACCTCGTCGACCGCGGCGAGTGGGAGACCGCCCTCGGCCCGGGCGGCGCGCTCGAGGCGGCGGTGGCCGCCCGCGACGAGGGGCTCGTCCGCTTCATCGGCGTCACCGGCCACGGGGTCGAGGTCGCGGAGCGCCACCTGCAGAGCCTCGAGGAGTTCGCCTTCGACTCGGTGCTCTTCCCCTACAACTACGGCCAGCTCCAGGACGAGCGCTACGCGCAGTCCGTCGAGGAGCTGATCGCCGTCTGCGAGGAGCGCGACGTCGCGATCCAGACGATCAAGAGCCTGTCCGTCGGGCGCTGGCCCGGCGAGGAGCACCACTCGGATCCCTGGTACGAGCCGCTCACGGATCGCGGCGCGATCCACGACGCCGTCGCCTGGACGCTGGCGCGGCCCGGCATCTTCCTCAACACCGTCAGCGACCTCGCCCTGCTGCCGCACGTGCTCGACGCGGCGCACTCGCCGGGTGCCCGTCCGAGCGACGAGCGCATGGACGAGCTCGGGATGCGGGCGCTCTTCGACGCCGCGAACCCGACCTAGGACGACGCCGCGAAGAGCGACTCCCAGCGGGCGAGCAGCGCCTCGAGCTCGCCGCGCGCCCGGTTGTGGGCGGCGATCAGCTCCGTGTCCGACCAGTCCTCGGCGAGCCTGCGCTCCGCCTCCGCGAGGCGCGCCTCGGCCTGCTCGACCTCGGCCTCGACGCGCTCCAGCTCGGACGGCTGCGGCTTCGCCGGCCGCTTCGGCTTCTCGCGCTTCGGCTTCGGCTCCGCGGGCGGAGCCTCTTCCCCCGCCTGCGCGCGCTGGTAGTCGGCCCAGCCGCCGTCGTAGGAGGCGATGCCGCGGTCCTCGACGGCGAGCAGCCGCCCGGCGACGCCGTCCAGGAGGGCGCGGTCGTGGGAGACGATCAGCACGGTGCCGGGGAACGCCTCGAGCGCCGCCTCCAGCGACTCGCGCGACTCGAGGTCGAGGTGGTTCGTCGGCTCGTCGAGGACGAGGAAGTTCGCGCCGGAGGCGACGACGATCGCGAGCGCGAGCCGCCGCCGCTCGCCGCCCGACAGCGCCACCACGCGCTTCTCGTGCTCGTCCCAGCCCGAGAAGAGGAAGCGCCCGAGCAGCGCCTGCGCCTCGGGGCGCTTGAGGCCGGTCCCGGCCATCGCCGCCTCGAGCACGGAGCCGCGCTCGTCGAGCTCCGCCTCGTGCTGCGAGAAGTACGCGGGGATCACCCCGTGGCCGAGCCGCACCTTGCCGGCAGCGGCCGGCCGGCGGCCGAGCAGGGTCTCGAGGAGCGTCGTCTTCCCCGAGCCGTTCGGCCCGACGAGCGCGACGTGCTCGCCGCGCTCGATTGCGAACGACGCGCTCTCGAGCAGCAGCTTGTCGCCCGCCTCGACCCGCAGGCCCTCCGCGACGACGACGTCGCGCCCCGAGCGGGCCGGCTTCAGGAACTCGAAGCCGAGCGTGCGGCGGCGGTGGTCGGGTGCGAGGACGCGGCTCGCCTCGAGCTTCCTGATCTGCTTGAGCTTCGACTGCGCCTGCCGTGCCTTCGACGCCTTGTAGCGGAAGCGCTCCACGAACCGCTCGAGCCGCGCGAGCTCCTCCGCCTGCCGCTCGGCCGTCTTCGCCTGGTGCAGGTCGCGGGCCGCCTGCTCGCGCCGCCACACGTGCCACGCGCCGGGGAAGTAGACGCTCTTCCCGTTCTCGAGCTCGAGGACGGCGGTGGTCACCGCCTCCAGGAACCAGCGGTCGTGGGCGACGAGGATGACGGCCGCGTCGAGCGTGCGCAGCATCTCCTCGAGCCACTCGAGCGACTCGATGTCCAGGTGGTTCGTCGGCTCGTCGAGCAGCAGCAGGTCGGGCTGGGCGGCGAGGGCGCGGGCGAGCGACGCGCGCGTCAGCTCGCCGCCCGAGAAGGTCGAGAGCGGCCGGTCGAGGTCGGAGTCCGTGAACCCGAGCCCGCGCACGTACGACGCGGCGCGGTCGCGCCAGTCGTAGCCGCCGGCGTGCTCGAGCCGCGCCTGCGCCTCCGCGTAGCGCCGGAGCGTGGCGTCCGCGGCGTCGCCCGCGGCCATCCGCCGCTCGAGCGAGCGCAGCTCCTCCTCGACCGCGGCGAGATCGGCGGTGCCGGCGAGGACGTACTCGCGGAGCGCCCGCGAGGAGTGGGCCGGCGGCCGCTGGTCGTGCAGCGTGACGCGCGCGCCCTTCTCCCAGGCGAGGTCGCCGCCCTCGAGCGACACCTCCCGGGCGAGCGCGCGCAGCAGGGTCGTCTTGCCGGCTCCGTTCGGCCCGGCGAGGGCCAGCCGGTCGCGCCGCTCGACCTTGAACGAGACGCCGTCGAAGAGAACGCTCCCCGAGAGCTCCTTCCGGAGCGCCGATGCGATGAGGACTGCCATCTGTCGTGGTGAAAGTATCTGGCGATGTTCCGCGGGCTGACCCTGAGGATCCTGATCGCCGCCGTCTTCCTCGGCGTCTTCTTCGTCATCCAGCTCCTGATCACGAACAGCCGCCTGGACGCGATCCGGCAGCACACACGGTCGGAGCAGCGCGCGGAGCAGTCGATCGTCGCAGCGATCGGGATCGAGCGGCTCCTGATCGACGTCTCGTCCGCGACCCGCGGGTACGTCCTCTCCCGGGACCCGAGCTTCCTCGAGTCGTGGCGCTCGGCCAGGTCCCAGCTGCCCGCCCAGTCCCGGGAGCTCCTCGGCTACTCGACCGCCCCGGGGGCGCACGCGGTCGTCGCCGGCTGGCACGACTTCCTCTCGTCCTACTCCGCGCCGCTGATCGCCCAGGCGACGACCGACCCGCAGCGAGCGAAGGCGCGCGTCGGCACGCTGGAAGGGCTGATGCGGCTCACTCGCGTGCGGACGACGATCGACCGGTTCGTGGCGCAGCAGAACACGGCCGTCGCGCGCGACCGGGCGGAGGTCGACCGCACGGAGCACCGGACGCTGCTCATCGAGGACTTCGGCGGCGGCATCCGCGTCGGCGTGTTTCTGCTCGTCTTCACGTACCTGCTCCGGTCGATCGTCTGGCCGCTCCGCCGGATCGCGGCGGGGACGCGGGAGGTCGCCGCCGGAGACTGGTCGACGCGGGTGCCCGAGCGCGGCGCCGGCGAGGTGGGCGAGCTCGCCGTCTCCTTCAACGAGATGGCGGCCTCGCTCGAGCGGGGCCGCGCTGCGCTCGAGGAGCAGAACAGCGACCTCGAGCGGCTCGCCAACGTGCTCCGGGCGGTGCTCGACTCGACCATCGACGGCATCGTCCTCACGGACGCCGACGGAACGGTGCAGCTGACGAACCGCACGATGGTGGAGCTCGTCCAGGATCTCGGCATGAGCTTCGAGGGGCCCGTGGTCGACCGGCTGCTCTCGGTCGCGCCGCGGATGAAGGAAGAGGAGCGCTACCGCGCCGCCATGGAGCGGCTCCGGTCGAATCCCGACGAGCCGACGTTCGACGAGTTCGAGGATGCCTCGACCGGACGCGTCTACCAGGGGTTCACGAGCACGGTGCGCGACGACCACGGCGGCTTCGTCGGGCGGATCTGGACGCTGCGCGACGTCACGCAGCAGCGGGAGCTCGACCGCCTGAAGGACGAGTTCGTCGCCACCGTCTCGCACGAGCTGCGCACGCCGCTCACCTCGATGATGGGCTTCCTCGAGATGGTGCGGGAGGGCGAGGCGGGTGCGCTCACCGACGAGCAGAAGCGGTTCCTCGCGATCGTCTACCGCAGCTCCGAGCGGCTGCAGCGGCTCGTCGGCGACCTGCTCTTCGTCTCCCGCCTCGACGCGAACGGCCTGCAGATGCAGTTCGCCGACGTGTCGATCGACGAGGTCGTCCGCGAGTGCATCGAGTCGTCGTCGGCGCTCGCGCGGTCGCGCGACATCGAGCTCGCGGTCGACCTGGACGGCGTCCCGCCGGTCTGGGCCGACAAGGAGCGGCTCGCGCAGCTCGTGATGAACCTCGTCTCGAACGCGATCAAGTTCACGCCGGACGGCGGCCGCGTGGACACCCGGACGGCCGTCGAGGGCGGGAGGGCGGTGATCGAGGTGCGCGACACGGGCATCGGGATTCCCGAGGCCGAGATCCCGCGCCTCTTCCAGCGCTTCTTCCGCTCCTCGACCGCGACCGAGCAGGCGATCCCCGGCACCGGCCTCGGGCTCGTCATCTCGAAGGCGATCGCCGAGGCGCACGGCGGACGCATCACCCTCACGTCGGAGGCCGGCAAGGGCTCGTGCTTCCGCGTCGAGCTGCCGCTCGGCGGCGACGACGAGTAGATGAGGATCGTCTCGCTCGACGTCGGCTCCTCGTCGGTGCGCGCGGTCGCGTACGACGAGCACGGCGTGGCCGAGCCCGGCGACGCCCACCTGGCCTATCGCTCCTACGACGCGGACGACCTCGTCGGCGCGTGCCGCGCGGTGCTGGCGCACGTCGGCGAGGGCGACGCCACCGCCGTGTCGTGCTTCTGGCACTCGCTGCTGCCGCTCGACGCGCACGACCGCCCGCTCGCGCACGTGCAGACGTGGCGCGACCTCGCGGGAGCCGCGCCGCCGCACCTCGACGCGGCCGAGTACCACCGGCGCACCGGCTGCTTCCTGCACCCGTCGTTCTGGCCGGCGAAGATCGGGCGCTTCCCGGACGCGGCCCGCTACGTGTCGTTCGCCGACTACCTCCTGCTGAAGCTGACAGGCGAGCTGCGGACGAGCGTGTCGATGGCGAGCGGCACCGGCCTCTTCGATCCGAACCGCCTGCGCTGGGACGCAGAGACGCTCGACGCGGTCGGCGTCGACGAGGCGCAGCTGCCGCCGATCTCCGACGAGCCGGTGCTCGGGGTGTGCCCCGCGCTCGGCGACGGCGCCTGCTCGAACATCGGCGCCGGGGGTCTCGGCCGCACGCGCGCCGCCGTCATGGTCGGCACCTCCGCCGCCGCGCGCGTCGTCTATGCCGCACCCTCGGCGGAGCCGCGGCCCGGCCTCTTCCTGTACCGGCTCGACGCGGAGCGCTTCTGCGAGGGCGGCGCCCTCTCGGACGGCGGCAACCTCCACGCCTGGCTCCAGCGGACGCTGGCGCCGTTCGACGACTCCGGGCTCGCCGACCGCGAGCCTGCCGCGCACGGGCTCGTGTTCGAGCCCTTCCTCGGCGGCGAGCGCTCGCTGGGCTGGGACGCCGGCCGGCGCGGAGCGATCCACGGGCTCTCCTTCACGACGGCGCCGGTCGACATCGCGCAGGCCGCGCTCGAGGCGGTCTGCTACCGGCTCGCCGACGTCCTCGACGCGATCGGCGGGCTCGAGTCGGTCGTGGCGACGGGCGGCGGGCTGCTCGCGAGCCCGGCCGGGGTGCAGGTGCTGGCCGACGTGCTCGGCCGGCCGGTCGAGGTCTCGGCCGTCGCGGAGGGATCCGCGCGCGGTGCCGCCGTCGTGGCGCTCGGCCGGTCAGGCATCGTCTTGCCGGAGGCGCCGATCGCGCGCGTCGCCGAGCCGAGAATGGATCGTCATGCAATCCATCTGCAGTCGAGAGCGGTAGAACGGGAGGAGACATGATCGGAATCGTCGGAGGCGGGCTCGCGGCGGCGAAGCTCGTCGAGGGATATCGCGAGGCGGGCGGCAGCGACGAGATCGTCATCTGGTCGCAGGACCCGCACGGCCCGTACCACCGGCCGCCGCTCTCGAAGGCGCTCCTCCGCGGCGAGGCGAAGCCCGAGGACCCGCTGATCCGGCTGGACGGCGTCGACCTCCGCCGCGGCGAGGTCATCTCGTCGCTGGAGGACGTCCAGGCGGACACGATCGTGATCGCGACCGGGGCGCGTCCCCGCCACCTCGACGGCACGCTCCCTCTCCGCACGATCGACGACTCGCTCGCGCTGCGCGAGCGCGCCCTCGCCTCCCGCTCCGCGACCGTCGTCGGCGGCGGGTTCATCGGCTGCGAGGTGACCGCCTCCCTGACCACGATCGGGCTGTCGGTCACCCAGGTCGTCCGCGAGCCGGCGCTCTTCGCCGCGCTCGAGTGCCCGCCGCTCTCCGAGGCGCTGCACGACCGCTACCGCGAGCACGGAGTCGACCTGCACCTCGAGGGGTCGGAGATCCCGGAAGCGGACCTCGTCGTCGCGGGCATCGGGGTCGTGCCGAACGTCGAGCTGGCGCAGGAGGCGGGCCTCGAGGTCCGCAGCGGGATCGTCGTCGACGAGCGCTTCCGCACCGCGCGTGAGGGCGTCTACGCGATCGGCGACGTCGCCGAGTTCTACGACCCGATCTTCCGGCGCCACCGGCGCATCGAGCACTGGTCGAACGCCGCCTACCACGGCATCACGCTCGGCCGGTTCCTCGCGGGTGAGGAAGAGGCCCGCTACGACACCGTCTCGTCCTTCTTCTCGGAGGAGTTCGGCAAGAGCTTCCGCACCTTCGGCGACCCGCAGGGCCACGATTCGACCGAGCTGGACGGCGACTTCCACGGCGACCGGGCGATCTACCGCTTCAAGCGCGGCGGAGGCACGGTGGCCGCCGTGGCGATCGGCCTCGCCGACGACGAGCAGGACGAGCTGAAGGCCGAGATCAGAGCCGGCGCGGCGGGGTAGCCAGACCCGTTACGCTCGCAGGGAAGGCGAACCCGGCGGGAGGACTGGTGGCGAACTCGGAGATCGAACAGCTCTCCATCGACACGATCAGGACGTTGTCGATGGACGCGGTGCAGAAGGCGAACGCGGGCCACCCCGGTACCGCGATGGCGCTGGCGCCGCTCGCGTACCTCCTCTATACGGAGGTGCTGAACCACAACCCGGCGAGCCCGCTCTGGCCGAACCGCGACCGGTTCATCCTGAGCGCCGGCCACGCCTGCATCCTCCAGTACTCGGCGCTGCACCTCGCCGGGTACAACCTCTCGCTCGAAGAGCTGAAGCGCTTCCGGCAGTGGCAGTCGGCGACGCCGGGCCACCCGGAGTTCCGCCACACCGAGGGCGTCGAGGTGACGACCGGGCCGCTCGGGCAGGGCTTCGCGAACGGCGTCGGCATGGGCTTCGCCGAGCGCTTCCTCGCGCAGACGTTCAACCGCCCGCACCACGAGATCGTCGACCACCGCGTCTACGTCATCTGCTCGGACGGCGACCTGATGGAGGGGCTGTCGTACGAGGCCGCGTCGCTCGCCGGCACGAACGCGCTCGGCAAGCTCGTCTACTTCTACGACGACAACCACATCTCGATCGACGGGACGACGTCGATCTCGTTCACGGAGGACCGCGGCAAGCGGTTCGAGGCGGCCGGCTGGCACGTCCAGCATGTCGACGACGTGAACGACCTCGGGGCGCTGCGCTCCGCGATCGCGAACGCGCAGGGCGAGACGGCGCGGCCGTCGATGATCGTGATGCGGTCGCACATCGCGTTCGGTGCGCCGCGTGCGGTCGACACCGCCAAGTCGCACGGCTCGCCGCTCGGCGAGGACGAGGTGCGCGCCACCAAGGAGGCGCTCGGCTGGGACCCCGACCAGCACTTCCACGTGCCGGAGGAGGTCTACGCGCACATGAACGGGGTCGACCGCGGCAACGAGCTCGAGTCGGCCTGGGAGCAGGCGTTCGCCCGCTGGGCCGAGGCGTTCCCGCGCGACCGCGAGCGGTGGGACGCGGCGTGGGACGGCCGCATCGGGCCGTGGGAGCTGCCGGAGTGGAAGCCGGGCGAGGACCTCGCCACGCGCGACGCCGGCAAGGCGGTCATGCAGGCGTTCAAGGACGCGGTGCCGACGATGATCGGCGGCGCCGCAGACCTCGTCGAGTCGACGAAGACCGAGTTCGTCGGCGGCGGCCTCTTCTCCGACCGCTGGGCGGGGCGCAACATCGCCTTCGGCATCCGCGAGCACGCGATGGGGTCGATCGTCAACGGCATCGCCGTCCACGGCGGCTGTGTCTCCCCGTACGGCTCCACGTTCCTGATCTTCAGCGACTACATGCGGCCGGCCGTCCGGCTGTCGGCGCTGATGGGGCTGCCGGTGGTCTGGGCGTGGACGCACGACTCCGTCGGGCTCGGCGAGGACGGCCCCACGCACCAGCCCGTCGAGACGTACGCCGCGCTGCGTGCGATCCCGAACCTCTGGTTCGTGCGTCCCGCAGACGCGAACGAGACCGCGTACGCGTGGAAGCTCGCGCTCGAGCGGCAGGACGGGCCCGTCGCGCTGTCCCTGTCGCGGCAGAAGGTGCCGACGCTCGACCGCTCCGACCTCGCGCCGGCGTCGCTCGTCGAGCGCGGCGCGTACACGCTGTGGGACTCGTCCTCCTCGCCCGACCTGATCCTGATCGGGACCGGCGCCGAGGTCGGCCTCGCCCTCGAGGCGGGCCGCAAGATCGCCGCCGACGGCGCCGCCGTACGCGTCGTCTCGATGCCCTGCTGGGAGCTCTTCGAGGCGCAGCCCGTCGAGTACCGCGACGAGGTGCTCCCGCCCGAGGTGCGCGCCCGCCTCTCCGTCGAGCCCGGCGTCGAGCTCGGCTGGTCGAAGTGGGTCGGCGACCACGGCGCGTCGATCTCGATCGAGCACTTCGGCGCGTCCGCTCCGGGCGCGACCGTGCTCGAGCACTTCGGCTACAACCTCGACAACGTGGTCGCGCGCGCGACCGCGCTTCTGGAGCGGGTCTCGTGACCGAGGCAGAGGCGGTCAAGACGTTCCTCTCGGTGGTCTCGCCGGGGTTCTGCCTCGACGGCGAGCTCCCCGCGGTGCAGGTCGAGGGGATCGAGGTTCGCAAGGACGGCCACGCCGTCGTGATGGTGCAGGCCGACGGCCGCACGCTTCCCCTCCGCTTCACGTTCGACGAGGGGAAGATCTCCAGGGTGGAAGTGCTGTGAAGGTCGCGGTGGCGTTCGACCACCGCGGCGTCCACCTGCGCACCGCCGTGCTCGGCGCCTTGTCCGGGCACGACGTGATCGACCTCGGCACCGACACCGACGCGGTGCGGCTCGACTACCCCGACAAGGCCCGCGAGGTGGGGGAGGCGATCCAGGACGGCCGCGCGGAACGCGCGGTGCTCGTCTGCGGCTCGGGCGTGGGGGCGGCGGTCGCCGCCTGCAAGCTGACCGGGATCCGCGCCTCGGTCTGTCACGACAGCTACAGCGCGCACCAGGGCGTCGAGCACGACGACATGAACGTGCTCTGCCTCGGCTCCGAGGTCGTGGGGCCGTCGCTCGCGGTGGAGCTCGTGACGGGCTTTCTGAATGCGACCTTCGACGGCGGCGAGCGCTACGTGGCGCGGCTCCTGAAGGTCGCCGAGATGGAAAGGACGATGAAGGATGGCTGATTCGAGGCTGCACAAGCTCGCCAAGCGCGGGCAGTCGATCTGGTTCGACACGCTCTCGCGCGACCTGGTGCACACCGGCGAGCTCGCGCGGATGATGAAGGAGGACGCCGTCACCGGCGTCACGTCGAACCCCACGATCTTCCAGAAGGCGCTCGCCGGCGGCGACGCCTACGACGACGACATGAAGCGCCTCCTCGGCGAGACCGACGATCCCGAGCAGATCTTCTTCTCGCTCGCGCTGCAGGACATCCGCGACGCCTGCGACACGCTCGCGCCCGCGTACGAGTCCTCCGGCGGCGCCGACGGGTACGTCTCGATGGAGGTGCTGCCGGGGCTCGCCTACGACACCGGGGCGACGTTCGACCAGGCGCGGTGGATCGCGAAGGAGGTCGACCGGCCGAACCTGATGGTGAAGATCCCGGCGACGATGGCCGGCCTGCCGGCGATCGAGGACTCGATCGCGCACGGCACGTCGATCAACATCACGCTGATCTTCTCGCTCGAGCGCTACAAGGCGGTCGTCGAGGCGTACCTGCGCGGGCTCGAGCGGCTCGTCGCGGGCGGCGGCGACCCGTCGAAGATCGCGTCGGTCGCGTCGTTCTTCGTCTCGCGCGTCGACACCGAGGCCGACAAGCGGCTCGGCGACAAGCACAAGGACCTGCAGGGGAAGCTCGCGATCGCGAACGCGAAGCTCGCCTACCAGCACTACCTGCGGGAGTTCTCGAGCGACCGCTGGGCCTACCTGGAGGGGAAGGGCGCGACCAAGCAGCGCTGCCTCTGGGCCTCGACGTCGACGAAGAACCCCGACTACCGCGACGTGATCTACGTCGAGGAGCTGATCGGGCCCGAGACGGTCAACACGATGCCGCTCGAGACGATCCAGGCCTTCCAGGACCACGGCGAGGTGCGCGGCGACACGGTGACCGAGGGGATCGACGAGGCGCACGAGCTGTTCCGGCAGCTGGAGCAGGCCGGCGTGTCGTACGACGAGGTCGTCGACACGCTCGAGGCCGAGGGCGTGCAGAAGTTCACCGACTCGTTCGACGAGATCGTCGAGTCGATCCGCGCGAAGCGCGGCTCGCTGGCCGCCGCATGAGCGGCCTCGTCGAGCGGATCTGGGCGCGCGACGCGTCGGTGTGGACCGGCGCGGACGAGGCGAGCTGGCTCGGTTGGCTCGACGAGCCGGCCCGGATGCGCCGGGACGTCGACCTGCTGCTGCAGTTCGCCGACTCGATGGTCGACCGCGTCGACGCGATCGTCCTCCTCGGCATGGGCGGCTCGTCGCTCGCCCCCGAGGTGATCCGGCGGACGTTTCGGCAGGAGACGTTCCACGTCCTCGACACCACGCACCCGCAGGCGATCCGCGACCTCGAGTCGCGCATCGACATCGCGAGGACGCTCTTCATCTCGGCGTCCAAGTCGGGGTCGACGCTCGAGACGCGCTCCCACACCGACTACTTCAACGCGAAAGGCGGCCTGTGGGCGGCGATCACGGACCCCGGCTCCCAGCTCGAGCAGTACGCCCGCGAGCACGAGTTCGAGGCGGTCTTCGCAGGCGAGCCGACGATCGGCGGCCGCTACTCGGCGCTCTCGCCGTTCGGGATCGTGCCGGCGGCGCTGATGGGCATCGACGTCACGCGGTTCCTCGAGCGCGCGGAGGAGATGGCCGAGGCGTGCCGGCTGAACGAGGGCAACCCTGGGCTCGAGCTCGGGCTCTCGCTCGGCGAGCAGTGGCGGGACGGACGCGACAAGGTGTGCATCCCGGACGGGCCCGAGGGGTTCGGCCTCTGGGCCGAGCAGCTGATCGCGGAGTCCACGGGCAAGGAGGGCAAGGGGCTCGTCCCCGCGCCGGGCGAGTCGCCCGACGGGCCCGACCGGCAGGGCCACGACGTGCGGCTCACCGGCGAGTACGAGCTCGCGCAGGAGTTCTTCCGATGGGAGTTCGCCGTCGCCGTCGCCGGCTCCATCCTCGGCATCAACGCGTTCGTCCAGCCCGACGTGCAGGCGGCGAAGGACAGGACGAACGAGGTGCTCGCCTCGGGCGAGGAGCCCGACGTGGCGCCGGTCGGTTCGCCGGGCGAGCTCTTCGAGCAGGCGCGCGAGGGCGACTACGTGTGCATCCAGGCGTTCGTCAACCCGACCGCCGAGAACGAGGCGAAGGTGCTCGACCTCGCCGCCCGTGCCCGCGAGGCGACCGGCTGCGTCGTCACGCACGGCTTCGGCCCGCGCTACCTGCACTCGACGGGCCAGCTGCACAAGGGCGGCCCGAACACGGGGCTCTTCCTGCAGGTGGTCGACGACACCGGCGCGGAGCTCGCGATCCCGACGAAGCCGTTCGGGTTCGGCAAGCTGATCCGGGCGCAGGCCGCCGGGGACTACGCGTCGCTCAAGGAGCGCGGCCGCCGGGTCGCGCGCATCTCTCTGGAGGAGGTCTAGGTGCAGCTCGGCATGATCGGTCTCGGCCGCATGGGCGCGGGGATGACGAAGCGGCTCCAGCAGCACGGCCACGAGATCAAGACGTACGACCCGCAGGTCAAGTCGACCGCGTCGAGCCTGCGCGAGCTGAAGAAGCAGCTGGACGCGCCGCGGCACGTCTGGATGATGATCCCGGCCGGGAAGATCACCGAGGACACGTTCCAGCAGCTGCTGAAGATCCTCGACCCGGGCGACACGATCGTCGACGGCGGCAACTCGAACTTCCGCGACTCCCAGCGGCGCTACAAGGAGGCGCGGCGCGCGAAGATCTCGTTCGTCGACGTCGGCGTCTCGGGCGGGGTCTGGGGCCTCGAGGTCGGCTTCTGCCTCATGTCCGGCGGCGACAAGGCGGCCAACCGGCGCCTGCGGCCGATCTACGAGGCGCTCGCGCCCGCGGACGGCTGGGCGCACGTCGGCGCGTCCGGCGCGGGCCACTTCACGAAGATGGTCCACAACGGCATCGAGTACGGGATGATGCAGGCGTACGCCGAGGGCTTCGAGGTGATGGAGCGCTCCGAGTTCGACCTCGACCTGCACGAGGTCGCCGGCATCTGGCGGTACGGCTCCGTCGTCCGGTCGTGGCTGCTCGAGCTGCTGCACAACGCGTTCGAGAAGGAAGGCACGCACCTCGAGCAGATCGAGGGCTACGTCGAGGACTCCGGCGAGGGGCGCTGGACGATCCACGAGGCGATCGCCGAGGACGTGCCCGTGCCGGTCATCACCGCGGCGCTCTACGCCCGGTTTGCGTCGCGGCAGGACGAGTCGTTCGCCGCGAAGGTGAACGCCGCTCTCCGCAACCAGTTCGGCGGACATGCGGTGAAGGCCGCCGCCAAGAAGTGACCGTCGCCGAGGCGAACCCGCTCGAGGCCGGGCTGCACCTGCGGCGCAGGCCCGACCCGTGCATCCTCGTCATCTTCGGCGCGTCCGGCGACCTGACCTCGAAGAAGCTGATGCCGGCGCTGTACGCGCTCGCGTTCCGCGGGCTCCTGCCGGAGAAGTTCGGCGTGGTCGGCGCCGCCCGCTCGGACGAGACCGACGAGCAGTTCCGCGAGCGGATGAAGCAGGCGGTGCAGGAGCACGCCCGCGACCCGTTCCAGGAGGAGACGTGGGAGCAGCTCGCGGCGGGCATGCGCTACGTGACGCTCGACTTCGCCGACGACAAGGGCGAGGACGAGCTGCGCGACACGCTGACACAGCTCGACGACGAGCGCGGCACCGGCGGCAACCGCGTCTACTACTTCGCGGTGCCGCCGTCGGCGATCGGCACGCTCGTCGAGGAGATCGCGAAGCGGCGCGGCGCCGACGGCTGGATCCGGTTGATCATCGAGAAGCCGTTCGGCCACGACCTCGCGTCGGCGCGGGAGCTGAACGCCGAGATCCAGGAGCACTTCGGCGAGCAAGAGGTCTTCCGCATCGACCACTACCTGGGCAAGGAGACGGTCCAGAACATGCTGGCGCTGCGGTTCGCGAACGGCATCTTCGAGCCGATCTGGAACCGGCAGTTCATCGACCACGTGCAGATCACCGTCGCCGAGTCGATCGGCATCGAGAACCGCGCCGGCTACTACGAGCAGGCCGGCGCGATTCGCGACATCTTCCAGAACCACCTGCTGCAGCTCGTCGCGATCACGGCGATGGAGCCGCCGATCGACTTCACCGCCGACTCCGTGCGCAACGAGAAGGTGAAGGTGCTGAAGGCGATGCACACGCCCGGCCCGAAGCACGTCGTGCGCGGCCAGTACGGCTCGGGCTTCGTCGAGGGGCAGGAGGTGCGCGGCTACCGCGAGGAGGAGGGCGTCGCGCCCGGCTCGATGACGGACACGTTCGTGGCGGCGAAGCTGTTCGTCGACAACTGGCGGTGGGCCGACACGCCGTTCTACGTGCGCATGGGCAAGCGGCTGGCGCGGCGAGAGACGACGATCGCGATCCAGTTCAAGCGCGCGCCCCATCCGCCGTTCGAGGACGGCGGCGAGGGGCTGCGCCCGAACGTGCTGCTCATCCACGTGCAGCCGAACGAGGGCGTGTCGCTCGCGATCGGCGCGAAGGTGCCGGGCCAGGGCATGACGATCCGCACGGTGCACATGGACTTCCTGTACGGCGGCGCGTTCCGCGAGGGGCTCCCCGACGCGTACGAGCGGCTGATCCTCGACGCGATGCTCGGCGACGCGACGCTGTTCACGCGGTCGGACGAGATCGAGGAGCAGTGGGCGCTCGTCGACGCGATCGTCGGCTTCTGGCAGCGCGACCGTCCCTCGTTCCCGAACTACGCGGCGGGGACGTGGGGGCCGGCGGCCGCCGACGATCTCCTCCACCGGGACGGCAGGTCGTGGCGCCGGCACTGAACAGCGCGCCGCTCGAGGACTCGTGGACCGGCGAGGACGCGACGATCGCGCAGATCGAGCGGGAGCTCGCGCGCCTGCGCTACGAGTCGTCGCTGGGGAGCTCGCAGCAGAACCTGCGCACGTCGGTGATGACGCATCTCGCGTGGGCGCCGCCGGAGTGGCAGACCGCGGCCGAGGAGACGCTCGCCGGGATGGCGGAGCGGCATCCGTCGCGCACGCTCCTCCTCGTCCCGAAGCCGGACGAGCCGGACGGGCTCGACGCGCAGGTGTCGGTGCGGTGCTTCCCGATCGGCGACCGTGCGATCTGCGGCGAGGTGATCGAGCTGACGTTGCGCGGCAACCGCGTGCAGGCTCCCGCGTCGCTGGTGCTGCCGCTGCTCATCTCCGACCTGCCGGTGTTCCTGCGCTGGCGCGGCGAGCCGCCGTGGGACGGCGGCGAGTTCGAGCAGCTGATCGAGATCGTCGACCGGCTGGTCGTCGACTCGACGGAGTGGGACGGGCTGCCGGGGCCGTATGCGCGGCTGGTCGAGCTGTTCGACCGGGTCGCCGTGTCGGACATCGCGTGGGCGCGGACGGAGCGGTGGCGCTCGCTGCTCGCGTCGCTGTGGCCGGGGATCGCCGAGGTGTCGAAGGTGCGTGTCCACGGCACGCCGGCGCAGGCGCACCTGCTGGCCGGCTGGCTGCGGTCGCGCCTCCACCACGATCTCGAGGTGGAGGTCGACGAGCAGGAGCGTCTCGAGGGGATCGACCTGGACGGCGAGCCGGCCCACTTCCCGCCGGGGCGCCCGCCGAACGCGAGCGACGTCCTCTCGGCGCAGCTGGACAGCTTCGCCCGCGACCCGGTGTACGAGGCGGCGGTTCGCGCTGCCGCGGCGACCCCCGGCGTCTGAGCCGGCTCAGACGAAGCTCAGACGCCGGACGCGAGGTGTGACGAGTTCGCGCCGAAAGTGAAACGGACACTTTCGCGCCGCCGGCGGAGCTGCGACGCTCACCGGGTGAGCAACTCCCACCGCCTCCAGGCCGTCGGTTGCACCTACCACGTGAACACGAAGGCCGTCGCCGGTTTGAAGGCGTTCCCGCGCATGTGGCACCGCGACGTGTTCCTGCGCATGTTCGCCCGCGAGCTCGAGCTCAGCGCCTGGGAGTGCCTCGGCTACACGGTCCTCGGAACGCACTACCACGTGGTCGTCCGGCTCACGAAACCGACGCTGAGCAGCGGTTTTCAGCGCCTCAACAGCCGCTACGCCCGCTGGTTCAACCGGGAGCACAACCGGGCCGGCGCCCTCTGGCAGCGGCGCTTCGACGATCGCCCCGTCGAGACCGACGCGCATCTCCTCGAGCTGCAGCGGTACCTCGCGTACAACGCACCTCGCGCCCAGCTCTCTGAGCGGCCGGAGGACTGGCCGTACTGCCACTACGGCGCGCTCGTCGGCGACCATCCCACCGATCCACTCGTGTCCGAGGAAGACATCCTCGGCCTTCTCTCGCCTGACGTCGCGCGTGCGAGGTCCCGCCTGCGCACCTTCGTGGAGGAGCGCGACCCGAGACGCCGGCGTCAGACGTTGCTCAGACGCGGCTCAGACGCCGAGAACTGAGACCACGTCGTCGTGCACGCGGCCGTTCGTGGCGACGAAGCTGGCGCCCGGGGCGGGAGGCTCGCCGCGATACGTGGTGCAGCGGCCGCCCGCTTCGCGGACGATCAGGTCGACGGCCGCGTAGTCCCACAGCTTCAGCTCCGGATCGGCGGCGACCTCCAGCGCGCCCTCCGCGACCAGGCAGTACTGCCAGAAGTCGCTGAACGCCCGCGCGGCCCACGCCCGGCCCGCCAGCGCATGCCACTCGGCGGTCGTCTCCGCCGGCGACGTCGTCGACACCACCGCATCCTCGACGCGCGCCACCTCCGACACCCGGCACGCGGCCCCGTCGGCGAACGCACCGCCCCCGCGCGTCGCCCACCAGCGTCGGCCGAGCGCCGGCGCCGACACCAGCGCCGCGACCACCTCGCCGTCCCGCGAGAGCGCGAGCAGCGTCCCCCACACCGGCAGGCCGCGCACGTAGTTCTTCGTCCCGTCGATCGGATCGACGATCCACTTCGCGTCCCCGCCGTCGTCGCCGAACTCCTCGCCGAGCACCGTCTCGCCCCGCCCGGAGCCGGCCACGAGCGCGCGGATCGCCTCCTCCGCGGCCCGGTCGGCCTCCGACACCGGCGTCAGGTCGGGCTTCGTCTCGACCTGCAGGTCGAGCGCCCGGAACCGCGGCATCGTGATCGCGTCCGCCGCGTCGGCGAGTCTCCGGGCGAACTCGAGGTCGGCGGCCGCGCTCACGCGCGTGACGCTACTTGACGACGACGAAGCTGTCGCCGGTGATCTGCAGCCGCACCGGCTTCGACCAGCTCATCTGCTGGGCGCCCTGCGGCAGCGCCGGGTTGATGCCGCGCACGCGGTACCACCACGTCCCGACCTGCTTCTGGCCGAGCGGCAGCGTCACCGACGTCGCCGGCGTCGTGGCCGACCACGTCGTGCGCCACGGATACGACCTCCGCGACAGCTGGATCTCGTACGTCGTCGCACCGATCGCCGGCTTCCACGCGACGAGCGGCGAGTCGTGCAGCTGCGGCACCTTCGCCGCCGACGCGACGACCCGTCCGTTCGGCGCGAGCCCCGCGACGAACGGCGTGCCCGCCGCGGTCACGACCGGCTCCGAGACCTTCCCGAAGCTCATCCCGTCGCCCGCCTGGCAGACGTCCTGCGCGACGGCCGTGTCGTGGTACTCGATCGGAAGCGACGTGGACGCCTTCTGCGGCGGCACGCCGTAGAGCTGCGCCTCGACGGGCACGACCGCCCAGTAGAAGCGCCCGCTCGGCCACCCGGAGTCCCACAGGTCGACCTGCGCCGACCCCGAGCCGGCCGCGCCGCCCGACGCGGTGGTCGGCGACGAGGACGACGGAGACGACGACCCGGGCTTCGCCGTCGGCGACGACGCGCTCACCTTCGAGCCGGGCGACTCGTTCGGCGTCACCAGCTGGCCGGTGGCGTCGTACGAGCGGCCCTCGCTCCCCTGCTGGATCAGGAACGGCGGGCCGTCCCAGCTCGCGAGCGTCTCCGTGTCCTGCGGCAGGTTGAACGGGCCGCCGACGACGCGCGGAGCGAACGCCGGGGAGCCGACGACCGAGCCGGCGAAGATCTGGTTCACGCAGTGGTCGTCCGTGAAGATGTAGACGCGGTAGAGGCTCGACCCGACCGGCCCGATGTACGGGTCGACGACCGCCGGCGACGGCGACCAGGCGAACCCGGGCGTCAGGTCGTGCGCGGTGCCCTTCCGGCCCGCCCGGTCCCACGTGTCCGAGACGGTGGCGGCCGGCATCGGCTTCGCCGTCGCGGGCTGCGTCTGCGTCGGCGTCGAGAAGACGGGGCTCCAGGGGCCGTACGACGTGCGCGGCAGCCCGTTCTTCAGGACGTCGGTGTCGTCGACGTACCGCACCGCGCGGACGCGCCACTGGACGACCGCCGGCGGCGAGCGGAAGGTGTAGAACTCGCGCTCGTCGGCGACGTTCGTCGTCGTCTCGAATGCCGTCGCGTTCTCGATCTGCGGGTACAGCACCTGGTAGGCGGTGGCGCCCTCGATCGGCTTCCAGCGGATCAGCCCGGGCGGCGCCGGCTCCTGCTGCGGGACGTCGCCGTTCGACCAGCGCATGTTGAAGCCGAACGGCTTGCTCCACGGCGTGACGACCTTGCCGTCGGCCGACTCCCAGCGCACGTGCACCCAGAGGGCGTACGGCGAGCCGGTCATCCACGGCAGCTGGTGCGCGACCGCCACGGCCGGGATCTTCAGCTTCGTGTAGTCGAACAGGACGGAGGAGCCGCCGAACGAGCGCGACGTCGCGAGCTCGAAGTCGTAGGTGCCGCCGTGCGCGCCGACCGGGCTCCACGAGAACGACGGCGTCCGCGGGTAGTAGCGGAGCGGCTGCTCCGACGGCGAGAGGAGGAACGCGTGCAGTCCGCCCGGTGCGGCGACGTGGGCCGGCGCGGCCCCGCCCTGGTGACGGGCGGCGGCGCTCGGGATCACTGCCAGGGCGGCGACAAGGCAGGCAAGGAGCGGCTTCACTTCTCGTCTTGTCGGCAGCGGCGGCTCAGGCCTTGAGTGCCCGTTCGAGGGCCAGTCCGGCCCCCAGGACGAGGGCGTCGGCGCCGGGCCGCCCGACCAGCTGCACGCCCCCGATCGCGAGCGCCGGCCAGCCGAGCGCGTTGAACGGGAACGTGTAGCGCACGACCGCCGCGCGCACCTCGACCTCGACCGCGTCGATCGGCGGGATCGGGCACGACAGCACCGGCGTGACGAGCAGGTCGTGGCCGCCGAGCGCCTCCTCTGCACGCTCGCGGTGCTCGGCCCGCGCGCGCACCGCGGCTTCGTACTCGCCGTCGGAGACCGCGATGCAGCGCTCGATCTTGCCGCGGATGTTCTCGCCGTAGAGCTCGGCGTTCTCCGGGTAGAGCTCACGGTGGACGTCGCCGACCTCGCGCATGAACGCCGGGCCGACCGCCTCGGCCGTCGGGAACTCGACCGGCGTCCCGGCAACCCCGACGTCCCCCCACGCGACCGCGAGCGAGAGGTCGTCGACAGAAACCTCGGGCGCGTCGATCCCGAGCAGCTCGATGCAGCCGGCGACGTCGAGCGCCATCGGCCCCGAGTGGTCGAACGACGGCGCGAGCGGGAAGACGCCCTCGGTCGAGACGAGGCCGTACGTCGGCTTGAAGCCGACGATGCCGCAGCACGCGGCGGGGATGCGGATCGAGCCGCCGGTGTCGGTTCCGAGCGCGCCGTCCGCCTCGCCGAGCACCAGCGCCGCCGCCGACCCGCCCGACGAGCCGCCGGGGGTGAGCTCCGGGTGGCGCGGGTTCGGGACGACGCCGTAGTGCAGGTTCTGCGACGTGATCCCGTAGGCGAACTCGTGCAGGTTCGTCTTGCCGACGTTCACCCACCCGCGCGCCTCGAGCTCCGCCACGGCCGGCGCGGTCTCGTCCGGCACGTGGTCGGCGAAGATCGCGGAGCCGTACGTCGTCCGGACGCCTGCTGTGTCGAACAGGTCCTTGACTGCGAGCCGGCGTCCCGCCGGCCCGTCGCCGAGCCGGGTGATCCAGACGCCGTCTACGACAGCCAGAGGTAGATGTAGGCGATGCCGACGGTGCCGCCGAAGAGCACCCAGAAGAGCGCGAACAGCGCCCAGCCCCACTGGATGTTCCTGCGCGCCATCTCGGCCTCGTGCTCGGCCGGGTCGACGAACGACCGCGGCGGAGTCGGCTCGGGAAGGGGCTCTGCCATCTAGATCACCACCGTGTCGATCGCCATCGCGACGAAGAGGAGCGCGAGGTAGAGGAGCGAGAAGTGGAAGAGCTTGACCGCGGCGACGCGCTCGAGTGTGCGCCGGAGCTCGACCGCGAGCCAGAGGAAGATCGCGCCGAGGAGCAGCGCGGCGACGCCGTACACCCAGCCGAACGTGCCGAGCGCGACCGGGACGAGCGTCACCGCGACGAGCAGCACCGTGTACCAGACGATCTGCCGGGCGGTCTCGCGGTCGCCGCGCGTGACCGGCAGCATCGGGACGCCGGCGCGCGCGTAGTGCTCCTTGATCATCAGCGCGAGCGCCCAGAAGTGCGGCGGCGTCCACACGAAGACGATCGCGAACATGACGAGCGCCGCCCAGCCGAGATGCCCGGACGCGCCGGCGAAGCCGACGAGCGGCGGGACGGCGCCGGCGGCGCCGCCGATGACGATGTTCTGCGCGGTCGAGCGCTTGAGGAAGCGCGTGTAGACGACGACGTAGAAGAGGTTGCCGGCGAGCGCGAGCAGCGCGGTCGGCAGGTTGACGAGCGAGTCGAGCAGCACGAACGAGAACGCCGAGAGCGCAAGCCCGAACTCGAGCGCGCGCGGAGCCGGCACGCGGCCCGACGCGACCGGCCGGCGCTCGGTGCGCGAGCCCATCAGCTGGTCGATGTCGCGGTCGAGGTAGTGGTTGAGCGCCGACGCGCCGCCGCAGGCGAGCGCGAGGCCGAGCATCGTCGCGCCGAAGCCGCCGAGCGACGGGACGCCGCGCGCCCCGACGAACGTGGCGGCGCCGCCCGTGAGGAGGAGCAGCGACATGATCCGCGGCTTCGTCAGCGTCACGTAGTCGCGCCACGGGCCCTGCACCGCCTGTCCGCGGAACGACGCCGCGGCGACCCACACCGACCCGGCGAGCGCGAGCGACGCGAAGACGATGTGGACGTCGCGACCGACGAGCAGGGCCGCGAGCCCGAAGCAGACGAGCGACACCGCCGCCGGGAGGAGCAGCCGGCGCGCCGTCACCCACGCCGTCGCGACGAGCGCGGCGAGCGGCGGCAGCGCGAGCGCGGCGAGCACCCGGTGCGCCGTATCCCAGTGCGCTGCGCCGGAGACGACCGCGAGGCCGGTGCCGGCCACGGCGCAGAGCGCGACGAGACGCGCCCACAGCCCCATCAGAACCCTCTCGTCTCCGCGAGCCGGCGGCGCAGGTCGCGCAGCGGGCGCGCGCTCGTGACGTAGGGCACCTTGTCGAAGTTCCAGGCCGGCGGCGGCGACGTCGTGTACCACTCGAGCGTGTCGGCGAGCCACGGGTCGTTGCCGGCGCGCGGGCCGCTGCGCAGCGTCTTCACCACGTTGTAGGCGAAGACGAGCATCCCGAAGCCCATCACGTACGAGCCGATCGTCGACATCAGGTTGTAGACCTCCCAGAGGCCGCCCGGGTGGTACGTGTAGACGCGCCGCGGCATCCCGAGCAGCCCCAGCATGTGCTGCGGGAAGAACGTGAGGTTGAAGCCGACGAAGACGAGCCAGAAGTGCGCCTTGCCGAGGTTCTCGTCGAGGACGCGGCCGAACATCTTCGGGAACCAGTAGTAGAGGCCGCCGAAGATGCCGAAGATCGAGCCGCCGAACAGCACGTAGTGCAGGTGCGCGACGACGAAGTAGGTGTCGGTGACGTCCCAGTCGATCGGGAAGCACGCGAGGAAGATGCCCGACAGCCCGCCGACGGTGAAGACGCCGATGAAGCCGAGCGCCCACAGCATCGGCGTGTCGAAGGTGATGTTGCCGCGCCAGATCGTGGCGAGCCAGTTGAAGATCTTCACGCCCGTCGGGATCGCGATGATCATCGAGCTCAGCATGAAGAAGATGTCGAGGCCGATCGGCAGGCCCACCGCGAACATGTGGTGCGCCCACACGAGCATCGAGTAGAAGGCGATGCCCGCCGTCGAGATCGCGACCGCCTTGTAGCCGAAGATCGGCTTGCGCGCGAAGACCGGGAGGATCTCCGAGATCATCCCCATCGCGGGCAGGATCATGATGTAGACCTCGGGGTGCCCGAAGAACCAGAAGACGTGCTGGTAGAGGATCGGGCTACCGCCGTGCTGCGGGTCGAAGAAGTGCGTGCCCGCCTGGCGGTCGAGCAGCATCAGCGTGAGCCCCGCCGACAGCACCGGCAGGACGATCACGAGCAGCCAGGCGTACGTGACGATCGCCCACACGAAGAGCGGGATGCGCATCCACGACATGCCGGGCGTGCGCATGTTGTGCACCGTCACGACGAAGTTGATCGCGCCGACGAGCGACGAGATCGAGAGGATGTGCAGCGACAGGATCCACAGGTCCTGGCCGTTGCCCGGCGAGTGCAGCGTCGAGAGCGGGACGTACGACGTCCAGCCCGCCTTCGCCGGGCCGCCCTTCGCGAAGAAGCTGAGCCACATGACGACGCCGCCGAGGACGTACAGCCAGTACGAGAGCGCGTTCAGGCGCGGGAACGCCATGTCGCGCGCGCCGATCATCAGCGGCACGAGGTAGTTCCCGAAGCCGGCGAGGATCGGGACGATGACCAGGAAGATCATCGTCGTGCCGTGGATGGTGACGACCTCGTTGTACGCGTTCTTCGTCAGGAAGCTCTCGTTCGGCGTCGCGAGCTGCGTGCGGATCAGCAGGGCGAGCACCCCGCCCATCGCGAAGAAGACGAGCGACGTCCAGATGTAGAGGATCCCGATCCGCTTGTGGTCGACGGTCGTCAGCCACTTCGCGAAGCGCCCTTCGCGCCAGTCGGCGCGGTACGGCTGGACCGATTCGACGTTCACGGCCATCAGCCGCTGCCTCCCTGGCCGAGGGTCTTGGTGTACGCGACGAGCGCGTCGATCTGGTGGTCGCTCCAGTTGCGCCCGACGGCAGGCATCTGGCCCAGCGGGCCGCTGAGGCCGTTCCGGAGGAGCGTCTCGATGCCCTTCCGGTCGGAGAGCAGCGGGTTGCCGCCGAGCGCCGGGCCGATGTACTTGTGGTCGAGGCGGTGGCAGCTCTGGCACACGCCCTGCCACTCCTCGCGGCCGAGGTCGAGCGTGCCGGCGGCGCTCGCGCGCTTCGAGAGGAACTGCCGGTACTGCTCGTCCGGCACGACGTGCACGGTGCCCTGCATCAGCGCGTGCTGGATGCCGCACAGCTCGGCGCACCGGGCGACGTAGTCGCCGACGGGCGACTTGAACCAGGTCTTGTTCGTGCGGCCCGGGATCGCGTCGAACTTGCCGCCGAGCTCCGGCACCCACCAGGAGTGGTTGACGTCGAAGTCGAGCCCGACGATGTCCTCGTTCACGACCTTGTTCGCCGGCGCGACCATGCGGTCGATCGACACGGCGCCGTTCGGGTAGCGGAAGAGCCAGTAGAACTGGTGCCCCTCGACGGTGATCGTCGTCTGATCCGCGGCCGCCACCTTCGGCGCGTTGGCGATGCCGGGGAGCTTGTAGAAGATGAACGAGCCGATCGCGGCGAGGATCAGCACCGGGATCACGGTCCAGATGATCTCGAGCTTCGTCGCGCCGTGGATCTGCGGCCCCTCGGCGGTGAGCGCGCGCTTGCCGCGGCGGTACTTGACGATGAAGAGGATCAGCGCGCCTTCGACGAGCAGGAAGATGATGCCGGTGAAGATCGCGACGAAGAGGTACGCCTGCTGGATGCGATGCGCGTTCGGCGAGTGGGCGGCCTGCGGCGCGAATCCGGCGTTGCCCGCGAATGCCACTGCGGCCACGCCGAGAGCGGCCAGGCTCGTGAGGAGTGTGGCGAGAGCGAACCGACGCACTAGAAGTGGCATCGTATAGAGCGTGGAAACAGGGAGTCAGGTGGAGCTGCCCGACGCGGTGTCGTCGCCCTTCGAGGTGTACGTCAACGGCGTCCCGCAGCAGGCCGGGACCGACTTCCAACAGGTGGGCCGCACGCTGATCTTCCCGCGCGAGCTCGCCCGCGAGGGCCGCCTCGGATTCTGGCGGTGGCTCTCGCTCTTCCTCGGCGTCGCCGGCACCTACCGGAAGAACGACTCCGTCGACGTGATCTACAACGTGGGCGGCCGGAGGACGGTCGCCACGCTCCAGCCGACGGCGCGCGACTGACCCCTCGTTCGTCGTGGCGGGCGTGCCCGCAACGAGTCTAAGCTGCCTGATCGTGGCCGCAATCGACGCACGTCCTCGCCGCCTCGGGCTGATCCAGGCGGGGACCTCCCTGGTTGCGGTCGGCTCGATCGCCTGGTGGGCGAGCCGGCAGCACGCGCCTCACATCCCCCTCGACGCGCGCTCGCTCGCGCGGCTTGCCGGCGCCCTCGCGCTCTACGCGGTGGCGACGGCGCTGCGGGGCGAGCGCTGGCACCAGATTCTGCGCCGGAGCGCGCTCGACCGCGGCCGCGGGGCGAGCTACGGGCTCACGCTCGTCGGCTACATGGGGAACAACACGCTCCCCGCCCGCGCCGGCGACCTGATGCGCGTCGTCCTGCTCGGCGGCCCGCGCCGCTCGATCCTCGGGACGGTCGTGGCCGAGCGCATCCTCGACGCCTGCGCGCTGACGACCATCTTCGCCGTGGTCGTGTTCGACCGCGGGCTCGACTTCGGGCCGCTGCCCTACCTGGCCGCCGCCGGCGTGCTGGCCCTCGTCGCGGCCGCCGCGGTGTGGCGTCTCGCGCCGCGCGTGCGCGAATGGGTGCGGCCGATGGTCGGCTCGACCCGCGAGCTCCTGTCAGTGCACGGCGCGGCGCTCTTCGCGCTCTCCCTCGTGCTGTGGGCCCTGGAGGCGCTCGTCTACGCGACCGTCGGCGCCGCGGTCGGCGTGCACCTCGGTGTCACGGGCGGCCTGTACGTGATGGCGTTGACGAACCTCTCCGCGCTCATCCCCGCGGCGCCCGGCTACGTCGGGACGTTCGACGCGGCGGTGCTGCTCGCGCTCCGGTCGCTGAAGCTGCCGGCGCTCGGGTACCTGCTCGTGCTCCGCTTCGTCCTCTTCGTCCCGATCACGGTCGCGGGCTTCGCGGTGTTCGTCGCCCGGTACGCGCGGCGCAGATGAGGGCCCGCTTCGAGGCGGCGCTCGCCGCTCCCTGGGCGGTGCCTGTGGCGCTGCCGGCGCTCGTCCTGATCTCGCTCTACCTGCGCACGCGGCAGCTCGACGCCGGGTTCTGGATCGACGAGGGGATCTCCGTCGGCATCGCGCACGAGCACTGGACGTCGATCCCGAACCTGCTGCACCAGGACGGGTCGCCGCCGCTCTACTACATGCTGCTCGGCCTCTGGATCCGCCTCTTCGGCGACGGCGAGACCGCGACGCACACGCTCTCCCTCCTCTTCGGGCTCGGGTGCATCCCGCTTGCGTACTTCGCGGGGCGCGCGGTGTTCGGCGACCGCCGGACCGGGCTCGTCGCCGCGCTGCTCGCGGCGCTCGACCCGTTCCTGACCTATTACGCGACCGAGACGAGGATGTACGAGCTCGAGGCGTTCCTCTCGATCCTCGTCGCGTGGTCGTACGTCGAGGGGGTGGTGCGCGCGAAGCGCTCCTGGCTCGCCGGCTTCGTGCTCTCGACCGTCCTGCTCGCCTACTCGCACAACTGGGGGCTCTTCCTCTGCGTCGGCCTCGCCGCCGCGACCGCCGTCGCGGTCCGCCACCGCGCGCGGCGCTTCGTCTACGCGGCGGTCGCGGTCGCGATCCTCTACCTGCCGTGGGTGCCGATCCTGCTCTCGCAGGCGGCGCACACCGGCGCGCCGTGGTCGACGCGGCCGAGCCTGCACGACCTCGTCCTCTCGGCGGGCGCCGCGGTCGGCGGCGACGCGCCGTTCGTCGCGCTCGTGCTGGTGGGCGGCGTCGCGTTGTGGGGCGTGGTCGCGCACCACCAGAGCGAGGAGCGGACGATCGTGACCGCGCTCGCGACGATGGTGGCCGTCACGGTCGTCGCGGCGTTCATCTCGTCCCAGATCTCGCCGGCGTGGACGACGCGGTACTTCGCGGTGATCGTCGGACCGATGCTGCTCCTCGCCGGCGAGGGGATCACGCGGGCGCGCGGCCTCGGCTTCGCGGCGCTCGTCGCGATCGTCTTCCTGTTCGCCGGCTACGAGGTGCACAACGACAAGGAGAACGCCCGCGGGATCGTGAAGGGCGTCCAGCCGTACCTGAAGCAGGGCGAGCTGATCATCTCGACGCACCCGGAGCAGACGCCGGTGCTCCGCTACTACGCGGGCGCCGGGTACCGGTGGGCGACGACGATCGGCCCGACGAAGGACCCCCACATCTTCGACTGGCGCGACGCGGTCGACCGGCTCGACGCCGCGAAGGCGCAGCCGACCATGGACGCGCTGCTCGCCACGGTGAAGCCGGGCCAGGAGTTCGTCGTGATCGAGCCGGTCTTCCGCGACTACCGCGCCTGGCGGGCCAGGTGGACGAAGCTGGTGTGGCGCAAGGCGACGGCCTGGAGCTGGCTCCTCGAGCACGATCCGCGCTACGTCGTCGTGGCGCACGTCGCGAGCGACGAGATCGCCCTCAAGGAGAACTACTTCAAGCCGGTCCAGGCCTTCGTCTACAGGCGAACCCGCTAGGATCCCGGCCACGGGAGCGGCGCCCCCGGCTCTTCAGATGGTGAAAGACACGACGCAGACCACGCTCGTCCTCGGGGGCGGCCCCGCAGGGCTGACCGCCGGTTACCTCCTCGGGAAGCAAGAGCGCGACGTCGTCGTGCTCGAGGCCGAGGACCAGGTCGGCGGCATCGCGAAGACCGTCGAGCGCGAGGGATACCGCTTCGACCTGGGCGGCCACCGCTTCTTCACCAAGGCCCGGGAGGTCGACGACCTCTGGCACGAGGTGCTCGGCGACGAGTTCCTGCGCCGGCCGCGCATGTCGCGGATCTACTGGAACAACCGCTACCTCGACTACCCGCTGCGCGGGCCGGACGTGATCCGCAAGCTCGGCCCGGTCGAGCTCGCCCGCTGCATGGGCTCCTACCTCGTCGCCGCGGCGAGGCCGAAGGGCAACGAGGACTCGCTCGAGGAGTGGGTGACGAACCGCTTCGGGCGGCGCCTGTTCGAGCTCTTCTTCAAGAGCTACAACGAGAAGGTCTGGGGCGTCCCCGCGTCGGAGATCCGCGCCGAGTGGGCCGCGCAGCGCATCAAGGGGCTGTCGTTCTTCTCGGCGGCGAAGGCGGCGTTCTTCGGGAACAAGGGCAACAAGATCAAGAGCCTCATCTCCGAGTTCAACTACCCGCGCTACGGCCCCGGCCAGATGTGGGAGGCGATGACCGACGCGATCCGCGCGCAGGGCGGCGAGGTCAGGCTCGACGCGCCGGTGACGCGCCTCGAGATCGCCGGCGGCCGGCTCGTCGAGGTGGAGGCGGGCGGCGACTCGTACACGCTGCCGCACGCCGTCATCTCCTCGCTGCCGCTGCGCGAGGTGGTGCGCATGGCGCGCCCGGCCGCTCCGCAGGAGGTGCTCGACGCCGCCAACGGGCTTCGCTACCGGGACTTCCTGACCGTCGCGCTCGTCGTGGACGGCGAGGACCTGTTCCCGGACAACTGGATCTACATCCACGAGCCGGGGGTGCGTGTCGGCCGCATCCAGAACTTCCGCTCGTGGTCGCCGTGGATGGTCCCCGACCCCGGCAAGGCGTGCGTCGGCATGGAGTACTTCTGCTTCGCCGGCGACGACCTCTGGACGATGTCGGACGACGATCTCGTCGACCTCGCCGCCGCCGAGCTCGAGAAGCTCCGCCTCTCGCCGAAGGCGAAGGTCGAGAAGGGCTACGCCATCCGGGTCCCGAAGGCGTACCCGATCTACGACGCCGACTACGCCGAGCGCGTCGCGGTCATCCGCGAGTGGCTCGACGGGATCGAGAACCTCCAGCAGGTGGGCCGCAACGGCCTTCACCGTTACAACAACTCGGATCACTCGATGCTCACCGCCATGCGCGCGGTCGAGAACATCTTCGAGGGCGCCGAGCACGACATCTGGGCCGTGAATGCCGAGAGCGTCTACCACGAGACGCACGTCGAGGACGAGCACCCGTATCGCACCGCGCCCGAGCCTCCCGAGCTGGACGCGCTCGCAACCTCGCGCGCTGAGTAGCCGCCTCCCCGGGTGGCTGCTGCCGGCCGCGGCCGTCGTCGGAGGGACGGCGGGGATCGTCGCGATCGCGCTGCCGACGGTGTGGCGCGGGCCGCTGAACGTCGACGAGGAGCTGACGCTCCGGCTCGGCGACTACTCGTTCGCGCACATCCTCCACATCGTCTCGACGCAGCGCGGCGGCGGGCCCGTGCACTTCTGGCTCGAGCACTTCCTGCTGCAGTGGTGGCCGGGCCTGCCGGCGCTGCGCGTGCCGTCGCTCATCTTCCTCTGCCTCGCGCTTCCCGCCGTCGCGCTGATCGCCCGGCGGTTCCTCGGCGACGAGGGGTCGGCCGGGGTCGTCCTCCTGACGGCGCTCTCGCCGATCCCGATGCTCTACGCGACGTTCGGCCGGCCGCACACGCTGCTCTTCGCGTGGCTGATGTGGGCGACGGTCCTTGCGCTCCGCGCGGCGGACGCGCGCGACCGGCGGCTCTGGATCGCGGCCGGGGCGGCGCTCGGCCTGACCGTGTTCGCGCACCCGACTGCGCCGCTCTACGCGCTGACCGCGTTCGGCGCCGTCTTCCTCTGGGCGCCCGGCTCGCTGCGCGAGCGCGTCCGGGACGCCTGGCCGGGGGCAGTGGCGCTGCTCGTCACCTTCGTCCCGTACTACGTGAAGACGCTGCACGTCCTCAGCGACCGCTACGGCGTCGGCTCGAACGGGCAGTCCGGCCGTACCTTCTCGGGACGGCCGGTGTGGGAGGACGCGCTGCGCTTCCTCGCCCCGGGCCGGCACGACGTCAACTATTTCACTGTCCTCGCCGCCGTCGGGGTCGTCGCGCTGCTCCTCGAGCGCCGCTACCGGATCGTCGTCTTCTGCGCCGCGACGATCGCGGCTCCCGTGATCTTCTTCTCGGTCGTCCCCACGAGCGGCGACTCGGCGCTCTTCTTCGACCGGTACATGATCCCGGCCATCCCGGCGTTCCTCGTCCTCGTCTGCGCCGGTGTGCTCGTCGTCGCGCGGTGGGCCGGCCGGTGGCGGCTCCTCGTCGTCGCGATCCTCGTCGCCGGGCTCGCGGCCGTACAGGTGCGCTCCGACCTCGACCACGACCGCCAGGTGAACGGCATCCGGATCGACGACGTCGTGGCCGCGGTCGCGCACGAGCCGCCGGGCACCGTGCTCTTCGGCTCGAGCGGGACGACCGGCGGGCCGAGCTTCTCGGAGTTCGACTACGGCCATCCGGCGAACCTGCTCGGGCACCTGATCGCGCTGCGCGACCGCTCGCTCACCTACGTGCCCGACGACTCGTGCGAACGGATCCTGCCGTTCCTGCACGGGCCGCAGACGCCGCGCTACGGGCTGTGGGTCTTCTACTCGTCGATGCCCGACGAGGTCGCCGCCGGCGAGCGGGCGTTCGGCCGGAAGGCGATCACCGGCGGCTACCTCGCGATCCGCTCGGCGAAGCCGCTGACGCCGCGGCAGCTCGTGCGCGAGGGCGTGCGGCTCCGGCTCGTGTGGAAGCGGGCCGCGCCGATCAACCGGCGCGTCAACGAGCTGCTCCAGGCCGACCGGCAGGCGCTCGCCGGCGCCTGCGTGCCGTACGGCGACCTCGGCGACCCCGGGATCTCGCCGCACTGGCCGCCGGTCAAGACGACCCACCAGTAGGTAGGAAAGCGGTATGAGCGGGATTCCCGCAGGCCCCGCGACCCGTTCCGGGGATCCCGGCCGGAGCGGTTCCCGGCGATCCTGAGCACATGAGCGAGACGGTGCTCGTCGTCGACGACCAGGAGTTCGTGCGGGACGTGATCAAGCTGGCGCTGGAGGGCGCGGGCTACAACGTCCTCGAGGCGACCTCCCCGGCGGACGCGATCTCGCTCGCGCGCGAGCGCGCGCAGGAGATCGACCTGCTCGTCACCGACGTCGTGATGCCCGAGATGGACGCGTTCGAGCTCGCCGACCGGATCGCGTGCGAGATCCCGCGCATCCGGATCCTCTACACCTCCGGGTACACGGACGCGGCCGCCGAGGGCCCGTTCATCCAGAAGCCGTTCACGCCGTCGCAGCTCGTGGCGAAGGTCGGCTCGGTTCTCGCATCCGACTAGCCCGCGCGGTACTCTCGGGCCGATGCCCGAGCGTCCGAAGTGGGCCTTCCTCACCTCCCACGGCTTCATGCTCCTCGAGGTTGCGCGCAACCCCGACGCGACAGTGCGCGAGCTCGCCGAGGGTGTCGCCGTCACGGAGCGCCAGGCGCACCGCGTCCTCTCGGATCTCGTCGACCAGGGCTACCTGCTGCGCGAGCGGGTCGGGCGGCGCAACCGCTACCGCATCAACCGGCGGAAGTCGATGCGGCACGGATCGGTGCAGATGCACCCGATCGGCGACCTGCTCGAGGCGTTCAACTCGCACTGACGCCGCGTTTCACGGCGCGCGCCGCGTGGAAATCCGCAGGCGTGCCACTCGTCGTCGCCGCCGTCGCGACCGGCGTCTGCTTCGCAGGCGCGCTGGCCGCGCTCACCATCGGTCTCTCGAAGCGCTAGCGGTCAGCCGGCGAGGCCCGCTTCGCGGAGGGGCCGGCGCCCCCACGCGTAGCTGTGCGTGTACCAGCCGCCGAACGGCAGCAGCGTCACGCCCTCGCCGCTCGACTGGATGAACCAGCCGTTCCCGAGATAGAGCGCGGTGTGGTCGACGACGCTCGGGCTCGACCTCGGCCCCTTCGCGCCGAAGAACATGACGTCGGCGGGCTGGAGGTCCTTCGCCTTGATGAGCTTCGAGCGCGGGACCTCGCCGCTCATCTGGTACGTGGTGCGTCCGCGGAGCACCGACGAGAGGTTGCGCTCCCCCGCGTACGCGGTCAGCTTGTAGACGCGCCAGACGAAGCCCGAGCAGTCGAAGCCGCCGGGCGCGTGCACGCCGAAGTCGGTCTCGGAGCCCGGGCTCGTGCCGCCCCACACGTACGGGTACCCGACGTAGTGCACCGCCGTCGTGAGGATGCGCCGCTGCCAGGCGCTGTAGGTCGGGAGCGTGAACGCGTCGGCCGCCTGCTGCACGGCCGCGACGGCCCACGAGTCGAGCCGCAGGACGCCGGCGAACGAGTAGGCGGCCTCGGCGCGCGTGACGGGGGCGTTCGGGAGGAGCTCGAGGTAGTCCTCGCCGGCCGGGTGGTTGAGGCGCAGGCCGAGCAGGCGGGCGACCGCCTCGGTGCCGGTGTTCGCGGGCGGGTTCAGCCCGGCGCGCTTCAGCGTGTCCTGGATCTCGCGGGCCGCCTTGCCGAGGCCGAGGTACGCGACGAGCGCCGCGTCGAGCTGCTTCACGGTGACGGCCTTGCCGGGGGACGCCGCCCTGTACAGCGTCGGCGTGAACGCGGGCGCGTCGGCCTGCGAGTCGCCGGCGGTGTCCGGCGCCGGCCCCGGCAGCCACGACTTGGCGATCGGCAGCGGGACGGGCGACCCGAGCGGCGTCAGCCCCGCGCCGGGGGCGTTCGCGACGGTGATCTGCCAGGTCGCGATCACGTAGCCGCCGCCGGTGAAGACGACGTCCGCGGCGAGGTCGTGCACGCCGTCGGGCAGGCTCGTCGTGTCGAGGTCGAGGCTGTACGGGGCGTCGTACTCGGTGTGGACGCCGGTGCCGTCGACGGCGAAGTCGACGTGGTCGACCGCGCGAGAGTCCGCGGTCACGTCGAGCTCGGCCGTCACGGCGCCCGCGACGACCGCGCCGGGGCCGACCGTGGTCGCGAGGGTGACCGGCGCCGGCTTCGGCTGCGGCGGAACGGGGGGATGCTGCAGCGCGTCGGTCGCCCGGATCGCGGTCGCGAGGGCGCCCTGGGTGAGCGCCGACTGCGGCGCGAAGGTCGCCGGCGAGCGGCCGAGGATGCCGTTCTGGGTCACCGCCCTGATCTGCGGGGCGGCCCAGTTGTCGGACGCCGCGGCCGCCGCGCACGCGAGAACGCCGCCCAGGGCGGCGACGGCTCCGATGCGGCGAAGCGTCCTCACGGCCTGCGGACGGTATCGCCGGCGGCTTCCGGCTGCCTCCCCCGAGGGGGGTACGGAACGAGCACGGGCCCGGGGCGCTGCGGCGCACTCCCGGGCCCGTTCGGCAGTCCCTGCGGGGACCGAAGGCCTAGGGCCAGTACGTGAAGTCGGCGGCGAAGGCGGCGACCACGGTCAGGACCGCGATCACGGCAGGCGTCAGGTAACGAGTCATCGGGCTGTCTCCTCTGTCGGAAAGTGGAAGTGACAGCCCCCGGGGGCAACGCGCATCATCTTGCCCGGCTGCGGCGCTCCGGCCAACTCGCGGAGTCAGCAGATTTGACTCGAGGCAATACACTTAGGTCATGCCTCGTTCGCTCACCACCCACATCGACGCTCCCAAGGCGGTCGGCCAGCGCCTGCGCGAGGCCCGGGAGCGCGCCGGACTGTCGCAGCGTCAGCTCGCGTTTCCCGGCTGCACCGCCGCGTACATCTCCCGGCTCGAGGCGGGTGCGCGCGTCCCGTCGCTCCAGATGATCAACCAGCTCGCCGCCCGGCTCGACGTGTCGGGGCAGTGGCTCGCGACGGGTGTCGAGGCGGAGGTCGTCGTTCCGGCGGATCTCGTCGACGCCGAGGTCGCGCTGCGGCTCGGCGAGGTCGCCGAGGCCGAGACGCTCTACCGCGCCCACCTGCAGGAAGGCGACCCGTCGCGCGGCGCCGCGCTCGCCGGGCTCGGCCAGATCGCCTACCGCGACGACCGGCTCGCCGAGGCGACCGCGTTCCTCGAGGACGCGCTGCGCGCCCGCAACCGCCGCGCGCTCGCCGATCCGTCGGCCGTGGACACGCTCGGCCGCTGCTACGCGCAGAGCGGCTCGCTGGACGCCGCGATCGCGCTCTTCGCGAGCGCGCTCGAAGAGGCGCGGGCGGCCGAGGCAACGCTCGAGGAGCTGCGCTTCTCGGTGCTGCTCGCGAACGCGCACATCGACGCGACGAACTTCGGCGAGGCGCAGGCTGTCCTCGCGCGCGTGATCCGGATCGCGGACGACCTCGGCGACCCGGTCGCGTCGGCGCGCCTCTACTGGTCGCAGTCGCGGCTGCACTCGATGCGCCGCGAGCCGGAGCTCGCAGGCCGGTACGCGCGCCGGGCGCTCGAGATCCTCGAGCGCACCGAGAACGACGCCTACGTCGGCATGGCCTACCACCTGCTCGCGCACGCCGAGCTGCAGGCCGGCAACGCGGAAGAGGCGCTCGCCCTGCTCGAGCGCGGCCGCGGGCTCTTCGGGCGGGAGCTCGGGCCCCGCGACGAGGCGCGCTTCTCGACCGAGGAGGCACGTGCGCTCCTCGTCGCCGGCAGGCCCCGCGAGGCCGCGCGCTCCGCGGCCCGCGCCCTGGAGCTCCTCGACGTGCTCGGAGCCGGCGACCGCGGCATCGCCTACGTCGCGCTCGCCGAGGTGTTCCGCGCCTCCGGCGATTCCGAGCGCGCCCGCATGCTGCTCGGCCAGGCACTCGACCTGCTGATCGAGTTCGGGCCGAACAAGGCGCTCGAAGCGGCCCGTCCGCTGGCCGACCTCCTCGAGGGGGAAGGCGACACGGCGGGGGCGCTGGCGGCCATGAAGCGGGCCGCCGCGGCAGGCGCCGAGGCGACAGCGCGCGCGTAGCCCGGTACACTCCTGCCTGCAATTTTGAGCGAGTTGGATGGTGCCGGTTTTGCACCTTTCTTGCCCGTTCAGTGAAGTTGGCAAGGAGGTGAAAGACAGATATGGCAACCGGAACTGTCAAGTGGTTCAACGCTGACAAGGGCTACGGGTTCATCACCCCCGACGAGGGTGGGAAGGACCTGTTCGTGCACTTCAGCGCGATTCAGGGCGCGGGCTACCGCTCCCTCGACGAAGGCGCCAAGGTGGAGTACGAGGCCCAGCAGGGCGACAAGGGCCCGCAGGCGGCGAACGTGACCGTCCTCTAGCCCTTCGGCGGCGGGCGCAGCGCGCCCGCCGCCCATCAGCCCCACGACCGAACGAAAGGAGGAGGAAGCCATCGCTCAAAAGGAAGACAAGGTCGAGATGACCGGTGAGATCGTCGAGGCGCTCCGGAACGGCATGTTCCGGATCAAGCTCGACAACGGTCACGAGACCCTGGGGTACACGGCCGGCAAGATGCGCCGGTTCCGCATTCGCATGAATCCCGGCGACCGCGTCCGCATCGAGCTGTCGGCGTACGACCTCGACCGCGGCCGCATCGTCTACCGGCTGCGGCCGGGTGACGAGCGCCCCGAGTAGCACCCATGGACGCCGAGGCGCGCCGCGCCCTCGAGCTGCCTGCGATCCTCGACCGCCTGGCCGCGCAGGCCGCGACCGATCCCGGCGCCGAGCGCGCCCGCGCCCTCGAGCCGTCGCCCGACGCGGACGAGGTGCGTGCGCGCCAGGCGCTGACCGCGGAGGCGGTGGCGCTCCTCGACGCGGCCGAGGAGCCCGCGCTCGGCGGCATCACCGACATCGGTCCGGCGGCCGAGCGCGCCGGCCGCGACGGCGTCCTCGGGCCGGCGGAGCTGCGCGCGATCGCCCGCACGATCGAGGTGGCCGTCGAGGCGCGCGCGGCGCTCGGCCGAACGAACGCCGTCCTCCTCAACGAGCTCGCGGAGCCGATCGAGCCGGCGCTCTCCTCGCTCGCGGCCGAGCTCGACCGGTGCGTGGAGGAGGACGGCTCCGACCTGCGCGACAGCGCGTCGCCGCTCCTGCGCCGTCTCCGCGCCGAGCTGCGAAACGGCGGCGCGCGGGTGCGCGACGAGCTCGCGCGCGTCGCGCGTTCGGCCGACGTCCGCGAGGCCCTCCAGGAGTCGTTCCTCGCCGAGCGCGGCGGCCGGCCGGTGCTCGCGGTGCGGGCCGCCTCCCGCGGCGCCGTCCCCGGCATCGTCCACGACGCGTCGAGCTCCGGGCAGACCGTCTTCATCGAGCCGCTCGCGGTCGTCGAGCTGAACAACCGCCTCGCCGAGGCGGCGGCGGAGGCGCGGGAGGAGGTCGAGCGCATCCTGCGCGAGCTGAGCGCGCTCACGGGCGCCCGCGCCGGCGCGCTGCTCGCCCTCGTCGACGCGGCCGCCTCGCTCGACCTCGCGCTCGCCCGCGGCGCGCTCTCACGGAGCTGGCGCGGCGCGCCCGTCGAGGTCGGCGACGAGGTGCGCCTGGTCGGAGCGCGGCATCCGCTGCTCGACCGCGCGACCGCCGTCCCGATCGACCTGGACCTCGGCACCCTCCGCGCGCTCGTGATCAGCGGGCCGAACACGGGCGGCAAGACCGTCGCGCTGAAGACGCTGGGGCTCGCGGCGCTTCTCCATCAGTGCGGACTGCGGCCGCCGGCCGAGGAGGCGGCGCTGCCCGTGTTCGACCGCGTGCTCGCCGACATCGGCGACCGGCAGTCGATCGAGATGAGCCTCTCCACCTTCTCCGGCCACCTGCGCACGCTCGTCGAGATCCTCGAGACGGCCGGCCCGCGCTCGCTCGTCCTGCTCGACGAGGTCGCCGCCGGCACGGATCCCGAGGAGGGCTCGGCGCTCGCGCAGGCGCTGCTCGAGCGCCTCGCCGGGCAGGCGCGGCTGACCGCGGTGACGACGCACTACGCCGAGCTGAAGGAGTGGGCGAGCGCCCGCGACGGCGTCGCGAACGCCGCGACCGGCTTCGACCCCGACACCGATCGGCCGCTCTACCGCATCGAGCTCGGCCGCCCCGGCACCTCGTATGCTCTGCGCATCGCGGAGCAGCTCGGCCTCGACCCGGCGGTCGTCGCCGACGCCCGGGGCCGCGTCGACCCGGACCGGCTCCGCTCGGCGGAGCTCCTCGCCGAGGCCGAGGCGGCCGAGCGCGACGCCGCCGCCCGGCGCCGCGAGGCCGACGCAGCCGCCGCACGGCTCGAGCGCCGTGAGGCGGAGCTCGAGCGGGAGATCGAGCGCGTACGCGCGTCGACGGAGAAGGCCCGGCAGGAGACGGTCGCCGCGACCGAGCGGGAGCTCGCCGGGGCCCGTGCCGAGCTCGCGGCGCTGCGCGACGAGCTTCGCGCCGCCCGCCGGCGCCGCCGCGTCCCCGACCAGGACCGCGCGCTCGGCGCCGCGACCGACCGGGTCGCGCGGGCGACGCGTGCGCTCGCCGACCTGTCGCAGCCGCTCGAGGCGACCGTCCCGCTCGCGGTCGGCGACCCGGTCGAGGCGCCCGACGTGGGGGTGCGCGGGACCGTCGCCGCGATCCGCGGCGACGAGGCGG
>DASZWR010000010.1:0-40940 GCA_035546215.1 Gaiellaceae bacterium | reverse complement strand
CAGAGCAGAAAAGCGGAGCCTGCGGCTCACTTCGACTTCGCCTTCCCCCCGAGAAAGGACCCCCCGTTGAATTCCACCAAGCGCGGACGCGCGATCCGTCTTGCCCTCGCGGCATCCGGTGCGCTCGGCGTGCTCGCGATCTTTGTCGGCGTCGCCGGAGCCGCGGGCAACAGCACCGCCACGCTGGCCGCCGGGACGCTCGCCATCGCGAACCCGACCGGCATCACGTTCAGCGGCACGCTGAACGGCGCAACGCAGTACTGGAGCGACACTACGGACACCCTGCAGGTCGTGAACCCGGGTCGCAACGGCGGCTGGAACGTCACGGCCGTGTTCGACGATTTCTCGTGCAGCACGGCGGCCACGTGCGACTCGACCACCCTCACCGACTTGTCCGTGAACGGCGACACCGGCTCGTCGACTGCTTCGACAGCCCCGACACCGACGTGCACCGCCTCGTCGGTCTGCATCCTGCCGACGCTGTCGTCGCTGACATTCCCGCAGCCGATTTCGGACAACGCGACGCCCACCAAGATCTTCAACGCCGACACCGACACCGGCGTGGGCAAGGTCACGGCGCCCATCGTCTGGTGGTTGACGACGCCGGCAGACACACTCGCCGGCACCTACACCTCGACCCTCACGCTCGGGATCAACTCCGGCCCGTAGGAACGGAGCCGGCCGAAGACCGGAGATGACGCTCCGCCGCAGCCTCGGACTGAACGCCGCCGCGATCCTCGCGGCGGCGTTCGTGCTTTCCGCGACCTCCACCGCGGCGGCCGCGGGCACGAGCTTCGGGGTGCGCCCGGCCCACGGGAACGCCTCGTACATCTCCGCAACGGTGGCCGCCGGGTCGGCGCACCGGAGCGCGATCGTCGTCAGGAGCGGCAGCCGGAAACCGCTCCGGCTCACCGTCGCCGCGGTGGCCGGGCGCACCAGTCCGACCTCGGGCGCGGTGTACACGCTCGACACCCGCGGAGCCGCCCGCTGGATCGTTCCCGCCGTGTCGCACGTGGTGCTCCTGCCGCACCGGACGATCACGATCCCGTTCACCATCCGCGTGCCCCGCGGAGCCGCGCCGGGCGACCACCTCGCGGGGATCGCGCTCGTGCCGCCGGCCTCGGCGCCGTCGAAGGGGCAGCTCTCGGTTCGCACCGTCTTCCGGCAGGTGCTCGGCGTGCTCGTCCGGGTCCCCGGCCCCGGCGCGTTCCAGCCGAACCTGTCCTCGGTCGCGCTCACCCGGATCCCCGGCACCGGCATCGCGGCGCTGCGGCTTGGGCTCGCGAACGCGGGGGCCCGCCTCGGCAAGCCGCTCCTCCAGGTGACGCTCTCGGGGCCCGACGGGTACCACCGGACGGTCGAGCGGCGCCTCGAGACGATCCTCCCCGGCGACGCGATCGGCTACCGCCTGCCGTGGCCGGAAGGGCTGCGGCACGGCACGTACTCCGTCGTCGCGCGGGCGACCGGAGCGGGCAGCACGAGCGTGCTCGACGGCGCGATCCGCGTGGGCAGGCCGTTCAGCGGGCCGCCCCACCCCGTCGTCCGGACGGCGTTCTCGACCGGCCACCGGACACCGCTGTGGGTCTGGCTCCTCGCCGGCCTCACCGTCGCGATCGGCGTGCTCGTCTCCCTCGCCTTCACGCTGGCGGTTCGCCGCGGGCAGCGCAGGCCGCCGTCTCGTCGGGCGAAGAACGCCGGGCTCGTCGCGCTCGCGGCGCTCCTGTGCGCATCGGTGCTGTTCGGGGCCGCCGAGAGCCGCGCGTCGGGCTCGCTCGCGAACATCTCCGTCGGCCTCACGACCGGCGTCGCGAGCGCGAGCGCCTCGTACACCTTCACCTTCACGACCGCGAACAGCGAGAACCTGACCGCGATCAAGATGACCGTGCCGGCAGGTACGACCGGCACACCCACGCTCGGCACGCTCAGCTTCCCGTTCGGGAACCTGCCGACCGGCGGGAGTATCAGCCTCACCGGCACGACGCTCACGTACGCCTTCACGCAGTTCTACGTGGCCGGCGGCTCGACCGTCTCGATCCAGGTGAACGGCCTGACGAACACGGCGACATCGGGCACCTACACGTCGAACATCAGCACGATCGGGCCGTCGTACGAGAGCTTCCCGACCGTCGACGCCGGCACGTCGCCGTCCTTCTCGATCAGCGGCGGCGCCCTCGTGAACCCTGCCTGGAGCCTCTCCAACTCGGCGGCCGGCGCGACGAACGTCGCGTACACGTACACGTTCAAGACCGCGACCGCCGCGACCCTCACCTCCGTGACGATGTCGGTGCCGAGCGGCACCGGCGGCTCGCCCGCCGTCGGCACGGTCTCCGGCGTCCCCTCGGGAGGCAGCGTCTCGCTCTCGGGCGGCGTCCTCACCTACAGCGGCTTCAGCCAGTCCGTCGCGGCGAACACCTCCGTCTCGGTCCAGATCACCGGGATGACGAACACCTCGACGGCCGGCACGTACACGTCGCAGCTGGCCACGAACTCGTCGTCGGGCCCGGTGGACACGGCGGTCAGCGCCTCGATCTCGATCACCGGCGGCACGCTCGGGAGCCCCGTGTGGTCGGTCTCGAGCTCCACCGCCGGGGCGACGAGCGTCGCCTACACCTACTCGTTCACGGTCGCGACCGCGGGCTACCTGACCTCGCTGACGATGACCGTGCCGAACGGGACGGCCGGAACGCCGACCGTCGGGCCGATCAGCTCGACGTTCAACCGCCTGCCGACGAACGGAACGCCCTCGCTCGCGGGCACGACGCTCACCTACACCTTCGCGTCGACCTTCTTCGGAGCGGGCGACTCGATCTCGATCGAGCTCGACGGGCTGACGAACACCTCGACGATCGGCAGCTACACGTCGCAGATCACCACCCGCGGCGCCGGCGGCGCAGTGGACAGCGCAGTGTCGGCGTCGATCTCGATCACCGGGGGCGCGCTCACCAGTCCCGTCTGGTCGGTGTCGAGCACGGCGAGCGGCGCGACCGGCGTGACCTACACGTACTCGTTCAAGACGGCGACCGCCGCCTCGCTCACCTCGGTGACGATGACGGTGCCGCCGGGGACAGCCGGCACACCGACGATGGGCACGGTGAGCGGCGTCCCGTCCGGCGGCACCGTCTCCCTCGCGTCGAACACGCTGACCTACAGCTTCTCGTCCACCGCGGTCGCGAGCGGCACCTCCGTGGTGATCCACGTCAGCGGCCTGAAGAACACCTCGACCGTGGGGAGCTACACGTCGCAGCTCACGACCGTCGCGTCCTCGACGCCCATCGACACGGGCCTCACCTCGGCCGTCTCGATCACCGGCGGCTCGCTCGCGAGCCCGATCTGGACGGTCTCCGCGTCGACCTCGGGCGCGACCGGCGTGACCTACGGCTACACGTTCGCCACCGGCAGCAGCTCGTCGCTCAGCTCGGTGACGATGAGCGTGCCGCCGGGGACGACCGGCACCCCGACCGTCTCGTCCGTCTCGGGCGTCCCGACGGGCGGCACCGTGTCGCTCGCGTCGAACACCCTCACGTACAGCTTCGGCGCCACGTTCGTGAACTCCGGGACGGCGGTGAGCCTCAGCTTCGGCGGCCTCACGAACACCGTCTCGACCGGCACCTATACCTCGCAGATCGCGACGAAGACCGGCTCGACGCCGGTGGACACCGGGGTCACGGCCGGCGTCGCGATCAGCGGCGGCGCGCTCAGCTCGGTGGGCTGGGCCGTGTCGAGCCCCGCGAGCGGCGCGACCGGGATCACCTACACGTACACCTTCACGAACGCGAGCTCGGCGACGCTGGCGAGCGTCTCGATGAGCGTGCCCCCGGGAACCGCCGGGACGCCCGCCCTCGGCACGGTCAGCGGCCTGCCGTCCAGCGGGACGGTCTCGCTCGCCTCGAACACGATCACGTTCTCGTTCACACCGACCGCGGTCGCGAGCGGCACCGCGGTGACGGTGCACTTCACCGGGCTCAAGAACACGACGACCACCGGCAGCTACACGTCGCAGGTCGCGACGAGCACCGCGACCGACCCGGTGGACACGGGCACGAGCGGCGCGGTCTCGATCACCGGCGCCAGCCTGACGAGCCCGATCTGGACGGTCTCCGCGTCGGGGTCGGGCACGAGCGGCGTCACCTACCACTACAGCTTCACGACCGGCAGCGGCTCGAACCTGACGGCGTTCACGATGAGCGTCCCGCCGGGCACGACCGGCACGCCGTCGGTGACGTCGGTGACGTCGACGTTCTCCTCGGTGCCGACGACCGGGACGGTCTCGCTCGCGGCGAACACGCTCACCTACGCGTTCTCGGCGTACATCAACGCCGGCACGGCGGTGACGATCGACATCGCGGGGATGACGAACACGCTCACGCCCGGCAGCTACACCTCGAACATCTCGTCGAAGAACGGCACGACCCCGGTGGACGCCGGGGTGACCGCGGCGATCGGCATCAGCGGCGGCACGTTGGCGAGCCCGATCTGGACGCCGTCGAGCTTCGCCACGGGCCACGCGAGCACGAGCTACGACTACACGTTCACGACGGCGAGCGACTCGACGCTCGACTCGGTGACGATGACCGTGCCGCCCGGGACCGCCGGCACACCGACCGTGACGAGCGTCTCGGGCGTGCCGGGCGGCGGCAGCGTCTCGCTCGCGTCGGGCACGCTCACGTACTCCTTCGCCGCCACCGAGGTGGCGAACGACCAGGCGGTCGAGATCAAGCTCGGCGGCCTCACCAACACGACCTCGACCGGCAGCTACACGTCCCAGATCACGACCCTGAACGGCGAAAGCCCCATCGACGCGGGCATCACCGCCGCCGTCTCCTTCGGCGGCGGCACCCTGGCTTCCCCCCGCTGGTCGCCGGCGAGCTACGCGGCCGGCGCGGCGAGCACGTACACCTACTCGTTCACGACCGGGAGCGGCTCGTCGCTCAGCTCGATCACGATGTCGGTCCCGCCCGGCACGACCGGCACACCGTCCGTCGGCAGCGTCACCTCGACGGCGAGCGCGGTGCCGACGAACGGGACCGCCTCCCTCGCCTCGAACACGCTCACCTACTCGTTCGCGGCGGCCTACGTGAACGCCGGCTACACGGTCACGATCCAGATCACCGGCCTCACGAACACCGCGACCGCGGGCTCGTACACCACGCAGATCGCGACGAAGAGCTCCACCACGCCGGTCGACACGGCGACCGCGCCCGCGATCGCGCTGACGAACGGCAACCCGTACACCGCCTGGGTCGTCAACTCGGGCGGTGGCAGCGCGATGTCGCTGCACCTCGGCTCCGGCATCACCGGGACGGCCACGTCGCTCGGCACCGCGCCGCAGGCGGTCGCGATGGCTCCTGACGGATCCACGGCGTACGTCGTCGACTCGAGCGCGAGCACGATCACGGCGATCACGCTCTCGAGCGGGGCAGCCGGGACGCCCGTCGCGCTCGGCGGCTGCACGGCGCCGAAGGGGATCGCCGTCTCGCCGGACGGATCGAAGGCGTACGTGACGTGCTCGGGCAGCGCGAAGGTGCTGCCCGTGACGCTGCCCGGCCTCTCCGTCGGAACGGCGATCTCGGTCGGGACGACACCGCTCGGCATCGCCTTCGACCCGGGCGGCGCGACGGCATACGTCGTCGCCAGCGGCTCCGGCACGCTGACGCCGATCACGGTCTCGTCGAACACGGCCGGCTCGGCGATCACGCTCACCGGCTGCACGACGCCGCAGCGCCTGGCCGTGCTCCCCTCGGGCGCGACCGCGTACGTCTCGTGCTCGGGCAACGCCAAGGTGCTGCCCGTCTCGCTGCCGGGCGGCTCGCCCGGCTCGGCGATCTCGGTCGGCACCACGCCCGGCGCGATCGCCGCCGGGCCGTCCGGCACGACCGTGTTCGTCGCGAACGCGGGCTCGGGGACGGTCACGCCGATCACCGTCTCGTCGGGGTCCGCCGGCACCCCGGTGACCGTCGGGACGACGCCGCAGGGGCTCGCCGTCGCGCCGGACGGATCCTCGCTCTGGGTGGCGAACGGCGGCAGCGGCACGGTCTCGCAGGTGCGCATCTCGGACCTCACGGTCACGCAGACCGTGACGGTCGGCTCGAGCCCGGCGGGGGTCGCGTTCGTCCCCGACCAGGCGCCGGCCGCCTCGCTGACGGTGACTCCGGGCGCAGCGGGGTCCGCGACGTCGTTCGACGCGTCCGCCTCGACGGCCGCGTTCGGAACGATCGCGAGCTACCAGTGGACGTTCGGCGACGGCGCGACGGCGACCACCTCGACGCCCACGACGACGCACACCTACGCGGCCGGCTGCAGCTACACGGTCACGCTGACCGAGACCGACTCGGCCGGAACGTCGACGACGCAGGTGTTCACCGGTCAGCAGGCGCTCCGGAACGGCGGGAGCTCCGCTCAGGTCAGCTCGACCTTCGGGGTCACGCGCACGCTCGGCTTCGTCACGACGCCCGGCGGCATCTCGTTCGCCGGCGGGCTGACCGGCGTCGCCCAGACGATCACGAGCAGCCTCGCGCTCGACGTCGGCGACGGCACCGCCACGTCAGGCTGGAGCATCTCGGGGACGTCGACCACGTTCACGACGGGCGGCGCGAGCCCGTACACGCTCCCGACCTCGTCGGTGACCGTGCGCACTCCCCCCTCCGTCGCCTGCGACGGAGCAGCGAGCTGCACGCTCGCGTCGAACGGCATCGGCTACCCGTTCACCCTCCCGGCCGGCAGCACCGCGCCGACGGCCGCGAAGCTCTTCCAGGCCTCCGCCGGCACCGGCGTCTGCGACCAGACCGTGACCCCCGCGTTCACGCTCGCCGTCTCCCCGGACTCCTACGCTGGCGTCTACACGTCCACCTGGACGTTCACCTTGAGCAGTGGCCCGTAACGCAGCCCTCATTCCCTTTGCCGTCGCCGCCCTGATCGCGGCCGGCCACGCCGCGGCCGCGTCGAACCTGACGTTCGGCGCCGCCCCGGTGACGACCAAGCAGCTCGGTCCGCGCTCCTATTTCTCGTTCACACTCGAGCCTGGGGGGACGGCGCAGGACGCGATCGAGATCGCGAACACCTCGAAGGCCTCCGTCGAGCTGAAGCTCGGCAGCTCGATCGGGACCACCGCCAGCGGGTCGGGCGACGCGTACGTCGGCGCCTTCACGCCCTGCCGCAGCGCGGCATGCTGGATCCACGGCCTGCCGTCTCGCATCACGCTCGCGCCCGGCGCGAGGCGGACACTTGCGTTCACCGTCATCGTGCCGGCCTCCGCCCCGCGCCGCCAGTACCTCGCCGGCATCACGGTCGAGCCCGCGAAGCGGCCGAAGCCGACGTCGCTCGGCAACCACGGCGGCGTCGGAGCGCGCGCGGTGATCATCCGGCAGGTCAACATCGGGGTCGCGCTCACGGTTGGGTCGCTCGCGAGCCTCCCGCGGCGACTCGAGGTGACGAACGTCGCGCCGAAGGCGATCGGCACCACGACGAAGCTGCTGATCGCCGAGCGGAACACCGGCGGGACGTTCCTGCACGCGAAGGGCTCTGCGACGTGCGTCCGCGGCTCGTTCCGCCGCGTCTATCCCGTCACCTCCGACACCGTCCTGCCCGGCGACTCCACGACTCTGGCCGTGAACGCGGAGGGACTGGTGACGGGCGCCGCGGTGCAGTGCACGGTGCGTCTCGACTACGGAGGAGGCTCCGCCTCACCGGCGGCGACCTGGACGGGCTCGGTGAAGCTTCCGAAGGTGAAACCCGCGCACGTCGTCCAGACCGGCCCGCACACGTTCTCGGAAGTGCCGAAGGCAGGCGTCCCCCGCTGGGCGATCGCGCTCATCGCGGCCGGCGCCGCGATCGTGCTCACGCTGCTCGTCGTGATCGTCGTGCTGCTCCGGCGCCGCCCGCCGGCCACCGCCTAGAGCTGCTCGACCAGCTTCGCGGGCGTGATCGGCAGGTCGCGGACGCGCACGCCGGTCGCGTCGTGGACGGCGTTCGCGACCGCGGCGGCGGTGCCGACGATGCCGATCTCACCGATGCCCTTCGCGCCCATCGGGTTCACGTACTCGTCGACCTCGTCGAGCCAGTCGACCTCGATCGACGGGATGTCCGCGTTCACCGCCACGTGGTAGCTCGCAAGGTCGTGATTCAGGTAGTCGCCGAAGCGCGCGTCCAGCTTCGACTCCTCGAGCAGCGCCATCGAGATGCCCATCGTCATGCCGCCGACGAACTGCGAGCGGGCGGTCTTCGCGTTGACGATGCGGCCGCACGCGAAGATCCCGAGCGCGCGCGGCACGCGCACCTCGCCGGTGTCCACGTCGACGCGCACCTCGACGAACTGCGCGCCGAAGCCGTGGCGGGCGAGCGGCTCGCGCTGCATCCCGGCCACGTCGTCCTCCGTGTCCGCGTGGAACTCCTGCGGCAGCCCGTTCCCGAGCTTCGTCCGCAGCCCGCGGCACGCCTGCACGACTGCGGCGCCCCACGACGAGAGCCCCATCGAGCCGCCGGCGAGCGGCGCCGACGGGAACGACGAGTCTCCGAGCTCGACGCGCACGCGCTCGAGCGCGACTTCGAGCGCGTCGGCGGCGATCTGCGTGAGCGCCGTGCGCGCGCCCGTGCCGATGTCCGCGGCCATCAGCCGGACGACGAACCTGCCGTCCTCCTCGGCGCGCGCGAGCGCCTGCGCAGGCCGACGGCGCGCCGGGTACGTCGACGCGGCGACCCCGGTGCCGACGAGGAACCGGCCGTCGCGCCGCGGCTCCGCCCGCCAGCCGAACCGCCGCGCACCCTCCTCGAGGCACGCGACCAGGTTCCGCGTCGAGAACGGGTTGCCGGTCTCGGGGTCGAGCTCCGGCTCGTTGCGGATCCGCAGCTCGACCGGGTCGAGCTCGAGCTCCCGCGCCAGCTCGTCCATAGCCGACTCGAGCGCGAACATACCGGGGCACTCGCCCGGCGCCCGCATCCACGACGGCGTCGGCACGTCGAGCGCCGCAAGCCTGTGGGACGTGCGCCGGTTCGGCGCGGCGTAGAGCATCCGCGTGACGACGGCCGTCTGCTCGGCGAACTCCTTCACAGTCGACGTCTGCTCCTGGACGTCGTGGGCGATCGCCGTGAGCCGTCCGTCGCGGCCCGCGCCGAGCCGCACCCGCTGGATCGTCGGCGTGCGGTACCCGGTGACCGAGAACATCTGCTGGCGCGTCACCGCGACCTTCGCCGGCCGGTCGGCGGCCTTCGCCGCCATCGCCGCGAGGATCGCATTCGGCCGCGGAGTTCCCTTCGACCCGAAGCCGCCGCCGACGTGCGGCGAGATCACGCGCACGCGGCCGGGCTCCAGCCCGAAGGCCGAGGCGAGCGCGCGCTGGACGGGCTGCACGCCCTGATTCGAGTCGTAGACCGTGAGGCCGCCGTCCGCGTCCCACACTGCGAGCGTCGCGTGCGGCTCCATGGCGTTGTTGTGCTCGGCGGGCGTGCGGTAGGTGTGGTCGAGCTGCACCTCCGCCGCGGCGAACGCGCCGTCGAAGTCGCCGTCCGAGGTGTCGGAGGGGAAGCTCGGGTTCACCTTCTCGGGCGTGTAGAGCTGCGGGTGGCCCTGGACGAGCAGCGAGTCGTGCTCCTCGACGTCGTACTCGATGCGCAGCACGCGCTCGGCCTCCTGCGCGGCGGCGTAGCTCTCCGCGATGACGGCGGCCACCCACTGGTTGCGGTACGCCACGCGTGGCGACTGGAAGAGGGCGAGCTCGCCGTCCTCCACCTCGTGGAGCCGCGGGGCGTTCGCATGCCAGAGCACGCCGAGGACACCGGGCAGCGCGAGCACCGACGCCTCGTCGACCGACCTGACGCGGCCCTTCGCGACGGTCGCGGAGACGCCGGCGACGTACGCGACCCGGTCGGCTTGGTACTCGTAGGCGTACTTCGCCCGGCCCGAGACCTTCTCGGGCCCTTCGATCCGGTCGACCGCGCGGCCGACGCTCCGGTCGGCGACCGCCGTCACAGGAGCTCCTCGAGCACCCGGCGGATCGTGTTGCGCGCGATCGTCGTCTTGTAGCCGTTGTCGCGGAGCGACCTCGCCTGCTCGAGCTCGTCGTCGGCTGCTGCGGCGAAGCTCTCGGCCGTCGCCGCGGCTCCACGCAGCGCCTCCTCCGCGCGCGTCGCCCGCCAGGGCTTGTGCGCGACGCCGCCGAGCGCGAGCCGGATGTCTGCGACCCGTCCGTCCTCGACGCGCAGCACCGCCGCGACCGAGACGAGCGCGAACGCGAACGAGGCTCGGTCGCGCACCTTCCGGTAGGCGGACCGGCCCGCGAGCGGCGGCAGCTCGACGGCGGTGATCAGCTCGCCGGGCTCGAGCACGGTGTCGCGCTCGGGCTCGTCGCCTGGCAGCCGGTGCAGCTCCACGATCGGAAGACGACGCGCGCTCGTGACCACCGTCGCGTCGAGGGCCGCGAGCGCGACCGCCAGGTCCGACGGGTGCGTGGCGACGCACTGCTCCGACCAGCCGAGGATCGCCAGCTGCGAATGCTCTCCCTCGCGTGCGGGACAGCCGCTGCCGGGCCGGCGCTTGTTGCAGGGCTTCGTCGGGTCCATGAAGTAGAGGCAGCGGGTGCGCTGGAGGAGGTTGCCGCCGGTCGTCGCGAGGTTGCGCAGCTGGCCGGACGCGCCCGCCAGGAGCGCCTGCGAGAGCACCGGATACCGCTCGCGCACGAGCGGATGCGCGGCGAGGTCGTTGTTCCGCACCGAGGCGCCGACGCGCAGGCCGCCGTCGGGAAGGTCCTCGACGGCGCCCGGCAGGCGGGTGACGTCGACGAGCCGCTCGGGCTCGACGACGCCGAGCTTCATCAGGTCGACGAGGTTCGTGCCCCCGCCGAGGAACGTCGCGCCGGCGGCTGCAGCGCGCACGGCTTCGTCCGCGTCCCGCGCCCGCTCGTAGGCGAACGCCTTCATCGAGCCGCGTCGAGGATCGCCGGGACGATGTTCACGTAGGCGCCGCAGCGGCAGATGTTGCCGCTCATACGGTCGCGCACCGTCGCCTCGTCGAGCTCGGCGCCCTCGGCACGCACCTCGCCCAGCATCCCGACCGCCGAGCAGATCTGCCCCGGCGTGCAGTACCCGCACTGGAACGCGTCGTGCTCGACGAACGCCCGCTGGAGCGGGTGCAGCTCGCCGTTCGCGAGACCCTCGATGGTCGTGATCTCCGCGTCGTCGTGCGCGACCGCGAGCGCGAGGCAGCTGTTCGCCCGGCGCCCGTCGATCAGCACGGTGCACGCGCCGCACTGGCCGTGGTCGCAGCCCTTCTTCGAGCCGGTCAGGCCGAGGTGCTCGCGCAGGGCGTCGAGCAGGGTCGTGCGCGTGTCGAGCCGGAGCGGGATGCGCTCTCCGTTCACGGTCAGCGTCACGTCCACCTCCGGCACACGCGACGGGTACCCGAAAGTCCCCTCACGTAACTCGCTAGGTTTCTGGCCGATGCGGATCGGAGTCCTCACCGGCGGCGGCGACTGCCCCGGCCTGAACGCGGTCATCCGTGCGGTCGCGCGGCGCTCGTGGTCGGCCGGGCACGAGGTGATCGGCGTGCGCGAAGGCTGGCGCGGGATGATCGAGCAGAGCTTCCAGCCGCTCGGCCGCTCCGAGATCTCCGGGATCCTGCCGCGCGGCGGCACGATCATCGGCACGACGCGGACGAACCCGTACAAGGAAGAGGGCGGCGTGGACGCCGTCAAGGCGGCGTTCGAGCACCTGGACGCGCTGGTCGCGATCGGCGGCGAGGACACGCTCGGCGTGGCCGCGAAGATCTACCGCGACTTCCAGGCGCCGGTCGTCGGCGTGCCGAAGACGATCGACAACGACCTCTCGGGCACCGACTACACCTTCGGCTTCGACACGGCGGTGCACATCTGCACCGAGGCGATCGACCGCCTGCACACGACCGCGGAGTCGCACAACCGCGTGATGGTCGTCGAGGTGATGGGCCGCCACGCCGGCTGGATCGCGGTTCAGTCCGGGATCGCCGGCGGCGCCGACGTGATCCTGATCCCCGAGCAGCCCGTCGACTACGACGACGTCTGCAACGAGATCCAGAGCCGCCACCAGAAGGGGAAGAACTTCTCGATCGTCGTGGTCTCCGAGGGCTGCGAGCTCCCGGGCGGCACCGACGACGACGGCGAGGTCGACGCGTTCGGGCACATGACGCTCTCGAAGCGCGGCGTCGGCGAGCGGCTCGGCGAGGAGATCGAGGCGCGCACCGGCTACGAGACGCGGGTGACCGTGCTCGGCCACGTGCAGCGCGGCGGCTCCCCAACCGCCCGCGACCGCATCCTGGCGACGCGCTTCGGCCTCAAGGCGGCCGAGCTGGTGCTCACGGGCGACTACGGCAAGATGGCCGCGCTGCGCGGCGACGACGTGATCGCGTGCTCCCTCGAGGAGGCGACGGCCGAGCTGAAGACCGTCCCCGCCGAGTGGTACGAGGTCGCGAAGGCCTTCTTCGGCTAGCCCTCTAGTAGCGGAGCCGGCGCAGGAACTGCGCCAGGCCCTTCGGGTACGCGTGGTGGCGGCGCAGCCACGCGAGCGCCGTCGCACCCTTGCCGAGCCGCGACTGGTCGGCGGCCCACGCCGCGTAGACGCCGCCCGTCTCGTAGCGCTGCCGACGCGCCTGGCTCGCCACCCGCCACCACTTCGCCGCGTCGCGCGCGACGAGCGGACGGTGCGCGCCCGTGACGTCGACGAGCCGGCCGCCGCGGTAGCTCCAGATCTGCAGCGGGAAGCCGCTCCCGGCGAAGCTTGAGAAGGCGTACGCGAACCGGTCGTCGCCGCTCACGAAGTCGAGCCCGCCGTCGCCGAGATCCTCGAGCCGGTAGTCCAGGTCGCCCCAGAACGCGGCGGTGCTCGTGTAGGTGGAGCCGTTCCAGCGGTAGATGCGCGTCCACGCGCAGCAGTGGGCGCCGCCGGTCCACAGGTCGACGAAGACCTCCGGCTCGCCGTCGCCGTCGAGGTCGCGCACGGTCACGGCCTGCGGCTCGTTCGACGTCTCGCGCGGGTACGGCTGCACGCGCACGTCGAACGCCTTCCGGCCGTCGCGAACGACCGCGAGCCGCGTGTACCAGCTCCACGGCCGCTGCTGGACGTACGCAATCGTCGCCTCGACGCCGTCGGCAGAAGCGGACCTGTGCTGGACGTGCGGCGGCGCCGCGATCACAGCTCGGCCAGCGGGAAGCTGCGATGGCGCCGCGGCGGCACGAGGAAGTTCTGCCGGTGCGTGGTCGAGAGCACCGAGTTGAAGCCCTGGCCGCGGGCGCGCGGCTCGAAGTGGATCTTCCCGCCCGGCAGGACGCCGTCCATCGCGAGCCGGTTGCGCCGGAAGTCGTCGCCGGTCGGGTTGAACACCACGAAGTGGACGCCCGCGGCGGGCAGCTCGCCGATCTCGTACGAGTGCTCCGACCAGTGGAAGGGGTTGTCGAGCGTGTTGAAGTCGGCGCGCACCGGGATCGCGGCGCCCTTCGGGTAGAGGACGCCGTCGGAGCCGAGGGTGTCCTCGCGCAGCCGGGAGGTCGTCTGGATCGAGGCGCTGTGGCCGATGCTGCCCGTCTCGCGGTACTGGCGGTGCACGTCGCCCGCGGTCGAGACCTGGTTCGGCCCCTGCGGCACGGTCTGCGTGTCCTGCTTGACGCGCAGGTTCGGGCGGAACGCGGTCGAGACCCGTTCGTCGTACTCGAAGTTGATGTACCAGGCCTCGACGTCCTCGCGGATGTGCGAGAGGTGCATGTGGGTGCCGTGGCGGAAGTAGTCGCTGCCGCGGAAGTCGACGTACCCGAGCGTCTCCATGTTCGCGATCGCGCCCGGCCCCATGCCGGCCTTCTGCGTGGAGGTGAAGCCGAGGAAGAGCTCGGCCGTCTCGGGGATTAGGTCGGCGCCGGGGATCCCCACTGCGAGCGCCATCTGCTTCGGCAGCGACCGCTTGCCGTCGAAGCCGCCGCCCGCGAAGCCGCGGCGGATCGACGTGAACTGGAGCAACTTCGACTTCCGGAGGCGCTGCTCGGCGTCCTCGATGTGCGCGCGCACGTCGGAGCGCAGCAGGATCGCCACCTCGTGCGCCTCGAGCCGGGTCTGCGGCGGGTCGCTCGGGAAGCGCTCGGCGTCGAGCAGCACCGGCTTGCCGGCGCGCCGGTCGTGCGGGAGCAGCCGGCGCGCCTGGCGGGGCACGAGCCGGTCGAAGTACGGGCGCCCGTACGCGACCGTGACGCCGAGCCCGGTGGGTGTCGGCGCGTAGTCGGCGTCGAGGCCGCGGAGGAGCTTCGCGAGCTCGCCCTGCGCGTCGCGGACGTTGCCGCGGTCGGCGGTGAGCTTCCCGGTGACGATCTCGTGGTGGAGCGGCGGAACCAGCACCTCCACGCCGTCCGAGCGCACGACGCGCACGCCCTCGAGGAGGTGCTGCTCCGGCAGCGCCCCGCCGGTCGCGTCGGCGCGGGCGGGAGCGCCCCCCGCCAGCTGGTCGACGAGCTCGTAGAGGCCGGTGGCGCCGAGAGCGCCCGCGGCAGCGCCCGCCAGCGCCTGGCGGCGGGTCAGCTTCATCAGGCGGAGGCCGACGGCCGGATCAGGACGAGCGACGACAGCTCGCGCTTCAGGTACTGCCGGACGTGCTCACCGGTGAGCGGCGGGGCGACGTGCTCGGAGAGCGTGTAGAGGTTGCCGAAGCGGCGCCAGACGAGCGCGTAGTGCCACGAGTCGGCGTCCTGGTTGACGGTGTAGACCGGTGCCGTGATCCCGTTCGCGGTGATCGAGCCGATCGGCTGCGCGAAGCACGGGACGTTGCGGCTGTCGACGCCGCCCGTCCGGCAGGTCGGGATCTTCGTCGTGCCCGGATAGGCGCGCAGGTTCACGTGCAGCTCGCCGCCCGCCGCGCCGCCGCCCGTCTCCTGCCACACCCAGCTCTCGAGGTAGCTGCGGTCGGCCGACACCGAGTGGATGTTGTTGTCGACGGCGCCGAGCTTCCCGCTCAGCGGGTCGGGCAGCCAGCCGGGGCAGTACACGGGCGCCTTGATGCGGTTCGCGAGCTTCTGCCACGCGGCCGGGTCCTTGCACACGGGCTTCGGCGCCGCCGCCGGGGGCGCAGCCTCGGCCTTCTTCGCCTCGCCGCAGCCGCTGAGCAGCACGGCGGAGAGCCCCAGGAGCAGGCAGATCGCGAGGAGCCCTCTCACGAGCGGGATGGTAGCTCGCCCGATGAGTAGTCATCTATACCTCGAGTGGCTGATCGCCGACGAGGGCGCCCACATGGCCGGCCGGAACGAGCACGGCGTCGACGCCGGCGCGCTCCAGGGCGAGCACCTCGTCCCGCGACGTGACGTGCACGCGGGCGATCGCGAGCTTCCCCGCAGGCACGTCGGGAAGGAGCTCCAGGACGGCGTCGAGCGGGTCGTCGTCCTCGTCGTCGCGGCCCGAGAGCAGGAAGATCTCCGGGTCGAGGGTGTCGAGCGCCTGCTCGAGCTCCTCCTCGTCGCGGACGTCCACGACCGCCTCGAGGTGCTCGTGGGCATGCTCCTCGTCCGGGCGGATGCAGACCGCGTCCGCGTCGTCGGGAGCGCCCTCGCCGATCCAGAGGAGCGGCAGCGTCGTCGCCTCGCGGATGCCGTCGACCGCGGCTGCGATCGCAACCGCCTCGGCGCCCTGTTTCTCGGCGTCTCGCGCGGCGCCTGCGTCGTCGACGCAGACGATGATCGAGATCCCATCTCCCTCGGAGATGCGCTGGCTGAGTCTGCGCCCCGGCACTCGTACTACGGAAGCGTAACGGGCGCGGGCGGGCGGCGTTCGAGGTCGCCCCAGTCGTCCCGCGGCGGCGCGAACAGCTCCACGAGAAGCGCCCCGTCGGGCCCGGCCTGGACGCTGTGCGGCGTGTCGCCCGGGATCACCCACATCGCTCCCGGCCGCAGCTCCTTCGTCTCGTCGCCGACGGTGAACGTCATCGACCCGCGGATCAGCAGGCCCGTCTGCTCGTTCGGGTGCCGGTGCTCCGGCACGATCGCGCCCGGCTCGATCTCGATCGCGACGAGGCTCGCCTCGCGCCCGGCCACGGCGCGGCCGACGAGACCGTCCCAGATCTGCAGGCGCTCCAGCTCGTCGAGGTGCGAGAACGCGCTCATGTGCCGATCGGGTGCCAGACGGTCTTCAGCTCGAGGAAGCGGGAGATCTCGTACAGCGACTGGCTGTCCGGCTTGCCGATCACGACGCGCTTCACGTTCTCGGCCGCCGCGGCCTCGAGGTCGCCGCGCAGGCCGTCGGCGCCCGTCAGGTCGATCGCGTTCACGTCCATGTGCGCCGCGAGCCACGGCGCGAGCTCCGCGCGGCGCCCGGTGAGCAGGTTGACGACGCCGCCGGGCACGTCGCTCGTGGCGATCGCCTCGGCGAGCTCGACGGCCGCGAGCGGCTGCGTCTCGGAGGCGAGCGCGACGACCGCGTTCCCGCCGGTCAGCGCGGGCGCGATCCGCGAGACGAGCCCGAGGAGCGGCGGGTCGTCGGGGGCGACGATCGCGACGACACCCGTCGGCTCCGGGATCGTGAAGTTGAAGTACGGGCCGGCGACCGGGTTCGAGGAGCCGATCACCTGCGCGAGCTTGTCGGCGAACCCCGCGTACCAGACCCAGCGGTCGATCGCGCGGTGCACCTCGTCCTTGCCCGAGCACAGCCCGGCGAACTCGGCGACGCGCGCCTCCATCATCTCGGCGATCCGGTAGAGCACCTGGCCGCGGTTGTAGGCGGTGGCGGACGCCCACTTCCCCTGCGCGCCGCGCGCGGCCACGACGGCGTCGCGCACGTCCTTGCGCGAGGCGAGCGCGACGTTCTGGCCCTGCGCCTCGTAGGTGCGCCCGGATTCGCTGCGCGGGAACGCGCCGCCGACGAACAGCTTGTAGGTCTTCTTCACAGGGAGACGGCCACTCACGAGAACCGCCCGGCGAGGTACTCGAGCAGGAAGCCGGCGCCGAACATGGCGGCGATCGCGAGCAGCGAGAAGGCGACCATCATCACGTAGTGGCGGGTGCCGAAGTCGTTCGTCATGCGAAGTCCAGGTAGGGCTCGAGACCGTGCAGGCCGCCCTCGCGGCCGAAGCCCGACTCCTTGTAGCCGCCGAACGGGCTGGTCGGGTCGAAGCGGTTGAACGTGTTCGCCCAGACGACGCCGGCGCGCAGCCGCTCGGCCATCCAGAGGATGCGTGAGCCCTTCTCCGTCCAGACGCCGGCGCTGAGGCCGTACGGCGTGTTGTTCGCCTTCTCGACCGCCTCGTCCGGCGTGCGGAACGTGAGCACCGAGAGGACCGGCCCGAAGATCTCCTCCTGGGCGATCCGGTAGCTCTGCGCCACGTTCGTGAAGACCGTCGGCGCAAACCAGTAGCCCTTCTCCGGCAGCGTGCAGGGCGGCTGGTAGATCTCGGCGCCCTCCTCCTTGCCGGCGGCCACGAGCTCCTCGATCTTCTCGAGCTGCATGCGCGAGTTGATCGCGCCGACGTCGGTGTTCTTGTCGAGCGGGTCGCCGACGCGAAGGGTGGCCATGCGCTTCTTCAGCTTCTCGACGACCGGCTCGTAGATCGACTCCTGGACGAAGAGGCGCGAGCCGGCGCAGCAGACGTGCCCCTGGTTGAAGTAGATGCCGTTGACGATCCCCTCGACGGCCTGGTCGAGCGCGCAGTCGTCGAAGACGATGTTCGCGGCCTTGCCGCCGAGCTCCAGCGTGAGCTTCTTGCCGCTGCCCGCGATGTGGCGGGCGATCGCCTTGCCGACCTCGGTCGAGCCGGTGAACGCGATCTTGTCGACGTCGGCGTCGACGAGCGCGGCGCCGGTGGAGCCGTCGCCGGTGACGATGTTCACCACGCCGGGCGGCAGCTCCGCCTGCCGGACGACGTCGCAGAAGAGGAGCGCCGTCAGCGGGGTCGTCTCCGCCGGCTTCAGCACCACGGTGTTGCCGGCCGCGAGCGCCGGTGCGATCTTCCACGCGAGCATCAGCAGCGGGAAGTTCCACGGGATGATCTGGCCGGCGACGCCGAGCGGCTGCGGCGAGCGGTTCGGGAACGCGTACTCGAGCTTGTCGGCCCAGCCCGCGTAGTAGAAGAAGTGCGCCGCGGCGAGCGGCAGGTCGACGTCGCGCGACTCCTTGATCGGCTTGCCGCCGTTCAGGCTCTCGAGCACCGCGAACTCGCGCGAGCGCTCGGCGAGGATCCGCGCGATCCGGAAGAGGTACTTCGCCCGCTCGCTGCCGGGCAGCTTCGACCACGGGCCGAACGCCTCGCGCGCCGCCGCGACGGCGCTCTCGACGTCGGCGGCCGTCGCCTGGCCGACCTCGGCGAGCGGAGACTCGTCGCGCGGCGCGAGCGTCGTGAAGTGCTCGCCCGCCTCCGTCCACTCGCCGCCGATGAAGAGCCCGTAGCGCTCGCGCAGGCGCACGATGTCGGTCGACTCGGGCGCCGGCGCGTACGTCCAGTCCGCGGGGACCGGGGCGCGCTCGCCCGTCTTCTGCAGGTCAGTCATTGGTGAAGTAGTCCTTCGACTGGTAGGCCCCGGTCTTCTCCTTGCGGAGCTGCATCAGGATGTCGTTGACGAGGCTCGACGCGCCGATCCGGTACAGGTCGGGCGTCAGCCAGTCCGGCCCGAGCGTCTCGTGCACCTGCACGAGGTACTGGATCGCGTTCTTCGCGTTGCGGATGCCGCCCGCGGGCTTCATCCCGACGCGACGGCCGGTCTCCTCGAAGACGTCGCGGATCGCCTCGAGCATGACGAGCTGCACCGGCAGCGTCGCGGCGCCGGGGAGCTTGCCGGTGGAGGTCTTGATGAAGTCGGCGCCGGCGGCCATCGCGAGCAGCGACGCGCGGCGCACGTTGTCGTACGTGCCGAGCTCGGCCACCTCGAGGATCACCTTCAGGTGGGCGTCGCCGCAGGTCTCCTTGACCTTGACGATCTCGTCGAAGACCTTCGCGTAGCGGCCCGAGAGGAACGCGCCGCGGTCGATCACCATGTCGATCTCGTCGGCCCCCATGCGCACCGCGTCCTCGACGTCGCGCAGCTTCACGTCGAGCGGGCTCTGGCCGGACGGGAACGCCGTGGCGACGCTCGCCACCTTGACGCCGCTGCCGGCGAGGCGCTCCTTCGCGGTCGGCACGAGGTTCGGGTACACGCAGATCGCGGCGACCGACGGCACCGAGGCGTCGCTCGGGTCGGGCCGGATCGCCTTCGAGCAGAGCGCGGCCACCTTGCCCGGGGTGTCCTGCCCCTCGAGCGTGGTCAGGTCGCAGCAGCGGATCGCAAGCTCGAGCGCCCAGACCTTGGCCTCCTTCTTGATCGACCGCTTCGCGAGGTCGGCGGCGCGCCCCTCGACGGCCACCTGGTCGATCGACCCGATCCGGGGAAGCCGCTGCTTGAGGGGCAGCTCGAAGCCGCGAGGGAGTACCGGCGCCTGCGCCATGTGCCCGCAGTGTAGACCTGTCGATTCGGCCGGCCGCCGTTCGTCTCATGGTGGAAAGCACGCGACCCGAGGAGGCTCGAGATGAAGTTCCTGTTCCTGATCCAGGTTCCCGAAGGCGTCCACGCCCCCGCTCCCGGCGCCGGCGACCCGACCGTCTGGGTCGAGGAGACGGGCAGCCGCCGGCTGATCGGCAACCAGACGGGCGACTGGAGCACGGCGAGGACCGTGACCGTCCTCGACGGGCGGACGCTCGTGACGGACGGCCCGTTCGCCGAGACGAAGGACGCGATCGCCGGCTTCGACGTGATCGAGTGCGGCTCCGTCGAGGAGGCGGTCGAGATCGCCGCGAAGCACCCGGTGGCGACGTTCGGGGCGGTGGAGATCCGGCCGTTCGTCGACTGAACGGTCGTCCTTGCGGACGACGGCGAATCCTCCCTCGCGCCGACGCGTCGGAGGGATCGCCGCCGTACCGTGGACGCCATGATGTATCCCCACGTCACCCAGTTCGAAGAGATCGCGCCCGGCGACCGGCTGCGGCAGCAGCTCCACGAGGAGACCCTCGTGACCCGCGGGCGCTCGCTGTGGCGCGCCCGCCCGATCCGGCGCCCCCGCAGCTCGCGCGCGTAAGGCCTGCGCTCCGCGGGAATCGCCCGCGCGTGGACGAGACGAGAGCCGAGTCCTGGGAGCATCTGCACGAGCTGCTGTTCGCCGACTCGTGGCACGCGCGGCTCGCCCGGCACCGGTCGGACTTCGTGTTCCGCGGCGAGGCGTCGCGCGACGCGAGCCTCGCCACGTCGCTGCAGCGGCTCGGCGGCGACTACGCCGACGTCGAGAACCACCTGCTGCGGAACTTCCGGAAGTACGCGCGGGCACGCGACGTGCCGGTGGACACGCTGTGGCACTGGCTCGCCCTCGCGAAGCACCACGGGCTCGCTACGAGGCTCCTCGACTGGACGTACTCGCCCTACGTGGCGCTGCACTTCGCGACCGCGTTCCCGAGGGACTACGAGCACGACGGCGCCATCTGGATGGTCGACTTCGTGAAGACGAATCGCCTGCTCCCCGACCGGCTGCGCGCGGCGGTCGAGGAGCAGGGCATGAACGCCCTCTCGGCTGAGCTGCTCGACGAGGCGGCGCCGTCGCTCGGCCGGTTCGACCGGCTGGGCGAGGACTTCGTCGTCTTCTTCGAGCCGCCCGCCCTCGACGACCGGATCGTCAACCAGTACGCCCTCTTCTCGCTGATGCCGTCGCCGAAGGCCCGCCTGGACGAATGGCTCGAGCGCCACCCCGACCTCTGCCGCCGCATCGTCCTGCCGGCGGCGCTCAAGTGGGAGGTGCGCGACAAGCTCGACCAGGCGAACATCACCGAACGCGTGCTCTTCCCGGGGCTCGACGGGCTCGCAACGTGGCTCCGGCGCTACTTCTCGCCGCGCGAGCACTGACATTGTCCTAGGGAACTGTTGCTTTCCGCGCCCGGCCGCCATAGGCTCGCGCTCGATGAGCGGCTTCAAGCGCCCCTGGGCGTTCTGGCTCGGCGTGGCCGGCGTGACCGGCGGCGTGGCGCTGCACGTGCCGATGTACCTCTCCGCGCGCGACGACCACTACATGCTGAGCGGGATGCCCTGGGATCGCTGGATGATCCTGGGGATGGCCCTGATGGCCGCCGGCTACGCGGCGGTCGTCTACGGGCTGGCGCCGAGCTTCCGCCGCGGCGAGGACGCCGGGACGCGGCTCGCGTTGCGGGGGCTCGACGACGCGCGGCTCACGCGCGCCCACCTGAAGCTGATGGTCGCGCTGACGTTCGCGGTCGCGATCGACACGCAGAAGCCGTTCACCTTCACGTTCATCCTCCCGGGCGTCGCGGACGAGTACAACCTGCGCTCGCCCTCCCATCCCGCCCCGGGTCACTGGCCGGTCGCGCTCTTCCCGTTCGTGGCGATCGTCGGCACCGTCGTCGGCTCGCTGATCTGGGGGCGGCTCGGCGACGCGATCGGCCGGCGCGCCTCGATCCTGCTGGCGTCGACGCTCTTCATCGGCACGGCGATGTGCAGCGCGATGCCGGCGTTCCACTGGAACCTCGTCGCCTGCTTCTTCATGGGCGCGGCCGCCGGCGGGCTGCTGCCGATCGCCTACGCGCTGCTCACCGAGACGATCCCGGCGCGGCGGCGCGGCGAGGCGGTGGTGCTCGTCGCGGGGATCGGCACGGCGCTCGGCTTCCTGCTCGCGAGCTGGACGGCCCACTGGCTGATCCCCACCTACAGCTGGCGGATCATGTGGTTCTTCGGGATCCCGACCGGGTTGGGCCTGATCCTGCTGAACCACTGGATCCCCGAGTCGCCCCGCTACCTCTTCGCCCGCGGCCGCGGCGAGGAGGCGCGGCGGGTGATGCGCGCGTTCGGCGTCGCGATCGACGAGCAGCCGGCCGGGAGCGAGCCCGCCCCGCCGGCGCGGGCCGGGCTCGCAGCCGTCTTCCTTCCGCCCTACGCCCGGATCACCCCCGTGCTGACGCTCTACGGCTTCGCCTGGGGGCTCGTCAACTTCGGCTTCATCGTGTGGCTGCCGATCTACGTCTCCCGGCTCGGCGTGAGCGCCGGCCAGGTGACGACGGTCCTCGCCAAGGCCGCCCTGTTCGCGGTGCCCGGCTCGGTCGCGGTCGCCGCGCTCTACGGCCGGTGGTCGGCGCGGGGCACCCTCGTGCTGGCCGCGGCGCTCGAGGCCGGCGCGCTGGGGGCGTTCGCGCTCCGTGGGCCTCAGATCGTCCACCACACGAACCTCTTCACGGCGCTCCTCGTCGTCCTGCTGGTCGCGCTCTGGGCGACCATCTCGGCGCTCGCGCCGTACGCCGCCGAGGTCTACCCGACGGCGATCCGCGGCGCGGGCTCGGGCGTCGCCGCGGGCGCCACCAAGCTCGGGGGCGTGCTCGCCCTCGGCATGTCGGTTCTGTCCTGGTCGCCGCCCGGGATCGCCGGTGCGGCGCTCCTCGCGGCCGTGCCGGCCGCGGTGGCGGCGGCGCTCCTGCTGCTCGTCGGCGTGGAGACGCGCGGCCGGTCGCTCGAGGAGATCGCACGCGAGGAGCGGAAGCCGCGCACGCGCTACCCGGTGATCCTGCCGTCGTGGCAGGACCCGCGCCTGCACGTCTCGTTCACCTTCGTGTGGCTGTACGTCCTCGGCCAGCTCGAGTTCCACTTCCGCCTCTCGATCCCGCAGATGCTCACGCCGTTCCTCACCGCCGGCGTGATCGAGGTGGTGCAGGAGTTCCGCCGGAAGAAGGCGTTCATCTGGCCCGCGAGCGCGCTCCTCACCGGGAACGGGATCGCGTTCATCATGCGCATCCCGGGGACGCGGCACGGCGACTGGTGGACGTTCCGCGGCACGTGGATCTACGCCGCCGTCGCGGCCGTCGCGATGCTGTCGAAGTACCTGATCACCTGGCGCGGCAAGCACGTCTTCAACCCTTCGAACCTCGCGCTCGTCGCCTGCTTCCTGATCCTCGGCTCGGGGCGGGCCGAGCCGCTGCAGTTCTGGTGGGGCCCGATCTCCCCCGCGCTGCTCGTCGTGCTGGGCGTGATCGTCGCCGCCGACCTGCTGATCCTGCGCCGCGTCGGCCAGCTCGGCGTCGCGACGCTCTTCTGGGTGACGTTCACCGCCGGCACGGGGATCCTCGCGCTGAGCGGCCACGCGTTCTCCGCCAACTGGCACCTCGGGCCGGTCGCGGACGGCTACTTCTGGAAGGTGCTCGTCACCTCGCCCGAGGTGTTCATCTTCCTCTCGTTCATGATCACCGACCCGCGCACGACGCCCGAGACGGTGTGGGGCCGGCGGGTCTACGCGGTCACGATCGGGCTCCTCTCGACGCTGCTGATCGCCCCCATGCAGACCGAGTTCGCGGCGAAGGTGGCGCTGCTCGCGACGCTGACGATCGTCTGTGCGGCACGGCCGGTCCTGATCCTGGCGCGCGAGCGCTGGGGCGCAGCGCCGCGCCTGCCCCGCCGCCGGCCGGTGCTCGCGGGCCTCGCCGCGTTCGGCGCGGCGGCGTTCGCCGGCCTCGTCGTCGCCGCCGGCAGCCCCGCCCGCTCGGTGCCCGGGCTCAGCGGGCCGGGCATGGCAAACGGCGTGCAGGTGACCGTGGCCCGCACCGTCGGCGTCGTCTCGCTCGACCGGGCGACCGCACGGTTCGCCGCCGCGGCGGCGATCGGCCACCTGCCGGCGCGCGAGCGTACGGCGGTGAGCGCCGTCGTGCTGCGGCTGAAGCCCGCGGTCGGCCAGGACCCGCCGACCGTCGTCGCCACCGTGCGCACCGGCGCGGCCACCCGCGTCCTCGACCTCGCCCTCGACCGCGGCAGCTTCACGCTCGTCGACGGGAACGCGAAGCCGTCGGTGGTCGTCGCGAACGGGCCGGCGCCGAAGGGCACCGGCGCGTTCTCGCAGGTGCGCCTCACGAACGTCGCCTCGAAGGTCGGACTCGACTTCCACCAGGACGCGTTCCGGCACTCGATGTCCGACGACCCCCAGGCGATGATGGGCGGCGGCCTCTGCTTCCTCGACTACGACGGCGACGGCTGGCTCGACCTGTACGCCGTCAACTCGTACACCGACTCCGACCAGGGCTACTGGGACGACCACGGCGGCCTGCCGCAGAGCGAGCTCTTCCACAACCTGCACGGCCGCTTCGCGAACGTCACGAAGGGCTCGGGCGCCGGCCTGCGCGTGAAGGGCAACGGCTGCGTCGCCGCCGACCTGAACGGCGACGGACGCGCCGACCTCGTCGTCACCACGGCGACGGGAATCGACCTCCTCTGGAACGACGGACACGGCCGCTTCACGCAGGGCGCAGCCGCCGCCGGCATCCGCCCGCCCTACGCCTGGTACTCGAGCGCCTCCGTCGCCGACGTGAACGGCGACGGCCGCCCCGACCTCTTCGTCGCCGGCTACACCAATCTGCTCGAGCGCATCCAGACGTCGATCGCCGGCTTCCCGACGAACTACCGCGGCGTGCGCGACCTCCTCTACCTGAACGAGGGGCACGGCCGCTTCAAGGAGGTCGGCGCCGAGGCCGGCCTCGAGTCGAAGGGCTTCCGCCACGGCCTCGGCTCCGCGTTCACCGACGTCAACGGCGACGGGCGGCCCGACCTCTACGTCGCGAACGACGCCGACCTGAACTACCTCTACGTGAACGTGAAGGGCGGCCCGCTCGGCTTCCACTTCGTCGACGAAGCGTCGCAGTACGGCGTCATGAACCACAACGCCGGCATGGGTGTCGCCGTGGGCGACGACAACGGCGACGGCGCCCCCGACCTCTTCGTCACGAACTCGCGCGGGCAGCCGCACGCCGCCTACGAGAGCAAGCTCGTGCACGGCGAGGTCACCTACACGCCCGAGGCGGGGAAGTTCGAGCAGGCGCTCCAGCGCAAGGCGACGGTCGGCTGGGGCGACGCGTTCGTCGACCTCGACAACAGCACGACGCCGGATCTGATCCTCGCGAACGGCAACGTCCCGGTCCTGAACGTGAAGCGCGACACCGAGCCGATGCAGGTGCTCCAGGACCTGGGCGGCGCGCGGTTCACGAACGCGAGCGGCGTGATCGCGGGCGCCGGGATGCCGAAGATCATCGGTCGCGGGCTCGCGGTCGCGGACTACGACAACGACGGCCGCATGGACGTCGCCGTCAACTCGATCGACGGGCCGCTCGTGCTGCTCCGCAACACCGGGCCGAAGGCGAACTGGCTCGAGGTGTCGCTCGCCGGGTTCCACCCGGGCGCGACCGTCACCGCCACCCTCCCCGACGGGCACAGGCTCGTCGACGAGCTGCAGGCGGGCGGCAGCTACCTGAGCTCCGGCGACCCGCGGGCGCACTTCGGGCTCGGGGCTGCGACGCACGTCGCGCTGACCGTGCGCTACCCCGGCGGGCGCATCGTCCACCGCGCGAGCGTCCCCGCGAACCGGATCCTGACGCTCGGCTAGCGGCGTTCGGCGGCCGCCGCCGCCGCGACGAGCGCGGGCTGGGCGCCCCGCGCCTCCCGCGTCGCGCGGACGAGAACAGCCGCGTCGCCCGCCTTCACCGCCTGCTCGAACAGCGCCGCCGCGCGCTCCAGGTGCACGCACGCTCCCGCGAACCGGCGCACGACGGGCGCCGGCGCCTGCGTCGCCGAGACCATCGCCCGGCAGCCGCCGAGATCGGAATACGCCGTGAGGAGCGCGTAGAGGTCTGAGGTGCTCGCGAGCGCTCCCCGTGCGTCGGGCAGCGTGTCGCCGGCGACGTCGACGGCGGCGAGGTCGGCGCGGAGCTGGTGGACGACGTCGCGGGTGTTCGCGCGCCAGAGCGGCGTCGGCGCCGCGGCCCTGCCGCCGCACGCGGCGGCCACGAGGACGACGAGGGCGAGCGCGACGCGAGGCACCCGCCGCCACCGTCACAGCCCGAGCCGCTCGAGCATCGTCTCGTTGCGGCGCCACTTCGGCGACGCCTTCACCTGCAGCTGCAGGAACACCGGATGCCCGAGCAGCGCCTCGACGTGCGGGCGCGCGCCGCGGCCGATCTCGCGCACCATCGTCCCACCCTTGCCGATCAGGATCTGCTTCTGGCTCTCCGTCTCGGTGTAGAGGCGCACGTGGACGCGCTTCTCGTCGATCTCCACCACCTCGGCGGTGAGCGCGTGCGGCACCTCTTCCTTCGTCAGCCGCAGCGCCTGCTCGCGCACGAGCTCGGCGATGCGCGCCTCCAGCGGCATGTCGGTGTCGGTCTCCGGCGGGTAGTAGAACGGCCCTTCCGGGAGCAGCGAGATCAGGTCGGAGCGGAGCTCGCCGATCCCGTCGCCCGTCTTCGCGCTGACGGGGTGCAGCGCGTGGAAGTCGCCGAGCGCGGCGGCGGTCTTCATCTGCGTCGCGATGTGCCCCGCCTTCAGCCGGTCGACCTTGTTGAGGACGATCACGACGGGCACGCCGAGCCCGAACACGCGCCGGGCGACGTAGCGGTCGCCCGTGCCGATCCGCTCCCGCGCGTTGACCACGAGCATGACCACGTCGACGTCCGAGGACATCGTCTCGTCGACGCGCTCCTGCATCCGCTCGGTCAGCGGGTCGATCGGCTTCTGCCAGCCGGGCAGGTCGACGAGGACGAGCTGCGCGTCGTCCGCGGTATAGACGCCGCGGATCTGGTGGCGCGTCGTGTGCGGCTTGTCGGAGACGATCGCCACCTTCGAGCCGGTGAGGGCGTTGACGAGCGTCGACTTGCCGACGTTCGGCCGTCCGGCGACGGCCACGAAGCCTGACCTCATGCGTCCGGGAGGTCCCACGTGTCCGGCAGGAGGTCGCCGGCCGCGTAGGTCGCGATCGTCCCGTCGTCGCGGCGGAACGAGACCTCCGGGATCCGCCACTCGTACAGCCACTGGCGGCAGCCGCCGCAGGGCGAGGCGTTGATCCCGATCGCGACCAGGTCGCCCGGCCGGTAGCCGGCCGCGGCGGCGGTGCCGATCGCGGTCTTCTCGGCGCACTGGGTGAGCGGGTAGGCGGCGTTCTCGACGTTGACGCCCGCGAACTCGCGGCCGTCCTTCGTGCGCACCACCGCGCCCACCGCGTAGTTGGAGTACGGCGAATACGACCGCGCGGCCGCCTCCTCCGCCTTGCGAACGAGCTCTTCGCTCATTCCCGCTCCGGCGGCGGCCAAGCCGCCGCCTCGCTCCTGGCCGGCTCCGTCGAGCCTACGCCGGTCACGAGAAGACCTGGAAGACGACGAGGGTGGCGAGGGTCCCCACGAGCGCACCGTACGTGACCTCGAGGGCGCTGTGCACGCCCGATTCGACGCGGGTCTGGGCGACGAGGATCGCCATGATCAGCGCGACCGACGACACGAGGAAGCGGTGGTCGTCGCCCGCGACGTACGTGAGGGCGATCCAGCCGGCGAAGGCGAGGGCGGCGTGGCCCGACGGGATGCCGCCGCGCAGCGGCGTCCCGCGGCCGGTGTACGCCTTGGTGGCGATCACGACGATGATCGTGAGCACGAGCGCGACGAGCGTCAGCTCCGCCGGCTCGTGGCGCAGCCGGTCGAGCAGGTCGGCCGAGCGGTTCGCCACCTTGTTCGCGAAGACGAGGTATCCGACGACGAGCGCGTTCGCGGTCGCGATCAGCACGGCGCCTGCCGCGATGTCCTTGGCGAGCTTCGCCATCGGGTCGAACGACGTCGTCGCGATGTCGATCGCGGCCTCGATCGCCGAGTTCAGCATCTCTGCGATCAGCACGAACGTGATCGAGAGCAGGAGGACGATCAGCTCGATCTTCGTCACGTCGACGACGAGCGCGAGCACGAGCACCGCGAACGCGACGGCGAAGTGGATGCGCAGGTTGCGCTGCGTGCGGAGGACGTGGATGATCCCTTCGAACGCGAAGTTGAAGGAGTCGAGGATCGTCGGCGCCTTGCGCAGCGTCATGCGAGGAGCTCCCGTTCCCGCGCGTCCATCACGTCGCCGTGGTCGTAGCCGAGCAGGTGCAGGAGCCCGTGCGCGAGCGGCCACCGCCACTCCTCCCCCACGACGTCCGGGCAGAGGACGACGTCGCCGAGCGCGCGCGGGACGCCCTCCGGCAGCTCGTCGCGGCCGTCGATCGGGAACGAGAGCACGTCGGTCGCCTCGTCGATCCCGAGGTGGTCGCGCTTCAGCGTCCGCATCTCGTCGGCGCCGACGAACGCGATGCCGAGCTCGCCGTCGGAGATCCCTTCGGCGTGCAGCACCCGTCCGGCGAGCTCGACGGCGCCCGGCTCGTCGACCTCGACGCCGCTGCGGTTCTCGACCTCGATCGAGATCATGCCGGGCGGTTGCGCTCGTCCGTGTGGTCCTTGTAGGCCTCGACGATGCGCTGGACGAGCTTGTGGCGGACGACGTCCTTGTGCCCGAACTCGACGAACTCGATCCCCTCGACGCCGCGGAGCACCTCGCGCACGTGCACGAGCCCGGAGCGCGACTCGCGCGGCAGGTCGATCTGCGTGATGTCGCCGGTGACGACGATCTTCGAGCCGAAGCCGAGACGCGTCAGGAACATCTGCATCTGCTCCGGCGAGGTGTTCTGCGCCTCGTCGAGGATGATGAAGCTGTCGTTCAGCGTGCGCCCGCGGAGGAACGCGAGCGGCGCGACCTCGACCGTCCCCCGGTCGAGCAGGTTGTTCGCCTTGTCGGGATCCATCATGTCGTAGAGCGCGTCGAACAGCGGCCGCATGTACGGGTCGACCTTCGCCATCAGGTCGCCCGGCAGGAAGCCGAGCCGCTCGCCCGCCTCGACCGCCGGGCGCGTGAGGATGATCCGCTGGACCTCGCGCTCGTGCAGGGCCGCCACCGCGAGCGCCATCGCGAGATACGTCTTGCCGGTGCCGGCCGGGCCGATGCCGAAGGTGACGGTGCGGCGCCGGATCGCGTCGACGTACCGCTTCTGCGTGACCGTCTTCGGCGCGATCTTCTTGCCGCGGTGCCGCCAGACGACCGCCTCGAACACCTCGCGGACGTCCTGGCCCGCCTCGAGCGTGCCGAGGACGGCGTCGACCGTGTGCGAGCCGATCTGGTGACCGCCTTCCACGAGCTCGACGAGCTCGTCGATCACGGCCCGCGCGTCGGCGACGTGCTGCTCGTCGCCCTCGAGCGTCAGCTGGTTCCCGCGCAGGCGGACGTTGCACTCGAGCCGTTCCTTGAGCGCGTCGAGGACGCCGTCCGAGATCCCCGCCAGCTCGGCGGCGACGGCGTTGGAGACATCGAGCGTTTCGACCACGCCGTCCAGTGTAGGTTGCTTCGCATGGCGCGGAAATGGTGGACACTGGTCGCGGTCTGCATCGCGACGTTCATGCTCCTGCTCGACATCACGATCGTGAACGTCGCCCTGCCGGACATCCAGAAGGCCCTGAAGGCGTCGTTCTCCGACCTGCAATGGGTCGTCGACGCCTATGCGCTCGCCCTCGCCACCTGCGTCCTCACCGCCGGGTCGCTGGCGGACCTGTTCGGCCGGAAGCGGCTGTTCCTGCTCGGGATCGTTCTCTTCACCGCCGCGTCGGCCGCCTGCGGGGCCGCCTGGGACCCGCTCTTCCTGATCATCTTCCGCGGGGCGCAGGGGATCGGCGGCGCGATGATGTTCGCAACCGCGCTCGCGCTCCTCTCGCAGGAGTTCCACGGGCGGGAGCGCGGCACTGCGTTCGGCCTCTGGGGCGCGGTGATCGGCGCCGCCGTCGCGATCGGTCCGCTGGCCGGCGGGATGCTCACCTCCTGGATCTCGTGGCGCTGGATCTTCTTCGTGAACATCCCGATCGGCGTCCTCGCCGTCGTCATGGGGGTGCGCGAGCTGCACGAGTCGAGCGATCCCGAGCACAGCCGCCTGGATCCGGTGGGGCTCGTCACGCTCACTGCCGGGCTCTTCTGCCTGATTCTGGCGCTCATCGAGGGCAACGACCACGGCTGGTCGAGCGCGTTCATCCTCGGCCTGATCGCGGCTGCCGTCGTGATCCTCGCGATCTTCCTGTGGGCGCAGACGCAGGAGCGCACGACGATGATCGACCTCTCGCTGTTCACCCGCCCGGCGTTCGTCGGGGCGCAGACGACGGCGTTCGCGATCTCGGCGTCGATGTTCGCCATGTTCCTGTACCTGACGCTCTACCTGCAGAACATCCTCGGGCTGTCGCCGCTCCAGACCGGCCTCCGCTTCCTGCCGCTCTCGGTCGTCTCGTTCTTCGCGGCGCCGCTCGCCGGCCGCCTCTCGGGCACGGTGCCGATCCGGGTGCTGCTCGGCGTCGGGCTGGCCCTGAACGCGCTCGCCATGTGGCTGATGAGCCGCCTCACCGTCGGCTCGCACTGGACGGTGCTCCTGCCCGGCTTCATCGTCGGCGGCATCGGCATCGGCTGCGTGAACGCGCCGCTCGCGACGACCGCCGTCTCGACGGTGCGCGTCGAGCGCGCAGGCATGGCCTCCGGGCTGAACAACACGTTCCGCCAGGTCGGCATCGCAACCGGCATCGCCGCGCTCGGCGCGATCTTCGAGTCCGTCACGGGGACGGGCTCGGGCGGCAGCTCGGGCCACGGTGAGGCTGCGAGGGCGGCCTTCGTGCACGGCCTGCACGACATCCTCCTCGTCGGGGCCGGTGTGGCCGCGGTCGGCGCGATCCTCGCGTTCTCGCTCGTGCGCAGCCGCGACTTCGTCGCGTCAGGACCGGTCGCCGCCGAGGCCGGCTGAGAACGCGGCGACGGCCTTCGCGACCCGCGGGGCGTGCTCGATCCGCGCGAGGCCGTGGTCGGCGCCGTCGATCTCGACCGCCTCCCCCAGCTCGCGCGCCACGGCGCCGTTCCACATCGGGTCGTCCGTGCCACCGACGAAGAGCGACGGCTGCGTCCGCGCGCGGAGCGCCGCGACGACCTCGTCCTCGTTCAGGAGCGGCGTTAGCCAGACGGCCGGGATGTCGAACGGCGCGGCGAGCGTCCCCACGGACTTGGCGACGAGCAGGTCGGCGCCGCCGGCGAAGTCGAGCGCCGCCTGCGTGCGCACCGCGGTCCACTCCCACGGGTCGCTCTGCCGGTCGGCGGCGCGCTCGCACCACGCGAGCACGATGCGCCAGCCGGCGTCGAGCAGCGGCTCGAACGCGTAGGCGAGGGCCGGCATCCCGCCGAGCATCGCGCCCGGCATCGCGACCGCCGTCGGCCCGTCGCCCCCGTAGACGTACCCCGGGGACGGGCCGAGGTCGACCCGCTCGATCAACGTCGGCTCCGGCTCACGCCAGCTTCTCGCGCACGAGCTGGCTCACGGCCGACCCGTCCGCGCGGCCGGCGATCTGCGGCATCACGTCCGCCATCACCCGCCCCATGTCGCGCATGTTCGTCGCCTTGTTCTCGGCGATCGCGTCGTCGACGATGCGCTCGAGCTCCTCCTCCGTGAGCGGCTCGGGCATGAACTCCTCGAGCACGTCGAGCTCGGCCTCTTCCTTCTCGGCCTGCGCGTCGCGGCCGGCGTTCTCGAACGCCTCGATCGCCTCGATCCGCTTCTTGCGCTCGCGCTGGAGCACCTGCAGCTCCTCGTCCTCGGTCAGCTCGCGCATCAGGTCCTTCTCCGCGGACTTCAGGCTGGCGAGGATCAGGCGCAGCGCGTCGCGGCGCGGGGCGTCGCCCGCCTTCATGGCGTCCTGGACTTCGTGCTCGAGCTCCTTGATCAGCGTCACAGCTTCTCCCCCATCGCGCGGCCACCGAGGATGTGCCAGTGCAGATGAAACACGGTTTGCCCGCCCTCGGGGCCGACATTGACGACCACGCGGTAGTCGGTCAAGCCCGCCTCGCGTGCCGTGGCCGCCACGAACTCGAGCATGCGCTGCGTTTCGTCCGCGTCGAACGCCCCGATGTCACGGAACGTGTCGACGTGCCGCTCGGGCAGCACGAGGAGGTGCACCGGCGCCTGGGGGTTGATGTCCTCGATCGCGACGAAGCCGTCGGCGGCGTTCACGTGCGTCCCTTCGCGGACGAGCGTGCAGAAGAGGCAGTCGTCAGGCACGGGCGAGGATCCCTTCGTCGGTGACACGGTCGGCGGTGACCCGGACGAGCTCGCCGACCGGTGCGTCGACGAGCCACGGCGTGTAGTCGTCGCCGTACCCGCGGCCCGGACGGTCGACGAGCACGGTGTCCTCGGTCTTCTGCTCCCAGCGGCGCAGGCAGAGCTCGTGCGAGAGCGCGCGCAGCCGGGCGCCGCGCTCCTTCTTCGCCTGCGGCGGCACCAGGTCGTCCGCGGCCGTGACGGTGCCGGGCCGCGGCGAGTACGGGAAGACGTGCACCTTCGTGATCCCGGCGCGCTCGACCGTGCGCAGCGTGGTCTCGAAGGCCGCGTCGTCCTCCGCGGGGAAGCCGACGATCACGTCGCTCGTCAGGTTGAACTCGTCGGCGAGCGGCGCGAGCCGGCGCAGGTAGGTGTCGACGGTGTAGCGGCGGCGCATCGCCTTCAGCACCCCGTCGTCGCCCGACTGGAGCGGCACGTGCAGATGCTTGCCGACCGCGGGCGTCTCGCGCAGCGCGGCGACGAGCGCGTCGTTCACGTGGTTGATCTCGATCGAGCTGAGCCGCAGCCGGTCGAGCCCGGGCGTCGCGCCCGCCTCGCGGACGAGCCGCGGCAGGTCGTAGCCCGCCTCGCGGTCGCGGAAGCAGCCGAGGTTGATCCCCGTCAGGACGATCTCGCGGTGGCCCTGCGCGACCCGCCGCCGGATCTCGTCGAGCACGGCGCCCGCGCGACGGCTGCGGCTCGTGCCGCGCACCAGCGGGATCACGCAGAAGTTGCAGGAGAACGAGCACCCGTCCTGGATCTTCACGAACGCCCGCACGCGGTCGATCCGCGCGTCCGCCTGCACGCAGCCGATCGCGCCGACGTCGCCGGCGACGAACGCCGCGGTCTCCTCGGGCCGCTTCGCGACCACGGTGACGTTGGGCGGCAGCCCGGCGAAGGCCTCGCCCTGGAGGTTCGCGGCGCAGCCCGTCAGGTAGACGCGCGCATGGCTCCGGGCCGCGCGGGCGGCGGCCTTGCGGCTCTTCGCGACGGCCTCGTTCGTGACGCAGCAGGTGCTGATCACGACGACGTCCGCCCCGGTGGGATCCTCCGCGTGCCCGTCGCGCAGCAGCGCCTCGCGCACCTCGTGGGCGTCGACGTGCGAGACCTTGCAGCCGAGGAAGTCGACCGTGAACGTCGCCATGGCGAGGATCCTAGGTCAGCGTGCCGCGTAGAGGTCGCACGCCCAGCCGTCGAGCGTGGTGCGGCGGACGTGCTCGTACCCCGCGAGCCGCGGCTGCTCGCTCGCGAAGTAGCCCGACGTGACGAGCGTCCGCGCGTCGATCCGCCCGGGCAGCGCCTCGACCGATTCCAGCGAGATGTTCGCGACCGCAAGCGGCGCCGAGGGCAGCGGCTCGTCCGCGGCGACGTGCCGCGCGTCGACGGTCGCGCCGACGCCGTTTGCCCGGGCGTTCTCCCGGGTCGCCTCGATCGAGGGCGCCTCGACGTCGACCCCGAGCACCGGCTCGAAGCCGAGCAGTGCGGCCGCGATCGAGAGGACGCCGGAGCCGCAGCCCACGTCGAGGAGCGCCTGCGGCTCGAGCTCCTGCAGCGCCTGCAGGCAGAGGCGGGTCGTCGGGTGCGAGCCTGTGCCGAAGGCGCGACCCGGATCGATCACCACGGTGAGCGCGTCCGCGGGCGCCTCCTCCCACGGAGGCCCGACCCACAGCCGGCCCACGCGGGCGGGCCGGTGGAACGCGCGCCACTTGTCCTCCCAGCCGCCTTCGACGTCGGCCGCCCGGGCGCCCCCGAAGAACGCCCACACGCGCTCCTCCCCGGCGGAGTCGGTGTAGGCGGCGAGCTCGGTCCCCTGCGGCCGGTCGACCTCCTCGAAGCCTTCGGGGAAGAGCTCGAGCATGGTCGCCCGCGCCTCTTCGAGCCGCTCGGGGCCGACCTCGATCGCGACGCGGCGCAGGCTGCTCAGCGGAACGCGCTCTTCAGCTTCTCGAAGAAGCTCTCGTCGTGGCGGTAGGTGTCCGCGTCGCTCACCGCGTCGAACTCCTCGAGCAGCCGGCGCTGCTCGTCGGTGAGGCGCCGCGGGACCGAGACGTTCACGAGCACGCGGTGGTCGCCCCTGCCGAAGCCCTGCAGCACGGGCATGCCCTTGCCGCGCAGCACGCGCACCTCGCCGGGCTGCGTGCCCGGAGCGAGCTCGAGCTCGACGGTGCCGTCGAGCGTCTCCACGGGGAGGGTCGCGCCGAGCGACGCCTGCACGATCGTCAGGTCGACCTGCGAGTAGATGTCGTTCCCCTCGCGGACGAACCGCGGGTCGGGCCTGACGTGCACGTGCACGTAGACGTCCCCGGCCCGGGCGCCGAGCGTGCCGGCGTGGCCCTCGCCCGAGATGCGGATGCGCTGCCCGTCGTGGATGCCCGCCGGCACGTCGACGCTCACCTCGCGCTGCTCCATCGTGCGCCCCTCGCCGCGGCACTCCGTGCACGGGTGGTCGACGACCTGGCCGCGGCCGCGGCAGTCCGGGCACGTCTGCGTGCGCACGAACTCGCCGAACACGCTCCGCGCCGTGTGCTGGAGGCGGCCGCTGCCGCCGCACCGCTCGCAGCGGCGCGGCTCCGTGCCGGGCTCCACGCCGTCGCCGCCGCACCTCTTGCACCCCACGGCGACGTCGAACGGCACGGCGACCTTCACGCCGTGCGCCGCCTCGACGAGCTCGATCTCGATCTCGGCGCCGACGTCCGCGCCCCGCTGCGCGCGCGGGCCGCGCTGCCCACCGCCGAAGAGGTCGTCGCCGAAGAACGCGGCGAAGATGTCGCCGAGCCCGCCGATGTCGAAGTGCGTCGGCTGGAAGCCGCCCGAGCGGAGGCCCGCGTGGCCGTAGCGGTCGTAGAGCGCGCGCGTCTCGGAGCTCGACAGCACCTCGTACGCCTCGGTCACCTCGCGGAACCGCTCCTCCGCCTCCGGCTCCGTCGAGACGTCGGGGTGGAGCTGCCGCGCGAGCCGCCGGAAGGCCTTCTTGATCGTCTGGTCGTCCGCGTCGCGCGGAACGCCGAGCAGCTCGTAGTAGTCGCGATTCGTGGCGCTCATCTCTCGTCCGTGTAGACGTCCTCGACGAACCGCGACAGCTCGTTCGCCGCCGCACGTACCGAGCGGAGCGCCTTCTCGTAGTCCATCCGCAGCGGCCCGAGCAGGCTGACCGCGCCGAGCGTCCGGTGGGCGATCCCGTACGTCGCTCCGACGAGCGCCACCTCGCGCAGGCTCGGCTGCTCGAGCTCCTCGCCGACACGGGCGAACGACCGCCGCGGGTCGAGGCGCTGGGCGAGCACGTCGAGGAGCGCGGCGCGCTTCTCGAGCGCGTCCATGAGGCTCCGGTACGCGCCGATCTCCTCGGAACGCATCTCGTCGAGCAGCCCGGCCGAGCCGCCGATGAAGAGGCGGCGGTTCTCGTCGGCGGCCTGCTCGAACGCCGTCCGGATGACGGCGAGGAACGACCGCTCGCGCCCGCCGAGCCCCGCCTCGTCGAACGCGAGCTTGACCGCGCGCGAGCCGATCCGCGCCCCGACGAGCCGCTCGCCGAGGTACTCGCCGGCCCAGGTGACGAGGCCCGGGTCGAGGTGATCCTCGAACGCGAAGCGCAGGTCGGTCACGCTGCCGGTCGACGCGATCACGACGACGAGCACGACCTCCGGCTGCAGGAGCAGCACCTCGACGTGCCGGATCGTCGCCGCCTGGATCGGCGGCGCGGACACGACCGCGAGCAGCCGCGTCACCTGCGACAGCATCTCGGTGGTCGCCTGGAGCGCCTCCTCCACCTCGGCGCGCGCCGCCGGGAGCCCGAGCGGGAACTCCTCGGGACGCGACTCCGGCCGGTGCAGCAGCTCGTCGACGTAGAGGCGGTAGCCCGTCTCCGTGGGCACGCGCCCCGCCGAGGTGTGCGGATGCGTGAGGAGCCCGAGCCGTTCGAGCTCGGCCAGCTCGTTCCGCACCGTCGACGACGAGACCGCCAGGCCCGACTGCTCGACGAGGTGCTTGGAGCCGACCGGCTGCCCGGTCGCCACGTACTCCTCGACGACGAGCCGGAGGATGTCCCGCTGCCGGTCGGAGATCAGGATCTGCACGGCCCCATGGTAGGCCGCGCGTCAGGCGACGAGCCGGGCGGTCACCCCGCCGCCCAGGAAGCGGCCGCGAGGTGTCAGCGTCAGCGAGCCCTCGCCGCACGCGGCGAGCCCCAGCTCTTCGAGGCGACGGAGCTCCGCGTGGTCGACCGCCTGCTCGAGGCCGGCGAGCGGGAGCGGCTCGTCCAGGCGCAGCCCGAGCATGACCCGCTCGGTCGCCCTGACCTCCGGCGACAGCTCCTCCACCTCGCGCGCCGGCCGTTCCCCGCCCTCCAGCGAGGCGACGTACCGGGGAAGCGACGGGGCGTTCCGCCAGCGCCGGTTCTCGATTGTGCTGACCGCGCCCACGCCGAGGCCGAGGTAGTCGCGTCCGAGCCAGTAGCCGAGGTTGTGCCGCGCCCGCAGGTCGCGCCCGCCGGTGCGCTCCGGCGCGCGGCAGAAGTTCGCCGTCTCGTACCAGCGGTAGCCGGCGGCGGTCAGCGTCTCGACGACGCGCTCGAAGTACGTCTCCATCGACTCGGCCTGGCGGGCGAGCTCCGCTCCGTGCGCGTGCGTGAAGCGGGTGCCGGGCTTCGCCTCCAGCTCGTAGGCGGAGACGTGCTCGGGCTCGAGCGCCAGGGCCTCGGCGAGGTCGCGCTCGAGGTGGGCGGGCTCCTGGCCCGGGATGCCGTAGATGAGGTCGAGGGAGATGTTGCCAATTCCGGCATCACGAAGACGGTGCACGGCCTGCCGGACGTCCTCGGGCCGCGCACGGCGCTCGAGCACGTCCAGAAGGTGCATGTGGAAGGTTTGTGCGCCGATCGACACACGGTCGACACGGTTTCGTGCCAGAAGACCGGCCAGAGCGGACGTGACCGTCTCGGGGTTCGCCTCGACCGTGACCTCGGCCGCCGGCGGCAGGGCGGCGAGCAGCCGCTCGAGCTCAGCCGGCGCGGTCAGGCTCGGCGTGCCGCCGCCGAGGTAGACGCTCTCGAGCTCGGGTGCGAGCAGCCGGCGCTCGCACTCGAGCTCGGACAGGAGCGCCGAGACGTAGCGTCCGTGCTCCCCGTCGCGGCCGACGACGGTGACGAAGTCGCAGTAGCCGCACCGCGACGAGCAGAAGGGCAGGTGGACGTAGAGGTGGCGGGCGCCGCGCACGGCTCAGCGCTTGGCCGGCTCGCCGAGGTTGAGGACGGCGAGGAACGCCTCCTGCGGCACCTCGACGCCGCCGACGCTCTTCATCCGCTTCTTGCCCTTCTTCTGCTTCTCGAGCAGCTTCCGCTTCCGGGTGATGTCGCCGCCGTAGCACTTCGCGAGCACGTCCTTGCGGCGCGCCTTCACCGTCTCGCGGGCGATGATCCTGGCGCCGATCGCCGCCTGGATCGCGACGTCGAACATCTGGCGTGGGATCTCCTCGCGCAGCTTCTCGACGAGCAGCTTGCCGCGGTCGTAGGCGAAGTCGCGGTGGATGATCAGCGAGAGCGCGTCGACGGGCTCGCCGCCGACGAGGATGTCGACGCGCGCGAGGTTGCCCGGCTGGAACCCGGAGATGTCGTAGTCGAAGCTCGCGTAGCCGCGCGTCCGCGACTTGAGCTGGTCGTAGTAGTCGAGCACGATCTCGCCGAGCGGCATCTCGTAGGTCAGGTGCACGCGCTCGGGCGAGAGGTACTCCAGGTGGTCGAACTTGCCGCGCCGGTCGTTGTTCAGCTCCATCACGGCGCCGACGAACTCCTTCGGGACGATGATCGACGCCTTGATGTACGGCTCCTCGACCTCCTCGAACGCGTCGGGGAGGTCGGAGGGGACGTGCACCTCTGTCCACTCCCCGTTCATCGGGCGCACGCGGTAGGCGACGTTCGGCGCCGTGACGAGCAGGTCGAGGTCGAACTCGCGCTCGAGCCGCTCGCGCACGATCTCCATGTGCAAGAGGCCGAGGAAGCCGCAGCGGAAGCCGAAGCCGAGCGCCTGCGACGACTCCGGCTCGTAGAAGAGCGCGGCGTCGTTCAGCTTGAGCTTCTCGAGCGCGTCGCGCAGCTCGGGGTACTGGTCGGAGTCGGTCGGGAAGAGCCCGGCGAACACCATCGGCTTCACGTCCTTGTAGCCGGGCAGCGCCTCGTGGGCGCCGTTCCGGTCGGCGGTGAGCGTGTCGCCGACGCGCAACTCGGAGACGTCCTTGAGCCCGGTGATCACGTAGCCGACCTCGCCGGCGCGCAGCTCCTGCACGGGCCGCATCGCCGGAGACATGAAGCCGATCTCCTGCGCCTCGAAGCGCGTGCCGAGGGCCATCGCCTTGAGCCACTCGCGCGGGCGCAGCACGCCGTCGACGACGCGGACGAACGCGACCACGCCGCGGTACTGGTCGTAGGACGAGTCGAAGATCAGGGCGCGCGGCGCCGCGTCGGGGTCGCCGCTCGGCGCGGGGATGCGCTCGACGATCGCGTCGAGGACCGCCTCGACGCCGAGCCCCGTCTTCGCCGAGATGCGGAGGACGCGGTCGGGGTCGTCGCCGATCAGGTCGGCGACCTCGGCCGACGCGCCGTCGGGGTCGGCCGCGGGCAGGTCGATCTTGTTGACGACGGGGACGATCTCGAGGTCGTTCTCGATCGCCAGGTAGGCGTTCGCGAGCGTCTGCGCCTCGATCCCCTGCGCCGCGTCGACGACGAGCAGCGCGCCCTCGCACGCCTGCAGGGAGCGCGACACCTCGTAGGTGAAGTCCACGTGCCCCGGCGTGTCGATCAGGTTCAGCTGGTGGCCCTTCCAGAGGACGCGTACGGCCTGCGCCTTGATGGTGATGCCGCGTTCCCGCTCGAGCTCCATCGTGTCGAGCACCTGGTTCCGCATCTCGCGCGCCGAGACCGTCTCCGTGAGCTGGAGGATGCGGTCCGCGAGCGTCGACTTGCCGTGGTCGATGTGCGCGATGATCGAGAAGTTGCGGATGTGCTGCTGGTCCATGGGCGCCTAGCCGCGCCGGGCGCGGCTCCGGAAGGAGAGTAGCGTCTGCAACTCCCGCACCCGAAGCGCCCGACAGGCGATCGCGTAGGTCGCCCCGGCTGCGAGAAGGGCCGCTCCGAGCGACACGACCTGCGCCGGGAACGAGCGGCCGAGCTCCCGGTCGAGCGGGTGCCAGACGACGTACGAGACGACCGCGACCGCCGCCGACGCGAGCGCGATGCGGACGACCGACGAGACGATCGCGAGCTCCCCGAACCGGCCGACCCGCCGCCGGAGCAGGATGACGAGCGCGACCGTGCCCGCGATGTTGCAGACGGACGTCGAAAGCGGGATCCCCCACGTCCCGAAGCGGTAGAAGATCGCGTCGAGCAACGCGTTCAGGCCGAGGTTGCCGAGCGCGACCGCGGTCGGGACCCAGTTCGACTGGAGGCTGAAGAAGGCGCGGTTCAGCATCAGCATCGCGCCGTTGAAGAAGAGGCCCAGGCTGAAGGCGGCGAGGCACGTGGCGACCACCGGCGTCTGGTTCGGGTGCCAGGCCCCGCGCTGGAAGAGGATGCGGATGATCGGCTCGGCGAGGACGGCGCTGACCACCGCCGCCGGGATCAGCAGGAACGCGATCTGCCGCAGACCGGTCGAGAGCGTGCTCCGGAACTCCGGCAGGTCGTTGCGGGCGGCGGCCCGGGCGAGCGGCGGGAAGAGCACCGTCGCGACCGCCACCGAGAACATCCCCTGCGGGAGCATGTACACGAGGAAGGCCTTGGAGATCGCGGTCGGGGCGAGCGTCCGGTCGATGAAGCGCGAGGCGAACACGGTGTCGATCAGCGCGTTGACGTTGATCAGGCCGAGGCCGAGCGTCACCGGGACCATCAGCTTGAAGACCTGCTTGACGGCGGGGTCGCGCCAGTCGAGGACGAGCTGCAGCCGCCCGTCGCGGCCGCGGAGCCACGGCATCGGGAGCAGCACCTGGATCACGGTGGCGGCGAGGATCGCGCCGGCGTAGACGTAGAGCTTCCCGCTCGTCGACGACGCGTGCGGGACGCCGATCGCAAGGCCGGCGATGATCGCGAGGTTCCAGAAGACCGGCGACAGCGCCGGCACGGTGAAGTGGTCGTAGCTGTTCAGGATCCCGACCACGATCCCCGAGACGCCGAGCAGCGCGACGATCGGGAATAGGACGCGCGAGAGGTTCGCAGCGAGGTGCGGGTCGTACGCGTGGAACGGGGAGATCACCCACGGGGCGACGAGGATGAAGAGCGCGGAGACGCCGGTCAGGCCCAGCAGCATCAGCCAGAAGAGGCTCGACGCCACGCGCCACGCGCGCTTGCGCTCGCCCTTCTCGAGCAGCTCGCTGAAAACCGGGACGAAGGCGGACGACAGCGCGGCGTCGGCCACGAGCGCGCGGACGAGGTTCGGGATCTGGAACGCGACCGTGAACGAGTTGATCGGGCCGCGAACGCCGAAGTAGTAGCCCGCGACCATCTCGCGCACGAGGCCCAGGATCCGCGAGAGCCCTGTCGCGAGGCCGAAGATCGCCGTGTTCCGGGCCATTCCCGCGCGCGAGCGGGCCCCGTCTCCACCGCTCGGGGCCGCGATGACTGTTCCGGGCGGCAGGATCACCGTCTCCGCCTCCGAGACGGTCAGGGTGGGCGCGACCGGCCAGTCCTCGTCGAGGTCCCAGGTGCGCTTCCCCTGCGAGCGCCGGCGCGCGTTGCGCTCTTCGAGGCGCGCTCTCCGCTCGCGCGCGCGTTGCTGCTCGTCCACGTGCGTGAGCATACGGCGCGACTCTGCTACCCTTCGCGCGCTCGCGGCCCCGCGGGCGCTCTCATCTATGCCCAACATCAAGCAGCAGAAGAAGCGCGTTCGCACGGCCGCCGAGGAGCGTCTCGAGAACCTGCGCTACCGCTCGACGATCAAGACGCTGACGAAGCGCCTGGCCGCCGCGGCCGAGGGCGGCGACAGCGCCGCCGTCGAGGCGGAGCACAAGGGCCTCGTCAAGCTGATCGACCG
>DASZWR010000009.1:0-6177 GCA_035546215.1 Gaiellaceae bacterium | reverse complement strand
CGGCGCGGGGTCGTTCGCCGAGGGGCTCCGCATCGGCGCCGAGGTCTACCACGCGCTCAAGAAGGTGCTGTCCGAGCGCGGGCTCTCGACCGGCGTGGGCGACGAGGGCGGCTTCGCGCCCGACCTCGAGACGAGCGAGGTCGCGATCGAGCTCATCCTGGAGGCGGCCGAGCGGGCGGGCCACCGCGACCGCGTCGCGATCGCGCTCGACCCGGCGACGAGCGAGGTCTTCTCGGACGGCGTCTACCGCTTCGAGGGCCGCGAGAAGACGAGCGCCGAGATGCCCGGCTTCTGGGCCGAGATCGTCGCCGCCTACCCGGTCGTCTCGATCGAGGACGGGGTCGCCGAGGACGACTGGGAGGCGTGGAGCGCGCTCACCGCCGAGCTCGGCGACCGCGTGCAGCTCGTCGGCGACGACCTCTTCGTCACGAGCCCGCAGCGCCTGCAGCGCGGCATCGACGAGCACGTCGCGAACTCGATCCTCGTCAAGGTCAACCAGATCGGGACGCTGACGGAGACGATCGAGGCGGTGCGGCTCGCGCAGGCCGCCGGATACACCGCCGTCATGTCGCATCGCTCCGGGGAGACGGAGGATGCGACGATCGCCGACCTCGCCGTCGCGCTCGGCACGGGCCAGATCAAGACGGGAGCGCCGGCGCGCTCCGACCGCGTCGCCAAGTACAACCGGCTGCTGCGCATCGAGCAGCAGCTCGGCGGGCGCGCGCGGTACCCGGGCTGGGACGCGTTCCCGCGGGCGCAACACACCTGAAACATCGCAGCCCTGCGCGATCGCTAGATTGGACGCAATGGCAGTGCAGCGCCGGCGGACGAAGATCGTCGCCACCATCGGGCCGGCCACCTCGACGCACGAGGCGGTGCGCGAGCTCGTCGAGGCAGGCGTCGACGCGATCCGTCTCAACCTCTCGCATGGGACGCACGACGACCATGCGGCGAGCGCCCAGATCGTCCGCGAGGTGCAGGGCGAGCTCGGCAAGCCCCTCGCCCTGATCGCGGATCTGCAGGGCCCGAAGCTGCGAATCGGCGACCTCGACGCGCCGCGGATGCTGCTCAAGGGCGAGGACGTGCAGGTCGTCGGCGAGCAGCACGCGGTCGACAGCGAGCTGCCCGTCGCGCCCGCCGTGATCGGCGAGGTGCTCCGTCCGGGCCACGACATCCTGATCGACGACGGGCTCGTCCGGCTGACGGTGACCGAGGTCGACCAGGGCCGCGCGCTCTGCACGGTGGTCGTCGGCGGCGAGGTGAAGTCCCACAAGGGGGTGAACCTCCCGGGCGTGCCGATCCCGATCCCGTCGCTGACGAAGAAGGATCTCGACGACCTCGAGTTCGCCCTCAACCTGGGCGTCGACTTCGTGGCACTGTCGTTCGTGCGCGCGGCCGCCGACGTGCGCGACCTGCAGGCGATCATCCGCCAGCACGGCTCGCCCGCGCGCGTGATCGCGAAGATCGAGAAAGCCGAGGCGATCGAGGTGCTCGACGAGGTGCTGCTCGAGGCGGACGCGATCATGGTCGCCCGCGGCGACCTCGGCGTCGAGATGGGCGCCGCGCCGGTGCCGCTCCTCCAGAAGCGCATCATCCTGGCGTGCCTCGAGGCCGGCAAGCCGGTGATCACGGCGACGCAGATGCTCGAGTCGATGATCGAGCATGCCGAGCCGACGCGCGCCGAGGCCTCCGACGTCGCGAACGCGATCCTCGACGGCACCTCGGCGATCATGCTCTCCGCCGAGACCGCGACCGGTGCCTACCCGGTCGAGGCGGTGACGACGATGGACACGATCGCGCGCGCCGTCGAGCCGTCGATGGGCTACCGGCACCAGATGCCGGAGCCGGGCGAGGAGACCACCGTCGGGCGCGCGATGTCGAACGCCGCGTGCGACCTCGCGGAGGCGCTCGGCGCGAGCGCGATCCTCGTCCCGACCTTCACGGGCCGCACAGCGTCGGCGGTCGCCCGCCTGCGGCCCCGGCGTCCGGTCGTCGGGCTCTCGCACCACCAGACGGCGGTGCAGCAGATGGCGCTCGAGTGGGGCGTCACGCCGGTGTCGATGCCGCAGACCGAGAACGTGGAGGACCTGTGGACGCGCTCGCTCGAGATGGCGCTGAAGTCGGGCGTGATCGAGAGCGGCGACCGCGTCGTCACCACCGCCGGCACCGCGGTGAACCTCCCCGGCTCGACGAACGTCATCAAAGTCGACATCGCGTAGGAGGTCGGCGCCTCCCGCCGAAGGGAGGCGTTCATGATCCGTCTTCGCCCCACGAGGCTGCTCGCGATCGGCGCGGCCGTGCTCGTCGCGTTCCTCTACTGGAAGCCGCTGCACTCCTACACGCACACGAAGCACGAGCTGCAGACGCGGCAGGCCCAGGTGGCGGCGCTCGAGGCGGAGAAGGCGAAGCTGCAGCGGAAGATCGCGCTCGCGGGCACGAGCCAGGAGCTGACCCGGCAGGCGCGGCTCCTCGGCGACGTGAAGCCGAACGAGCAGCTCTTCATCGTCCGCGGCATCAACGCCTGGCGCAAGCGCAATCATTGACGCGTGACCGACGAGGAGGTCGTCGCACGCCAGATCGGGCGGACGCCGCGCGCGTTCCGGCGCGTCGCCGTGCGCTGCCCGTTCGGGCGGCCGGCGGTGACCGAGCAGGCGCCGTTCGACGAGGACGGCCGGCCGTTCCCGACGCAGTACTACGTCACGTGCCGCCACCTGGTCGCGGCGATCTCGCGGCTCGAGGCGGCGGGAGGGGTCGAGCGCTGGACCCAGGCCGCCGCGGACGACGACGAGCTCGCTGCGAGCCTCGCGACCGCGCAGGCGGAGCAGCGGCGGATCCGCCCCGAGCTCGACGCCGGCATCGGCGGCTCGACGCGCTCGGGGAGCCTCAAGTGCCTGCACGCACACGCGGCGTTCGCGCTCGCGCGGCCCGGCTACCTGCTCGGCGAGCGCATCCTGTCCGAGCTGCCGACCGTGTGGCCCGACTCCTGCTGTACTACTCCGCCCTGATGGACCTCGACCTCGCGAGACAGCACTGGCAGGACGGCAACCGCCGGGTCGAGGCGGCGAAGAGCGACCGGCGCCGGTACGCGCAGCTCGTCGGCGACATCGACCTCGTCGTCGCGCACCTGCGCAAGCGCGTCGGCCAGCGGTTCACGCTGGACGAGCTCGCGGCCGCCTACGACGGCTCCGACGACTGGGTGCGCGAGCTGCTCGACGACGCGGACCCGGAAGGCCCCGGCCCGTCGGAGCCGGGCACCGTCGGCGACGCGGCGTTCCACGTCTACGCGCGCGGAGCCGCGGACTACCGCCCGTGAGCCGCCGCATCCTCCTCCTCGTCGGCGTGATCGTGGTTTTCGCGGTAGGGATCGCCGTCGGCGAGGCGCTCCACGACAACCCCTCGCCCGGCGGCACGAACACGTCCGTCCGGAAGCTGAAGCCGGTGCCGCTCGCACCGGCCGCGCGCGAAACCGTGACGGTCACGGTCCAGAAGCCATAAATCCGGTTTAGGAATTGGAAGCTTTGGCTACTTTTTCCGTGTGTCCAGCTTCCCCGGGAGACGCGCTCCGACCACGGAGCCCGACTGGCTGACGCTCGGCCAGGCGGCCAAGTTCCTGGGGGTCGCCCAGTCCACGATCCGGAAGTGGTCCGACCAGGGCCGGGTGCCGGCCTTCTACACGCCGGGGGGCCATCGCCGCTACCGGCGGCGCGACCTCGAGCTGTTCCTCGACCGCTCCGGGCCGGGCGGCAGCACCTCCGGCCCGCTCGTCCTCGTCGTCGACGACGACGCGCGGATCCGCGAGTACGTGCGCGTGAACCTCGAGATGGAGGGCTACCTCGTGCGCGAGGCTGCGAGCGCCGACGACGCGCTGCAGGCGATCGAGGACCAGGCGCCCGAGCTCGTTCTCCTCGACGTGGTGATGCCCGGTGTCGACGGCTGGCAGATGCTGCAGCGGATGCAGGAGCGCTACGGCTCGATCCCGGTGATCATGTTCAGCGGCCAGGTCGACGCCGCCGCCGACGCCGAGGAGCGCGGCGCGAGCGGCTTCATCGGCAAGCCGTTCGACCCGCAGCAGCTGATCGAGCGCGCCAAGGCGCTCGTCCCCGCCTGAGCACGGATCGCCGCCTCGAGCACTGGATCGCCGGCCACCGCGTCGGCTGGCTGAACTGGCTGTCCCTCGGCCTCTCGCGGATCGGGACGACGGGCGCCGTGTGGATCGCGATCGCGCTCGTCCTGGCGCTCGTGTGGCGGCGCCCGTGGGTGCTCGTCGCCGTGGCCGCCGCGGTCCTCTCCGCCGACGTCCTCGCCGGGCTGATCAAGGCGCTCGTGCATCGCCACCGTCCGTACGAGCACCAGCTCGGCCCGTCGGAGCGCACGCACTCGTTCCCGTCCGGGCACGCGTCGACCGCGTTCGCGGGGGCGACGATGCTCGGCTTCTACCTGCCGCGCTGGCGCGTGCCGCTGTACTTCCTCGCGGTGCTGATCGCGTTGTCGCGGCTCTACAACGGCGTGCACTACCCGGCCGACGTGCTCGCCGGTGCGGCGCTCGGGACGGCTACAGCTCTTCTGCTGCGCGCAGCAGCCCGCCGACGATCACGCCGAGCGCCGCGAGCAGGCTGATCCAGATGCCGATGCCCCGGCCGTCGGCGGGCAGGACGGCGTCCGGGATCGAGATGATCCGGATCAGGACGAAGACGGTCGCGAGCGCGCCGAGCGCCAGCACGAGGAGGCTCTCCGGCACGGTCGGGGGCAGCTCGAGGCCGAGCTCCCGCAGCGCGACGAGCGCGAGCACGGCGAGGCCGACGAAGAAGACGAGCTTGCCGAGCACCCCGCTGTGCCAGCCGATCACCGCGAGCTTCACGCCCACGCCGGAGCCTGCGTACCAGTCCATGAACGAGGAGAGAGCGAGCACCAGGCCGGCCACCCAGGTGATGCGCTCGCCCGCGGCCCAGAAGCCGCCGGACGAGGGGCGGGGGTAGCCGCCGGGAGCGGGCGCCCCGGGCTGGGGCACGTCGACGTCGAAGAAGTCTGGGGTTTCCACGGACGTAAGTATGGGCATCAAATCGGTCGGAAGCCCGGACGACGGTCGAGATCAGGGGGTCAGCGAGTGTTGGACGAGGCGAGGAAGCTGGATCCGCGCGACGGCGATTACGTCGAGTTCAGGACGACGGGGACGCCTGCCGCGGGCGCGTACCACTGCTCCGGCTGCGGCTACGGCGTCACGGTGAACGCCGCGCTGCCCCGCTGCCCGATGTGCGGCGGCACCACCTGGGAGGCGGCAGGCTCGAGCGCCTTCGCGCGCCGGGGCCCGCTCCAGTAGGGGTCAGACCCCGAACAGGGTCTGCACCTCGTGCCACGCCAGCAGGATCGCGAACGCGGTCACGAAGGCGAGCACGCCCATCGTCACGAAGAAACGGACGTTGGAACGGCGTGCGGCGGAGCGGCGCTCGACGCGCGCACGCCGGCGCGCGCGCTCGCGGCGGTAGTTGCGCTCGATCGCCAGCGGGTCGAGCGACGGTGTCTCCTCCCTGGGGACGGAGCGGATTCTCCGCGCGGGTTCTGCCACGACAGGGGATTGTAGGCAGTATCAGCGGCTATGACGGCCGTGGGAGCGCAGCGGAGGCCCGTCGAGGCGCTCGCCGCCGCCGCGGCGGAGATCGCCGAGACGAGCGACCTGCGCACCGCGCTCGCCTCCGTCGCGGCCGCCGCGGCCGAGGCGACGGGCGCCGACCTCGTCGTCCTGCGCGTGCTCGGCGACGAGGGCGAGCTCGTGGCGCGGACCGTGGCGCCCGAGGCGTCGGCGCTCGCCGCCGAGGTCGTCGGCACGCGCGCGCCCTGCGAGGTGCTCGCCCAGGGACGCCTCTCGGACGTCGTCGCGCGGGCGGCGGAGCAGACGCACGTGCACCCGGCCGTCGTCGTCGAGGCCGCGTACGCGGGCGGCCGCGTCGTCGGCTCGGTGGAGGCGCTCCGGCAGCAGCCGTTCTCCGACGACGAGCGCGCCGCCATCGCGCTGGTTGCCGCCGAGGTCGCGCTCGCCGTCCGGACGCTCGCCTCCGGCGCCCACTCGGCGGCCGGGGCACGGCGCGCCGCCTGGCTCGAGCTCGCGGGCGAGGCGCTCGCCGCCGGAGGGGACGGGCGGCGCGCCGCCCAGCAGGCGCTCCGCATCGCGGCCGAGGCGAC
>DASZWR010000008.1:0-42358 GCA_035546215.1 Gaiellaceae bacterium | reverse complement strand
CAGAAGACGAACGCCTACCAGGAGAACCGCAACCTGCTGCTCTCCGATCAGGCGCACGCGGACTCGATCCCGGGCCTCGAGATCATGGCGAACGACGTGCGCTGCACCCACGGCGCCACGCTCGGCAAGGTCGACCGCGAGCAGCTGTTCTACCTGATGGCGCGCGGCCTGACCCGCGCCGAGGCGGAGCGGTTGATCGTGCGCGGGTTCTTCCAGGACGTGCTCGACCGCATCGAGCTGGAGCCGGTGCGCGAGGCGCTCGGCGAGGCGCTCGAAGCCCGCATTCCGCAGGCGTAGCTGTCAGACTCCGTCCATGCGTAGGTCCCTGACGATCGCCGCGGTGCTCGCGGTCGGCGTCGGCGGGGCAGGCGGCGCGTTCGCCGCGACCCGCGGCCACGACGAGCACGCATTCCGGCCGCCGAAGCTCCTGCCGGGCGCTCCGCCCCAGCACGTCTGCCATCCGGGCGTGAAGGGCTCGAGGCTCGACGCCCGGAGCTAGCTCGAGCCGAGCAGCCGCTCGAGCTCGGCGACCCGCTCCTCGAGCGCGGCGAGCCGCGCCTCGAGCGGCGAGCTGCCCACGGTGACCGGCTCCGGCTCGGAGTCCGCCTCCTGCGCGTGCTGCGCCGACTCCTCCGCGAGCAGGTGCGTCCACCGCTCCTCGCGCTGCCCGGGGCGCCGCTCGAGGAGCGCCACGAGCTCCTTGCCGGCGAGCCGCTCGAGCACCGCCGGCACGTCGTCGATCGACGCGAGGCGCTCGGTGCGCGTCTTCAGCTCGGCGGCGGTCTGCGGCCCGCGCAGGATCAGGACGGCCAGGATCGAGATCTCGGCCGGCATCAGGTCGAGCGCCTCCTGGAAGAGCTGGCGGTACTTGGCGGTGCGGGAGCCGGGGCCGGTCGCGAGGCGGGCGTACCCCTTCGTGCCGAGGCTCTGGGCGGCCTGGCGGACCTGCGACTCGTCGAGCTCCAGCACCGGGTCGCGGTTCGTCGTCTGGTTGCAGGCGAGGCGCAGCGCGTTCAGCGTCAGCGGGTACTGCTCGGGCGTCGTCCGCTGCTTCTCGACGAGGCAGCCGAGGACGCGGAGCTCGACGGAGTCGAGGCGCTGGACGTGCATGCCGGGACTGTACTAATCTTTGACTATGTCAAAGGTTCCCACCGACCAGGTCGAGCGCTTCCGCGCGTTCAACCGCTTCCACACCCGGCTCGTCGGCGCCCTCGACGAGCACCTGCTCGACTCGCCGTTCACGCTCACCGAGGCGCGCGTCCTCTTCGAGCTCGGGCGCGGCGCACCGCTCGAGATCCGCGACCTGCGCGCCCATAGCGGCCTCGACGCCGGCTACCTGAGCCGGATCCTCGCGGCATTCGAGGAGCGCGGGCTCGTCGTGCGCGAGCGGTCGGCGGCCGACGCGCGGGCGGTGGTCGTGTCGCTGACCGGAAAGGGCCTCGCCGCCTACCGCGAGCTCGACCGGGGCTCTGCGGCCGAGAACGCGGCGCTCCTCGAGCGTCTTCGGCCGGCCGACCGGGAGCGGCTCCTTCTAGCCGCCGAGGAGATCGAGTCCCTCCTGGCCGAGCGCGCCGGCCGGGTCACGATCCGCACCGCCGGGAGTGGCGACTACGGCTGGCTCGTCGAGCGTCACGGCGTCCTCTACGCCGCGGAGTACGGGTGGGACGTCACCTTCGAGGGGCTCGTCGCCGAGATCGCCGGGAGCTTCGCCCGCGGCCACGACCCGCAGCGGGAGCGTGCCTGGATCGCCGAGCTCGACGGCCGGCGCGCGGGCTGCATCCTCTGCGTCCGCGAGGACGACGAGACGGCGAAGCTCCGGGTGCTGCTCGTCGAGCCGTGGGCGCGCGGGCACGGCATCGGCTCGCGACTCGTCGACGAGTGCATCGAGTTCGCGCGCTCCGCCGGCTACCGGCGGCTGGTGCTATGGACGAACGACGTGCTCGCCGGCGCGCGTCGCATCTACGAGCGCGCGGGCTTCACGCTGGTCGACGAAGGCCCGCACGAGGCGTTCGGGCACCGGCTCGTCGAGCAGACGTGGGCGCGAGAGCTGTAGCCGGCGGCGGCGCCGCGGCTGCGCCCCGGGGTCCGGCGCCCAGCTAGCCATGGACGACCCGGCAGGTCGGCACCTGGTCGACCGCACGGTCGAGGTCCGGCGAGCCGTGCTCGGTGAGCAGCCGCAGGAACGTCGAGCCGAGCGTGCGCGCCACCGTCGTCGCCGAGGCGGCGTACGCCTTCACGGCCACGCGGGTCGCGTGCAGGCCGAGCGTGCGCTGGTGCTGCGCGAGCGCCGACTGCGCGGTCCGGGCGGCCGTACCGAGCTCCGACGCGAGCGCCGGGCCGTTCTTGACGGCCGGCGTGGCGGCGGTTGCCTTGCGCACCCTCGCGACGTCCGTCGAGACGGCGACGGCGACCTTGCGGGCCGCAGCCGGGTTCGTCGCGAGCTTGGCGTACGCCGCGTCGTGCTGGAGCGCCACGATCCCGCCGCAGGTGGCCGAGAGCCACGGCAGCGCGGCGGCGGAGGACGAGGCCTCCGCCGCCGGTGCGGCGAGGGCAGCGACTGCGACGGCTGCGAGCGCTGCCCTGAGCATCAGTTGTTCGCGAACGCGGGGTCGGTGAGCGCCGCCGCGAACTGGTCGATGGTGGTGTCCGTGTGCACCTCGAAGCGGTAGTGGCGGTTGAAGGCGTTGAGCGCGCCCACCGTCCCGCTCGCGAGGCCGTAGGTGATCGGGTTCGTCTGGGTGAAGACGATCGGGAACAGCGACGCGAAGTACCCGGGCAGCCAGCCCTGGATGGTGTTGCTCGCGTCGTTGTACGACGTCGTCCACTGCCCGCACGCGTTCCACGGGCAGGCGAACGAGGTGACGTCGGCCGTCGGGATCTGCTTCTTCAGCTCGGCGATCCCCGCCGAGACCTCCGCAGACACCTGCGACTCGAACTGCGCCGGCGTCTCCGGCGCCGTCGTCACCGTCGTCTTCCTGTTCCGGCCGGTGCCGGTCGTGGTCGTGGTCGTGATCGTGCCGAGGCAGCCGTAGTACCAGAAGCAGGACGGAGCGAAGCTCTCGACCTGGCCGCTGCCGAGGTTGATCGTCGACGTCGGGTCGCTGAAGTCGCCGTGGCCGTACTGCCCGGCGTGGAACGCGATCGTCCAGCGGCCGTTGGCGGCGAGCGCCTTCAGCTGCGTCCACGACATGTTTCCGGTCGGGTCGTTCGCGCCGGGCGTGTTGTTGTCGGCGTAGCCGGTGACGGCGTACAGGACGGCCTTGAACCCGTACTTCTGGAGCAGCGGATCCCACGCCTGCTCGTCGGTGAGGCCGTCGTCGACCGTGATCAGCACCGGCTTGGTGATGCCGGCCGGGAGCGCGCCGGTCTTCAGCCACGTCGAGTACTGCGCGATCGTGATCGACTGGTAGCCGTTCGCCTTCAGGTAGGCGAGCTCGGCGTCCGCCTGCGCGGCCGTCTGGTCGTAGATGTCCGGCTCCTCGTCGAGCGGCCCGATGATCCCGTGGTAGTTCAGGACGGGCACGTAGACGAACGGGCCGCCCTTGACCTGGACGGGCGGTGCCGTCGTGGTGTTGCCGGCGTTGTCGGTGACGATCGCGGTCAGCGTGTGCATGCCGGCCGGGAACGCCGACGCGGGGATCGTCTCCGAGTACAGGTACTGCTGGCCGGAGTCCGGTGCGACGAGCAGCGGCCCGACGGCGGTGCCGTCCACCGTGAACTGCACCGACTTCACGCCGAACAGGTCGGACGCGTGCACCTGCGCCGTCGTGTCGGCACCGATCCGCGCGTACGCGTAGCCGGGCGTCAGCGACGGGAGGTACATGGTCGCCGACGGCGCCATGTTGTCGACGGTGACCGACTGCGGCGTCGAGTACGACGTCTTGCCGGAGCCGTCCTTGACGGCGACCATCAGGGAGTGGGTGCCGTCGATCAGCGACGTCGTGTTCCACTGCACGCTGCCGGTCGTCCCGGTGATCGGCGTGGACGCGGTCGCCGCGACGCCGTCGACGATCGCCTGCACCGAATAGGGCGCAGTGCCGCCGGTGACGCCGACGGTGACCGGCGTCGTGCCGTGCACGAACGTGAACGGCGCCGGCGCGGTGACCGTCACGACTGTCGGCGACGCCCCGGTGTAGAAGGTGACCGCGGACGAGGTCGCCTGCAGCCCCGCCGCGTCGGTGGCGCGCGCCTGGACCGTGTGCTGGCCGTTGGCGAGCGAGCCGATCGCGAGCGACGCCGAGTACGTGAAGCCGCCCGCCGTGTCGGGCAGCGGGACGGCGGGCCCGGAGGCGACGCCGTCGACCAGGAACTGCACGCTCTGCACGCCGTGCGCGTCGGAAGCATGCGCCTGCACGGGCAGCGAGCCCTGGAAGTACGTGTTCGGCGCCGGCTGGATCAGGTAGACCGACGGCAGCGTGTTGTCGACCGTCAGGTGCAGGGCGGTCGAGGTGGCCGTGCGCCCGGAGGCGTCCTTCACGCTCGCGGCGACGGTGTGTGTGCCGTCACTCGACTTCGTCGTGTCCCAGGAGAACACGTACGGCGCGGTGCTGATCGGCGAGCCGGTCGCCTTCCCGTCGACGAGCAGCGTCGCCGTCACCGGCGCGGTGCCGCCCGAGACGCTCACGGTGATCGGCGTCGTGCCGTGCGCGAACGTCCAGTCCGGCGGGACCGTGATCGTCGCGGTGGGCGGCGCGTTCCCGATCGTGAACGACACGGCCGACGAGGTCGCGGTGTTGCCTGCCGCGTCGGTCGCGACGTCGGCGACCGTGTGCGTCCCGCTCGCCAGCCCGGAGAGGCTGAGCGACGCGCTGTACACGTAGCCGCTGCCGCCGTCGGGCGAGGTGACCGGGCTGCCGACCGGCTGCCCGTCGATCAGGAACTGCACGCGCGCGACGCCGTACGCGTCGGAGGCGCTCGCCTGCGCGGCCAGCGTCCCCTGCGCGAACGTCCCCGCCGCGGGCGAGGTGATGCTCGTCGTCGGCGCGGTGTTGTCGACGGTGACGGTGCTCGACGCCGACGCGCTCTTGCCGCGCGCGTCGAGGATCGTCCCCGAGATCGTGTGACTGCCGTCGGCGACCTTCGTCGTGTCCCAGCTCGACGAGGCGAGCGCCGTCCCGTCGACCGAGAGCGTCGTCGTCGCCGGCGTCGCGGCGGCCGTCGTCGACGCCGTCACCGTCTGCGTGCCGCGCACGAGCGTGTTCGCAGCCGGCGCGGTGATGCTGATCGTCGGGTACGCCGGCCCGACGTCGATCGTGACGTCGTCCGAGGCCCAACGGTCGCCGCCTCCGATCTGCGACCAGTCGGTCGCGATCGCGGTCAGCGTGTGCGTGCCGACGGCCAGCGTGCTGGAATCGACGTCGATCTCGTACCGGTAGGGGCTGATCGGCGTCGTGACCGGCACGCCGAAGTACTGCCCGTCGATCTGCAGCTGGACCGAGTAGATCCCGACGTCCGCCGACGCGTCGACGAGCACCGGGATCGTCCCGCTCAGCGAGTGCGCGCCGTCGGGCGGGCTCGCGATCGAGACGTCCACGGTGGCCGCGTGCGCGAGCGACGGGGCGGCGAGCGCGATCAGCGCCGCCGCCGTACCGATCAACCTCCGCGGGCTCATGCCGCCACCGACTCCTGCATCGTCTTGCTCGCGACGACGTCGGCGAGGATGTCGGCCAGCGTGCGGACCGGCTCCCAGCCGATCTCCTCGCGGATCTTGTCGATGCACGGGACCCGGTGCAGCATGTCCTCGATCCCGGTCCCGTAGACCTCGCGGAACGGGATGTGGCGGCGCTGCGCCGTCGACTCCAGCATCGACTCGATCCACTCGGCGAGCTCGAGGATCGAGATCTGGTTGCGCGCGCCGACGTTGTAGATCTGGCCCGAGGTGCGGTCGATCTCGTCCATCAGCGTCATGAGCGCGCGGACGGTGTCGTCGACGTGGCAGAAGCACCGCGTCTGGTTGCCGTCGCCGTAGATCTCGATCGACTCGTTCGCGAGCGCCCGGTCGACGAAGCGCGGGATCACCATGCCGTACATGCCGGTCTGGCGCGGCCCGACCGTGTTGAACAGGCGGACGATCACCGTCTCGAGCGACGACTGCTCGTGGTAGGCGAGCGCGAGGAACTCGTCCATCGCCTTCGAGTCGGCGTACGCCCAGCGCTTCTGCGTGGTCGCCCCGTAGATGCGGCGCGACGTCTCGTGCAGGGGCGTCTCGCTGCGGTGGTCGCCGTACACCTCGGACGTCGAGGCGACGAGGACCGGCCGCTCGAAGCGGCAGCAGGCGTCGAGCACCGTCTCGGTGCCGCCCAGGTTCACCCGGAGCGTGCGGACCGGCTGCTCGACGATCGTCTTGACGCCGACGGCCGCGGCCAGGTGGTACACGACGTCCGTCTTGTGCACGAGCTCGGAGACCACCGCCGGGTGGAGAACCGAGTCGACGACGAGGTGGAACCGCGGATGGTCGCGGAGCGACGCGAGGTTGTCGAGCGTGCCGGTCGACAGATCGTCCAGCGCGAACACCTCGTCGCCGCGTGCGATCAGTCGTTCCGCGAGATGGGAGCCGATGAACCCGGCTCCTCCGGTGATGAGTGCTCTCATTCTCCCTAGCCCTCCCTTTCGCTCACTGCGCGTTCGGTCGTTGTCAGTTGGTCGATGCGGTGGCCGCGGAGCCCTCGATGGCGAAGCGCTCGGGCGAGTCCCAGCGGCAGACCTCGACGGAGGGCTGGCGGATCGTCTTCACGAGCGCGTGCAGCATCGTCACGCGGTAGATCAGGTCGAGCACGAGGATCGCCGGCGCGAGGACGAGCAGGCGCGGCCGCCGCAGAGCGGCCGCTGCGAGCATGATCCAGCCCACGCTCGTCACCAGGTACGCGCCGACGAACCACATCGGGTCGACCCAGCGGCGGAAGAAGTACGCCGCTGGCACGAACACGAAGGGCTCGATCATGTACGGCAGCCAGTCGACGAGCAGCGCCAGGTACCCGAGGTCGAACCACGAGAACCGGATGGCGAAGCGGCCCCTCGCGCGGTCGCGCCGGATGAACGACCCGAGGCGGTGCCCGCGGACGGACTGGAACTGCCCCCACGACCAGCGGACGGTCTGCCGGTACCAGTCGCGGAAGGTGTGCGGGTCGATCGTCCAGGAGCGCGCGGCGTGCACGTAGGCGACGCGGCCGAGCCGGCGGCGTGCGATCTCCGCGAGCCAGAACATGTCGTCGATCGCGTACGGGGCGTCCTCCTCGACGAGCGCGGCGAAGATCTCCGCGCGGAAGAGCGAGTTGGCGCCGCAGATCACGTTCACGAGGTGCAGCGCGTTCTGGCCGCGCTTCACCGTCGCCTGGTACGACCAGTACATGAACGCGCGCATCGCGATGTAGGGGTTCCAGCGCTGGTCGCGCTCCCACCGCGAGTCGATGCGACCGCTCGCGACGGCCACGCCGCCGTCACGGTCGAGCACCTCGACGAGGCGCGCGATGTAGTCGTCGGCGACGATCGTGTCGTCGTCGAGGACCGCGATGTAGTCGTACCGCGACCCGAGGTCGTGCTCGCGCATCAGCGCGCGCAGCGCGTCCGGCTTCCCGCCGCTGACGCTCCGGGCGATGACGGTCGCGCCGGCGGCCGCCGCCACCTCGGCGGTGTTGTCCGTCGAGCCGTCCGAGAGGACGTACACGTCGGACTGTGTCGCCGCGGAACGGACCGTCGAGGCAATCGTCGCCTCGCCGTTCTTGCACGCGATGAGCACGGCAGCCCTCATGCATTTGAAGCTAGTCCTGAGTGCCGCGCGGGACCGCGGGCCAAGGTCCAGGGAGCGGCTGGCCCGACGGCTAGGTCGTCGTACGTTCTGCCGGGCCGAGCCACGCCGGCAGCTCGACACGCACCGTCGTGGGCCCACCGGGGCGGCTCTCCACGGCGAAGCGTCCGCCGAGCAGCCGTACCCGTTCGCGCATCGCGACGAGGCCGATCGACCGCGAGCTGCGCGCGGCCTCCGGGTCGAAGCCAACGCCGTTGTCCGTCACGAGCGCGGACACGCCGCCCGACGGCGACGCGCGCACCTCGACGGTCGCCTCGGTCGCCTCGCTGTGGAGCCCGACGTTGTCGAGCGCCGCGCGGATGACGCGCAGCAGGGTGATCCGCTGCGAATCGGAGAGGTCGAGCTCGTCGACCCTCGGGTCGAGCTCGAAGGCGAGCTCGAAGTCGCCGATGCCGTCCTCGAGGTCGCGCACCGCGTCGGTCAGCGGCAGCGCGCCGGCCGGGTCCGGCTCCGTGCCGAGGATGAGGGCGCGGATCTGCTCGCCGAGCGCAAGGTCGCGGGCGACGAGGTCATCGATGCGGCCGGTCAGCTTCGCCGCGTTCGGGTGGCCCTCGAGCTGCTCGACCACCTGCTGCTGGAAGTAGCGCAGGTCGGCGGTCGCGGCGACGAGCGCCTGCAGCGGGCCGTCGTGGAGGTCGAAGCCGAGGCGGACGAGCCGTCGGTGCAGCGACGTCCGCTCGCGCAGCAGCTCCTCGAGGAGCAGGGCCGCCTCCTCGTCGCCCGCGGCGCGGAGCCGGCCGGCCGCCTCGCCGGTGCGCCGGGCCAGATCGTCGTCGCTCATCGGCGGGACGCGGCCGTCAGGAGCGGCTGAGCCCGGCGACGGCGACGGCGCAGGCGGCGCAGAGGTAGACGTCGATGGGGGCGGAGGCGATGTCCACCGTGGTCTGGCAGCACCGGCACGGGACGTAGACGGAGCTCGACGAGACGCGGGGCGCCGTGGCGATGAGCCTGCGGACTGCCTCGGGCTGCGGAGCCATGGCGCGAGGATAGGACCGTCGGCGGACGGCATCCGGGGCGAGCCAAGGGGTAGGGGCCCGCTCCACGTTCGGGTAGGGCCGGAACCCAGCCGTCGCCCTACGCTCGAATCGTTGCGGCGAGGGCCGCGCCTGACCTGGAGGATCCATGAAACTGCTGATTGCCGACGACCACCCGCTGGTCCTGGTGGGGATACGTCAGATGCTCGAGAGCGACGAGACGTTCGAGATCGTCGGTACCGCATCCTCGAGCGCGGAGGTCCTGCCGCTCGTCGCGCGGCTCAACCCCGACGTGCTGCTGCTCGATCTCCGCATGCCGGGGATCGACGGGCTCAGCTGCGTCGAGCGGGTTCGCGCCCGCCACCCGAACGTCAGGGTCGTGCTGCTCTCCGCGCACAGCGATCCCGAGCGGATCCAGGCCGCCTTCAAGCGCGGCGCGTGCGGATTCATCATCAAGAGCATCGACCCCGTCGACCTCGCCTCGGCGATCCGCCAGGCGGTCGAGGGCACCGCGTTCCACGCGCTCGGGCTCCCGGCGCTCGACGACAACCCCGTCGCGCGCGCCGCCGGCCTCACGGAGCGCGAGCTGACGATCATGAAGGGCGTCGCGCGCGGCCTCTCCAACCAGGCGATCGGCAAGGAGGTGTGGGTGACGGAGCAGACCGTCAAGTTCCACCTCACCAACATCTACCGCAAGCTGGGCGTCTCCAACCGCACCGAGGCCGCCCGCTGGGCCTTCGCGCGCGGGCTCGCCGAGGAGCCCCTGAGCCTGCAGGCGAGCCCGAGCCCCGAGCAGGGCTCGGACGACAGTTGAGGGCCTGACTGGACGAATAGGTAGGGGCACTCGCCCCCGTTTCGCCTTACGGTTGAAGCCGAAAGTCCAGCTCCGGCTGGCTGCGGCAAACCCATCTGAACACGGGGAGTTGAGGGCCATGTACTCGACGTCGTGCGGTACGTCGATCCCGGCTACGCCGAAGGCGGGCGGGCGATGCTGAACGTCCTGATCGTGGACGACCATCCAGTCGTGCTGGAAGGCTTGAAGCGGAGCCTCGAGAGCGACCCGGAGTTCCGCGTCGTCGGCGAGGCGCGCGACGGGGCGAAGGTGATCCCGATGATCCGGGACACCGACCCCGACGTCGTGCTGCTCGACATGCGGATGCCCGGCCTCAACGGGCTCGGCTGCCTGACGCGCATCAAGGCGTCGTATCCGGAGATCAAGGTCGTGATGTGCTCCGTCGAGGCGGAGCCGGAACAGATCCAGGCCGCGTTCGAGAGCGGTGCCGTGGGTTACATCCTGAAGACGGTCGAGCCGCGCGACCTGCCCGGCGCAGTGCGCCAGGCGGTGTCGGCGACGACCTACCAGCCGGCGGGCTTCCGGGCTCCCGGCGAGGTGCCGGCGGCGCGCGCCGCCGGGCTCACCGAGCGTGAGGTGGAGATCCTCCGCCTCGTGGCGCAGGGGCTCTCGAACAAGGTGATCGCACGGCAGCTCTGGGTCACGGAACAGACCGTGAAGTTCCACCTGTCGAACCTCTACCGGAAGCTCGACATCACCAACCGGACGGAGGCCGCGCGCTGGGCGTTCACGCGGGGCCTCAACGAGAACGTCGGCGACCTCTCGAACGTCGGGTAGGCGCCGCTACCTGCCGGTTGCGTCGCTCGCACGCGCATAGGAGGCGCGTGCGAGGCGCGCCACGAGGCTCGCGAGCAGCTCCGGGTCGTCGGCCGCGACGTACGCGTCGAAGCGAAGGAGCAGGCCGGCGATCTCCTCGGGATCGGTGCGGGAAGAGCCGACCACGATCGTCGACGCGGTCTCGAGCCGGAACGCCTCGCCGAGGAGGACGCCCGCGGCCTCGCGGTCGACGACGGCGAGCGCGATGCCGTCGCGGCCGCCGAGCTCACGGGCCGCCTCGGCCGCGCTCGGCGCCGAGAGGACGACCTGGAAACCGCTTACATCGAGGGCCTGAACGAGAAGGCTGGAGACGCTGCGATCGCAGCTCACGACGATCGCGCGCAGCACTTCCATATGCGAAGTCAATACGAGCTAGAAGACGGACTGGATCGACGAGCCCTCCAGGCGGGCGAAGGTGACGATCCGGTGCGAGGCCGAGTAGAGCGGGTGGCAGGCGCTCAGCACCAGCTTCTCGTACGGCCGCTTGCGCAGGATCGACCAGTCGGTCGGGGTGACGATCTTCTGGTAGTAGATGCGGTACCTGAACGTCCCGTACGGCATCTCGAGATAGACGTTGTCGCCGGGCTTGAGGTCGTTCACGTAGCGGAACGGGTGCAGGAAGGTCGTCCGGTGCCCGGCGATCGCGACCACGCCGCCCTGGCCGGGCAGCGCGGTGTTCTGGCCGGAGGCCGCGTCGTAGTGCCCCGGCCCCTTCGCGAGGTCGCCCTCGCTCGTGCCCTGCACGACGACCATGCTGAGGCCGATGCTCGGGATGCGGATCCGTCCGATCGCCTCGCCATCGTGCAGCGATGCGGCGAATGTCCGTGCGCGACGGGCGAGGACGGTAGCGGCGTCCTCGGTCCGCGTCGGCCGTGGGGCGGCCGACGCGGACGTGCGCGCGGCGGCCTTCGCCGCCCACTGCGAGCCCTCCACCCGCAGCTGCTTCTCCAGCACGTGCTGTTCATGGGCGGTGTACAGCGACGTGAAGGGATCGCCCCAGACGACCGTCACGCCCACCCAGGCCACCGTGAGGAGGCCGAGGGTGAGCAGTGCGATGCCGAGGCGACGGCGCACCTAGATGTTCCGCGCGGACTTCGGCGACCGCCAGGCGGTGAGGACGAACCCGATTCCGCTGATGATCGCGCCGAGGATGAGGATCGGCAGCGTGGCGAGCCCCGTGAAGGGAAGCGTCCGCGCTGCGCCGCTCGTGTGGATGTTGCTCATGTCTCCGTATCGCTCCTTGGTCCCGTGTGCGGGTAGCTCGCAGCCCGCCGTCTGCGCCGGATCGATGGAATCCGGCCCTTCTGATTGTTCGGGCGGGCCGCGTCCACGGCCCTAGTCCCAGGTCGGGAAGAAGCCCCACCTGCGTTTGGGGCCTGCTAGCCCCGCGAGCGGGCGAAGGTGCGCGGCCCCGAGGGAGAATCGGAGCCGCGCGGCTCACGCGACGCCAATCCGCCGGCGGGGCGTGAGGGGGTGGTGGGAGCGGGGTCGCGCCGTGGTCAGCCGGCAGAGGCTGCCGTGACCGGGGAGGCGCTCCCCACGGGCCGACGACGATCCACCGGCACCGTCCGCACGTCGTGCTCGAGGCACAGCGGACCGATGGTCAGCGTCGAGCAGCCCGGGACGGTGCACTGGGTGACGATCGGCATGGGTTGAGCGTAGGCGTCCCGGGCGCGCGCCTCGCTCACCGGATGTCCAGGCCGAGCCGGACGTCCGTTCAAGCCTGGCGGGTCAGCGCCGGAGCACGGCGCCGCAGGCTCCGCAGGCGAGGCGTGGCGGCAGCTCTCCGTTCGCCGGTAGCTCGATCGGCTTCCGGCACACCGGGCACGCGATGTACGCCACCGGGCGGCCCGTGCCCTCCTCCTCGATTTCGGAGGCCTCGTCCCCCTCGCTCGCCAGAGGCTCGAGATCCCCGGTCGCAGCCATGACGAGCGCTCACCTCCGGTAGAGACCCCTTGCAGGGCCCGCTCCCCTGCACGGACCAATACAACCTGACAACGATGTCAGGCGCAACTCCGCTTCGTCGGGGGTCCGCGTCCCCGCTTCGGGGGTGCCGAAACACGAGGAGGGAGGGCCGAAGCCCTCCCTCCTCGTTCCTCATGCGGTGCCGTGCCTTACTGGCTGCAGAGGGCGTACGCGGTCACTGTCAGGTTGTGGAACGAGCCGCTGCTGACGTCGTTGCCGTAGGTGGCGACGACCGTCCACGTCCCAGCGGCGCTGGGGTAGGACTGCCGCACCATCACGTCGTTGGCGTCCGACGAGCTCGCGAACGACAGGGTGTACCCGCCGCCGAGGACGACCTTGCCGGGCTGGCAGCTCGCCGTCGCCGACACGTCGTCGCCGGTGTCGTTGTGCGGGTTGTTCGCCGGCGTGTGCACGACCGGCGTACCCGTCACCAGCGTGGCACCCGAGGGGCCGACCGGGCCGGTGGCGCCGGTTGCACCCTGCGGGCCCTGGAGCCCCGTGGCGCCCTGCGCGCCCGTCAGGCCCTGCGGCCCGACGTCGCCGGTGTCGCCCTTCGGGCCCTGCGGGCCCTGCGGGCCGGCTTCACCCTGCGGCCCCTGCGGGCCGGTGTCGCCGGTGTCGCCCTTCGGGCCGACGTCGCCCTGCGGGCCCTGAGCACCGGTGTCGCCCTGCGGACCCTGCGGCCCCTGAGCACCCGTCGCCCCGGTTGCGCCCTTCGGGCCGTTGGCACCGATCTGACCCTGGACACCCTGGGGGCCCTGGTCACCCGTCGTGCCCTGGGCGCCGGTGTCGCCGGTGTCGCCCTTGTCGCCCTTCGGGCCGACATCGCCCTGCGGTCCCTGCGGACCGACGGGGCCGGCCGGGCCGGCCGGGCCGACGTCACCCTGCGGCCCCTGCGGGCCGGTGTCGCCCTTGTCGCCCTGCGGGCCCTGGGCGCCGGTGTCGCCCTTGTCGCCCTGCGGCCCCTGGGGGCCGGTGTCGCCCTTGTCGCCCTGCGGGCCCTGGGCGCCGGTCTCACCCTGGACGCCCTGCGGCCCCTGGGGGCCGGTGTCGCCCTGCGGGCCCTGGGCGCCGGTGTCGCCCTTGTCGCCCTGCGGTCCCTGCGGGCCGGTGTCGCCCTTGTCGCCCTGCGGGCCCTGGGCACCGGTCTCACCCTGGAGGCCCTGCGGCCCCTGGGCACCGGTGTCGCCCTGGACGCCCTGCGGCCCCTGCGGGCCGGTGTCGCCCTGCGGCCCCTGCGGGCCGGTCGGGCCCTGCGGGCCGACGGGGCCGGCCGGACCAGCCGGGCCGGTGTCGCCCTGGAGGCCCTGCGGCCCCTGGGCACCGGTCTCGCCCTGCGGGCCCTGGGCGCCGGTGTCACCGGTGTCGCCCTTCGCGCCCTGCGGGCCGGTGCTTCCCTGCGGGCCCTGCGCCCCGGTGTCGCCCTTGGGGCCCTGGGCCCCGGCCGGGCCGGCCGGGCCGGCGGCGCCGGTCGGGCCCTGCGGCCCGGTCGCACCACGTGCCCCCGCGGGTCCCTGCGGACCGGTCGCGCCACGCGGCCCCTGCGGGCCCGTGCCGCCGCCGCCGCTCGATCCGAGCGACCAGGAGATCGCCGACTCGTGGCGGCCGCAGCGGTTCGCGTTGGCCACGATGCGGAGGTCTCCCGACCGATCCACACACGCCCAGATCACCGTGTCGTGGCTCTTCGCAGATGCGACGCCCGACATCGCGGCGGCAGCGAGCGCCGCGACGGCACCAGCCACGACGACCCTCACTGTGTTGGTCTTCACTTCTCTCCCTCGGTTGGAGGCCGGTGGACAGGAACCTCGCGGCGCATGTCCCTCGGGCCCGGCGTCTGACCGGGCGTTCCGACCGTAGTTCCGCCCGTTTCCCGTCCCCAGCGCGTGTTGTCTAGGTCCGACCTAGACCTTTGGCGCCCCCTGGTCGAGGAGCCGTCAGCGCGCGATCGCTTCGAGCCAGTCGAAGCTCTTGCCGCAGAGCCTCGACGCGTCCGCGACGGGCACGGAGAGGAGCGGGCCGGGATCGCTCGTCCCGACGACCACGGGCCCGAGCGGCGCGAGCGGCGCGGCCGCCTGGCCCGGTCGCCACCAGGAGCGCCGGAGGCGCAGCGTGACGACGTGCCGGCCCGGTCCCACGGTGACGCGGCCGAGCGGCGTCAGCGCTCCCGTCCAGCCGAGCTGCGGCGCCCGCTTCGCGACGACGCGGCCGTCGACGAGCACGGTCAGCTGCTCCGCGAACGAGCCGCCGACGGAGAGGTCGAACGTGCCGCCTCGCCGCGTCGAGAAGCTCGACGCGAGCGTGCCGCCCCCGGCCGGCCACGCGGCGAGGTCCGCGGAGTCGGTCCCCCAGCCGGGCGGGAGCGCGATGTTCGAGAGCGGCAGCACGGCCGCGCCGCCGCGCGTGGACGCGACGATGCGTCCGCCCCGCCCCGCCGCGGCGGCGAGTGCGTGCACGTCCGCGCACGCCGCGATCCCGGCCGGATCGTCCCCTGCGCCGAGCGCGAGGTGCTGCACGATCCGCGAGGGCCGGTCGGGCCGCTGCCACACGTCGTAGGAGCGGCCGCGGAAGGCCAGGCGAAACACCGACGGCGGCCTGCTCTCTGCCGGCGAGCGGCGGGTGATCAGCAGGCGGTAGTCGAGCAGCGTCGCGAGGGTGAAGCGGTCGACGTCGGCGCCCGCGCCCTTCGGCAGGTACCCGCCGCTCGTCAGGTAGTCCGGGAGATAGCGGAGGTCGGAGGCGCTGTCCTCGGCGAGCCCACGCAGGAAGTGCCGCCCGGCGTACGGCTCGTACTCCGTGAGGAGCGCCGGGCCGCGCCCTGCGAACTCGCGCCCGATGCGTCCGAGCTCCGCGAGCCGGTCGTGCGGAGCGAGCGCCACGCCCCGGTAGGCGAGCGCGTTCGACCAGCCGACGCCCGCGACGAGCGCCGCGAGGCCGGCCGCGCCGCAGACGCGCAGCAGCCCTCGCCGGGCCTCGAGCAGGCTCGCCGCCCCGATCCCCGCGACGAGCAGGAACGCGGGAGCGGCGGTCGCATAGGTCTTCGCCGCGATCCACGGCGATGCGGCGACCCAGGTGAAGCCGGTGACGGCGACGGCAGTGCCGGCGTAGAGGACGAGCCCGCGCTTCCGGCGGCGCGTCGCGAAGATCAGGCCGAGCGCGGCGAGCCCGGCTGCCACGGCGATCAGGATCGCGGTCGCCCCGGCGCTCGTGGGCTGCAGCCGGAAGTCGGCCGCCGGCCAGATGCCGAACGCCTGGACCGCGTGCAGCGGGTGATCCAGGTTGCCGAGCAGGTCGGTGGTCGTGAACGAGGTCACGTTCGCCGGCCGCAGGAAGCGGCGCGCATCGGCGAGCGTCGGCGCGGCGAGCGCGACCGAGCAGGCGAGCGCGAGCATCAGCGAGCGGCGGCGCCCGCGTGCGAGCAGCGGGACGAGCGCGAGCCCGAGCGGCGCGACCCAGATGGCTCCGCCGAGGCTCAGCGCGCTGACGATCGCCGCGGCCGCGACGGCGACGGCGAGCGCCGAGGCGGCGCCGGGGTCGCGCTCGAGCACGCCGCGGCCAGCCACCGCCAGCGTCGCGACCAGCGCGGCGGCGACGAGCTCCTTGACGCCGCCCCAGAGCGCGAAGCCGAAGAGCAGCGCCGGCTGCGCGGCCGCGACCGCGACGACGGCGCGCAGCCACCGCCGGTCGATCACGCCCCGCTGCAGCTCGTAGAGCGCGAGGGCGAGCATCGCGGCGGCGAACGCGAGGTACGGCTGGTAGAGCCATGCGATGTCCTGGCGCAGGAAGGTGCGGCCGAGCTCGATCGGGACGAAGCTCGCCGTCGGGTAGCCCTGGCCGAGGTTCACGTGCACCGCGAGCGCGTAGGTCGAGGTGGCCGCGCCCGAGACGCCCCTGCCGTGCGCCGACACGTAGTCTGCGAGGCCGAGGAACGTCGAGGTGTCGTCGAGCTTGATGTAGCCCGCGAAGGTGGCGGCGCCGCTCAGCACGACCGGCGCCGCGTAGGCCGCGAACGTCGTGAGCGCCGCAGCGGCGCGGGCCGCGTCGGGCGCGATCCGCGTCCGCAGCCTCGTCGCGAGGCCGCCCGCGGCCAGCGCCGCGACGGCCGCGGGGGCGAGCCGGGCGGAGACGGGCGAGAGCGACGCGAGCTCCTCGACCGCGACGATCACCGCGAAGCCGGTCGGCAGGACGGCACGGAGGCGGCCCCTGGCGATCGACTGGAGGAGGCTCCCGCATCCTGCTGCGAGCACCCCCATGAGGAGGGGAAACGCTCCCCAGTCGATCGCCAGGGCCGTCATGCGGACGGTGCTACCGGGCGGGCCGGGCCAGCCCGAACCGGGCCAGCGTCTGCGCGCCGAGCGGCTTGGGGTCGAAGATCTCGACCACGAGCGACTTGCTCCGCCAGGCCACATAGGCGCTGTGCGGGTGCGACGCGTACGTCGCCGCGATCACGTTGGCGGAGACCTCCTGGACCTGCGCGCCCTTGAGCTTGCGCGCCGCCGCGACCGTGCCGTACGCGTTCTTCGTCGGATACGTGCCGACGGTGAGGAAGCTCGGGCGCTTGTCGCCGACCTTGACGCCGGCCGGGAGGTACCGCACGTACGCCATCCCCGTCTTCGTGACCGTCAGCTCGTACGTGAAGCCTGCCTTGGGGCCGAGCCAGTAGATGTCGTGCCCCAGGCGCGAGGCCTCGTCGCGGAGGCCCGCCGCCGTGACTGCCTGCGGCCCGTTCGTGGAGACCGCAGTCCCGTTCCCGGACGAGCTCGAGGTGGCGCGGCCCACGAGGAACCACGCCCCGACGCCGATCGCGACCGCGACCAGCACGGCCGCCATCGTCGACAGGCGGAGGCCGTGTGCGACCGGCCGACTGCTGGTTGCTGCTGCGTGTTCGGACATGTCCCCACTCTGGGCTTGGCCGAACGGCTGGGGTACTGGACTTTCGTCGAGACCGCGGCTTACGCCGCGTCCAGGCGCAGCGCGGCGACGGCGGCCTGGGCGCGGTTCGTGACGCCGAGCTTCCGGAACGCGTTGCCGAGATGGAACTTCACCGTCTGCTCCGTGATCAGCAGCTCGGCGGCGATCTGCTTGTTCGTGAGCCCGCGGGCCGCTGCCGAGACGACCTCGTGCTCGCGCGCCGAGAGCACCGCGGCGTCGTCCGCCGGATCTGCGCCGACGAGCGTGAAGTCGCTCGACGCGACGACGCTCCGCACGCCCTCGACGAACGCGTCGACCTCGACGTCGTCGACGACGAAGCCGCTGGCTCCGTTCCGGAGTGCGACGTGCGCCCAGTCGCGGGGGCCGACCGTGACGACGGTCAGCTCGGGATGGGCGTAGCGGATCGGCTGGAGCAGGGAGGCGGCGCCGCCGAGGGCGACGTCCAGGACCGCGAGGGCGACGTCGCCGGCGCGCAGGCGGGCGACGACCTGGTCGGCCTCGCTGATGACCGCAGCCACCGCGAACGGGGCCCGGTGCTCGAGAGCCGCGGCGATGCCCCGTCCGTAGAGGGGGCTACGAGCCGCTATGAGAGTGTGAATCAACACGGTGCCGCATACCGTTTCGTTGAGGTATCTCTGACATTCGTGTCCTATTTGGCAGGCTGCGACCCCCGAACGGGGGATCCCCGGCAGGCTGAGGCAAGAAACCTCACTTTTCCTACCGAAACCTTCTTAAGAGTTCCCTAAGAGCGGACGAGCGGCTTGTACTTGATGCGGTGCGGCTCGAGCGCCTCGGGCCCGCGCGTCTCCTTGACCCACTCGGCGTACTCGCCCCACGAGCCCTCGAACCACGTCGCCTGCGAGTCGCCCTCGAACGCGAGGATGTGGGTCGCGACGCGGTCGAGGAACCAGCGGTCGTGGGTGATCACGACGGCGCACCCGGCGAAGTCGAGCAGCGCCTCCTCGAGCGCCCGCAGGGTATCCACGTCGAGGTCGTTCGTCGGCTCGTCGAGGAGCAGCACGTTGCCGCCGCTCTTCAGCATCTTCGCGAGGTGGACGCGGTTCCGCTCGCCGCCCGAGAGCTTGCCGACCGGCTTCTGCTGGTCGCCGCCCTTGAAGTTGAACCAGGACGTGTACTGGCGCGAGTTGATCTCCTTCTTCCCGAGCAGGACGATGTCCTGGCCGCCGGAGATCTCCTTCCACACGGTGCTCTTCGGGTCGAGGTCGCCGCGCGACTGGTCGACGTAGCCGAGCTGCACGGTGTCGCCGATACGGAGCTCGCCGGCGTCGGGCGCTTCCTCGCCGGCGATCATCCGGAACAGGGTCGTCTTGCCCGCGCCGTTCGGGCCGACCACGCCGACGATCCCGGCCGGCGGGAGCGAGAAGGTGAGGTCCTCGTACAGAAGCCGGTCGCCGAAGCCCTTCGAGACGCCCTTCGCCTCGATCACGGTGTCCCCGAGGCGCGGCCCCGGCGGGATGTGGATCTCGACCCGCTCGAGCTTGACGTTCTCCTCCTCGGCGAGGAGCTTCTCGTACGCGCCGAGGCGCGCCTTCGACTTCGCCTGCCGCGCCTTCGGCGACGCCCGCACCCACTCGAGCTCGCGCGCAAGCGTGCGCTGGCGAGCCGAGGACTGCTTCTCCTCCTGCGCGAGGCGGGCCTGCTTCTGCTCGAGCCAGCCGGAGTAGTTGCCCTGGTAGGGGATGCCGCGGCCGCGATCGAGCTCGAGGATCCACCCGGCGACGTTGTCGAGGAAGTAGCGGTCGTGGGTGACCGCGACGACCGTTCCCTTGTACTCGGCGAGGAACCGCTCGAGCCAGAACACCGACTCCGCGTCGAGGTGGTTCGTCGGCTCGTCGAGGAGCAGCAGGTCGGGGGCGGAGAGGAGCAGCCGGCAGAGGGCCACGCGGCGGCGCTCGCCGCCCGAGAGCGTGGTCACGTCGCGGTCGCCGTCGGGTAGGCGCAGCGCGTCCATCGCGTGATCGAGCTGGGACTCGAGCTGCCAGGCGTCGCGCCGGTCGATCTGGTCCTGCACCGTCGCCTGCGCGGCGAGGAGCGCGTCGAAGTCCGCGTCGGGCTCGGCGAACTGCGCGCTGATCGTGTTGAACCGGTCGAGCAGGTCGCGCAGCTCGCGCACGCCGTCCTCGACGTTCTCGCGGACGGTCTTGGCGGGATCGAGCTCAGGCTCCTGCTCGAGCAGCCCGACGGTCGCGTTCGGCGCGAGCTCGGCGCTGCCGGAGGACGGCTCTTCCTTGCCCGCCATGATGCGGAGGACCGTCGACTTGCCGGCGCCGTTCGGGCCGAGCACGCCGATCTTCGCGCCCGGCAGGAACGACAGCGAGATGTTCGCGAGCACCTGCCGGTCCGGGCCGTAGAACTTGTCGACCCGGTACATGGTGAAGATGTATTCGCCGCTCACAGGGCGCCCACCATAGCCGGGACCCGGGAAGCGAAGTCCGTGTCGGCGTCCGTGCGCCGACGTAGACGACCGGCACCGCCTTACCGTATGCGTCATGCGGCCTCAACGAAGCTTCACCGCCGTCCCGTACCGTGCCGGGGTGAAGAGGCTCCTGCTGCTCGCCGCGACGCTCGTTCTCGCGGTGCCCGCCTCGGCGGCGCGACTGCCGATCGTCGCCGATCGCGACTGGTGGCCGGTGTTCTCGCCGAACGGCGGGCGGGTCGCGTTCACGCGCGTGAACGGGCAGGGCCGGTCGCTCTCGCTCTACACCGTGAACCTCGCGACACGCCGCGTGACGAAGGTGGGAACCTCCGTCAGCCGGCTCTCCCCGACGTGGTCGCCCGACTCGAAGCGCATCGCCTTCGCTTCGGGAGGCAGCCTCTACGTCGCGTACGCCGACGGGAGCGGCAAGCACCGGTACACGGCTCCCGCGCCGGCGCTTGCGCCCGCGTGGCGGCCCGGCTCCGTCGACCTCGCCTACCTGACCGCGTACGACTCGACGAGCACCGACCTGTGGGTCGGCGGGACGCTGTGGGCGCGGGACGCGATCGCGCAGCCGTCGTGGTCGCCCGACGGCACGACGGTCGCGTTCGCGCGCGCGAACGGCATCTACGTCGCCACCGGCCCCTCGACCGAGCAGCGTGTCGCGCAGACGCTGGCCGAGCCCGGCGCCCCCGTCTTCTCGCCCGACGGCACGCGGATCGCGTACGTCGACGGGAACCAGCTCTACGTCGTTGCGGCCGACGGGTCGACGCCGCCGGTCGCCGAGACGGCTCCGCTCTCCGGCCTCGGGCCGGTGAGCTGGTCGCGCGACAGCACGCGCCTCGTCACGACCGACCGCAAGGGCGTGGTCATCGTGCCGCTCGGCCAGGCCCTCCGGCGGATCGCGTCGAAGGGCGGGGTCGGCGCCGCCTACTCGCCGAGCGTGGAAGCCCTCGCGTACTCGGGCCCGATCGCGGGCTGCATCGGGCACTACGGGATCGACTACGCCACGCCGTCCGTCACGGAGGCGATCAGCGGCACCTGCTCGATCGGCGGCACGAGCGGTCCCGACACGATCGAAGGCACGCCGGAGCCCGGCGACGTGATCGTCGCGCGCGGCGGGAACGACCGGATCCACGTGGACGACGGGCACACCGACACCGTCTTCTGCGGGCCGGGCCGGGACACGGTGTGGGCCGACAGGAAGGACCGGCTCAGGGGTTGCGAGGTCGTCCACCGCTGACGTAGGGTCGTCCGGCTGCGGCGTCTCACACCGTGACACGCCTGATCCTTCCCATACTCGCCGCCCTCGCGTTTGCGCCCTCGGCGCTCGCCTGGACCCCGATCTCGCAGACGCCGCTCTCGAACATCGACCGGCCGGCGACGCTGCTCACGAGCGCAGGCACGGAGCTCGTCGTGTGGAGCGACAACGGCTCGGGCCTCTGGCTCTGGTCGAGCAAGGGTGGGACGAAGCAGATCGCGACCGTGCCGTTCGTGGCGCAGCCGCAGGTCGTGCAGCAGCCGAGCGGCGCCGTCCAGCTCTACGCCGGCAGCGGCGGCGGCGTCGTGCGCTTCCAGTCGACCGACGACGGTGCGACGTGGTCGGGGCCGTTCGCGATCGTCTCGCCCACGACCACGGGTCCGGTCGTGAGCGCCGCCGTCCGCCCGGACGGCACGCCGATGTTCACGCAGGACTCGACGTCCGGCGTGAACGTCTTCCAGGGGCTCGACGGCGAGCAGTCGCACACCGTCTTCGGCACCTGCTGCGGCTACGCCGAGACGCTCGCGGTCGACCGGTCGAACTACGCGCAGGTCGCCTTCTGGTCGAACGCGTCCGCGTTCCCGAACCTCTTCGTCTACGAAGGGCTCGACGGAAGCGGGGCCCAGGCCGGGCCCGGCCGCTCCTTCGGCGCGCCGCAGACCGCACCGCGCAACGACTCCGTGCCGCTCGTCGCCGCGGGCGACGGCACCACCTACATGGGCTGGGCGGCCGGCTACCCGACCGCCACGGCGTTCGCCGTCAACGCCTTCCAGGGCGGCAACCTCGGCTGGTCGAGCGTCGTCGCCGGCGGCAGGTTCGCCGGCGCCGACCCGCACCTGGCGCTCGCGGCGGACCGGGCGAACCGTCTCTGGGCGGTCTGGTCGCAGGGAAACGCCGTCCACGCCCGCCGCTCGCGCAGCCGGGCCCACCACTTCGGCGCGCCCAGCGCCGCCGGGCTCGCCGCAGCGACCGTGTACCAGCTCGCGGCGATCGCGCTCCCCGACGGCCGGGTCGACGCGTTCTTCAACGACGGCCACCAGATCGTCCACCAGGCGCTCCTGCCCGGGCTCACGGTCACCGCGGCGAAGAAGACGGCCACCGTCCTCGACGACGGGATCGGCGTGAAGGCGACGCTGAAGGGCGGCGGGCACACGGTGACGACGTCCGCCGCCGGGAAGGCGAGCCTCGCGAAGTTCCGCCGCGGCACGCACGTGACGGTCACCGCGGGCGGGTACGCCGCCGCCTCGTTCAAGGTCCCGTAGCTACCCTAGACGGGTGGCCGTGACCACCCAGAAGCTGGACGCGGAGCGGCTCCGCAAGGACTTCGCCGTCTTCGACGAGCTCGTGAACGGCAAGCCGGTCGCGTACCTCGACAGCGCCTCCTCGACGCAGAAGCCGCGGCAGGTGCTCGACGCGATGCGCGAGTTCTACGAGCACAGCTACGCGAACGTCCACCGCGGCGTCTACACGCTCGCCGAGCGCGCGACCGCGGGCTACGAGGGCGCGCGCGAGAAGGTACGGAAGTACGTCAACGCCCCGTCGAGCCGCGAGGTGATCTTCACGCGCAGCGCGACCGAGGCGCTGAACCTGATCGCCTACGCGTGGGGGCTCGACAACCTCGGCCCCGGCGACGTCGTGGTGATCACCGAGCTCGAGCACCACGCGAACTTCGTCCCGTGGCAGTTCATCGCGAAGCGCACCGGAGCGGAGTTCGCGCACATCCCGATCGACGACCTGGGCGAGCTGCAGCTGGACGCGCTGGACGAGATCGCGTCGCGCGGCACCATCAAGGTGGTCGCGAACAACCTCGTCTCGAACTCGCTCGGCACGATCAACCCCGTCGAGAAGCTCGCGGCGTGGGCGCACGAGCACGGCGCGATCATGGTCGTCGACGCGGCGCAGGCCGCGCCGCACAAGCCCATCGACGTGCAGGCGCTCGGCTGCGACTTCCTCGCGTTCTCGTCGCACAAGATCTGCGGCCCGAGCGGCGTCGGCGCCCTCTGGGGACGGCGCGAGCTGCTCGAGGCGATGCAGCCGTTCAACCTGGGCGGGGAGATGATCCGCTCCGTGGCGCTCGACCGCACGAGCTGGAACGAGCTGCCGTACAAGTTCGAGGCCGGCACGCCCGCGATCGCGGAGGCGTACGGGTTCGGCGTCGCGATCGACTACGTCTCCGAGGTCGGGCTCGAGGCGATCGAGGCGCACGAGCACGCGCTCGTCGTCCAGGCGATGGACGCGCTCGGCGAGATCCCCGGCCTCCGCATCTTCGGTCCGCCGGCCGACCGTCGCACCGGCATCATCAGCTTCGAGCTCGAGGGCGTGCACCCGCACGACGTCGCGCAGATCCTGAACTGGGAGGGCGTCGCGGTGCGCGCCGGCCACCACTGCACGCAGCCGCTGATGACGCGGCTCGGGGTCGCGGCGACGACGCGCGCGAGCTTCTACCTCTACTCGGTGCCCGAGGACGTCGACCGGCTCGTCGCCGGCCTGCTGAAGGTGAAGGACACGTTCGGTGTCTGACGACTTCTACCGCGAGCTGATCCTCGACCACTACAAGAATCCGCGGGGGCACGGCACCCTCGAGCACGCGCATGCGCAGGCCGAGGGGCAGAACCCGCTCTGCGGCGACGAGGTGTCGATCTCGGTCCGGTTCGCCGACGACGACGAGACGATCGACGAGATCGCGTTCGAGGGGCGGGGCTGCGCGATCTCGCAGGCGGCGACGTCGATGCTCACCGAGATCGTCAAGGGCCGCAAGGCGACCGAGGTCGCCGTCATGCCGAAGGACGAGCTGCTCGAGGAGATCGGCATCCCGCTCACGCCGATCCGCCTGAAGTGCGCGCTGCTCGGGCTCGGCGTTCTCAAGGTCGCGCTGCACCGCTCGAAGGGCACGCCGCTGCCGGAGGAGTGGCAGGGCATGGGCGACGACCTCACCCTCGGATAGATGCCGACGATCGACGTCGCGCCGCTCGACGAGTTCCCGCCCGGCTCGTCGAAGATCGTCACGGTCGGCTGGACGTCGATCGGCGTCTACAACTGCGCGGGCACGCTGTACGCGCTCGAGGACCGCTGCTCGCACGACGACGGCCCGCTGTGCGAGGGGGAGTGGGACGAGGATCTCTGCCGCGTGATCTGCCCGCGTCACGGGTCGGCGTTCGACCTGCGCACGGGCATGCCGCTGTCGCTTCCCGCGTACGAGCCCGTCGACACGTACGAGGTGCGCGTCGAGGACGGCATCGTGCGCGTCGAGCTCCCGTGATTCGCTGCTGGCAGTCGAAGGACCCGCTGTACGACGTCTACCACGACGAGGAGTGGGGGCGGCCCGTACGCGACGAGCGCGGGCTGTACGAGCGGCTCTGCCTCGAAGGCTTCCAGTCCGGGCTGTCGTGGCTGACGATCCTCCGCAAGCGCGAGGGGTTTCGCGCCGCGTTCGAGCGCTTCGACCCGGACGTCGTCGCCCGCTTCGGCGAGCGCGACGTCGAGCGCCTGCTTCGGGACGCGTCGATCGTCCGCCACCGCGGGAAGATCGAGGCGGCGATCGCGAACGCGCGCGCCACCGTCGCGCTGCGCGACGAGACGCCTCTGGAGTCGCTCTTCTGGTCGTACGCGCCGGAGGCGCACGCGCCGCCGCGCACGCCCGCCGACTGGCTCGCGGAGACGCCCGAGTCGAAGGCGCTCGCGAAGGAGCTACGCCGGCGCGGCTTTCGCTTCGTCGGGCCGACGACCGTCTACGCCGCGATGCAGGCGTGCGGCGTCGTCAACGATCACGTCGAGGAGTGCTGGGTCCGCGAGGCCGTCGAGGCCGAGCGGATGAGCGCCTTGACGACGTAGTGCCCGCGTGGCAACCGGCTGCGGCTGCGCCACACGATCGTCCCGCGCTTGCCGGTCTTCGCCTTCACGACGGCGATCGTGCTCGAGCCCTTCCGCACGCGCAGCGTCAGCGCGACGCCGGGCGCAAGAGCGCGCCCGCGCAGCACCTTCGCGGTCACCACGAGGTGGCCCGCCACCGACTTCGTCCCGACGACGACGTGCGGCGGGCGGAGCGCCACGGTGATCAGCGCGGCGCCCTTGACGGCGCCCGACGCCGCCGTGACGACCACGCGCCCGGTGCGGCTCTTCGCCGCGACGAAGGTCGCGCCGCTCATGTGGCCGGCGGCGGTCGACGAGACCGACCACGCGGGCGTGACGGGCAGCGGGTTCCCGAAGGCGTCCGCGCCGGAGGCGGCGAGCTTCAGGGTCGCGCCGGTGTACACGGTGGCGGTGGCGGGGACGACGGTCAGCTTCGCGAGCGGCGCGGCGGTCACCGTCTCGGTCTGCGTCGCCGGCGCCTGGCCGGCGAGCGCCGCGGAGACGGTCGCAGAGCCCGCGAGCCGGTCGGAGTAGTAGACGGTCGCGCTCGATCCGCCTGCCGGGATCGTCGCCGTCAACGCCGGGGTGAACGGCCCGGTCGGCGACGTCGAGAACCCGCCCTGCAGCGAGGTGGTCGAGAGCGCGACGGCCACGTCCGCCGACTGCACCTGCGGCACGCCCGCCGTCGCGATCGCGACCGTCAGCGCCGTCGAGGCGCCTGCGGCGAGCGTCGCGGGCGGCGTCGTGAACGCGAGGCCGGGCAGCGCCCACGTCGAGAACGCCTGCCAGGCGGTCGTGAACGCGGCGCCCGGGAGGCTCGTCGTGCAGAACGTGCTGCACGCGTTGTCGGGGCTCGTGTCGCTGTCGTGGATCGCGGCCGCGAGGCGGTCGAGCACCGTGGCCGTCTGCGCGTTGAAGTCGCCGGTCGCCAGACCGAGCGTGTTGCTCGGCGCCCACGCGAAGCCGAAGCGGTCGACGCCGGACGGCGCGCCGAGCGAGCGCGCGGCGTCGACCTGGCCCGAGACGAAGTCCTCCATCGACTCGACAGGCGCCGAGGTGTAGCCGTAGGCCGACACCCACGCCCAGGCGGCGTTGCCGAACGCCACGTAGGCCGACTGCAGGAACGGGCGCGACGCGGCCGCCTGGTTCGGGTTCGCGTTCGCGAGGGCGAGCTCGTGGCCGAGGTACTGCAGCATCTGGTCGCGGCGCTGCTGCGGTGTCGAACCCGCAACCGCGTAGGTGCGCAGGTCGCCGTAGCTCTCCTGCGCCCAGTCGCTCGCGTACTGCGACACGGCCGACCAGAAGCCGTCGTCCGACAGCCAGCCCTGCAGGTTCACCTTGTACGAGGTCGGGTCGGCCGACTGGTTGACGCCCGTCGTGAAGACGACGCCCTTGACTCCGTCGGAGGCGAGGCCGCGCATGAACTCGAGCGCGTTCTGCCGCGCCGTGCCGCTGCCGGCGCGCACCGCGGACGAGAGCTCGTTCAGCGCCCACGTGTCGCCGGCGGCCGTCGAGAACCCGGCGGCCGCCATGCGCTGGCGGGCGAGCACGCCGGCGTCGTACCAGGTGCCGTTCCCGGCGGTCACCCACCCGTTCCAGCCGTTCCAGCTGATCTCGTCGAGCGCGTGGAAGCTCGGGCCGAGCGCCCGGATCTGCACCGCTTGCCCCGCGCGCGCCTGCGTCTTGTCGGCGGCGAGCGGCGGTACCGACACGTAGTACTGGGCGCAGGCCGACGGATCCGCGGCGAGCTTCGTGGCGAGACGCAGCCAGTCGGTCTGCGCGTAGAAGATGACCCGGGCGGGGCGGCACGACGCGTCGGCGGCGGCGCGGGGATGCGTCCCGGCGCGCGCGGTCTCGGCAAGCCAGAGGCGGTGCGTCGCCGCCGGTGTCAGCGACGGCACCGGGGCCGCGGCGAACGCGGACGGAGCGAAAGCGAGTGCCGCGAGCGCGGCGACGAGGAGCCTCTGCAAGCCGCGGCATGGTAGCCGCGATCGCCGCTACCGCTGGAACGCGGGGTCGGTCAGCGCCGCCGCGAACTCGTCGAGCGTCGTGTCGGAGTCGACCTCGAAGCGGTACTGGCGGTTGAACCCCGTGAGGCTGCCGACGAGGCCGGACGCCTGCCCGAACAGCACCGGCGAGGTCTGCGTGAAGACGATCGGGAACTGCGACGCGAAGAACTGCGGCACCCAGTCCTCGAGCGCGTTCGTGGGGTCGTTGTAGAGGTTCGTCCACTGGCCGGCGTCGTTGAACGGTGCGGCCCAGGCGAGCGTGCTCGCCGTCGGGAAATGGCTCAGCAGCTCGCTCAGCCCGCTCTGCACCTCGGCGGTCACGTTCGCCTCGAACTCCTGGACGGTCTCGCCCGTGCCGAGGCAGCTGTAGAAGTAGGGGCAGGCGGTGGGGTAGGCGAACCCGCCGGCCTTCGCGCCGTTCGCGTAGCTGTCTCCGTGGCCGAACTCGCCGGCGTGGAACGCGTACTCCCAGCGCACCGCGGGGAAGTCCTGCCCGATCTCGGCCCACGACAGGTTCTCGCTGCCCTGATCGCCCGGCGTCGTGTTGTCGGCGAAGCCGGTGACGACGAAGAGCACCGCGGTGAAGCCGTACTTCTGGAGCAGCGCGTCCCAGCCGATCTGGTCCCTGAGGCCGTCGTCGACGGTGATCAGCACCGGCTTCGCGATCCCGAGGTCGTCGCCGTTCAGCAGCTGCTGGTACTGCGCGAGCGTGATCGAGGTGTAGCCGTTCGCCTTCAGGTACGCGAGCTGTGCGTCGGCGTTCGCCGGCGTGACCTCGTACTGGTCGGGCGGCACGGCGTCGATCCCGTGGTAGTTGAGGACCGGCACGAAGAACGTCGGTCCCGCCGCCGCCTCCACGGGGGTCGCGGTCGCCGTGTTGCCCGCGTTGTCGGTCGCGATCGCGCCGAACGAATGCTGCGTGGACGAGAGCCCCGTCGTGTCGTACGAGAGCGTGTAGACGAAGGTGCCGGAGTCGGCGACCGTGACGGGGACTCCCACCGGGCTGCCGTCGACGGTGAACTGCACCGACCGGATCCCGAAGGCGTCGGACGCGTGCACCTGCAGGTTCACGGTGCCCGTGAGCTGCGCGCCGGCGGTGGGCGCAACCATGAAGGTGCTCGGCGGGGTGTTGTCGACCGTCGGCGTGATGGGCGGCGACGTCACCGTCGCCGACAGGGAGTCGGTCACCTGCACCTCGACGATGTGGAAGCCGTCGGCGAAGCTCGTCGTCGCCCACACGGGGTCGGAGGTCGTCGGCGTGCCCACCGGCGTGCCGTCGACGACGAGCTGCTCGGTGTACGGCGGCGTCCCGCCCGCGATCGACATGACGACGGTCGTGTCGCCGTGCGCGAAGATGCCGTCGCCCGGGCTCGTGATCGCCGCGTTCAGACCCGACGCGATGATGAACGAGACGGGCGCTGCGTCGGACGTCGTCGAGGTGCTGTCGGTGACGCGCGCGGTGAGCGAGTGCACGCCGGCCGCCAGGCCGTCGAGGGCGAGCGTCTCGCTGTAGGAGCTCGGCGACGAGGTGTCCGGCGTCGTCACCGGCGTGCCGAGCTGCGTTCCGTCGACGAGGAACACGACCGAGAACGGGCCGGTGCCGCCTGCGACCGAGGCGGTCGCGGGGAGCGTGGTCGTCACGACGGTGTGCGCCGGCGGGGCCGTCAGCACGAGCGTGAGCGGAGCCGGCGTCGTCGTGGTGGTCGTCGTGGTGGTGGTCGTCGTCGTGGTGGTCGTGGTCGTCGTGGTCGGCTCGGTGGTGGTCGTCGTCGTCGTCGGCTCGGTGGTGGTGGTCGGCTCGGTGGTCGTCACCGGCTCGGTGGTCGTCACCGGCGCCGGCGCCGTGGTCTCGCCGCCGCCGCCGTTCCCGCCGCCGCCGGCCGGCGGCGCGGGCGCAGGGGCTTCCGTCGTGGTCGTCTCGGCGGTGGTGGTGGTCGCTGCCGTCGTGGTCGGCGGCGGCGTCCCGGCGGCGGTCACGGTCGGGACCGTGGTCGTCGTCTTCTTCTTGATCACCGGGCACGCACCGTAGGCGGGGCGCTTGTCGCCCTTCTTCAGCCGCCGCGCGACCTGCGCCGTCGCGACGATCGTCGGATGCCAGGCGCCGCTCGCCTTGTGGCACACGATCGTCGCCTTGCGGGTGGCCGGGCAGCGCCCGGACGACGCGGGAACGTCGGTGCGGCGCGCCTTCCCCGCGACGATGCGGAGGCGCGTCCAGGTGCCCTTCGCCGTCTGGCGGCAGACCGTGATCTGCGGCTTCTTCGCGGCCGCGGACGGCCCGGTCGAGCCTGACAGCGCGAAGGCCGCGGCGACGCCTGCGGCGAGCACCGAGGCGACGAGGATGACGACCGAGACGGAAGCGAGCAGACGGCGAAGCGACCCCATGCCTCGATACTCGCGGCGACCCGGTCACGGTCGCGCTCCCCTAAGGCGAGGTCCGCCACGGCCAAGGTCGAGGGTCGGCTCCGTCCTGGCCCATGCGCTATCGTGCGGGGTATCCGCGGAAAGGAGGTGGTCCGGCGTTGGAGACTTCAAGTACGGGCAGTGGAGGTACCAGCTCGTAGAGGTGTGTCCCCGGGACCTTGACGGGGAATCGCCTAGCCAGCGTGGGGGACTCGCGTTACGCGCCGCCTGATCGGCCGGAAGCGCCTCTACGAAATGCCCGCTGGTAACCGGATTGGGGGCTCCCGGCAGGGAGCCCCTAGTCTTTCTCGGGATGGATCGGATCGAGTGGGTGAGCGAGCGCTGCCGGCTCCTGCGCGCGCTCGCCGAGGAGCTTGCCGAGACGCGACCGTTCGACGGCCTCGTCATCGGCACCGGCATCCATCTCGAGCCGAAGACCGTCGCGCTCCTCCTCACGCTGCAGCGCGGCGGCGCCGAGCTCGTGTCCACCGGGAACCTGAACACGACTCAGCAGGAGGCTTGCGACCACCTCGCCGCGCGGGGCGTGCGCATCGTCGGCGGCCCGACGAGCGATCCCGCAGAGCACGACGCGCACCTGCGCGAGGTCGTGCGTGCGCGGCCCGACCTGATCCTCGACAACGGCGGGGACCTGTTCGCGCGCTACCTCGAGGAGCCCTACGACGGCCTGCGCGGCGGCACCGAGGAGACGACCTCGGGACGGGCCCGGCTCGAGCCGCTGCGCGACCGGCTGCGGCTGCCGATCCTCGTGATCAACGACAGCCCGATCAAGCAGTTCGCCGAGAACCAGCACGCCGTCGGCCAGAGCGTCTTCGAGTCGTTCCTGCGGCTGACGAACCTCTCGACCAACGGGAAGCGCGTCACGGTGTTCGGCTACGGCGCGTGCGGCAAGGGCGTGGCGGCGAGCTTCCGCAACGCGTTCGCCGTCGTGTCGGTCGTCGAGCGCGACCCCGTCCTGCGGCTGCAGGCGCTCCTCGACGGGTACCTGGTGCCGGATCGCGAGGAGGCGCTGCGCACGGCGGACGTGGTGGTCACCGTCACCGGCGCGCCGGGCGTCGTCACCGCGGAGGACGCTCCGCTCCTCAGGCCGGGTGCGATCCTCGCCAACGCCGGGCACTTCCCCTGGGAGATCGACGCGGCCGGGCTCACCGCGCGCGGCGCCACCGTGCTCGAGGGCGGGCACATGGTGAACCTCGCCGGGCCGCGCCCGCTCGGCAACTCGATCGAGTCGATGGATCTCGGCTTCGCGCTCCAGACGCGCTGTCTCGAGGCGGTCGCCTGCGGCGCGGTCGGCCCCGAGGCCTGCGTCGTGCCGGTCCCCCGTGCGATCGACGAATCGGTCGCGGCGGCGTTCGTCGCTACGGCCTGATCCGCCGGAGCGCTTGCGTTCAGGCGGTCCGGCGGATCTGCTCTTCGAGCGGGACCAGCGGGAGCTGGAAGGTGTTGACGGCGTCGGAGCCCGAGACGGCGTTGTCGCCCGCCTCGATCATGGCGATCTGGTCGGTGGTGAGCGGCGCGCCGGGAGCCCATTGGGTCGCGCGGGCGCCGGCTCGCGCGACCGACGCCGGCACGTGCACGAGCCGGCGCCGCTTGCCGAGCACCCTGGCGACGGTCAGGTAGAGCTCGTCCCAGGTGACGACGTCCGGGCCGCCGATCTCGAACAGGCGGTTCGCGCCGGCGGCATGGTCGACCGCTCGCGCGAAGTACTCGCCGACGTCCTCCACCCAGATCGGCTGGATCCGCTGCTTGCCCGAGCCGATCACCGTGATCACGGGCGAGTAGCGCACCTGCTTGATGAACGTGGGCAGCGCGCCGCCGCGGCCGAAGACGAAGCTCGGCCGGAAGATCGTGTGCGGCAGCCCCGAGCGGACGACCTCCTGCTCCATCGCCCACTTGGCGGCGAAGTACGGGACGACGTCCTTCGTCGTCTCGCCGGTGCCGAGCGCGCTCATGAGGACGAAGCGCTCGACGCCGGCGTCCTTCGCGGCCCCGATGACGTTGCGGGTGCCCTGCACCATCACGCGGTCGAAGTCCTGCGGGCGGCCCTTGATGATCGACACGAGGTGGACGACGTGGCTGCACCCTTCGGTGGCGGCGCGCACGCTCGCCGGGTCGGTGACGTCGCCCGAGACGAGCTCGGCGCCGAGCCCCGCGATCTGCGCGCCGCGCTCCGTGCTGCGCACGAGCGCGCGCACCTCGTGGTCGCGGGCGAGGAGCGCGTGCACCACCTTCGGGCCGACGAATCCGGTGCCGCCGGTGACGAGCACCTTCATCCCATCACCTCCCCTTGAAGTTCTCGTAGTAGCGCGACGGCGTCGGTCCGCGCTGGCCCTGGTACTTCGAGCCGAGCTGCGACGTCCCGTACGGCGTCGACGCCGGCTCGGTCATCTGCATGAACGAGATCTGGCCGATCTTCATGCCGTGGTAGATCGTGATCGGGAGGTTCGCGACGTTGGACAGCTCGAGCGTCACGTGCCCGTCGAAACCCGGGTCGATGAAGCCGGCCGTCGAATGGATGAGCAGTCCGAGGCGGCCCAAGGAGCTCTTTCCCTCCAGTCGAGCCACGAGGTCGTCCGGGAGCGTCACACGCTCGAGCGTCGACCCGAGCACGAACTCGCCGGGGTGCAGGATGAACGGCTCGTCGTCGGCGACCTCGACGAGCTCGGTCAGCGCCTCCTGCGGCTCCTTGACGTCGATGAACGGGTAGCGCGCGTTGTGGAACACGCGGAAGGCGTTGTCGACGCGTACGTCGATGCTCGACGGCTGCAGCAGCGAGTCGTCGTACGGGTCAATGCGGATGCGGCCTTCGGCGATGCGGGCCGCGATGGTGCGATCGGACAGGACCACACGGCGATTCTTCCATCAACGCGTCGGCGAGCGCGTGGAGGCCCTTCAGGAACCCCGCCCGCTCCGTCTCGTCGAGCGAGGCGAGGGCGCGCGCGAGCGGCTCGTCCCGGCGGCGCAGCCAGTCGGTCACCGCGCGGCCCGTCGAGGGGTCGACGGCGACGACGGTGCGGCGGCGGTCGGCGGGATCCTCGCGCCGCTCGACGAGCCCGGCGTCTTCGAGCTCGCGGGTGAGCGTGCTCGCGGCGGGCAGGGAGAGCCCGACCGCGGCGGCGAGGTCGGAGACCGCCAGCGGCCCATCGGCGGCGACGTGCGCGAGCACGGCCACGTGGCGCCGCCCGAGCCGGCGATCGCCGAGGTGGGGAACGCCCTGGCCGCGGAGGCCGCGCAGGACCCGCCGCAGCAGGCCGCGCAGCTCCTTGACGTCATTGGTTACCATCTGATAACTATTACCGTGTGAGAACGAAAGGGGGTGAGAGCATATGTGTGGAGGACACCACCGTCATCATGGTCACGGCCGCGGCCGCCGCGGGTACCCGTCCGCGGAGCAGTGGGCCGAGCGCCTGCAGGCCTACCGCGAGCACCTCGAGGACGAGCTGAAGAACGTCAACGAGCTGATCGAGCGGCTCGGCGAGCCGTCGCAGCCCGAGGCGATCTAGGACTCGCCGGCGGCGCGCGCCGCGGGGATGTAGTAGCGCACGGCGTAGTCGATCACCGTGCGCTGCATCGAGAACCGCGGCGCGAGCTCGGCGATCGAGCTCTTCATCATCTCGATCCAGGCCGACCGGTCCCGGAAGGCCGGGACGACCTGCTGCTCGAGCAGCGTGTAGAGCTGCTCGACGTCGGCCTCGTCCGAGACGCCGTCGATCGCCCAGCCGTAGGCCGGGTCGTAGGCCTCGGCCCACCACCCGTCGAGCACCGAGAAGTTGAGGACGCCGTTCACGGCCGCCTTCATGCCGCTCGTCCCGGAGGCCTCGTACGGACGGCGCGGCGTGTTCAGCCAGATGTCGCAGCCGGGGATGATCATGCGGGCGAGGTCGATGTCGTAGTCCTCGAGGAAGACGAGACGGCCCTTCGCCTTGCCGCGCGACAGCTCGACGATCTCCTGCATGACGTCCTTGCCGGGAGCGTCCTGCGGGTGCGCCTTCCCGGCGACGACGACCTGCACGGGCTGCGCGAGCAGCCGCTCGAGGTCGGTGTACACGAGCGCGGCGCGCTTGTACGTGGCGAAGCGGCGCGCGAAGCCGATCGTCAGGAGCTCCGGGTCGAGGCCGGCGAAGCCGGTCAGCCTGCGGCGCAGGCGCGTGTGCACGTCCCAGAGCGCCTCCGGGTCGAGCCGGCGCGCGGCGTCCCAGCCCGCGGCGGCGGGCGGCGCCTCGGGGCGCACGCCGACCTGCCGGAGGAGCTGCGCGAGCTCGGGTGCGAGCCACGTGCCGAGGTGGACGCCGTTCGTGATCGCGTCGATCCGCAGCTCGAGCTCCTTCCACATGTCGCGCGCCACCTCGCCGTGCAGCTCGGAGACGCCGTTCGCGTGCGCCGAGAGCCGGAGCGCGAGCGGCGTCAGCCCGAAGCCGTCGTCGCCGTTCGAGCGGCCGAGGGCGAGCAGCCGCGCCTGCGAGAGGCCCGCGCGCTCGGCGAGGCCGCCGGCGTAGCGAAGCACGAGGTCGTCGCCGAAGATCTCGTTGCCTGCCGGCACCGGGGTGTGCGTCGTGAAGACTGTCGACCGGCGGACGCGCTCGAGCGCCGTGTCGGCGTCGAGGCCCTCCTCGACGAGCACGCGCGCACGCTCGATCGTCAGGAACGCGGAGTGCCCCTCGTTGACGTGGTAGACGGTCGGCTCGATGCCGAGCGCGCGCAGCGCGCGCACGCCGCCGACGCCGAGCAGGAGCTCCTGGCGGATCCGGTGCTCGCGGTCGCCGCCGTACAGCGCGTCGGTGAGCAGGTCGACGTCGAGGAGGTACAGCGGGACGTGCTGGTCGCCGACGCCGACGTCCGCGCGCCACACGGCCGCCGTCACCGTCTGGCCGGCGAGGTCGACCTCGACGTCGACCGGCTCGCGCGCGAGGCCCAGCGCCCTGGGGTCATTCGCGTTGTACGACTCCGTCTGGCGCCCCTCGGCCGACACGTGCTGCGTGAAGTAGCCGCCGCGGTAGAAGAGCCCGACGCCGACGAGCGGCACGCCCAGCTCGGCCGCCGCCTTCAGGTGGTCGCCGGCGAGGATTCCCAGCCCGCCCGAGTAGATCGGCAGGCGCGCCTCGAGCCCGAACTCCATGCTGAAGTAGGCGACGAGCACGTCGCTGTCGTCGGCGTGCTCCTGCGACCACCACGTGGCCGATGCGTTCACGGTCTCTGTCATCGGAAGAACCCCCAGGAAGCTAGCGAAGTGCCCTGCGGGAACGCGGAACGAAGGTGCGGCCCGCGGCGCGGCGAGTCGCGAATACTCGGTATTCACTCATGCAGTGCCCCGGCGGCTGCGCTAGGCTCGTGTCATGGCCGCCACGCGCACGATCGACCTGAAGACTGCCGTTCCCGGGCCGCGCTCCGCGGAGGTGCTCGCCCGGCTGCGCGAGAGCGTCGCCGGCCCGCTCGCCATCACGTTCCCGGTGGTCGCGGCCGAGGCGCGCGGCGCCTCGCTGACCGACCTCGACGGCAACACCTTCATCGACTTCGCGGGCGGCGTCGGCTGCCTGAACGTCGGCCACTCGCACCCTCATGTGGTGCAGGCGGCGCAGGAGCAGCTCGAGAAGTTCGCGCACACCGACTTCACGATCGTCCCCTACGAGGTGTACGCGACCCTCGCCGAGCGCCTGCTCGCCCTGTCGCCGTTCACCGGACCGGCGAAGGCGGCGTTCTTCAACTCGGGCGCAGAGGCGGTCGAGAACGCGGTCAAGTTCGCGCGCGCCCACACCGGGCGCAGCGCCGTGATCGGCTTCGAGGGTGCCTTCCACGGCCGCACGGCCCTCGCGCTCGCGCTCACCTCGAAGACGCACCCGTACAAGGCGGGGCTCGGGCCCTTCGCGCCCGAGGTCTACCGCGTCCCGTTCAACGACCTCTCGGCCTTCGACCGCGCCTGGCGCACGCTGGTCGCGCCCGAGGACGTCGCCGCGATCGTCTTCGAGCCCGTCCAGGGCGAGGGCGGCTTCATCCCCGCCACGCGGGAGTTCGTCGAGGGCCTGCGCCGGCTCTGCGACGAGCACGGGATCGTCCTCGTCTGCGACGAGGTCCAGAGCGGCTTCGCCCGCACGGGCGCGTTCTTCGCGATCGAGCACTTCGGCGTCGAGCCCGACCTGATCACCGTCGCCAAGTCGATCGCCGCCGGCATCCCGCTCTCGGGCGTGCTCGGCAAGGCGGCGATCATGGACGCCCCCGTCGAGGGCGGCGTCGGCGGCACCTTCGTCGGCAACCCGGTCGCGCAGGCCGCGGCGCTGGCCGTCCTCGACGTGATCGAGGAGGAGGGCCTCGTCGAGCGCTCCGCGGCGCTCGGGGAGACGATGCGCGCCCGCATGGTCGCGTGGCGGGAGCGCTTCGCGCAGGTGCAGGACGTGCGCGGCCTCGGCTCGATGCTCGCGATCGAGCTCGAGACCTCCGAGCTCGCCTCGCGGGTCGTCGAGGAGGCGCTCCGGCGCGGCCTGCTGCTCCTGAAGGCGGGCGTCGACGGCCGCGCGATCCGCGTCCTCGTGCCGCTCGTGATCAGCGACGGAGAGCTCGCGGAGGCGCTCGAGGCCTGGGAACAGGCGCTCGACGCCACGCTTTAGTCTCTTTCGGCAGGGGTAACCTCCTCGCGATGGTCGGCGAGGTTCTGGCGGACCGCTACGAGCTCGAGGAGCTCGTCGGCACCGGTGGCATGTCGAGCGTGTTCCGCGCGCACGATCGTCTCCTGGACCGCAAGGTCGCGCTGAAGATCCTGCACCAGCAGTACTCGGGCGACGACGAGTACGTCGAGCGCTTCCGCCGCGAGGCGCGTGCCGTCGCGGCGTTGTCGCACCCGAACATCGTCACCGTGATCGACCGGGGCGAGCACGAGGGACGGCAGTTCATCGTCTTCGAGTACGTCCACGGCGAGAACCTGAAGCGGCTGATCGAGCGGCGCGGGCCGGCGCCCGTCGCGACGGCGCTGAAGCTCGGCATGGAGATCGCGCGAGGGCTCTCGTTCGCGCACCAGCAGGGGCTCGTCCACCGCGACGTGAAGCCGCAGAACGTGCTGCTGAACGGCGACGGCGCGGCCAAGGTGACCGACTTCGGCATCGCGCGCTCGCTCGACGTCCAGCACGGCATGACGCAGACCGGGACGGTGCTCGGCACCTCCGACTACATCGCGCCGGAGCAGGCGCAGGGGCAGCGCGTCGACGAGCACACCGACGTCTACTCGCTCGGCGTCGTGCTCTACGAGCTGCTCACCGCCGAGGTGCCGTTCCCCGGGGAGAACTTCGTGGCGGTCGCGATGCGGCACATCAACGAGGCGCCGCCGTCGATCCGGGAGAAGCGCCCGGACGTGCCGCCGCGCGTCGAGGCCGCGGTGCAGCGGGCGATGGCGAAGCGCCCCGAGGACCGCTTCTCGTCGATGAGCGACTTCTGCCGGGAGCTCGAGGCGTGCCTGGCCGAGGACCAGGCGGGCGCCGGCACGCAGATCGTCGGACAGCCCGTCTACCGGCCGGCGGCGCGGCGGCGCGGCGTCTCGCCGTGGCCGTTCGTGCTGGCGATCGCCGCCCTGATCGCGATCGGCGCGGTCGTCGCGTACCTCGCCCTCGACGGGTTCCCGAAGCACAGCTCCGGCGGCGGCGGCTCGCCGGCCGGGGGAGGCGTCACCGCCGCGGTGCACCTCGCGGGCGTGGGCGCCTACGACCCGTACGGGACGGGCGGCGAGAACGACGAGAAGGCGCCGCTCGCCACCGACTCCAGCTCGACGACCTACTGGGAGACCGAGCGCTACTACGACCACCCGAGCCTCAACAAGCCGGGCGTCGGCCTCGTGCTCGACGCCGGCAAGCCGGTGCGGCTCCACCAGCTCGGGTTCACCACGGAGACGCCGGGGCTGACCGCGGAGATCCGCGCGGGCGACGCGAAGACCGGGCCGTTCTCCTCCGTGGTCGGCGCGTCGCAGGTCGTTCCCAGCACCGGCCAGGCGACCTACACGATCACGGGCGGCCCGTACCGCTACTACGTGATCTGGATCACGCGGCTCGGTGCGGGGTACGAGACGGCGCGCATCAACGCGGTCTCCGCCAATTAGCTCTGTTTCAGAGGTATTATCCTCGTCGTGAACGGCGACGAGCTCCTCGACGCGATGGGAACGCTGCGGCGCGCGCTGCGCCGCGACGTCGAGCGGCCCGCCGAGCTCGCGGGACTGACGGGCGCTCAGCTCGAGCTCCTCCGCGTCGTCCGGCGCTCGCCCGGCATCTCGGTCGCGGAGGCGGCGGCCGAGCTCCGCGTCGCGCCGAACACGGTCAGCACGCTCGTGCGCCAGCTGGCCGAGGCGGGCGTGCTCGAGCGGCGCACCGACCCCGCCGACCGCCGGGTCGGGCGGCTCGACCTCAAGCCCGGCGTCCGCCGCAAGGTCGAGGCGTGGCGCCGGCGCCGCTCGCAGCTGCTCGAGCAGGCGGTCGCCTCGCTGACGCCCACCGAGCGCCGCCGCCTCGAGCAGGCGCTGCCGGTGCTCGTCACGCTCGCGGAGGTGCTCGCCTGAGCGCCGTCGCCGTGCGCGGGGTGCTCCACCACTTCGGCGACAACGCCGCCGTCGACGGTGTCGACCTGACCGTCGAGGAAGGCGAGGTGTTCGGCCTGCTCGGGCCGAACGGGGCCGGGAAGACGACGCTGCTCCGCCTCGTCAACACCCTGCTGCCGCTGCAGCAGGGGACGATCGAGGTGTTCGGCCACGACGTCTCGCGGTCGCCGATGGCGGTGCGGCGGCTGCTCGGCTACGTGCCGCAGCAGCTTTCGATCGAGGCGGCGCTGACCGGCCGCGAGAACGTCTCGTGGTTCGCGCGGCTCTTCGACGTGCCGCGCGCCGAGCGCAAGATCCGCGTCGCCGACGCGCTCGAGGCGATGGCGCTCACCGACGCCGCCGACCGGCTCGCCGGCACGTACTCGGGCGGGATGGTGCGGCGGCTCGAGCTCGCGCAGGCGCTCGTCAACCGGCCCGCGCTGCTCATCCTCGACGAGCCCACCGTCGGGCTCGACCCCGTCGCGCGCGACAGCGTCTGGCAGCGCGTGCAGGAGCTGCGCGGCGAGACGGGCATGACGGTGCTGCTGACGACGCACTACATGGAAGAGGCCGACGCGCTCTGCGACCGCATCGCGCTGATGCACCTCGGGCAGGTCCGCGCCGAGGGCGAGCCGGAGGAGCTGAAGGCGCAGCTCGGCGACCACGCGTCGCTCGAGGACGTCTTCCGCCATTTCACCGGCGGCAGCCTCGACGACGACTCGAAGGGAGGACTGCGTGAGATCCGCCGCTCTCGCCGCACCGCGCGTCGCCTCGGCTGAGGCGCCGCTCTGGCACCGCTTCCCGAGCCGGGTCGCGACGTTCTGCCTCGTCGAGCTGCAGAAGCTCTCCCACGACCGCAAGGAGCTGATCACGCGCGGGCTGCAGCCGATCCTCTGGCTGGTCATCTTCGGCGAGACGTTCAACCGCCTGCACGCGATCCCGACCGGCCACCTCCCGTACCTCGACTTCCTCGCGCCGGGGATCATCGCCCAGTCCGGGCTCTTCATCTCGATCTTCTACGGCATCCAGATCATCTGGGAGCGCGACGCCGGCGTGCTCACGAAGCTGCTCGTGACGCCGACGCCGCGGGCGGCCTTCGCGCTCGGCAAGGCGTTCGCCGCGGGCATCCGCGCGTCGGCGCAGGTCGTCTTCGTGCTGATCGTCGCCGCGCTGCTCGGCGTCGCGCTCACCTACAACCCGCTCAGGATCCTCGGCGCGTTCGGAGCCGTCATCCTCGGCTCGGCGTTCTTCTCGTGCCTGTCGGTGTCGATCGCCGGCATCGTCCTCAAGCGCGAGCAGCTGATGGGGATCGGCCAGATGATCACGATGCCGCTCTTCTTCGCGTCGAACGCGCTCTACCCGGTGGACGTGATGCCCGGCTGGGTGCGGGCCCTCAGCAGGGTGAACCCGCTCTCCTACGAGGTCGACGCGCTCCGCGCGCTGCTGATCGGCACGCCGGCGAATCTGTGGATCGACTTCGGCGTGCTGCTCGCCGCCGTCGTCGCCGGCGTGACGGTCGCGTCGTCGCTGATCGGGCGGCTCGCCCGCTAGAACCTGAGCTGCCGTCGCCGCTCGAAGCGCTCGACCGCCAGGTCGGCGAGGCGCTGCAGCAGCTCCGCGTACCCGATCCCCGACGCCTCGAAGAGGCGCGCGTAGACCGACGTCGCGGTGAACCCGGGGATGGTGTTCAGCTCGTTCACGAGCACCTCGCCGTCCTCGCGGACGAAGAGGTCGGCGCGCGCCATCCCCTCGCAGTCCGCCGCGACGAACGCGCGCACGGCGAGCTCCTGCGCCCGCTCGATCTGCTCCTGCGCGATGCGGGCGGGGACCTGCAGGTCCATCTCGCCCTCGTCGTACTTCGCCTCGTAGTCGTACCACTCGTTGTGCGTGACGACGATCTCGCCGGGGAGCGATGCGACCGGCGTCAGGTTCCCGAGCACGCCGACCTCCACCTCGATCCCCTGCACGAACCGCTCCACGAGCACCTTCTCGTCGTGCTCGAACGCGAGCGCGACGCCTGCGCGCAGCTCGCCGTCGTCGTGGGCCTTCGTGATCCCGACGCTCGAGCCGAGGCGCGCCGGCTTCACGAAGCACGGGTAGCCGAACGGGTTCCGCGGCTCGTCGCCCGGGCGCAGCGTGATGTTCTCGGTCACCGGGATGCCGTGGTCGCGCAGCACCGCCTTGAAGACGTCCTTGTCCATGCAGAGCGCCGACGCGAGCACGCCCGCGCCGACGTACGGGACGCCCGCCAGCTCGAGCAGCCCCTGCACCGTCCCGTCCTCGCCGAACGGCCCGTGCAGGACGGGGAAGACCACGTCGACGTCCGAGAGGGTCGTCGCCACCTCCCTCGACGGCAGCCGGTCGCCCGCCTCGATCGCCTTCCGGCCGCTCTCGAGCTGCCAGCGGCCCGAGCGGTCGATCTCGATCGCCACCACCTCGGCGCCCGAGCCCTCGAGCGCCGAGACGACGCTGCGGGCGGACGCTACCGAGACCGGGTTCTCGCTCGAGCGGCCGCCGAGGATGACGGCGATGCGCCGGGTCACGGAGTCGTCGTGGTCGTGGCCGTCGTCGTGGTGCCGGTGTCGCCGCCGGGCGAGCCCTGAGCGAGCTGACCGACCTGGATCGACACGACCTCGCCGGTCTTCGCGGGCGTGCCGGGCGGCGGGTTCTGGCTCTGGACGAGCCCGTCCTGGCTCGGGTCGGTGACGGGCACGTACACGACCGACGGCGTCAGCTGCGCCGCGCTGAGCGTCTGCTCGGCGTCGGTCTGGCTCTCGCCGGTCACGTCCGGGATCTGGCTCGCCGCCGGCCCCTTCGACACGCCGAGGGTGATCGTCGTGCCCTTCGGCTGCTGGGTGCCCGCGTTCGGGTCCTGCGAGACGACGACGCCCTGCGGCTGGTCGGACTCCACGTCCTGGCGCGTCACCTGGAAGCCCTGCCCCTCGAGCGCGGACTTCGCGTTCGCGTACGGCTGGCCCGAGACGTCCGGCACCTGGATCGGCTTCGCGCCGCGCGAGACGTTGATGGTGATCGTCGACCCCTTGTCGACCTTGTCGCCCGAGTGCGGCTGCTGCGCCGTGACCGTGTCCGGCTGCTCGCCGGAGTAGATCCGTCGGATCTTCCATTGCAGGCCCGCGCTCGCGAACTGCTGCAGCGCGTCCGTCAGGTCCTGCCCCACGACATTGGGCACGGTCACCGGCTCCTTGCCCTTCGAGACGGCGATCGTGACGCTGGAGTTGCGTGCGATCTGGCTTCCCTCGGACGGGTTCTGCGTCGCCACCTGGCCGCTGTTCACCGTGTCGCTGAAGGCGTAGGTGACCTTCGCCTTCAACCCGGCCTGCTGCAGCTTCAGCACCGCGAGGTTCTTCTGGAGCAGGAGCACGTTCGGCACCGCGACCGGCTTGTTGTCGTTCAGCTGGTCCTGGATCTTGGCGTAGAGGTAGTAGCCGCCGATCCCGCCCGCGATGATCAGGCCGAGCGCGAGCAGCCACGGCCAGATCGAGCGGCCGCGCGGCGGCTCCTCGTAGTCGTAGTAGGCGCCCGGCGCGTGGTAGGCGGGCGGTGCGGGCGGGGTTGCGACCGGCGTGCGCGGGCGCTGCACCATCGTCGCGGCCGTCGAGATGCCGGCGCCCGAGAGCACCTGCGTCATCGCGTCCTCGGTCTCGCGCGAGACCGCGACGCCGCGGGCGACGCGCGCCAGGTCGGCGTCCATCTCCTCGGCCGACGCGTATCGCTGGTCGGGGTTCTTCGCAAGCGCGCGCATCACCACCGCGTCGAGGTCGTGCGGCACCTCGGAACGCAGCTTCGACGGCGGGTCGGGCACCTGCGAGAGGTGCTTCATGGCGATCTCGACCGGCGTCTCGCCGGTGAACGGCACTTTGCCGGTGAGCATCTCGTAGAGGACGATCCCCAGCGAGTAGAGGTCGGAGCGCGGGTCGACGGGCGCGCCGCGCGCCTGCTCGGGCGACAGGTACTGCGCCGTGCCGACGATCGAGCCGGCCTCGGTCATCTGCGACGCGCCCGAGCGCGCGATCCCGAAGTCCGTCACCTTCAGCCGGCCGTCGCTGCCGACGACGATGTTGTGCGGCTTGATGTCGCGGTGGACGATGCCGTTGCGGTGGGCGAACGCGAGCGCGCCGAGGATCTGCCGTGCGTAGTCGATCGCGATCGGGATCGGCGTGGGGCCGTTCTTGACGAGCAGCTCCTTGAGCGTGCGCCCGTCGAGGAACTCCATCGCGATGTAGTAGGTGCCCTCCGCGTAGCCGCGGTCGAAGATGGAGACGATGCTCGGGTGATTGAGCCCGGCGGCGCTCTGCGCCTCGCGCCGGAAGCGCTCGACGAACTGCTCGTCCGACGCGTGCCGGTCGTCGAGCAGCTTCAGCGCGACACGGCGGCCGAGCTCCTGGTCCTCGGCGAGATACACGTCGGCCATGCCGCCGCTGCCGAGCTTGCGCTCGATCACGTAGCGCTTGTCGAACGTGCGGCCGATCAGGGTGTT
>DASZWR010000007.1:0-13285 GCA_035546215.1 Gaiellaceae bacterium | reverse complement strand
CCGTGATCGTCTGCAGCTCCCCGGCGCCCTCGTGCAGCATCAGCTCGACGTGCGAGAGCGGCTCGAGCCGCGCCCCGAAGCGCGACTTCGTCTTCCGGACGCCCTTCGCGATCGCGCCGATCCTGCCTCGATCCTGCGTGTCGAGGTGCAGGATCCGGTCGGCCTCGGAGAACCGCATCGAGCGGAGGACGATCGCCTCCGTCTTGTACGTCCTCCCGGCCACTGCGAACCAGTCTAAAGACGGCACCGGGGAATCCCGATAACCATTTCTGCGTTCAAAAGAATGATGGCGAGAATTCAGATGTATACGACCCGCTGGTGCGGCTACTGCGTGCGTGCGAAGGCGCTGCTCGACTCGCGCGGGCTCGAGTACGAGGAGATCGACCTGGGAGAGAACCTCGACCGGGCGCGGCTCAACGAGCTGACCGGCGGCTGGACGGTGCCGCAGATCCTCATCGACGACCGCCCGATCGGCGGTTACACCGAGCTCTGGCGCCTCGACCGCGAGGGCGGGCTCGACGAGCTGCTCGCCGCGTAGGCGGCCGGCAGTCGCTGACAGCTCGGGCAGTACCACGTGCCGCGGCCCGCGACGCGGATCTTGTCGATCGGCGTCCCGCACCGGTCGCACGGCTCGCCGCCGCGCCCGTAGACCCTGAACTCGTGCTGCGCGCCGCCCTCCCCGCCGTCGGGAAGGCGGTAGTCGCGGAGCGTCGACCCTTGCCGGCGGATCCCGGCGCGCAGCGCCTCGCGGATCGCCCGGTAGAGCGCCGACACCTCGTGCGGGTCGAGCGCCTGCGCCGGCGTCAGAGGATGGATCCGCGCACGCCACAGGGCCTCGTCGGCGTAGATGTTCCCCACCCCGGCGACCGTGCGCTGGTCGAGGATCGCCGCCTTGATCGGCGCCTTCCTCGCTTCCAGCCGCTCGGCGAGATGCTTCGCCTTGTAGGCGTCGGCGAGCGGCTCCCGGCCGACCCGCTCGTCGAGGTACGCCTCCACCTCGTCAGGCTCCAGCAGGAGCCAGGTGCCGAAGCGTCGGACGTCGCGGTAGGCGACGTCCGACCCGTCGTCTAGCCTGACAACAGCCCGTCGGTGGGGATCCTCGGGCAGGTCTCCGTCCGGCGCGTGCAGGAACGACCCCGTCATCCGGAGGTGAACCAAGAGCGCACGGCCCGACTCGAACCGAACAATCAGATACTTGCCGCGACGATCGACGAGACGCACCTGCTCGCCCTCGAGCTCGGCGGCAACCTCGACCGGGTCGAGCGGCCGCGTCAGCCGGGCGTCGGCGATCGCCACCTGCTCGAGCGTGCGTCCCTCGAGCGCGGGCGCGAGCCGGCGGCGGACGGTCTCGACCTCGGGCAGCTCGGGCACGTCTGCACCGTAGCGCCGGCGGATCAGTCGACGACGTCGAGCAGCACGTCCTGCTCGGCCGGCTCGTCGCCGGAGATCCGGTAGGCCGCGAGCACCTCCTGCTCGGCCGCCTCGGCGGTCTGCGCGTCCCGCGCGTGGACCTCGGCGAGCACGTCGCCGCGGGCGACCCGCGTGCCGCGCTTGGCGTGGCAGACGATGCCGACGGCGTGGTCGACGTCGTCCTCCTTGGTGCGCCGCCCCGCGCCGAGGTGGACGGCGGCGTTGCCGACGGCGATCGCCGCCAGGTCGTGGACGTACCCGTCCTGCGAGGCCGCGACCTCGCGCACCACCGGGGCCGTCGGGAGCGCGCTCTCGTCGGACGTCCCGCCCTGCGCCTCGATCCACTCGCGCCACTTCGCCTCGGCGCTCCCGTCGGCGACCGCCGCCTCGGCGCGGCGGCGTCCCTCGGCGCGGTCGATGCCGAGGTCCGAGAGCGCGAGCAGGCGGGCACAGGCGTCGAGCACGAGCTCGGTGAAGTCGGCGGGCCCACGGCCGCGCACGGTGTCGAGCGCCTCGCGCACCTCGAGGCTGTTCCCGACGGCGGCGCCGAGCGGCTGGTCCATGTCGGTGACGAGGCACGCCACCTCCCGTCCCGCCTGCCGGCCGAGGTCGATCATCGTCTCGGAGAGCCGCCGTGCGTCGTCGAGTGTCTTCATGAAGGCGCCGCTCCCGACCTTGACGTCGAGGACGATCGCCTGCGCCCCGCCGGCGAGCTTCTTCGACATGATCGAGGCGGCGATCAGCGAGAGCTGGTCGACGGTCGCGGTGACGTCGCGGAGGCCGTAGAGCAGCTTGTCCGCGGGGACGAGGTCGCCGGTCTGGCCGATGATCGCCGCACCGACGTCGCGCACCTGGGCGATGAACTCGTCGAGCGTCAGCTCGGTCCGGTAGCCGGGGATCGACTCGAGCTTGTCGAGCGTGCCGCCCGTGTGGCCGAGCCCGCGCCCGCTCATCTTGCCGAGCGGGACGCCGCAGGCTGCCACGATCGGCGCCACGGCGAGCGAGGTCTTGTCGCCGACACCGCCGGTCGAGTGCTTGTCGACGACCTTGCGGCCGAGGGCCGAGCCCATGTCGATCGTCTCGCCGCTCCGGATCATCGCGTCCGTGAGGACGAACGTCTCGCGCGGCGAGAGCCCGCGGAAGTAGACGGCCATGCAGAACGCGGCCATCTGGTAGTCGGGCACGTCGCCGCGCGCGTAGCCGAGCACGAGCTCCGCGAGCTCGCCGTCCGGCAGCTCCTCGCCGTCGCGCTTGCGCTGGATGAGCTCGGCCGGCCTGATCACTTTGTGGCGACGAAGATCGTGGAGCGCCCCGAGACCCGGAACGGAAGCGGCACGTCCTCGGGGACCGGGCGTGTCTCGTAGGAGAGCGAGGCGCGATACCCGTCGAGAACGGCGCGGTCGCGCACGACGGCCGTGATCTCGGTGTCGTGACGCTCGACGCCCGAGAAGTGCCGGAGCAGCGAAGCCTCGCCGGTCTCCGAGTTGAAGAGTCCTTCCACCACGGAGTCGACGCCGATCAGGGCGCGAAGCTCCTCGAGGTGCCGGAGTGAGACGGTGACGGCGATCAGCTTCCCACCCGGCCGCAGCACCCGTGCCAGCTCCGCGAGACCGCGCTCGAGGTCGGCCACGTGGTAGAGCATCCACGCTGCGACCGCGACGTCGAACGACGCGTCGGCGAACGGCAGATCCTGCACGTCGCCGACCTGCGCGTCCTCGACTCCGCGTTCGCGTGCCAGCTCGACCATGCGCTCTGACTGGTCGACGAAGCTGACCCGTCCTCCGAACTCCGACTGCATCCGCTCGGCGAGCTCGCCCTGTCCGCCCCCGACCTCGACGACGTCTCCGAGCGGTGCGAGCGAGCGAAGCACCCGCTCCAGGACGACCGGCGCGTTCTCGCCCTCGACGTCGGCCCAGAGCGCTTGCCGCGCGCGGAGGTTCGCCTCGCTCGCGTACTGGCTCTGCACGACCTGCGGATCATCGAAGCGCGTCATTGCGCTTTCTTCTTCGCCGTGCAGACCGAGCTTCCGCTTCGCGCGCCAGACGGAGAAACGGGCTCGGCCGGGAGGTCGTGCCGCGTCAGAGCGGCTTCCTTCCGACGAACACGGTGTGGTGGCTGCGCGCCCGGAACGGCTCCTGCAGCTCCGGGACGTTCGCGGCGGCGAACGAGCGCGTGATGTCGGCGGCGGCGAACCGGCGCATCGCGGCCGCGTCCGGGAAGACGACCACGCCGTGCGCCTCGCGCGCCTCGACGTCGGCGAAGCGCTCGGCGACCTGCTCGGCGCCGTTCGCCGACGAGAACGTGAGCCGCCGGGTGGTCGGCGCCCCGAGGAGCTGCCAGAGGTCGGCGAGGTTGTCGTCGGCGAGCGTCCCCGCGACGAAGCGTCCGCCCGGTCGCAGGACGCGCGCGCACTCGGCGAGCGCCTGGCTGCGGTTCGGGACGTGGTACAGCACCCACGCGGCCACGACGCAGTCGAACGAGGCGTCGGGGAACGGCAGCTCCTGGATGTCGCCGACCGTCGCCTCGAGCCCGCGCTCCCGCGCGAGCGCGACCATCCGCTCGGAGGAGTCGAGCGCGACGACCCGGGCGCCGAGCTCGTCGCGGATCCGCTCGCCGATCTCGCCGGCGCCGCAGCCGGCGTCGAGCACCGTCGCGGGCCGCGCCTCGACGACCGCCTCGACGACGAGGTCCTCGGCGTTCACGCCTTCGATGAGCTGCCGGTAGATGGCGTTGCGGGTCGCGAGGCGCTCCTCGCTCGCGAACTCCCACCGAACGAGGAGCGGGCTGTCGAGACGGAGCTCGAGCTCGCGCCCGCTCACGGCTCCACGAAGGCGGCGCCGGGGACGCCGCGCGGCGCGGACTTGCCGCCGAGCCAGGCGTTCACGGTCGCGCCCACGTCGGCGAACTCGCCGTTCTCGTGGATCCGCCCGGCAGCGTTGCGGCCCTCGACGTAGGCGAGGAGCAGCGCGTGCTCGCGGCTGTGATCCGTCGACGGCGTCGTCGGGTCGCAGCCGTGGTCGGACGTGAGGATGAGCAGGTCGCCCGGGCGCAGCGCGTCGAGCAGGTCGGGCAGCCGGCGGTCGAAGTCCTGCAGGCAGCGGTGGAAGTTCACCGGGTCGTTCCGGTGGCCCCACAGCGAGTCGGTCTCGACGAGGTTCGTGAAGACGAGGCCGTCGTCGACCGAGCGGAGCAGCTCCTCGGTGCGCTGGATGCCGTCGACGTTCGACTTCGTCGGGAACTCCTCGTCGATGTCCTGGTGCGCGAAGATGTCGCCGATCTTCCCGACGCCGTAGACCTTGTGGCCCGCGTCGCGGACGAGCGACAGGTAGTTCGGCTGCTTCGGTGTCAGCGAGAAGTCGTGCCGGTTCGCCGTCCGCTCGTAGTGCCCGGGCGAGCCGAGGAACGGCCGCGCGATCACCCGGCCGACGGCGTGCTTGCCGGTGAGGATCTCGCGCGCGGTGCGGCACGCGTCGTACAGCTCCTCGAGCGGCACCGTCTCCTCGTGCGCGGCGATCTGGAACACCGAGTCCGCGCTCGTGTAGACGATCCACTTGCCCGTCTTCTGGTGCTCCTCGCCGAGCTCCTGGATGATCTCCGTGCCGCTCGCGGGCTTGTTGCCGAGCACGCCGCGGCCCGTGCGGTTCATGAACGGGTCGATCACCTCGTCGGGGAAGCCGAGCGGGTAGGTCGGCATCGCCTGCGGCGTCACGACGCCCATCAGCTCCCAGTGGCCGGTCGTCGTGTCCTTCCCCTTCGAGCGCTCGAGGAGCTTGCCGGCGATCGCCGGGGCGCCCGGCTGCGGCGCGCACCCCTGGAGCGGCTCGATGTTCCCGAGGCCGAGCGCCTCGAGGGTCGGCAGGTCGAGGCCGCCGACCGCCGTCGCGACGTTCGCGAGGGTGTTCGACCCCTCGTCGCCGAACTCGGCGGCGTCGGGCAACTCGCCCGCCCCGACCGCGTCCAGCACGATCACGCATGCCCTGGGCATATCCCGGGCTATCCTAGTGCCGTGACGGTTCTGGGAATCATCGGGATCGCGGTCTTCATCGTCGCGATCGTCGCGCTCGCCGCCGGCGTGACCTGGCTGGTCGTGCGCTTGAGCCCGGCGCCCAGCAAGAAGGCCTAAGCGACCTCGGCGAGCGGCGTGTAGTCGAGGCCGTGCGCCTCGGCGACCGCTTCGTAGGTGAGCTTGCCGTCGATCACGTTGACGCCCTTGGCGAGCGCCGGGTCGGCCTCGACCGCGGCGGCAAGCCCGTGGTTCGCGATCGCCTCGATGTACGGCAGCGTCGCGTTCGTCAGCGCCTTGGTCGACGTGATCGGGACCGCGCCCGGCATGTTCGCGACGCAGTAGTGCGTGACGCCGTCGACCACGTACACCGGATCGGCGTGGGTCGTGGCGTGCGACGTCTCGAAGCAGCCGCCCTGGTCGATCGCCACGTCGACGACGACCGCGCCCTCCCGCATCGACGAGATCATCTCGCGGGTCACGAGCTTCGGCGCCACGGCGCCCGGGATCAGCACGGCGCCGACGACGAGGTCGGCGTCCTCGATCGACGCTGCGACCTGCAGGCTCGAGCTCATCATCAGCGAGACCCGGCCGTGCAGCACCTCCTCCAGGTGGCGCATGCGGTCGATCGAGCGCTCGAGGATCGTCACCTGGGCGCCGAGCCCGAGCGCGATCACCGCCGCGTTGTATCCGACCACGCCGCCGCCGACGACCACGACCTTGCCCGGGGCGACGCCGGGGACACCGCCGAGCAGCAGCCCGCGGCCGCCGACCGGCTTCTCCAGGAAATGCGCGCCCGCCTGCGGCGCGAGCCTCCCCGCGACCTCGGACATCGGCGCGAGCAGCGGCAGCGACCGGCCGACCTCCACTGTCTCGTAGGCGACCGCGGTGATCCCGGAGTCGATCAGCGCGCGCGTGAGCGGCTCGTCGGCCGCGATGTGCAGGTAGGTGAAGAGAATCAGCCCTTCGCGCAGCCGGCGGTACTCCGGCCGGATCGGCTCCTTGACCTTGAGGACGAGCTCCGACTGCTCCCAGACCTCGTCGACGGACCCGATCTTCGCGCCGACGCGCTCGTAGGCCTCGTCGGGGAACGCGCTGCCGATGCCGGCCCCCTGCTCGATCGTCACCTCGTGCCCGCGCTGCGTCAGCTCGAGTGCGCCGGCCGGCGTGAGCGCCACGCGGTACTCGTCGGGCTTGATCTCCTTGGCGACTCCGATCCTCATGCCGCGCGGAAGCCTACAGTCGAAGCAGGGTGAGGAGGCCGGCAAGCGTCTTCGCGTCCTCGATCTCCGCGACGAGCGCAGGGATCTCCGCGCGCGGCACCCGCACGAGCTCGATGTCCTCGGAGCTCTCCGGCGACGCCTCGCCCTGCTCGAGCCCGGTGGCGAGGAAGAGGTGCATCTTCTCGTCCGAGTAGCCGGGCGTCGTGAAGACCGTCGCCACCTCCTGCCAGTCGCCGCCGTGCAGGCCCGTCTCCTCCGCGAGCTCCCGCCGCGCCGACTCGAGCGGCGACTCGCCGTCCTCGATCCCGCCTGCGGGCAGCTCGAGCAGCTTGCCGCCGGCCGGTACGCGCTCCTGCCGGACGAGCGTCACCTGCTCGTCGCGGTCGACGGCGACGATCGCGACGGCGGGCCCGTGCACGACGACGTCGCGCCCGTCGCGCCGCTCCACGCTGAACACCGGCCCCTCGTACAGCGCCATAGGCAAGATCTTGCCCAATGGTCCCGGTCGTGATCGCCACACCCGTCGAGCCGGAGCTGGTCGACCGCGTGCGCGCCGTCGACGACCGGCTCGACGTCCGCTTCGAGCCCGAGCTGCTCCCCCCGCCCCGCTACCCGTGCGACCACATCGGCGACCCTGCCTGGGAACGGACGCCCGAGCAGCAGCAGCGGTTCACGGAGCTCGTCGCCGGAGCGGAGGTGCTGTTCGGGTTCCCGCGCGAGGACCCTGCCCAGATCGCCTGGGCGGTGCGGACGGCGCCGAACCTGCGCTTCGTGCAGGCGATCTTCGCCGGCGCCGGCCAGCAGCTCGCGCAGGCCGGCCTGAGCCGGGAGGAGCTCGACCGGATCCGGTGGGCGAGCTCGTCGGGCGTGCACGCGACGCCGCTCGCCGAGTGGAGCATCTTCGGGATCCTCGCGTTCGCGAAGGGCCTGCCGCAGCTCGAGCGCGACCGGCGCGACCGCATCTGGCGGGAGCACTTCCCGGTGCCGGAGCTGCGCGGGCTGACGGTGCTCGTCGTGGGCCTCGGCGCGATCGGCCGCGAGGTCGCGCGGCTTGCCGAGGCGTTCGGGATGCGGGTGCTCGCCGTGCGCCGCCGGGAAGGCGACCTGGACGCGCTCCTGCCGCAGGCGGACGCGGTGGTCGTCACGCTGCCGCTCACCGAGGAGACGCGCGGGCTGATCGGCCGCGACCGGATCGCGGCCATGAAGCGCGGGGCGATCTTCGTGAACGTCGGCCGCGGCGCGGTGGTCGACGAGACGGCGCTCGCCGAGGCGCTCGAGCGCGGCCACCTCGCGGGTGCGGCGCTCGACGTGTTCGCCCGGGAGCCGCTGCCGCCCGAGAGCCCCTTCTGGACGCTCGAGAACGTGATCGTCAGCCCGCACACGGCCGCGCTCTCGAGGCACGAGAACGAGCGGATCGTCGAGCTCTTCGCCGAGAACCTCCGCCGCTACCTGGTGGGCGAGGAGCTGCTGAGCCTCGTGCGGCTGCCGCTCTTCTACTGAGCGAGGCGCTCGACGAGCCGCCGCTGCTCGTCGTCGAGCGCGACCACGCGCGCGTTGGACGCGGCGCGCTCGGGATTCGACGTCGCCGGGATGACGCTGTCGATCCGCGGGTCGGCGAGCGCCCAGGAGAGGAGCGCCTGCGCCCACGTCTCGACCCCGAGCGCCTCGCGGTCGCGGTCGCTCAGCTCCAGCCGGCGCCGTCCGCGCTCCTCGGAGCCCCCGAGCGGCCGCATCGCGATCACCGCCACGCCGAGCTCCTCCGCGAGCGGCAGGAGCTCCTCCTCGCACTCGCGCTCCCACGGGTTGTACGGCACCTGCAGTACCTGGAACTTGCGCGTTCGCAGTGCCGCGGCGAGCTCGGGCAGCGCGGACGCCCGGTAGTGCGTGACCCCGAGCCGGCCGATCGTCCCCTCCTCGCGCTCGAGCCAGGCCAGCTGCTCGCGCCAGGCGGCGAGGTTGTGGATCTGCTCGACGTCCACCCGCCCGCCGTACCAGTCGAGCTGGCGGCGGAACTGCTCGCGGCCCTCCTCGACCGACTGCGCCCAGATCTTCGTGGCAACGATCGCCTCGTCCCGCCTCGCCGCGAGCGCGGCCGACAGCGACGCCTCGGCGCCGCCGTACATCGGCGAGCTGTCGAAGAGCCGGGTGCCGGCGCCGAACGCGGCCTCGACGACCTGCGCCGCGAGCCGGGCGTCGTGGTCGAACGTGCTCCACGTGCCGAGGCCGACGACCGGGCCGAGGCGGCGCTCCTCCATCAGGCGCGGGCCGCCTCGACGAGGGCGAGCGTCACGTCGACCATCGCCTCGAGGTCGGCGACAGCGATGTGCTCGTTCGGCGTGTGGATGTCGGTCATGCCGTTCGCGAGGTTCACGCACTCGAGCCCGCGCTCGTTGAAGACGTTGGCGTCGGCGGCCCCGCCCGAGAGCTCGTAGACCACCTCCCGGCCGCAGCGCGCGAGCGCGTCGGCGGCGAGGGCCACCGCGCGATCCGACTTCGCGAACCGGTAGCCGCGGTAGCTCTTGCGCGCGATCGTCTCGACGTCGCACTCGGCGACGCCGGCCGCGAAGGTGATCGCGTCCTGCATCTCCTGGATCAGGTCGGAGAGCTTCCGCTCGTCGTGCGAGCGGGCCTCGGCGACGAAGGTGCACCACTCGGGGACGATGTTCGTGGCCGTGCCGCCCTGGATCGTCCCGACATTCGCGGTCGACTCCTCGTCGACGCGCCCGAGCCGCATCTCCGAGATCGCGCGCGCCGCCGCGGCGATCGCCGAGCGCCCGTCGTCGGGGTGCATGCCGGAGTGCGCCGCCCGACCGTGGAAGGTGACCTCGAGCGACTGCGAGAACGGCGCGCCGAGGATCACCGTGCCGATCGGCGCCGCCTGGTCGTACACGTAGCCCGTCCGCGCGTGCAGCCGCGTGTGGTCGAACGCGTAGGCGCCGACGAGGCCGACCTCCTCCTTCGGGGTGAAGAGCAGCTCGATCCCCGCGTGCGGGCGGCCTTCGGCGAGGAGCCGGCGGACACCTTCGAGCATCGCCGCGACCGCCGCCTTGTCGTCGGCGCCGAGGATCGTCCCCGCCCCGTTCCGGACGACGCCGTCGTCCACCACCGGCTCGATCGCCGCGGTCGGCGGCACCGTGTCGAGATGCGCGCAGAGGAAGATCGGCTCGCCCTCGGCGGTCGGCTCGAGCCGGGCGTAGACGTTGCCCATGTTCGACCCGATGCCGGGGCCGGCGCCGTCCTCGTCGGCGGTGAGCCCGCAATCGCGCAGGTAGCCGAGCACGAGGTCTGCGACCGGGCGCTCCTCGCCCGGGGGGCTCGGCACCGCCGCCAGCTCGCAGAAGAGGTCGAGGACGTCGGGCGGCACCGGCCCTGATCCTAGTGGGCGGTCGCGTCGGGTTTGAAAGCGACAGGAGAATCTGCTGCAATCTGTGGACTCCGTGAGCGCGGCGGATCCCCTCATCCAGGCCTCGCTGCTCGGCGAAGCGGTGGACAACGGCCCCTTGCCCGTCTTCGTGGCGGACGAGGATCGCCGCTACGTCGCCGTCAACCGCCGCGCGTGCGAGCTCGTCGGCTACTCGCGCGAGGAGCTCCTCGCACTGCGCGTGGACGACCTCGCCGAGAACCGGCCCGGCTCGCAGCAGCTGCTCGAGAACGGGGCCGCGGAGGGAAGCATCGAGTTGCGCCGCAAGGACGGGACGCTCGTGACCTTCGCCTACCGCGCCGGCGGTGCGATGGTGGCCGGGATGCCCGTCTTCGTCTCGGTCGGCGTGTAGGCGATCAGCGCGCGACGACGCCGGCGCGGGAGCGCGAGCGGTCGAGCGCGGCCGCGACGAACTCGCGGAAGAGCGGCGCGGGCCGGGTGGGCCGCGACTTGAACTCGGGGTGGAACTGCGACGCGACGAACCACGGATGGTCGGGCAGCTCGATGATCTCGACGAGCCGTCCCTCCTGGAAGGTCCCGCTGATCACGAGGCCGTGATCGACGAGCTGCTGCCGGTACGCGTTGTTGACCTCGTAGCGGTGGCGGTGGCGCTCTGCGATCGACGCCTGGCCGCCGTAGACCTCGCGGGTGCGCGTCTCGTCGGCGAGCTCGACCGCCTGGGCGCCGAGCCGCATCGTGCCGCCGAGGTCCTCGACCTCCTTCTGCTCGGGGAGCAGGTCGATCACCGGGTACGGTGTCTCGGGATCCATCTCGGTCGAGTTGGCGCCGTCGAGACCGACGACGTGGCGCGCGAACTCCGAGACGGCGACGTGCATGCCGAGGCAGATGCCGAGGTACGGGATCTCGTCCTCGCGCGCGACGCGGCAGGCGAGGATCTTCCCCTCCCAGCCGCGTGAGCCGAACCCGCCCGGGACGAGCACGCCGTCGACGCCCGCCAGCTCGGCGCGCGCCTCCTCGAGCGTCATGTCCTCGGCGTCGACCCAGCGCACGTGGACGCGGCAGCCGTTGTGGATGCCCGCGTGCTTCAGCGCCTCGTGCACCGACAGGTACGCGTCGTGCAGCTTCACGTACTTGCCGACGAGCGCGATCTCGATCGACTCCTTGCGCTCGTTGATGCGCTCCGTCAGCTCGATCCAGTCGGTCATGTCGGGCTCGGGCGCGTCGATGCCGAGCTTGCGGCAGACGAGCTCGTCGAGGCCCTGCTCGCGCAGGTCGAGCGGGACGAGGTAGACGTCGGGGACGTCGGAGTTCGTGATCACGGCGTCGACGTCGACGTCGGCGAAGAGCGCGATCTTGTCGCGGATGTCCCGCTGCAGCGGCTCGGTGGAGCGGCAGACGAGGATGTCCGGGTGGATACCGATGCGGCGGAGCTCGTTGACCGAGTGCTGCGTCGGCTTCGTCTTCAGCTCACCGGCCGTCTCGATGTACGGCACGAGCGTGACGTGCAGGTACAGGACGTTCTCGGGCCCCGCCTCCCGGCGGAACTGGCGGATCGCCTCGAGGAACGGCTGCGACTCGATGTCGCCCACCGTGCCGCCGATCTCCGTGATCACGACGTCGGTGCTCGACGCCTCGGCGACCGAGCGGATACGCGACTTGATCTCGTTCGTGATGTGCGGGATCACCTGCACCGTCGAGCCGAGGTACTCCCCCTTCCGCTCCTTGCGCAGCACGCGGTCCCAGACGGCGCCGGCCGTGTGGTTGGCGGCGCGCGAGAGGTTCTCGTCGATGAAGCGCTCGTAGTGGCCGATGTCGAGATCGGTCTCGGCGCCGTCCTCGGTCACGAACACCTCGCCGTGCTGGAACGGGCTCATCGTGCCCGGGTCGACGTTGATGTACGGATCGAACTTCTGGACCTGCACCTTCAGCCCGCGCGCCTTCAGGAGACGGCCGAGCGAGGCTGCGGTGATGCCCTTGCCGAGAGACGAGACGACGCCGCCGGTGACGAAGACGTACTTGGCCACCTACACGCATCTCCCCGTGGAACGACTCACGGGACTCCATCTTACCAGTGCGGCCGGGCGAATCACCCGCGGGATGGTAGGGACCGAGTCGGCTAGAGGCCCGCCGCGGTCTGCACGAGGTCGTACAGCCGCTTCACGGCACGCTTCGCGTTGCCAGCGCTGACGACGACGGTCACCTCGGTGCGGTCGTCGGCGACCGCGCGGAGGCGGACCTCGGCCTCGAGCTTCGGGGAGAGCACCTGGAACGACCAGCGCTCGTACGGCGCGACGTCGCGGACGAGCAGCATCGTCTCGACCGTCCGGGCGCCCGTGAAGAGGTTCTGCTTGCGGGCGTGCACCTTCCAGCGCGCGCCGGGCGCGAAGCCGCGCCGGTCGGGCTCGACGCCCGTGATCCCGGGCCACCAGTCGGCCAGGTGGTACGGCTCGGCGAGGAACGCCCATACGTCCGCGCGCGGCGCGAGCAGCTCCAGCGTCGCGCTGTTCACCGCTCGAGGGACGCGAGGAACTCGGCCCCGCCGAGCATCCGCTCGAGCTCGTCGCGACGCTGCGCGTCGTCCAGGGGCTCGATGCGGGTGTGCGTCGGGTCGCCGGGCACCTTCTCGACCCGGAAATGCCGGTCGGCGGCCGTCGCGATCTGCGGCAGGTGGGTGATCGTGACGACCTGGGCCCGCTCCGCCAGGCGGCGCAGCGTCTCGGCGACCGCGTGGGCCGTGGTGCCGCCGATCCCGGCGTCGATCTCGTCGAAGACCATCGTCTCTCCCCCGGCCACGGCCGCGATCGCGAGCGCGACGCGCGAGAGCTCGCCGCCCGAGGCGGTCTCGGCGACGGGGCCGAACGGGAGCCCGGCGTTCGGGCGGACGAGGAACGCGACCTCGTCGGCGCCGGTCGGCCCCGGGTCGCGCTCGCTCAGCACGGCCTGGAACTCGCCGTCGCCCATCCCGATCCCGCGCAGCTCCCCGGCGACCGCGGCCGCGAACGGCCCGGCGGCCGCGCGGCGCGCCTTGCGCAGGCGGGCGTGCAGCTTGTCGACCGCGGCCTGCGCCTCGTCGAGCGCCGCCTCGGCCGCCCGCACCGGGTCGTGGCCGTCGTCGAGCGCGCCGAGCTCGGCGCGCGCCTCGGCGCCGCGCTCGAGCAGCTCGGCGTAGGTCTGGACGCGGTGGCGGCGCTTCAGGTCGGCGAGCTCCTCCAGCTCGCCCTCGACCTGCTCGAGCCGGCCGGGCTCCGCCTCGAGCGAGGCGAGGAA
>DASZWR010000006.1:0-25138 GCA_035546215.1 Gaiellaceae bacterium | reverse complement strand
AGCCGAGCCGACCGACGGGCTCCTCTCATCTAGCGCCCCAGAGCTCGCGGCACTCCTCCAGAACCACCTCGACCCAACTCTTGACCCTTCCGTCGCCGTCCGTGCGGCGATCGGTCATCACTACGCATCGCTCTTCGTCCTCGATACCAGCTGGGCACAACAGCACGCTTCGCAGATCTTCCCCGCCGAGGACACGGCACTCCGAGAAGCAGCATGGGGCGCCTACGTGATCTACACGCGCCCGTACGACGAATTGCTCACCGCTCTCGGCGACATATACGTGCGATCGGCCGAGCTCGCAGGCGAGCCGGGCCATGGATTCCGCTGGGATGAGGCACCCCAGGCTCATCTCGGCGAACACCTCGCGTCCTTCTACTGGAGAGCGAAGGTCGCGCTCGACGATGAGCTCTTCACCACCTACTGGGAAAACGCCGCCTCCGACATTCACCGACACGTGATCGATTTCGTCGGGCGGTCGGTTGGCGAGCTTCCCGAACTCGAGGCCGACGTGAGGGAGCGTCTCCTCGGCTTCTGGGACTTCGCGCGCGACCGGGCGGTAGCGTCTGGCACGGTAGATGAGTTGGCGCCCCTGGCCTGGTGGATGAGGTCAGAAGCCCTCCCCGCTCAGTGGCGACTCGGGAGTCTCTCCGACCTCTTGGATCTAGGAGTGAAGCCCGATCCTCTATTCGCAGTCATCGAGTCGCTCCCATCGTTAGCCCGTGAAGAGCCAACCCGTTCAGTCGAGGTACTGCGTCGGATCCTGGAAGCCGAGCGGACGGAATGGTCTTACGACCTATGGGACGAGCAGACCTTCGAGGTTCTGCGGGTGGCGATGACGTCGGGGAATATTGAGGCGTACGAGCGAGCCGTCGACACGACGCACTGGTTGGGATCGCTGGGATACCGGCAGTACCGCGAGCTGCTCCGGCAGGCATGACCTAGCTCATTCCGTACGGCGCTCGCTGAGCCACGTTCCGTTCTGCCACTTTTTGCCGCGAAGCTGGACTGAATGGCTTAACCATGCGGTTGGCGTCTAGTCCCCCAGACTAGCGCGCTAACCAGGCTGCGCCACGCCCCGCGACGCCGACACGGTACCAAGCGCCTCCGCTCAAAGCTGCACCTTGAACCCCTCGTGCGACGCGACGAAGCCGAGGCGCTCGTAGAAGCGACGCGCATCGCTGCGCCGCTTGTCGCTCGTCAGCTGGACGAGCGCGCACCCCCGCCGCCGCGCCTCGCCGACGGCCCACTCGACCATCGCGCGGCCGAGGCCCTCGTTGCGGTAGTCCTCACGCACGCGGACGCCCTCCAGCTGGAGACGCACGGCACCGCCCCGCGCCAGGCCGGGCAGGAAGCTCAACTGGCAGGTCGCGACGACCGCGCCCGAGGAGACGGCGACCACCAGCAGCTCGCCCGGGTCGTCGTCGAGAGCCTGAAACGCCGATCGGTACCGGCTCGGGTCGTCGGCGCGCTCGCGCGAGCTCCCGATCGGGTCGGCCGCGAGGAGCGCGACGAGGCCGGAACGTCGTCGACGCAGGCCCGGCGCAGCTCGGCCGAGCGCGACCGAAGAGCCAGCGTCGCCAGCGGCCGGCTCTCCGTACGGGCGATCTGAGCCGCGATCTGGCGCGCACACTCCTCGGGCGACGAAGACGACGTGTCGACGGTGACGTCGTACCGCACGCCTTCGTGTACCCGCACCGCCTGGTCGGCCGCCATGCCGGCAACCCGGTCGCCGCGTCGAGCCTCCCGACCCGCCGCGACCTCGACGCGACAGAGCACGCCGACCCACACCACCGCCACGTCGCCGAGCAGGCCGGCGACCCGCCGCTGGCCCGCCCCTCCGTCGAGCAGCACCTCCTCGACGATCACGCCGAGACCGGCGCGTGCCATCGCTGCGACTCCGCGGTACCAGGCCGACTCGACCGGCCTCCACCCCGGGCCGACGAGGTCGTCCACCCCGAGCCTGGCCCACGGCTCGTCGAGCAGCTCCTGGAGGCACAGCGCGATCGACGACTTGCCGGAGCTCGACCCGCCGTTCAGGACGACCGCTCGAGCCAACCCTGCTCCTCTGCGACCCCCGGCACCGGCCTCACGCTACCCACGGCCGAGCGAAGCCAGGAACGCCGCGGCGATCGGCGCGGCAACGTCGCCGCCGAAGCCGTCCTTCGTGTCGGCGACGAGCACGGCGAACGCGATTCCGCCCTGCCAGCCGACGAACCAGGCGTGTGTTCGCGGCGGCACGTCGGTGCCGTACTCCGCGGTGCCGGTCTTGCCGTAGACCGGCGCCCCGGGGACGGAGGCCGCTGCCGTCCCCGTCCCGGAGACGACCACCTCCCGCATCAGCTCGCGCAGCGTCGAGGCACCGGCGATGGGAGGGCCGTCGGGCGCGGCCTTCACAGAAGGGGCCGACAGGAGCCGCGGCTGCCGCCAGTAGCCGCGGGCGACGCTCGCGGCCACGCTCGCCATCGCGAGCGGGCTGACGAGCACGCGCCCCTGACCGAACGACGCCGCGGCGCGATCGACGGCGTCGCTCGCAACCGGCGCGCTACCCGAGAACACGGGGACGCCGAGGCGCCAGTCCCCGCCGATCCCGAACAGCGACGCGGCCCGGGACTCGGCCGCGAACGGGAGCCTGCTCGCCAGGCCGACGAACGCGGTGTTGCAGGAGCGCGCGAACGCGACGTGGAACGGCACGTCGCCGAGCACCTCGTGCTCCGCGTTGTGGAACGACTTCCCGTCGACGACGCTGACAGCGGGGCACGAGACGACGTCCTCCGTCGCCAGTCCGCCGGCGAGGAGCGCCTGGGTCGTGACGATCTTGAAGCCCGAGCCCGGCGGATAGCGGCCTTCGAGCGCGAGATCGTAGCCCCCGCCGTCCGGGCCGACCGCGACCGCCTCGACGTCGCCGCTCGCGACGTCGAGCGCGACGAGCGCGCTCGGCTGACGGACGCCCGCGATCGCCGCGTCCGCGGCGCGCTGGACTCGCTCGTCGAGCGTGGTCGCGACCGCCCGGCCGGCTACCGGCGCCCGTCGGAAGAGCACGACGGAGCCGCCGTCTCCGCGCGCCTCCACCTCGAGCCCCGGCCGTCCCGCGAGCCGCGCGTCGTACTGCGCTTCCAGGCCGGACAGCCCGGCCAGGTCGCCGGCCTGGAGCCGGCCGTGCGACGCGTTCACCAACTCGGCCGTCGCAGGCCCGACCGAGCCGAGCAGCGCCCGCGCGAACGTCCGCGTCGGGGCGAGGGGCAGCGATCCCGTCAGGAAGACCGTCCCGGCGAGCGGGTAGAGGCGGCTGCGAAGCGCTTCGTAGTCCTCGCGGCGAAGGGTGATCACGTCGACGAAGGCGTGCGGCTTCGCAGCGCGGATGCGCTTCGCGAGCGGCGCAGCCTCGACTCCGAGCAGCGCCGAGAGGCGCTTGGTCAAAGCCGCGACGTTGCGGACCCGCGCGGGCTCGACGCCGACGTCGACGACGGGCCGCTCCTTCACGAGCACGCTGCCGCCTGCTCCGAGGATCCGGCCGCGGGGCGCGGGGACGCGCTCCAGCTCGAGCCGGTCCCCGTCGCGGAGGCGAGGGTGCACGTCGGCCGCCTGCCAGCGGACGGCCCAGCCGCCGTCGTGCCGGGCCAGAGCGACCCGGGCGACGTACGACCAGCTCGCACCCGGGAGCGACCAGCGCACGCGAAGCCGTGCGGTCCCGCGGCTCCCGTCCGTCTCGGTGGCGACCACGTGAGCCGCCACGTGCGCCTTGCCGAGGCCGCTCACGAGCCGCAGGTACTCGATCGTCGCGTCATCCGTCGGGGCGTTGGCGAACGGCACGTCGCGGAAGTTGCCGCGCGTCAATCCGGCTGCGAACGCCGTGGCTGCCCGATCGGCGCTCGGCCCGCCCGAGCGCCCTGCGATCGCCCACGCTCCGGCGGCAACCGCCACGACGACGGCGGCCGCGACGAGCAGCGGCGCCCGGCGCCTCCGGCCAGCGGCGGTCGAGTACGTCTTCATGCGCGTACCGGCTCGCTCGTCGCCGGCCCGCGCCACGGCAGCGTCCCGCCGAGCCCGGCGATCACGACCGCGGCGGTGACGAAGTGGAGGCCGATGAGCGCGACGGCGCTCCCTCCGTCGGCGAGATAGGTCGGGCCGGTGATCGACAGGGCCAGCCCCGCCGAGGTGAGGAACGCCCACCAGCGGCGCGGGCTGTGCACGCGGCGCTCGAGCTGGGCCGCGACGGCCCAGGCGAGGAGCGAGACGACGGTCGCCGCAGCGACGACGTCTGCTGCTCCGACGGTGCCGCTGCCCGTCGAGACCGTCAGGTCGACGCCGATCGACCGGACGACCCCCCACGCGGCGAGCGCGGCGGCGGGCGCGAGCACGACGGTGGCGAGACGGCGGCGAGTGCGATGCATTCAGGCTCCCTTCGGTTTCGTCCCACCATGGTCGCCGCGCCGGGCGTCGTCCGGTAGAGGCGTGTGTCAGCGATTCGGCCTGACGGACGTCACATCAGGCCGGAGGCGGTGCGGCCCTCGGATGCAATCAGGAGCACGCGAGTCGCCGGGCGGAGACCGATGCTCGTCCGCAGCTCCGTGCACCGCACGTCGGTCTGGAGGGCGACGAGCCCCGCGAGCGGCGCAGCGCCCGACTCGCCGATCGCGAGACCGGCCGAGGCGAGCGTCGCCATCGCGGCCGCCGCCTCGTCGTCCCCGATCGTGACCATGCCCGCGATGCCGCGGTGGAGCGTCGGCCAGGCCGCGGCGGAGACCTCGGCGCAGTCGAGGCCCGCCATCGTCGTCCCGGGCGTCGGCACCGGGACCGGTGCGCCGTGCACGAGCGACGCGGTCAGGCACGCGGCGGTCGCAGGCTCGACGCCGACGACGCGGACACCCGCGGCCGCGCCGTGCCGGGCGGCGGCCGCGGCGAGCGATCCGACGCCGACCGGCACCAGGATCAGGTCGAAGGTCGCCTGCCCGGCAGCTTCTGCGAACAGGGTCTGGTAGCCGTCGATCACCCATCCGGCCGGACCGTCCACGCCGACGTCCGCGATCAGGACGGCGCCCGGCTCGCCCGCCGCCACGGCGGCCGCGTGCACGGCGTCCTCGTAGCTCCCGTCGACGACGACCACCTCGGCGCCCTCCGAGGCGATCGCGGCCTGCCGTACCGGCAGCGACCGCCCGGGCAGGTAGATCCGGCAGGCGAGCCCGCGGCCGGCGGCGGCGTGCGCGACGGCACGGCCGTGGTTCCCGGCACTTGCCGCGACGAGGAGCCGCGTGTCGGGCTCCAGGCGGAGCGCGCGCTCGACCGCCCAGGAAGCGCCCAGGATCTTGAAGGCCGGCAACCCGAGCCGGCTCGACTCGTCCTTCACGAGGACTGCGGCGAGCCCCAGCTCCCCGGCCGCTGCGTCGAGCGAACGCACCGGGGTCGGCGCGTAGCCCGGGAGGCTCCGGTGGAAGCCGGCCGCCTCGTCGGTGGGCGGTACGACCGCCGCCGGCTCGAACGCCGGGTTGACGACCGCCCTCATGCGCAGAAGCGCCGCGCGAGCGCGACGAGGGTCAGAAAGACCGCGTCGCTGTCCGCCAGGCTCACCCACTCCTCGACCGCGTGCGCGCCCTCCCCTCCCGGCCCGAAGAGGACGGTCGGGATGCCAGCGGCCGCGACGAGGCCCGAGTCGGCCCAGTAGCTCGCGCCGCCGACCCGTGGACGCTCGGGGAGCACCTCGCCCGCGGAGTCGAGGAGGAGCGCCACGAGCTCCTCATCGGGGTCGATCTCGAACGGGTCGCGGGCGAGGCCGATCCGCACCGAGGCCTCCAGCTCGGGATCCGCGGCACGGCAGCGAGCGAGGAGCTCCTCGAGCTCCGCGGCGACGCTCTCGGCGGTCTCGCCGGGCAGGGTGCGCCGCTCGAGGCCGAGGGTGCAGCGGCCCGGGTAGCTCGACATCTCGACGCCGCCCTCGATCACGGAAGCGTGGACCGACGCGCGGCCGAGCAGCGGATGCGTCCGCCCGGCCAGCGACCGGTCGAGTTGCTCGAGCTCGCCGAGGATCCGCCCCATCTTCACGATCGCGTCGACGCCGAGGTGCGGCCGCGAGCCGTGCGCCGGCCGGCCGGTCACCTCGACCTCGGCCCACACGAAGCCCTTGTGCGCGACGACCACATCGAGCTCGGTCGGCTCGGTCACCACCGCGGCGTCGGCAGAGACGTGGCGCAGGACCTCCTGGACTCCGAGACTCGCGTGCTCCTCGTCGGCCACGGCCAGGACGAGCACGTCGCCGCGCAGCCCCAACCGGGCCGCCTCGCGCGCCGCGAGCAGCGCCGCGGCGAGCCCCGCCTTCATGTCGTACGCCCCGCGGCCGTAGAGCCGTCCCCCGGCGACCCGGGGGCGGTGCGGATCGGTCATCCCGTCGACGTTGACGGTGTCCGTGTGGCCGCAGAGGAGCAGCGAGCGGCCGCCGCCGGCGCCCGGTGCGCGAACGAGGAGCGACGGGCGCCCGGACGTCTCCTCGAACCGCTCGACCCGGAGCCCCGCCTCCCCGGCCCAGCGCTCGACGAACCGCGCGATCTCGGCCTCCCCGGCGCCGCCGGCGACGAGCGACGGGTTGACCGAGTCGATCGCCACCAGGGCCGACAGGAGCTCGGTCAGATCGGCCGTCACGACGAGAAGGTACTAGGGCCTTCCGCAACAAGGTGCAAGATTCGCCCGTGCAGGTCGGTCACGTCTTCGCCGAGCTCCTCGTCCGCGACCTCACCGCGGCGCAGGCCTGGTACGAGCGCCTGCTCGGCGCACCGGCCGACGAGGGGATCTGGCGGCTGAACGGCGGCGCGTCGCTCCGCCTGAGCGTCGACCCCGAGCGGGCCGGCCGCGGCGTCCTGACGCTCTCGGTCGCGGACGTCGACCTGCCCGGCGGGGCGTCCTTGCTGACCGACCCCGACGGCAACACGATCGTCCTGCGGCAGCCGCAGTCGACACCCGACCAGCGCGACTTCCACCTGCTCGTCAAGCAGCGCGGGCTCGAGCGCGACGCCGCCGAGGCCGTGCGCCTGCTCGACGAGGGGTTCGCCGCCCTGGCAGCCGCGCTCCGCGGCGCGGGCGACGAGCACGCCGCGGCGCTCGCGGACGAGGCGAGCGAGCACCTGCGGACGAGCTCGCCGCCCGACGTCCGGCAGCTCCGCATCACGCTGCGCACGCTTCCGCCACGCCAGCCCGGCGTCGACGAGCTCGACAAGCAGCTCGACGCGCTCGACGTCGTCCTCCGCCGCCGCCAGAACCTCGGACGCGGCGAGCGCTGGGTCGGAACCTAGTAGCGTCCCCGGGAGATCGTCTCCCCGAGTTCATCGTCCAGGAGGTACTCGATGGGGCCTGAAAGACACGGCGCTGCCCGCAGCGGCGCTCTCCTCTGCACGCTCGTCTGCGCGGCCGTCGCCGCGCTCTTCGCCGCCCGGGCGAACGCCGACTCGTCCGGGCCGGTCGACTTCCACGCGTGGACGTCGCACGGCGACTTCGCCTCGGGCACGTACGCCGACGGCGCCACGCGCATCGGCGTCGGCGGCGGCGCGCTCACGCTCCGCCCGCAGGCGACGGTCGGCGAGTGGACGTCGCCCGTCTACTCGCCCGGCTTCGCCTTCCACGAGCTCGTCTCGTCCTGGCAGGCCGACACGCCGGCCGGCACGTGGGTCGAGACGCACCTGCGGGTGCTGACGCCCGTGAACGGCTGGAGCAAGTGGTACGTGATGGGCGAGTGGGCGTTCGGCACCGACAGCATCCAGCGCACGTCCGTCAACGGGCAGGGCGACGCGAACGGGACGGTGTACACCGACACCTACGTCGCCCGCAGCGGCAACGAGCCGACCGCCTACCAGCTGCAGGAGGTGCTCCACTCCACGAACGGCGACGGTCGGCGCCCGGTCGTCCGTCAGGTCGCCGCGACGTCCGAGTCGCCGGCCGGGCTCGTGAAGACCGCGAGCGCGACGACCATGACGCGCACGATCGACCTGCCGGTGCCGCAGTACTCGCAGTACCCGCACACCGGCGAGTACCCGCAGTTCGACGGCGGCGGCGAGGCCTGGTGCAGCCCGACCTCGACCGAGATGGTCGTCGAGTACTGGCACCGCGGCCCCAGCCCGGCCGACCTCGCGTCGCTCCCGCCCGACCCGACGTTCGACGCACACGGCCACGCCGACGCGTCGGTCGACTGGGCTGCGCTGCACACCTACGACTGGGCCTACGAGGGAGCGGGCAACTGGCCGTTCAACGCCGCGTACGCCTCGTCCTACGGGCTCGACGGCTCGGTGCGCCAGTACACCTCGCTCGTGCCGCTCGAGCAGTGGATCGAGCGCGGCGTCCCGATCGTCGTCTCGATCGCCTGGAACAACGCGCCCGGAAGCGACGACCCGCTCGACGGCGCCAGCATCGACTCGACCCCGGGCCACCTGATGGTCGTGCGCGGCTTCACGTCGAACGGCGACGTGATCGCGAACGACCCGGCGTCACCGTCCGACGACACCGTGCGCCACGTCTACCAGCGCGCGCAGTTCGAGTACGACTGGCTGAACGCCTCGGACGGCACCACCTACGTGATCAAGCCCGACCACATCGGCGGGTGAGCGACGGTGGGCTGCCGGTCGCAGGACCGGCCGCCCACCGCACGACTAGGCCGCGAGGCGCTTCTTCGCCTTCTGCACCGACGGCAGCGCCGCCTTCGTCTTCGCGAGCACGCGGGCGCGCACGTCGACGGAGGCCGGCTTCGCCGCGATCGTGATCTCCTCGCCCGTGGCCGGGTTCCGGCCCTTGCGAGACTTCGTCGCCGGCTTCAGGCGGACGGTGAGCTGGACGAGGTTGCCGATCTTCACCTTCTCGGCGTTCCCGACCTCGCCGAGCACGACCTCCTCGAGCGCCGTGATCGCGGACTTGGCCTGCGCCCGCGACAGGCCGGCGCGCTCGGCGACGGCGTCCGCAAGCTGGGACTGCGTAAGTGCCATGTGGATCTCTCCTCTTTCCGATTGGACAGCGGTGAATTGAAGAGCCAGCACCGGACGCCGCCCTCAGGAACCTCTTAGGCGGCATCCGCGCAGTCCGGCTACCGTGCAGCCCGTGCACCGGACGCTCGTCAGCGTGGCCCTCGCAGGCATCGCGGCCGCGCTCGCGGCCGGCGCGGCGCGCGCGTCGACGATCCCGGCCCAGGTGAGCTCCAACTGGTCGGGGTACGCCGTCATCGCTGCGGACGAGACGGTCCCGGTCAGCTTCACCGACGTCACCGGCACCTGGGTGCAGCCGAAGGCAACCTGCACCGCCGGCCGCGCGTCGTCCTCGGCCTTCTGGGTGGGGCTCGGCGGCTACGACGAGGACTCCAACTCGCTCGAGCAGCTCGGCACCGGCGTGGACTGCAACGGCACGTCCACGACCCCGAGCCATTACGCCTGGTGGGAGCTCGTGCCCGCCTCGTCGGTCAAGATCCCGCTGAAGATCTTCCCGGGCGACACGATCAACGCCGCCGTCCTCGTGAACGGCCAGAAGATCACCTTCTCGCTCCGCGACGTGACCCGGCGGACGCGCTTCTCCAAGGTGCTGACGACCGGCCAGCCGCTCGACACCGGCTCGGCCGAGTGGATCGCGGAGGCCCCCTCGCAGTGCGGCTCCTTCGGGCGGTGCCGCACCGTGCCGCTGACGAACTTCGGCACCGTCACGTTCACGAACGCCGCCGTGATCGCGAACGCGCAGCCGGGCACGCTCGTCGGCCCCACCGCCGCGCCGCCGTCGTCGCCCTGGACGGCGACGCCGATCGAGCTGATCACCGGGGGCCGGAACCGCGGCTTCTTCGGGCACGTCGACACCGAGTCCGGCACGGGCGCCGTCCCCGGCGACGTGACGGCGGACGGCCGCGGCTTCTCGGTCAGCTGGGCGCAGAATCTCACCGCCCCGTAGAAAAGAACGACCACCGTCCACCCGAAGGTGGACGGTGGGGCCCCTAACCCCCCAGTGGTCGCTTGCCGGGACCCCACCGGCCTGTTCGATAAGACGCTTTGTTGCTTTCCCGGTTAGGGCTAGCCGTTCAGGCGTTTGTAAAGCCGGTCGACGAGGTCGGGCATCGCCTCCAGCTTCTCCGTGATCACGCGCAGCCGGTACTCGCGGAAGTACTCCGGCTCGACGTCGAGGGACGACGCGAGCGTCTCGACCACGTCGTTCGACGGCACCGGGCGGTTGCCGTGCACGAGGTGGTTCAGGTAGCCGGCGGAGAGACCCGTCTTCGCGGCGAGCGCGCGGTAGGTGACGCCGGTCTCGTTCATCAGGCGCTCGACGGCGGGGCCGAACGACTCGGATGCGTATCTCCGCCGCTTCGCCATCAGCCCAGTTCCTTGCCCAGCTCGGCAACGTTGACACGTCGCTCCTCGCCGGTCGCACGGTCGCGGACGTCGACCGCGCCGTCCTCGAGGCTCTTCTTGCCCGCCGTCACGCGCACCGGGATGCCGATCAGGTCGGCGTCGGCGAACTTCTCGCCGGGCCGCTGGTCGCGGTCGTCGAGCAGCACGTCGAGGCCTGCGGCGTCGAGCGCCGCCGCCGCCTGCTCGCCGATCTCCTCGGCGCCCTTCAGCACGACGAGATGCACGTCGTACGGCGCGATCGAGCGCGGCCAGATGATCCCGTTCTCGTCGTTCCGCTGCTCGACGACGGCTGCGAGGACGCGCCCGGGCCCGATGCCGTAGCTGCCGCCGAGCAGGGGCTTCTCGGTGCCGTCCTCGTCGAGGAACGTCGCGTCGAGGCCTTTGCTGTACTTGTCGGCGAAGTAGAAGATGTGCCCCACCTCGATCGTGGTCTGGAAGGTGAGCGCACCGCCGCACTCGGGGCAGCGGTCGCCCTCGATCGGCTCGCGGAGATCGGCGAACCGCGCCTCGTAGTCCCGGCCCGCCTCGACGCCGCGCAGATGGAAGCCGTCCTTGTTCGCGCCGGCGACGAACTGCCCCTCGGCCAGCGTGAGGTCGGCGATCACCTCGCCGTCGAACCCGACGGGGCCGAGCGAGCCGCCGGACGCACCGAAGGCCGCGCGGATCTCGTCGTCGGTCGCCGGGCGGGAGCCGATCTTCAGCGCCGAGAGCAGCTTCGACTCCGACAGCCGATCGTCGCCGCGGATCAGCGCGAGCACGACGCGGCCGTCCTCCGTCGTCACCGGCATCGCCTTCGACGTGGCGGCGAGGTCGACGTCGAGGAACTCGGCGAGCGCCTCGCACGTCGTCACGCCGGGCGTCTCGATCTCCTCGGGAGCCGCGAGCGCAGGCGGAAGCTCGGGCGCCCGCGGGATGCCGCGCGCCACCTCGGCGTCGGCGGCGTAGTCGCCGTTCTCGCAGCGGACGAGGATGTTCTCGCCCGAGCCCGAAGGCGCGAGGAAGTCGTAGGTGAGCTCGCCGCCCATGATCCCGCTCTCCGCCTTCACCTCGTGCGCCTCGACGCCGCAGCGGTCGAAGATGCGGTGGTATGCGACGCGGTTGCGCTCGAACGAGGCGTAGGCGCCCTCCTCGTCGCGGTCGAACGAGTAGGCGTCCTTCATGATGAACTCGCGGACGCGGAGCAGCCCGCCGCGCGGCCGGGGCTCGTCGCGATCCTTCGTCTGGAAGTGGTACCAGAGCTGCGGAAGCTCCCTGTACGACTGCAGCTCGCGCGCGTGGAACGTGAACGTCTCCTCGTGCGTGAGCGGCAGCATGAAGCGCCGGCCTGCACGGTCGGTGACGTGGAAGATCTCGGTGATCTTGTCGCGGCCGGTCGCCTCCCACAGCTCGATCGGCGTCAGCACCGGCGCGAGGAACTCCTGCGCGCCGATCGCGTCCATCTCCTCGCGGATGATCTGCTCCACCTTGCGGTGCACGCGCCACCCGAGCGGCAGGAACGACCACAGGCCCGCCCCGACCTGACGGATGTAGCCGGCGCGCACGAGCAGCTTGTGGCTGACCGCCTCGGCGTCGGCCGGGGCGTCGCGCAGGGTAGGTAGAAACAGCTGTGAGGCGCGGGCGATCATCTGTTGCCGACCCAGGCTACCGTGCCCGCGTGCAGCACGTCCCGCCATGCCACGCGAACGCCGTCCAGTGGACGATTTCCGCCCAGGGAGCGACGCAGGGGCTGATGATCTCGGTCGGGATCGCGTCGAAGCGCACGTGCCGGCTGCCCACGCGGCCGAGCGTGCAGGTGCTCGTCGGGGGCCGCACGGCGGCCGTACGGCGGTCGGCGTTCCCGCTCGGGGCCGAGGAGGCGCCGCGCCGGGTGATCGGCCCGGGGCGCTCCGTGTGGGCGCTCGTGCGCTTCGAGAACTGGTGCCGCGCAGCCGGACGCGTCGCGCTGCGGCTCCGGCTCGGCGGCGTCGCGGTCGTGCAGGCCGTGCCAGGCGGCGGGTCGCCGGTGTGCCAGTCGCGGACCGCCCCCGCGCACGTCGGCGTCTCGGTGTTCGTGCGGCGCTAGGCGTTCGACTCGAACGGGATGGCCGACGCCTCGGCCATCGCGAGCGCCGCCGGCTTCGCCATCTTCAGCCGTTTCGGCCGGAACATGCCCTCGGCGATCCACTTGTCGATCTCGTGGAAGAGCTCGTCGACGAGGATGTCGCTCGACACCTTCTTCAGCACGCGCCCGTGCGCATAGATGAAGCCGACGTCGCGGCCGCCGGCGATCCCGAAATCGGCGTCGCCGCTCTCCCCCGGCCCGTTCACGGCGCAGCCGAGCACGGCGACCTCGAACGCCTGCGGGTACTCGGCCAGACGCGTCTCGACCTCCTCCGCGAGCGTGTGCACCCCGACGTTGTCGCGGCCGCACGACGGGCAGGCGATCATCACCGGCCCGCGCTCGCGCAGCCCGAGCGCCTTCAGGATCTCGTAGGCCGTCTTCGGCTCCTCGACCGGGTCGGACGAGAGCGAGACGCGGATCGTGTCGCCGATCCCTTCGGCGAGCAGCGTGCCGATGCCGACCGCGCTCTTGATCGAGCCCGCGAACACGGTTCCGGCCTCGGTGACGCCGAGGTGCAGCGGGTACGGCACCTTCTCGGAGAGCAGCCGGTAGGCGCGGATCATCGTGGGCACGTGGCTCGACTTCACGCTGATCTTGAAGTCGTAGTAGTCGAGCGACTCGAGCAGCCGCACCTCCTCCAGCGCCGCCTCGACGAGCGCCTCCGCCTGATCCTTGTGCGCCAGATCCTCGAGGTGCTTCGGCAGCGAGCCGGAGTTCGCGCCGATCCGCATCGGGATCCCCTTCGCCTTCGCGGCCCTGACCACCTCGGCCACCTTGTCGGGGCCGCCGATGTTGCCGGGGTTGATGCGCACCGCGGCGATCCCCTGCTCGATCGCCTTCAGCGCGAGGCTGGCGTTGAAGTGGATGTCGGCGATGATCGGCACCGGCGAGAACCGGACGATCCGGTTCAGGGCCTCGGCGTCCTCGGTCTTCGGGACGGCGACGCGGACGATCTCGCAGCCCGCCGAGGCGAGCGCGGCGATCTGGGCCGTGGTCGCCTCGACGTCGTGCGTCTTGGTCGTCGTCATCGACTGCACGACGACCGGCGCGCCGCCGCCGACCTGGACTCCGCCTACGTTGACCGAGCGTGTGCTCGCCACGTCCTCAAATGTACCGAGCGGCCGGTACCGCGTACCTGCCTAGCCGCCCGACCCGAACAGGTCGTTGCGCAGCCCGAAGTACATGAGCAGCGCGAAGAGGGACAGCCCGACGACGCTGTAGCGGATGTAGACCGACTGCGCGAACGTCCGCCCGCGCAGCTTCTCGACGAGCGCGAGCACGATGTGGCCGCCGTCGAGCGGCAGCACCGGGATCAGGTTCATCAGCCCGAGGGCCAGGCTGATCAGGCCCAGCACCGAGAGGAACTCCCGGGCGCCGGCCCGCCACGCCTGCGACTGCACGCGCACGATCCCCACCGAGCTCGACACCTGGTTCGTGTCGCGGCCCGTGGCGAGCTGCCCGAGCCCGCGCACCGTGTCGGCCGTGACGCTCCAGGAGACCGAGAGCGACTTGCGTGCGGCCGTCGGCAGCGACTCGCCGGGCCCGGTGTGCACCTCGATCGCGATCCCGATCCGGTACGCCCCGTCTGTCTTCTTCGCCCGCACCGGCCCCAGCGGCGTGCGCTTGCCGTTCCGCTCGACCACGATCCGGAAGGGGTTCCCGTCGGTCGCCCGGATCCGGGCGGGGATGTCGTCGGGCTTCACCGCCGAGCCCGCGACCTCGAGGACGCGGTCGCCGCCTTTCAGGCCGGCTGCGGCCGCCGGCGACCCCTTCAGCACCTGGCCGATCACGTTCGTGTTCCGGTCGGAGGCGACGAGGTAGAGCGCCGTGAACAGCACGAACGCGAAGACGAGGTTGATCGCCGGCCCGGCGAAGATCGCCACGAGGCGCCGCCACGTCGCCTGCCGCCAGTAGGCGTCGGGCGCGAGCGACCACTCGAGCTCCTGCAGGTACCGCGACTCGCCGATCCCCTCGTGGATGCGGTCGATCGCCTCCTGGGCCGTCACCCAGTCCTCGCGCTCGATCGCGCCGTCGAGTGCCTCCAGGTCGGCCGCGTGCGCCTCGCGCTGCTCGGCCGTCAGCGTCGGCGCGATCGCGCCGGGCGACGGCCGGCTCATGCCCGGGATCTTCACGTAGCCGCCGAGCGGGAACATCCCGATGCCGTACTCGACGAGCCCGCGCCGCACGCGCACGAGCGGCGGGCCGAACCCGAGGTAGAACTTGCGCGGCGTCATCCCCACCGCGCGCGACGCATAGAAGTGTCCCGCCTCGTGGATCAGCACGAGGACCGCAAGGCCGATGATCGCGGCGACTACGCCCACGCCACCTCGACGAGCTCGCGTGCCCGCGCGTCCGCCTCGCGCAGGTCGGCGAGATCGCGCGCCGGCGCGCCGTCGACCCGCTCGAGCGCCTGCTCGACGAGGGCGGCGATGTCGAGGAAGCCGATGCGGCCCGCGAGGAACGCCGCCACCGCGACCTCGTTCGCTGCGTTGTACGCGCAGGGATAGGTGCCGCCGCGCTCGCCCGACTCGATCGCGAGCGCGAGCATGCGGAACGTCTCCAGGTCGGGCTCGAAGAACTCGAGCGGCCCGGCGGTGAGGTCGAGCGGCGGGATCGGCGTCTCGGCGCGCGCCGGGTAGGTGAGGGCGTACGAGATCGGCACGCGCATGTCGGGGTACCCGATGTGCGCGAGCGCCGCCCCGTCGCGGAAGCGGACGATCCCGTGGACGATCGACGTCGGGTGCACGACCACCTCGATGCGCTCGTACGGCAGCCCGAAGAGGAAGTGCGCCTCGATCACCTCGAGCCCCTTGTTGGCGAGCGTCGCGGAGTCGATCGTGATCTTCGCACCCATGTTCCAGGTCGGGTGCGCGAGCGCCTGCTCGGGCGTCACGTCGGCGAGCTCGTCGCGTGTGCGGCCGCGGAACGGCCCGCCGCTCGCGGTGATCACGAGCGCGTCCGGCTGCCCGCCGAGGGCGCACTGGTAGAGCGCCGAGTGCTCGCTGTCGACCGGCAGCAGCACGCCGCCGCCGCGCTCCTTCGCCGCCAGGGCGAGGTCGCCGGCGGCGACCAGGCTCTCCTTGTTCGCGAGAGCGAGCGTGACGCCGCGCTCGAGCGCCCACATCGTGGCGGGCAGTCCCGCGAAGCCGAGCGTCGCGTTGAGGACGATCTCCGGCTCGGCCCGCTCGAGGAGCTCCGTCGGGTCGCCGCCGACCTGGGTGAGCGGCGCGAGCCCGTCGATCGGCGTCGAGCCGGAGGTCGCCGCGACGAGCTCGAGGCCCTCGTTCGCCTCGATCACCTCGAGCGCCTGGCGGCCGATCGAGCCGGTTGCGCCGAGCAGGGCGACCCGTGTCATGCGGACAGTGTGCCCGGCGCCGGGCCGGTCAGGTTCCCGTCAGAAGACCTCGACGTGCGCGAGAGCGACCACCTTGCCGGCCACGAGCTCCTCCATCACGAACTTCCCGCGATAGAAGAAGAAGATGTTGAAGGCCCCCGTGTGCCCCGCCGAGACCGGGCTCGGCTGCTTCGTGACCTTCGCGAGCTTGCTCGCACCGTAGAAGCTCAGCTTGCTCGCGATCCGCATCTGCATGCGAATCGGCGCCTTGCCCGTGTTCTTCACGTGGAAGTGCACCACGGTGCCGCGCGGGTAGCGCGCCGTGCTGCCGCGGGCGTATTCGTTGCGCGCGATCACGACCGTCCGCGGAGACGCGGTGACCGCGGTGTTGACGATGACGTCGGGGCCGGTGGTGGCCGCCGCGTTCGTGATCCCGACGACGAGCGCGGCAACCGCTACGACCGCGCCCAGAAGTGCTGTGACATGCCTCTTTGCCATCCCTGATGAGCTCCAGTTCCTCGAAAGGGCTGCGGTGGGGCGGCCCGAGAGCCGTCCCACCGCAGCCGACGTTGGCGTTACGGCAGAACGAACGTGTAGAGGTCGCCGGCCTCACCGTGCGCGGAGCCGATCGCGTTGCTGCCGCTGCTGTTGATGAAGGCGGTGACGTACTGCTTGCCGTTCACTGCGTACGTCATCGGCAGCGACGTGATCGCACCGGCGAGCGTCGGCGACGACCACAGCAGATTGCCGGTCTTCTCGTCGTACGCCTGCAACTTGTTCGCCGAGGCCGTGAAGATCAGGCCCGATCCCGTCGTGAGCGTGCCCGCCGAGAACGCGATGCTCGGCGCGCCCTTCTGCTGATCGGCGTTGAAGTGGTCGATGTGCCAGACCATCTTCCCCGTCTTCAGGTCCATCGCCTCGAGCCTCGAGGCGCTGACCGCGGCCGCGGGCGTTCCGATCAGGGAGGCGCTCAGCTGGTTGCTGAACGTCTGCCCCTCGAGGAGCGTTCCCACCTGCTCCGTGGTCATTGCCTTCTTCGCCGAGAAGCTCGGGCTCGACTCGTTGATGTAGAGCCCGGTCGTCGGGTCGATCGACGCCGGCCGGGAGCTGTTGGCGCCCGAGCCGAACGCGGCCGTGACCGAGTAGCGGGTTGTGTCGACCGCGACGAACGAGGCGCCGGGGCCGGAGCCGATGTTGAACGGCACGCCGTCCGGCCCGTTCAGGCCGGCCCAGGCCGACGGGTTCGGTACCGACTGCGGCGTCAGCGGGTCGAGCGTCGCGGGCACCGGCTGGGTCGCGAAGGTGCCGGCCTCCTTGCTCTGCTGCACCTTCACCTCCGGCGTCGAGACGATCGGCTTGCCGGTCAGGCGGTCGAGGATGTACCAGAGACCGTCCTTGTTCGCGAAGGCGAGCGCCTTCCTCGTCTTGCCGTCGTACTGCATGTCGTACAGGACGGGCTGCTGCGACTGGTCGGCGTCCCACATGTCGTGGTGGACCGCCTGGTAGAACCACGCGATCTTGCCCGTCTTCACGTGCAGGGCGAGGATCCCGTCCGTGTAGTACTCCTTCCCCGGACCGCGGACGATCGGGTTGTACGGGATCGGGTTCCCCGTCGCGTAGTAGACGAGGCCTGCGTCGCTGTCCACGGACGGAGACGCCCAGACCGCGCCGCCGCCGTTGAAGGCGAGCGGGTGCGTCCAGGTGTCGTAGCCCGGCTGCGACTTCTTCGTCGGGATGAGGTTGAAGTGCCACAGCGGCTTGCCCGTCTTCGCGTCGAGCGCGAAGGCGATGTCCGAGGCGCCGCGGTCTCCGCCGCTCGTCGCGCCGAGGATCATGCCGTCGTAGTACACGGGCGCCATGCTCAGGGTGGAGCCCATGTTGATGTTGGCGACGACGTGCGACCAGACCTGCTTGCCCGTCGTCGCGTCGATCGCGACGACGGCTGCGACCGGCGACTCACCGACGAAGACGAGCCCGTCTCCGATCGAGACGCCGCGCGTCGCGGCGACGGCGGACGCCGACGTGATCGGCATGCCCTTCTGGCCGCCGGCGGTCGTCGGGCCGCTCTGCGAGCCCGTGTAGAAGTGCTTCAGGTTGGGCTCGTAGTACCAGAGCATCTTCCCGTTCGTCGCGTCGTTCGCGTACACGCGACCGAAGAGATCCTCGGAGTACAGGACCCCGCCGTACTCGATGTGCGACGCCTCGCCACCGTGCTCCGGGACGGGGTCGCCGACCTGCGGCGCGGTCAGCTTCGTGTGGAACGCGAGGGTCAGCGTGCCGACGTTCGCGGGCGTGATCGCCGAGAGCGTCGAGTGCCGCATCCCGCCGAGGTTGCCGGCGGGTGTGATCCAGTCGTTCCCGGGCAGAGCGTCGAGCTGCGAGGCCGAGAACGCCGGGATCGCCTGGGACCGGCTGGTCCCGCCGATTGCGGCCGCCGCGATGGTCGCGGCTGCCACGACGACGACAGCGAGGCCGACGTTGAAGCGTGTCAACTTGCGCATCCTTGAGGTTGCCTCCGGATTGTTCGAGGAGTGAGCCGTCACGACCCGGTTACCCCGTGACGGTGAGCGTCCCGATCATCCCGGCCTCGATGTGGCCGGAGACGTCGCAGACGTACGTGTACTTGCCGGGTGCGAGCGACACGGTGAAGCTCGTCGTCTGTCCCGGATCGATCAGCTTCCCAACCGCACCGGTGACGCCTTCGATGTTGAAGTTGTGCGTCATCGAGCCGCTGTTCGACTGGTTGAACGTGAGCGTCCCGCACGGGACGGAGCTCGACGAGAGCGTGAAGCCGTACTCGAACTCGTCGACCGTTACCGTCGTGTTCGTCGGGCTCGTGCACGTCGCCTTCGTGCCGCCGCCACCGGAGGTGGTCGTCGTCGTCACGGGCGGCGCCGGCTTGACGCCGACGGCGAGCTTGCCCTTCATGCCCGCTGCGGCGTGGCCGGTGAGCGTGCACAGATACGCGTAGTTGCCCTTCTTCTTGAAGACGACCTTGAGCGTCGCCTTCTTGCCGGGCGCGATCTGGCGCGTGACCTTGCCGTTGATCTTGAAGTTGTGGGCGATCTTCCCGCGGTTCACGACCGTGAAGATGACCGTGCCCGTGTTGATCTTGGTCTTCGACAGCTTGAACTTGAACTCGGTCATCGTGACCGTCACGCGCTGTGTCTTCGCTCCCGTCTGGGCGAAGGCCGTGGTGTAACCACCGGCGGCGGCGGCGCAGACGAGCACGAACACGAGCAACGGAATCCTGAGGCGACGCATTCGGGCAGCCGACTCCTCTCTGAAGTGAGGTTTGAGGACACACCACCGGGGGGTCGTGCGTTCCGGACCCTTGGGTCCATTTCTAAGACTACCTGTACGACCGGCGGACGCAGCTACCGCGGAGACGTCACGGTGGTGCCGTCGAACCCGACGTACGCGTCATGCATGAAATGCGCCGTGGCGTACATGTCGAGGCGGAGCGTTCGCTTCGTCCGGAGCTCGAGCTCGACGCGGAACCAGGCGGAGTTACGCGGGTCGAAGAACGAGACGACCTCGGTGTCGCCCCGGTCCTCGAGCACGTGAGCGTCGGCCACGGCGGCCCAGAACGGCCGAGGCTGCCTGATCGGCGGGTCCTGGACCGTCTCGCTCCAGCCTCCTTCGGGGCCCCGCCGGTCCCAGCGGCGGCCGGCGACGATCACGGCTGCACCGCCGCCGGACACGGAGTACGCGACGCGGTCGGGAGCCTCGGCCCGCCACCGCGAGCGCACGACGTGGGTCGCGTCCGACCCGAGCACCTCGCGCCACGCGAGCGAGTGGAGCCCACGCCAGGCGCGGCCCGCCGCTTCGAGGAGGCCGGCCGCGGGAACGGTCTTCGCCGGCATGTCGACGCTCCACGAGAGCGCGAGGCCGTGCCCCGAGACCGTCACGGGCAGCGGACGGGCGGGCGCCACCTCGGCGCGGTAGCACCCGGTGCCGCACGCGGCGGCCGTCCTCGAGCCGATCAGGACGCGAAGACCGGGCACACCGCCGCCCTGCGCACCGACGACGGACACCTGCACGTCCCAGCGACCGGCCCGCTGCACGACCCCCGCGGCGACGACGTCGGCTCCGGCCTCTCGGGCGAAGACCGTCGCTCCGGGCGGGGGCGCCGGGAAGCTGAGAGCCGCCGCGACGGCGGGCGGACTCGACACCGTCGTCGAACCGGCCCGCGGGTCGTGCCGGCCGAAGAAGATGTACCCCACGACGGCGCCCCCGAGCGCCAGATAGACGATCACCCCGGCGACCCGCATGCGGCCAATGTAGCCGGGCGGTTGTCCTCGCCTTTCGGCGGCCGGCAGGAGACAATGCGACGTGGTGACAGATCCCCCTCACGCCCGCCGCAAGGACGCGATCGCGAACGAGGAGCGGATCATCGCGGCGGCGAGCGAGCTCTTCGCGGAGCGCGGGATCGACGCGCCGATCCCCGCCATCGCGCGACGCGCCGGCGTCGGGAAGGCGACGGTGTACCGGAACTTCCCCACGAAGGCCGACCTGATCGCCGCGCTCGCCGTCAAGAGGCTCGAGGCCGTTCAGGAGTCCGTCGACCGCGCGCTCGCCCACGGCGATCCTGCCGAGGCGTTCAGCCGGTTCACCGAGGAGGTGCTGCTGATGCAGCTCGCCGACCACGGTGTCGGCGACGCGCTGCGCCGCGAGATGCGCCCCGAGGTCGCGAGTCTCCGCCGGAAGGTCGTCCGCGGCATCGGCCGCGTCCTCAAGCGGGGCCAGGACGCCGGGGTCATCCGCCACGACCGAACCGGGAACGACTTCAGGCTGCTCGTCAGCGGCGTCGCCGGCGAGCTGATCTGGCTGGGGGAATGCTCCAAGGCCACCTGGCGCAGGTACGCGTCGCTGATCACGGACGCGTTCTGGGAGTGCGGCTAGGAGACGAAGGCGAGGATCGTGAAGTAGGCCGCCGGCGCCGCGAAATAGAAGGCGTCGAGCCGGTCGAGGACGCCCCCGTGGCCGCCGAGGAGGGTGCCGCTGTCCTTCACGCCCGCGTCGCGCTTGAGCAGCGACTCGAAAAGGTCGCCGAGCGGCCCCGCCACGGCGAGCACCGCGCCGAGCACGATCGATTGCGGGATCGACAGGAAATGCTGCTTGTAGAGCGCGACGAACGCCACGAAGACGGTCGCGGCCGTGCCGAAGAAGAACCCCTCCCATGTCTTGCCGGGCGACGTCGACGGCGCCATCTTGTGGCGGCCGACGAGCCGGCCGCCGACGTACGCGAGCGTGTCTCCCGCCCAGACCGCGAGCAGCACGGTGTAGAGCGCGAGGCGGCCGTGCTCGGGGAGCCCGCGCAGGAGCAGCAGGAAGCTGAGCCCGCCGCCGATCCAGAACGCGCCCATCACGGTGCCGGAGATCGCGGCGGTGGCCGCCGCCCGCGCGGCCGAGATCGCCTTCAGCAGGAACGCGAGCGCGAAGGTCGAGAGAGCGCCCGCGACCATCCAGTCGACGCCCGAGAGCTGCGCGCCGACGAGCGCGAGCGCCGCGCCGACGTAGCCGGCGGGCGCGAGCGGCGAGAGGCCGCGCGCCATCAGCCAGAACTCGTGCAGGGAGAGCAGCGCCGCCACCGCTGCGAGCGCGAAGAGCCACCAGCCGCCCAGGTACACCGCCCCGAGGACGATCGGGAGCAGGCAGCCGGCGACGACGATTCTCGAGAGGGCATTGCTCATCTGCCGCCGAATCTTCGACGGCGGCTCGCATAGTCCGCCAGTGCGCCGTACAGGTCGCGCTCGTCGAAGTCGGGCCAGAGCTTGTCCGAGAACACGAGCTCCGAGTACGCGAGCTGCCAGAGCAGGAAGTTCGAGACGCGCAGCTCGCCGCTCGTGCGGATCAGGAGGTCGGGGTCGGGAAGCTCGGGGGCGTACAGGTTCGCGGCGAAGACGTTCTCGTCGATCTCCGTCGGGTCGACGCCGCTCTCGACGATCCGTCGCGCCGCCTCCACGAGCTCCGCGCGCCCGCCGTAGTCGAACGCGACCCACAGGTTGAGCCGTGCGTTGAGGGCGGTGCGGTCCTCCATCGTCGCCATCCGGCCCTGCAGCGCCTCGGGGGCGCGGTCGCGGCGGCCGACGAAGCGGACGCGCACTCCCTGCTTCTCGAGGTCGGGCAGCTCGCGCTCGATCGTCTCGGCGAAGATCTCCATCAGCGCCTCGACCTCGTCCTGCGGCCGCGACCAGTTCTCGGTCGAGAAGGCGAACACGGACAGGTGGACGATGCCGACGTCGATCGCCGCTTCCACGAGCCGCCGCACGTTGCGGGCGCCGGCGCGGTGCCCGGCGGCGACCGGCAGCCCGCGCCGCGCGGCCCAGCGTCCGTTGCCGTCGAGGATGATCGCGACCGACCCTGCGACCTCCGGCAGGTCGGGCTCGCGCAGCGGCTTCGCGCGGGAGAGCGTCCAGAAGCGGGAGATGATGCTCACGGAGGTTCTAGACCTCCATGATCTCTGCTTCTTTGCGCTTCAGCAGCTCGTCGATCTTCCCCGTGTGCTCGTCGGTGAGCTTCTGGACGCGCGTCTCGGCGGCGCGCTCCTCGTCGTCGCCGACGTCGCCGTTCTTGACGAGCTCCTCGAGGTGCTTGATCGCGTCGCGGCGCACGTTCCGGACGGCGACACGCCCCTCCTCCGCCATCTGGCGCACCACCTTCACGAGCTCCTTGCGGCGCTCCTCGGTGAGCTGCGGGATCGGGAGCCGGATCAGCTTGCCGTCGTTCGACGGCGTCAGCCCCAGGTCGGACTCCTGGATCGTCTTCTCGATCTGCTTGATCGACGACGGGTCGAACGGCTGGATCGTCAGCAGCCGCGGCTCGGGCGCGCCGATCGTCGCCAGGTTCCGGAGCGGTGTCGGCGTCCCGTAGTAGTCGATCGTGACGCGGTCGAGGAGCGCCGGAGTCGCGCGCCCGGTGCGCACGGAGTTGAAGTGCTCGTGCGTCGCCTCGACCGACTTGTCCATCCGCTGAGTGGCATCGCCAAGGAAGTCTTCGATCACCGGGCCTCTCCTTCGGGAGTCGAGATGATGGTGCCGACGCGTTCGCCCGCGGCGACCCTGCCGACGTTACCGGGTGCGAGCTCGAAGACGTGAATCGGGAGTCGGTTGTCCATGCAGAGCGAGAGGGCCGTCGTGTCCATCACCTTGAGTCCGCGCTCGATCGCCTGCAGGTGGGTCAGCTCGGGGATCAGCCTGGCGTCGGGGTCGACCCGCGGGTCGCCGTCGAGGACGCCCTCCACCCCGTTCTTGGCCATCAGGATCGCCTCGGCGCCGATCTCGAGCGCCCGCAGCGCCGCGGCGGTGTCGGTGGTGAAGTACGGGTTGCCGGTGCCGGCGGCGAAGATGACGACCCGGCCCTTCTCGAGGTGGCGCACGGCGCGGCGCCGGATGTACGGCTCCGCGACCTCCTGCACCTCGATCGCCGAGAGCACCCGGGTGTCGGCGCCGTGCCGCTCGAGCGCCTCCTGGACCGCGAGGGCGTTCAGCACCGTCGCGAGCATTCCCATGTAGTCCCCGGTGGCGCGGTCGATCCCCTGGGCGGCCGCCGACATGCCGCGGTAGATGTTGCCGCCGCCGATCACCAGCGCGATCTCGAGCCCCTGCGCCCGCACGTCGACCAGCTCGAGGGCGAGCCGGTCGACGGTGCCGGCGTCGAGGCCGTACTCCTGCGAGCCCATCAGGGCCTCGCCGGAGAGCTTCAGCAGGACGCGCTGGAAGCCCAACTCAGGCTACGGCGTACCAGGCGTAGTCGAGGAGCTCGATACCGCGCTCCTTCAGGTACTGCGCGACCGTGCCGGTCGACTCGTCCGCGCGGTACCACGTCTGCTCCGTGAGGACGGACTCGCCGAAGAACTTCTTGTTCAGCTGCCCCTCGACGATCTTCTCGCGGACGTTCTCGGGCTTCGAGAGCACTTCCTCCGAATTGGAGAGGATCTCCCGCTCCGCCTCGACGAGGTCGGCCGGCACCTCGTCGCGCGTGCCGTAGGTCGGCCGGGCGAACGTGAGGTGCAGCGCCAGGCTGCGCGCCGCCGCCGGGTCGCCGCCCTTCGTCTTCACGATCGCGCCGACCTTGTTGGCGGGGCCGTGGACGTAGAACGAGATGTCCTCCCCGTCCCCCGCCTCGAGGCGCTTCGTGCCGACGACCTGGATGTTCTCACCGAGCCGGCCGGCCAGGGCGGCGCGCTCCTCCTCGAGCGACGACGGGTCGCCGCCCTCGAAGACCGCTTTGAGGACGCTCTCGGCGTACGAGAGGAAGTCCTCCTGGTTCGACACCGGCTCGGTCTCGCAGCCGATCGCGGCGATCGCGCCGACCTTGTCGCGCACCATCACGCCGACCTTGCCTTCGCTGGTCGCCCGGTCGGCGCGCTTCGCGGCCGACGCCATGCCCTTCTCGCGGAGGAGCTTGACCGCCTCGTCGAAGTCGCCTTCGGTCTCCTGGAGCGCGCGCTTGCACTCCATCATCCCGGCGCTCGTCGCGTCGCGGAGCTCCTTCACCATTGCCGCCGTGATCTCGGTCACGCGTTCTCCCCTTCCGTCTTCTCGCCCGGCTCGACGACCTCGTTCTCCGGCGCGGCCGCGACCGCCTCGGCGGCCGGCGGCTGCTGCTCCTCCTGCTGCGGCTGCTCCGGCTCCTGCGGCTGCTCCGCCTTCGCGCGCCCGTTCCGCGGCGCGCGCATCTCGCCGGTCGAGACCTTCTGCTTGCCGGCCTCGATGCCGTCGGCGACCGCCTTCACCACGAGGGCGCACGAGCGGATCGCGTCGTCGTTGCCCGGGATGACGTAGTCGGCCTCGTCGGGGTCGCAGTTCGTGTCGACGAGCGCGATCACGGGCAGACCGAGCCGCTGCGCCTCGCGGACGGCGAGCTGCTCCTTGCGCAGGTCGACGATGAAGACCGCGTCGGGCTGGCGGCGCATGTCGGCGATGCCGCCGAGGTTCGCCTCGAGCTTCTCGAGCTCGGCCTCCATCGAGATCCGCTCCTTCGCGGGCAGCAGGTCGAGCTGGGCCTCCGTCTTCAGCGAGCGCAGCTCGTGCAGCCGCTGCACGCGGTCGGAGATCGTGCGCCAGTTCGTGAGCAGGCCGCCCAGCCAGCGGTGGTTCACGTACGGCATGCCGACGCGCGAGGCCTGGTCGCGAACGGCGTCCTGCGCCTGCTTCTTCGTGCCGACGAAGAGGATCGAGCCGCCCCGCTCGGCGATCGCGCGCGCGAAGGCGTACGCCTCGTCGAGGAGCTGCTGGGTCTGCTGCAGGTCGATGATGTAGATGCCGCCGCGCTCGTTGAAGATGACGCGCTTCATCTTCGGGTTCCAGCGGCGCGTCTGGTGGCCGAAGTGGACTCCGGCCT
>DASZWR010000005.1:0-49988 GCA_035546215.1 Gaiellaceae bacterium | reverse complement strand
AGGAAGCGCGCGTCGCCGAACTCGAAGCCGAGATCAAGGAACTGCTGCTGCCGCGTGACCCGAACGAGGGCCGCAACGTGATCGTCGAGATCCAAGGCGCCGAGGGCGGGGAGGAGGCGAACATCTGGGCCGGCGACCTCTACAAGATGCTGACCCGTTACGCCGAGATCCGCGGCTTCTCCACCGACGTCCTCTCGCAGTCGCCGTCGGAGGCGGGCGGCTTCAAGGAGGTCACCTTCGAAGTGCGCGGCGAGGGCGCCTACTCCGTCTTCAAGTTCGAGGGCGGCACCCACCGCGTCCAGCGGGTGCCGGAGACCGAGAGCCAGGGCCGCATCCATACCTCCACCGCGACGATCGCGGTGCTCCCCGAGGCCGAGGAAGTCGACGTCCAGGTCGACCCGAACGACCTGCAGATCGACGTCTACCGCTCCTCCGGCCCGGGCGGGCAGTCGGTCAACACGACCGACTCGGCGGTGCGGATCACGCACAAGCCGTCGGGGATCGTCGTCTCGATGCAGGACGAGAAGTCGCAGCTGCAGAACCGCGAGAAGGCGATGCGCGTGCTGCGCGCCCGCCTCTACGAAGCGGCGCTCGCCGAGCAGGAGGCGGAGCTGTCGGCCAACCGCCTCGCGCAGGTCGGCACGGGCGAGCGCGCGGAGAAGATCCGCACCTACAACTTCCCCCAGGACCGCGTCACCGACCATCGCATCAAGCTCACCGTCAACAACCTCGACGCCGTCCTGGCCGGCGAGCTCGACGGGCTGCTCGACCGCCGCGCCGCCCGCGAGCCGCTCGCCTACGTGCTCGGCGAATGGGGCTTCCGCCGGCTGACGCTGAAGACGGACGCGCGCGCGCTCGTGCCGCGGCCCGAGACCGAGATCGTCGTCGAGCCGCGCGTAGACGCCGCTGCGCGTCGTCCCGAGCACGTGCGCGACGAGCCATTCCGCGTCGGCGCGCGGCGTCTCGATGCCCGCCTCGGCCAGACGGCGCTCGGCGTGCGCCAGTGCATCGCGCGCCTTCACTCGCCCAGCGCGCGGCGGCGATCGTCCGTCGTCAGCGCGTCGGTGAACTCGTCGAGCTCGCCCTGGAGGATCCGGTCGAGCTGGTGCACCGTCAGCTTGATCCGGTGGTCGGTCAGCCGGTTCTCCGGGAAGTTGTAGGTGCGGATCTTCTCGGCGCGCGCGCCGGTGCCGACCTGGGCGCTGCGGGCCGCAGCCTGCTCCGCCGCCTGCCGCTCGCGCTCGGCCTCGAAGATGCGGGCGCGCAGCACGCGCATCGCCTTCTCGCGGTTCTGCAGCTGCGACCGCTCGTCCTGCATCGCGACCACGATCCCGGTGGGCAGGTGCGTGATGCGGACCGCGGAGTCGGTCGTGTTCACCGACTGGCCGCCCGGCCCCGACGAGCGGTAGACGTCGATCTTCAGGTCGCCCTCGTCGATCTGCACGTCGACCTCCTCGGCCTCCGGCATGACCGCGACGGTCGCCGTCGACGTGTGGATGCGGCCGGCCGACTCCGTCGCCGGCACGCGCTGGACGCGGTGGGTGCCGCCTTCGAACTTGAAGACCGAGTAGGCGCCGTCGCCCTTGATCGCGAACACCGCCTCCTTCAGCCCGCCGCCGTCGTTCGGCTGCGCCTCCAGCTGCTCGACCTTGAAGCCGCGATGCTCGGCGTAGCGCTGCAGCATGCGCTGCAGCTCGTCGGCCCACAGCGCCGCCTCGTCGCCGCCGACGCCCTGACGCACCTCGACGATCACGTCCTTGTCGTCGGCCGGGTCGCGCTCGGCGAGCGCGAGCTTCAGCTCCTCCTCGAGCCGCGCGACCTCGGCCTCGTAGTCCGGGACCATCTCCGACAGCTCGCTGTCGTTGCGGGCGTCGTCGAGGTCGGCGCGCGCCTGCTTCCACCGCTGCGAGAGCTCGTACGGGCCCTCGAGCTGCTTCAGGCGCCGGCCGACCTCGGCCGCCTCCCGGTGGTCGTTGTAGACCGCGGGATCGGACATCCGATCGCGCGTCTCGGTGTAGGAGCGCTCGAGCTCCGAGATGAGGTCGTCGAGCGCCGCCACCTACGCCAGTGCAGCGTCGAGCGTGACCTCGGGGATGCCCGCGAGCGCCTTCGAGACCGGGCAGTTCGCCTTCGCGGTCTCCGCGGCCTCCCTGAACGCCTGCTCGTCGAGCCCCGGCACGGTGCCGCGCACGGTCAGCGCGCCCTTCGTGATCCCCTCGCCGGGCTGGAAGGTGACGGTGGCCGAGGTGTCGAGCTTCTCCGGCGGGTTGCCCGCCTGCGCGAGGCCGTGCGACAGCGCCATCGCGAAGCACGCAGCCCAGCCGGCGGCGATCAGCTCCTCCGGGCTCGTCTTGCCGTTGGGCTCCTCGGCGCGCGACGGCCAGGAGACGTCGAGCGGCCCGAACGCGCCGCTGCCGACCTCGCCGATCGTGCCGCTGCCGTTCATCAGGTCGCCCTGCCAGGTCACTTCCGCCTTGCGTTCCGTAGCCATCAGGCCATCACCTCCACTCGTCGGTCGGCCGGCTCCTGCCGGCCCTCCAGCTCCAGCACCTCGCGGAGCGCACGGATGGATACTTCCAGCTGGTCGAGGCTCGGCTCGCGGGTTGTCAGCCGCTGCAGCCACAGGCCGGGCGCGAGCAGCGTCATCAGGACGCGGTTCTCGGAGTGCTTCCCGGCGAAGCGGATGAGCTCGTACGCGATGCCGGCGATCACCGGCAGCAGCACGATGCGGCTGACGATCAGCCAGTACCAGACGGGCCGGCCGAGGATCGCGTAGACGAAGACGCTCACGACCATCACCCACAGCAGGAACGCGGTGCCGCAGCGCGGGTGGATCAGCGAGTAGCGCTGCGTCACCTCCGGCGTCAGCTCCTCCCCCGCCTCGTACGCGTTGATCGCCTTGTGCTCGGCGGCGTGATACTCGAACACGCGCCGCAGCGACGGGATGAAGCTGAGGATCGTCAGGTAGAGGATGAAGACGGTGACGCGCACCAGCCCCTCCACGAGCACGAACCAGCCGCCGCTCGAGATCGGCAGCAGGTCGGTGAGGAGCGCCGGGCCGACCTTGAAGATCATGATCGCGAACCCGATCGCGACGGCGAACGCGAAGAACAGCGCCCAGCGGCCGAGCTCGGCGGGCTCCTCGTCGCCGTCCTGCTCCTCCTGCGCCGCGTAGTTCGCGGAGACGCTGAGCGCGCGGAAGCCGATCGCGAGGCTCTCGCCCAGCGCGACCACGCCGCGCACGACCGGAAGGCGCAGGCTCCAGTGGCGTGCGGCGAGCGGCTTGATCGGCTTCGCGACGTGCGCGATCTCCCCGTCGGGCTTGCGGACGGCGACGGCCCAGTTGCGCGGACCGCGCATCATCACGCCCTCGAGGACGGCCTGCCCTCCGACGTTCTGGGCCATCGAGAGCTAGGCGGAGGCGCGCTGCGCGCGCTCGGCCTTCTCGAGGCGCCGCTGGAAGCGCTCGACGCGGCCGCCCGTGTCGACGAGCTTCTGCTTGCCGGTGTAGAACGGGTGGCAGGCCGAGCAGATCTCCACGTGGAGCTCGGGCTTCGTGGAACGCGTCGTGAACGTGTTCCCGCAGCCGCAATGCACGGTCGTGAGCTGGTACTCGGGATGAATCTCGGCCTTCATGGCCGGGCCAGGATAGCAGCGGCCGTCTTCGCGGCGACGTTGCCGCCCGAGACGAGGAGCACCGGGTTTCTCGCGTCGATCTTCCCCGCGAGCCAGGCTGCGGTGGCAGCCGCACCGGCGGGCTCCGCGGCGAGCTTGGCGCGTGCGTAGAGCGTCCGGAACGCGTGCTCGATCTCGTCCTCGGTGACGAGCACGCGCTCGAGGTTCCGCGTGATCTCGAGCGGGAGCCTCCCCGCGAAGGGGGCGTTCAGGCCGTCGGCGATGCTCGTAGGTGTCACGGGGGTCGGCTCGCGGTGCTCGTGGCCGGTGTGCAGCGCGGTGCTCGTCTCGGGCTCGACGGCGATCACGCGGATCCTGTCCCGGAGGGCGGTCTGGATGCCGGCGATCAGCCCGCCGCCGCCGACCGGGACGACGACCGCGTCGACGTCGGGGGCGTCCTCCTCGATCTCCAGCCCGACGGTGCCGGCACCGGCGATCACGAACGGGTCGTCGAAGGGGTGCACGAGGCTGCGGCCGGTCTCCACGATCAGCGTGTTCAGGCGCTCGAACGCGTCGTTCGGGTTCGCCGCCTCGAGGTCGACCGCCGCGCCGTAGCCGCGCGTCGCCTCGATCTTCTGCTCGGACGCGCCCTGCCACATCACGACGAGCGCGTCGACGTGCTCCGCCGCGGCGGCGTAGGCGACGGCCTGGGCGTGGTTGCCGGCGCTGATCGCGATCACGCCCCTCGCCTTCTCCTCGGCGGTCAGGTTGCTCATCTTGTTCAGCGCGCCGCGCGTCTTGAAGGAGCCGGTGCGCTGGAACAGCTCGCACTTGAGGCGCGCGTTCAGGGTGCGGGAGCCCATCAGCGGCGTGCGCGGCAGCCGGTCGCCGATCGTCTCGCGGGCGCGGAGGACGTCGTCCCTCGTCGGGGTCGGGATCGTGGTCATGCGCGCTGCCTCACGGCTTCGAAGAGGAGAATCGCGGCGGCGGCGCTCGCGTTCAGCGAGTCGGCGGTGCGCGCGTGCATCGGGATCTCGACCTGCACGTCGGCGAGCGTACGCCATTCGGCGGGGAGACCTTCGTCTTCTGCGCCGATCAGGAACGCCGTCGGCTTGGTGTAGTCGGGCTGTGTGTGGCTCGTGGGCGCGCCGAGCGCGGCGGCGATCTTCTGGTGCGGGAGGGCTGCGAGGTCGCCGGGCGTCGTGTCGAGGATCGGCAGCGTGAAGACGGCGCCGGTGGACGCGCGGATCGCGTTCGGGTTCCACGGGTCGGAGCGGGCGTCGCCGACGAGCAGCGCGTCGGCCCCGGCGGCGTCGGCGGTGCGCGCCATCGCGCCGAGGTTGCCGGGCTTCTCGATCCCGACGGCGACGAGGATCAGCGTGCTGTTCTCCGGCAGCGGCCGGTCGGGGATCTCGACGACGGCGATCACGCCCTCGGGCTCGGCGCGGTAGCTCATCTTGCGGAGGACGCGCTCGTCGACCTCCTCCCCCTCGTCCCAGGCGATCAGCGTCGGGGCGAAGTAGGTGGCGCGGATGCGCAGCCCGGCGTCTCTCGCCCGCTGCACCTCCCGCGGCCCCTCGGCGACGAAGAGCCCACTCCGCCGCCGCTCGCGCCCCTTCCGAAGGCGGACAAGGTCCCTGACGCGCGGATTGTCGGCGGAGGTGATCACGACGTGCCGAATCTAGCCATGGCTGGTGCCAGGCACCGTGTCGGAAGTGCGCCAAGAGTGCGCCGAAACTGTCACGGCGCACGTTTGTGACGATTCGCGTCGTAGTCTCGAGCGCATGCCGAGGTCGCCGCGCGACGAGAGCCCGGGATACCACCACGTCACCACGCGCGGCAACAACAAGCGCGAGATCTTCGTCGAGGACCGCGACCGTGAGTTCTTCTGCCTCACCGTCACCCGCATCGCCCGCAAGTACGGCTGGACGGTGCTCGCCTACTGCCTGATGGACAACCACTACCACCTCCTGCTCTCCGTCGGCGACCAGGGACTTTCGAAGGGCATGCAGGAGCTGAACGGTGGCTATGCGACGACGTTCAACGCCAACCACGGACGCATCAACCATCTCTTCGGGCGGCGCTTTTGGAACCGCAGGATCAAGACCCACGCGTCCCTTCTCAACACGGTTCGGTACATCGTGCGGAACCCGCGCGCCGCCGGCGGGTCGAAGAAGCTCGAGGAATACGCCTGGACGAGCTATGCGTCGACGCTCGGCCTCACGTTCTCGCCAATCCCCCTCGCCCGAGACGAGCTGCTCGCGGTCTTCGGCTCGAACCCGGAGCATGCGCTCGACGAGTTCAGTTCGGCCACGCCCCTGGCGAGCCATGGCCGGAGCCAGGCACCGTGACGAAACCCAAACGCCCGCCCTACGTCAGCGTGTACTCGGGGCCGCTGCCGCCCTCCGGGGGCGTCAGGCGGCCGCCTTTGGCGGTGATGGCTCCGCACTGGACGCAGTTCGACGGGGCCAGCTTGACCTCCACCGTGCCGTCGCCGTCGGCGTCGCCGACCTCGTACACCTGCGCCGGGCACATGCGCGCCCACATCTCCGCCACCTCGCGCGGCACCTTCGTCTGCACGCGGATGTGGTTCGGCTGGTCGTCGCGCGTGCGGTTCCCCGACGCGAACACCGACGACAGCTTGTCGAACGTCAGCTGCCCGTCCGGCGCGGGATACGACGCCGCTCGGTCGGTACGGAGCAGCGTCTGCTCCGCGTCGCGCTCCGTCCGCAGGTCGCCCGCAGGGAACCGCCCCTTCGTCGCCGTCATCGCCGATGCCAGCGCACCGCCCAGGTAGAACCCGCGCCCGAACGCCTGCCGCATGTTCCGCACCTCGCGGAGATCCGACCAGATGAACGAGTCGCGGATCGCCGCGTCGTACGACGCGAGCCCCTCCCGCGCCGACGCGCCGCGCGCCAGCGACCGCCAAGCCGCCTCCGCCGCGAGCCGCCCCGACTCGACCGCGTAGTGGATTCCCTTCAGCGCCGGCACGTTCACGAGCCCGACACCGTCGCCGCACAGCAGCAGACCGGGCGCGTGGAACCGCTTCGGCAGCGCCACGAACCCGCCCTCCGGGATCGTCTTCGCGCCCCACTGCACCCGCTCGCCGCCCTCGAGGATCCTCCGCACCCGCGGATGCGTCTTCAGCTCCTGCAGCAGGTCGTGCACCGACAGCTCCGCGTCGCGGTAGTCGAGGCCGACCACCATCCCGATCGTGACCATGTCGTCGCCCATCGGGTAGATGAACGAGCCGCCGAACTCGCGATAGCGCCGCCCCGGACGCAGCGGCCAGCCCATCGTGTGGACGACCTGCCGCAGCGGCCACGGCACCTTCCACACCTCCTTGACGCCGAGCGCCCACACCTGTGGGTTCTCGCCGCGCAGCCCGAAGCGATCGAGAGCGGCGCCGGTCAGGTGCCCCTGCGTGCCTTCGGCGAGGATCGTGACGCGCGCCGCGATGTCGGAGCCGGGCTCGAAGTTCGAGAGCGGCTCGCCGCCCCGGCCGAGCCCGCGGTCGCCGGTGCGCACGCCGACCACGCGGCCGCCGTCGACGAGCAGCTTGTCGACGCTCGTCTCGGGCAGGATCGTCACGCCCAGCGCCTCCGCCTCGTCGGCCAGGAACCGGCCGAGCTGCGACAGCGACGCGACGTAGTTGTGCCGGTTGACCATCGTGGGCGGCGTCGGGATCGGAACGGCCAGCCGCTTCGTCATGAACAGCACCGACTCGCCGTCGACCGGCCCGTAGAACGGCAGCTCGTGGATCCCCTTGCGGCCCTTGAACAGCCGCTGCAGCCCGCGCGGGTTGACGACCGCGCCGGAGAGCAGATGCGAGCCGGGCGCCTTCCCTTTCTCGAGCACCGCCACCGGCACCTCGCCGAGACGCTCGGCCGTCGCCGGGTCCTCCTCCATCAGCTGCCCGAGCCTGATCGCGGCCGCGAGGCCCGCAGGCCCGGCGCCGACGATCGCGATGCCGACGTCGATCCGCTCGTCGGCCGGATCCGTGGGCGCGGAGACCGCCTCCGACGGCGACCACGGCGGCGGGAAGTCGGCGGGAGAGACCGTCACGAGCGGCGCGCGCGCACGAGCTCGGTCAGCTTCGGGACGATCTCGTGCAGGTCGCCCACGACGCCGAGGTCCGAGAACTCGAAGATCGGCGCGTTCGGGTCCTTGTTGATCGCAACGATCGTGCCGGAGCCCTGCATGCCGACCTTGTGCTGGATCGCGCCCGAGATGCCGAGCGCGACGTACAGCTTCGGCGACACCGTCTTGCCGGTCTGGCCGACCTGCGCCGAGTACGGGTACCACCCCGCGTCGACGACCGCCCGCGTCGCGGCGACGGCTCCGCCGAGCGCCTGCGCGAGCTCCTCGGCCAGCGCGAACTTCTCGGGCTCGCCGAGACCGCGGCCGCCGGCCACGATCACGTCGGCGTCCTCGATCGACGGCCCCTGCTGCTCGGCGTGCGCCTGCTCGACCATCTCGGCGCTCGTCGAGAAGTCCTCCAGCTCCACGGCCGCGTCGCGCACGTCGCCGCCGCCCGGAAGCTCGCCGGCGTCCAGTGCGCCTGCGCGGAAGACGCCGATGCGCACCGGGCTCGACCAGCCGACGTCGACGACGACCGTGTCGCCGAGCTGCGGCGCGCGGCCCTGCTCGCCGTCGAAGTCGACGAGGCCCCAGTTGACGCCCGCCTCGAGCCGCGCTGCGAGGCCTGCCGCCACGTCGGCGGCGAGCACGGACTGCCCGAAGAGCACGGTGTCGTACCCCTCGTCGCGCACGAGCTTCGCGAGCACGTCGACGCGCGGCTGCGGGAGCGGCGCCGCGAGACGCTCGTCGTCGGCGACCCACACCGTCGCACCGACGCCGCCGGCGAGCGGGCGCACTCCCGACCCGGCGAGCACCCCGGCGACCTCGCCGCCGAGCGATACGGCCTTCGAGAGGACGCCGAGCGAGCCCTTCTGCACCGCGCCTTCGTGGTGCTCGAGGAACACGAGCGTCTTCGCCATCAGACGAACCTCTTCTCGGCGAGGAACTCGACGATCTTCTCCGCGGCGCTGCCGTCGTCCTCGATCTTCCGCGACTCGCCGCGCGCGGGCGGCGGGTTGAGCGCGACGACGGTCGTGCCGCTCGCGGCCTCGCCCGACGGCGCGACCGTCTCCTGCGGCTTCTTCTTCGCGCCCATGATCCCCTTCAGCGAGGGGTAGCGCGGCGTGTTGATCGAGTCGGCGACCGCGATCACGGCCGGGAGCGGCGCGCGGATCGTGTCGTAGCCGAACTCCGTCTGCCGCTTGCCGGTCAGCGAGCCGCCGTCGACCGTGAGCTCGCTCACCTGCGAGACGACCGGGCGGCGCAGGCGGTCTGCGACCGCAGCCCAGAGGCAGGCGCCTCCGCCGTCGGCGGACTGCTGTCCGAAGAGGACGAGGTCGGCGTTCTCCTGCTCGAGTGCGCCGGCGAGCGCCTTCGACGTCGCCAGCAGGTCGGCGCCTGCGAGGGACGCGTCGGTGACGAGCACCGCCCGGTCGGCGCCCATGGCGAGCGCCTTCCGCAGCGCGTCCATCGCGCGCTCCGGCCCCATCGAGACGACGAGCACCTCGCCGTCGCCGGCTGCTTCCTTGAGCTTCAGCGCCTCTTCGACGGCGTAGGTGTCCCAGTCGGAGATCGCGAGCTCGCCGGAACGGTCGAGGCGATTCGTCGCCGGGTCGAGCTTCCGCCCCGAGGAGGCATCCGGGACTGCCTTGACGCACACGGCGATCTTCATCGGGCGGTGACTCTAGCTATACGGCCGCGAGACGCGACTGGAGGTACTCGACGATGTCGCTGGTTGGCGCCCCCGGCGTGAAGACCTCCGCGACGCCCTGCTGCTTGAGGGCGGCGACGTCCTCGGTGGGGATGGTGCCGCCGACCAGCACGACGACGTCCTCGGCGCCCTGTCCGCGGAGCAGCTCGAGGATGCGGGGGACGAGCGTCATGTGGGCGCCCGAGAGGATGGAGATGCCGACCGCGTCGGCGTCCTCCTGGATCACGGTCTCGACGATCTGCTCGGGCGTCTGGTGCAGGCCGGTGTAGATGACCTCCATGCCGGCGTCGCGAAGCGCCCGCGCGATGATCTTGGCGCCGCGGTCGTGCCCGTCGAGCCCGGGCTTCGCGACGACGACCCTGATCTTGCCCGCCATCAGAAGACCGGTGTCTCCCGCCAGGTGCCCCAGACGTCACGGAACGCGTCGCACATCTCGCCCATCGTGACATAGGCGCGCGCGGCGTCGACGATCGGGTGCATCAGGTTCCGGTCGGGGCGGGCGGCGTCCTCGCGCAGCCGCGCGAGCGCCGACTCGACCGCCGCCGAGTCGCGTCGCGCCCGCAGCCCCTGCACCCGCTCGATCTGCTTGTGCTCGAGCGCCGGGTCGACCTTCAGGATCGGGATCGGCGGCTCGTCCTCGAGCTCGTAGCGGTTGACGCCGACGACGACCCGCTGCTCGGCCTCCACCTCGGACTGGTAGCGGAACGCCGACTCGGCGATCTCCTTCTGGAAGAAGTTCTCCTTGATCGCGGCGACGACGCCGCCCAGCTTCTCGATCTGGTCGAAGTAGTCGTAGGCCTGGCGCTCCAGCTCGTTGGTCAGGTGCTCGAGGAACCAGCTGCCGCCGAGCGGGTCGATCGTGTTGACGACCCCGGTCTCGTGCGCGATCACCTGCTGGGTGCGCAGCGCGATCCGCACCGCGTCCTCGGTCGGCAGCGCGAGCGCCTCGTCGAAGGAGTTCGTGTGCAGCGACTGCGTGCCGCCGAGCACGGCGGCGAGCGCCTCGATCGCGGTGCGGACGATGTTCACCTCCGGCTGCTGCGCCGTCAGCGACACCCCCGCGGTCTGCGTGTGGAAGCGCATCAGCCAGGAGCGTGGGTTCTTCGCGCCGTACCTGTCGCGCATCCGCGTCGCCCAGATGCGCCGGGCAGCGCGGTACTTCGCGATCTCCTCGAAGAAGTCGAGGTGCGCGTTGAAGAAGAACGACAGCCTGGGCGCGAACTCGTCGACGTCGAGGCCGCGCTCGATCGCCCACTCGACATACGTGAACCCGTCGGCCAGCGTGAAGGCGAGCTCCTGCGCCGCGGTCGAGCCCGCCTCCCGGATGTGGTAGCCGCTGATCGAGATCGGATGCCAGAGCGGCATCTCGCGCGCGCAGAACTCGACCATGTCGGTCACCAGCCGCATCGACGGCTCCGGCGGGAAGATGTACTCCTTCTGGGCGATGTACTCCTTGAGGATGTCCGTCTGGATCGTCCCGCGGAGCCTGTCGCGCGACACCCCCTGCTCCTCGCCGACGCACGCGTAGAACGCGAGCAGGATCGCCGCCGGCGAGTTGATCGTCATCGACGTCGACACCTCGCCGAGCGGGATCCCGGCAAACAACGTCTCCATGTCCTCCAGCGAGTCGACCGCCACCCCCTCGCGGCCGACCTCGCCCAGCGACCGCGGATGGTCGGAGTCGTACCCCATCAGCGTCGGCATGTCGAAGGCAGTCGAAAGGCCGGTCTGGCCGTGCTCCAGCAGGTAGTGGAACCGCTCGTTCGTCTCCTCGGCCGTCCCGAACCCGGCGAACTGCCGCATCGTCCAGAGCCGACCGCGATACATCGTCGGGTAGACCCCACGCGTGAACGGGAACTCCCCCGGCCGCCCGAGATCCCGCCCCGGATCGAGCTGCACGTTCTCCGGCGAGTAGAGCTCCCCGACCTCGACCCCCGAGATGGTCGAGCGGAGCTCCTCGGTACCCCGATCCTCGGTCGCGGCCATCGACCGCGAGTTTGCCCGAACGGGCTTGTCGCCGGCGGAAGGAAGTAGGAAAGCGGTAGGAGAACGCGAATCTGCATCCCCCATTCGGGTCAACTTGCCTCCTCTTCCGGGGAGGCTGTGTTACACCCAACGGGCAGGTCACGGCGAGCCATCGCCGGCGCAAGCCGGCTCTGCGGACACGGGATGGGTCGCTGCACGTTCAAAAGCAGGGGTCAACTTGGGTCAGCGCCTCGAAAGGGAGCTCTAACTACACATGACTAAACGGGTCAAGCAGTACCTCATGCTCTTTGCCGCGCTCGGCGTCGTCGCCATCGCGATCGGCGGGGGCACCGGCACGTTCGCGAGCTTCAACGCCGAAGTCACGAACGGCGGGAACTACTTCCAGACCGGAACGCTCTTCCTGCACGACACCGCCAACGGCGTCACCTGCTCGTCGGAAGCCGCGACGGACAACAAGAACACGGCGGGCACCGGTTGCCAGTCGATCTTCCAGGTCGACCCGACCGATGCGGGTGCATCTGCGGCGACGAGCTACCAGGTGAAGCTCAGCAACGCGGGCAGCCTGGCATCGACCGCCATCCAGTTCTACGGCACGTGCGCCTCGAACGCCGTTTCGAGCGACTCCGGCGCCCGCGTCGACGGGACCGGCTCGTTCGGCGGCTCGGCGACCTCCATCCCGGTCCAGGCCGGCACGCTGAACGTCGGCCTCCCGAGCGGGACCGCGCTGACGATCAACGGTCACTCGTTCACCACCTCTGCGCCGGTGAACCCGGGCGCGACGTCACTCCCGATCAACAGCGCCGACACCACCGTGCTGGCGGGCGGGGACGCCGTCGACGCCGCCATCCAGTTCAGCGGCGGCCAGGACCTGTGCGGCGGGCTCGGGGTCGAGATCGGCACCGCCAACTCGACCGCGACGTCGACGGCCAACCCGTCCTACACGTGCAAGTGGGGCTGCAGCGGCGACACGAAGACGCTCGCTGACCTCGGCTCGCTGAGCGACACGAACATGGCGACGCTGGCCGGGACGGCGATGAACCCGTCGGGGGACACGTATCTCCTCGTGACCGTCACGCCGCCGTCCAACCCGGACAACAGCTACCAGAACGAAAAGGCCGACGTCTCCGTCACCTGGCACGTCGACCAGGCCTAGCACCACCGGAGCTTCTGACGACATGCGGCAACTGAAGAAGCTCCTCCTGGTACTGACCCCCATGGGTGCCGCCGCCCTCTTCGGAGGCGGCGGCACCCATGACTCCTTCGCGGAGCTGGCGAACTGGACGCCGGCGACGAAGAGCGAAGACGCCGCACCGCAGAGCTCGTTCCGCAACGCGAAGCGCGTGCTGATCGCCGCGATGCTGATCGGCGTCGCCGGCTACGTGGGCTTCGGCGGGACCTTCGCGAACTTCCAGGCCGAGACGGGCAACAACGGCAACTCGATCTCGTCCGGCACGCTCACCATGAGCAACACGGTCAACGGCGGCACCGCCTGCTTCTCGTACAACGCGGTCTCCGCCGACAACGTGAACGGCGGCTGCAACGCGCCGTTCGCGATCACGAACGTCGCGCCCGGCACCTGGCAGACGACGCAGGTCGCGAAGATCGTCGTCCAGAACACGGGCTCGATCGACGCGGCGAAGCTCTACCTGTACGCGTCGGAGATCTCCGGGAAGCTGAGCGCGACCGGCGGGCTCACCCAGGGCAGCCCGGTGAGCTCGCTGTCGATCGCCTCGCCCGGCATGGAGGGGACGGTCGCAAACGGCGACAGCATCACGGTCTCCTACAACGGCAAGTCGCAGAACTTCGTCGTGAACGGGACGGTCACCGCGGCGGCGAACTCGAACGGCGGCGCCACGACCATCCCGGTCACGACGCAGAACGCGAACTTCACCTACCCGGCCGGGTCGACGGTGACGGACACGAGCGGCAACACCGCGACGACCAACACCGACTGCTTCGACACGCGCACGTCGACGAACTTCAACTTCAACTCGATCAGCGCGTCGACGACGCAGCAGGCGTACAACCCGTTCTGCGGCGCCGTGCTGATGTGGGTGCAGGAGCTGACCGGCGGCAAGACGTACTGCTGGTTCGGCAAGGGCTCGACCTACAGCACCGGCAGCACCCCGTCGCTGACCGAGGACTCGAACGGCCGCTGCGTCGCCCCGATCGCGAACGTGGTCGGCGGCTCCGGGATCAGCGGCACGATCACCTCGATCCCCGTGCCGGCCGGGCTCACCGGGAACGTGTCGTCCGGCGACTCGATCGTCGTCGCCCAGGGCTCCACCACCCAGACCTTCACGGCGAGCGCGGCCGCGCCCGTCGGCTCGACCGCCATCCCGGTCAACTCGCTCGCGGTCAGCGGCTCCTTCACCGGCAACGCGGTCGGCGCGACGCTCACCGACACGACGGCCACCGGCCTCCTCGACTCGAACGCGACCACGGACACGATCACGAACTTCGACACCGGTCACCACCAGTCCGCCGGGCGCGTCGAGCTCTACCCGATCGCGAGCAACGGCCAGCTCGACACGGCGGCCACGCACGCGTCCGAGCTCGCGAACAGCGGCACGCGCACCTTCTACGTCGGCGTGTACCTGCCGAAGCCGGGCGGCCAGAACCAGAACGGCCTCCAGGGCCTCGCCTCCACGTTCGGCCTGACCTGGCACATGGATCAGTAGCGTGCGCCGGCACTCGAAGACCTGGCAGCTGAAGAAGGTGCTGCTGAGCATGCTGGTGGTCGGCGGGCTCAGCATGTTCACCATCGCCGGCACGTTCGCGTCGCTGAACTCCGAATCGTCGAACGCGCACGGGACGATCCAGTCCGGCACCCTGACGCTCGGCAACAAGGTCGGGACCGCGTCGGCCTGCTTCTCGTACACCGCCGCGACGAACGACAACGCGGGCTGCGACGCGCTCTTCACGAGCTCGACGCTCCAGTACCCGGGCGGCGCCGCCTACACCGCGCACGTCACCGTCTCGAACACCGGCTCGATCGCCGGCAGCAACCTCGCGCTCTACATGCCGAGCTGCAACGGCTCCGGCGTGACCGCAAGCCCGGGAGCACCGAGCCCCGGCGGCGGCAACCCGTGCGCGGCGGGCGGCCTCCAGCTGACGATCGCCGAGACCGACTCCAGCTTCGCGAACCCGAGCTGCGTCTTCCCCAACTTCGGCGGCGCGTGCGTCGTCGCCGCCAACACGCTCGCGTTCATGGCGACGAAGAAGGACACCGCCCATCTCTACTCCCTCAATGAGGGGCTGGCGGTCGGACAGACCCGCTACTACACCATCAGCCTGCAGCTTCCCTCGACCGCGGCGAACAGCCTGCAGGGCGAGGAGGCCGTCTTCGACCTCACCTGGCTGCTCTCGCAATGACCGACAACTCATCCATACTCAGCCGCATGGGCACGCCTTCCGAAACACTCCAAGAGACCACCCCGGTCAAGAGCCGGCAGTTCGACCTCGCCGCGAAGATCGCCTCGTGGGTCCTCGTCGCGCTCGCGGCGATCGTCGCCGTGGCCTTGCTCGCCGTCACCGTCGGGCCGCGCGTGCTGCCGTATCAGGCGCTCGTCGTGCGGTCGGGCTCGATGTCACCGACGATCCCGACAGGATCGATCGTCTTCTACCACAAGGTCGCCGCGGCCAAGGTGAAGGTGGGCGACGTCATCGTCTTCCAGAAGCCGGGGCAGACGAACGAAAAGGTGACGCACCGTGTCTTCAAGATCTCGAACGGCGCGGACGGCCGCTACTTCACCACGAAGGGCGACGCGAACGGTGCGCCCGACGACTGGCGCGTGCCGGCCGTCGGCGAAGGCTGGGTGGCGAGCTTCCACATCCCGACGATCGGCTACGCACTGGCCGGGCTCGAGTCGACCCTCGGCCGGCTGCTCCTCCTCGCCGTCCCGGCCGCGCTGCTCGGTCTGATCACGCTGTACGAGATCTGGCGGGATCGAGGTCGGAAGGAAGCCTAGGCGCATGAGACACAGCCCCCTGCGGCGGGCGGTCGGTGCGTGGGCGGTCATCTCGGCCGCTGCATTGCTCTTCGGATCTGGAGTCGTCGGCAACACCCTCGCCTCGTTCTCTGCGGAGACGACGAACAAGGCGTCGGCGTTCGCCGACGGCTGGCTCGGCGCTCCCGGCAGCCCGAGCGTCTCCGTGAGCGGCTACGACGCCAGGCTCACCTGGACGCCGACCGCGACCGGCCCGCTCGGCGGCCACAAGATCTACGGCGTCGACAACGGCACGTCGTCGAGCTGCACCGGCGCCGCCTACGCCGACCTCGCCGCCGCCGGCCTGACCGCGGCGTCGGCCGCGTACACCGACGCGAACCGCGGGAGCGGCTCCGCGAACGGCGACTGGTACTGCTACGAGGTGCTCTCCACCGGCGGCGCTGCGGTCCCGAACTGGTCGACCCCAGCCACGCTCCCGGCGATCCAGCTGGGGCTCGTGGCGAAGACCGTCACCGTGACCGGCAACAACTCGGGCGGCATCAACAGCGGCGACAAGATCGCCTTCACGTTCAACCAGCCGCCCGCGAGCCCCGGCAACGTCACCGTCTGCGCGTTCAAGTCGCCGAGCGTCCTGCTGATCGGCGACACGCACGCCGGCGGCTGCAACACGGCGAGCGACACCTACTCGATCGCGAAGCTCTCGACGACCGCCTCCATCGGCCAGTCGCGCTCGTTCACCGGCTCCAGCGCGGTCGTCGGGTCGACGCTGACGATCACGATCGGCACCGGCTCCGCCGCCTCGGTCGGAACGAGCGCCTCGTGGAGCTTCGCCCTGAGCACGAGCCCGAGCGTCAAGTCGGCGGCGACGACAGACCAGGCCACGCTGTGCGGCACGACCGCCGCGACGTGCACCCCGACGTTCTCGGTCGCGACGGCGTTCTAGATGACGCAGGCCGAGGCAACGCCGGTGCGGTGGTACCGGCGGCCCTGGACGCACCTCGTCCTCGGCCTCATCGTCGCGATCCTCGCGGTCAGCTGGACCGGCGAGCGCGCGCGGCAGGGCGTCCTCGACAACCTCGACACCCGCCTTCGCGACGCGGGTGCAGGAGCCGACGCCGGGCTCGTCGACCTCGAGGCGGAGCAGCTGTCCGCGCTCCGCTCGATCGAGTTCACCCGCGGCGTCCCCCAGGCGCTCGAGGAGACCGACCCCGACACGCTCAACCGCCTCGTCACGCCGCTGCAGGCGAACTCGGGCGCACCGATGGTCGACATCGTCCAGCCCGGCGGCCGCGTCGTCTTCGCGGTGCGCTCGAAGGGCGCGCCGCGCCCGGTCGCGAGCCGCGCCGGCATGCCTGCGATCGCGCAGGCGATGCGCGAGGCGCACGGCGCGCGCGGCGGACGCTTCAGCGAGCTCGTCATCTTCAAGAGCGGACCGACGTTCGTCACGGTGGGGCCGCTGATGATCGAGAACGACCCGGTGGGCGTCGTGCTCGTGATGACGCCGCTCGCCGACGTGCTCGGGCGCCTCTCCCAGGAGGTGCGCGCCGACCTCACCGCCTACACGACAGACGGGGCGCCGATTGCCACGACGAGCGTCCGCGACCCCGCCCGCCTGTCGCCGGTCACCGCGCGGTCGCTCGTCGGCGGCGGCGCGATCGTCTACCGGTTCGAGCACGGGAGCACCCGCGAGGCGCTCGGCCGCCTGATCATCGACCACGACGCGGCGGCGGTGCTCGGCGTCTCCCTCCACGACAACAGCCCGGCCACGCGCCGAGCGGTGATTCTCTACTCGGCGCTCGGGCTGCTCGCGACCGTGATCCTGATCGCGACCTTCTGGGCGCGCGTCCACCACGGGCGAGACGAGCCGTGAGGAGGGCGCTCGTGGCGGCAGCCGCCGTCGCCTCCCTCACGCTCCCGGCGGCGGCGCGCGCGGGGATCGCCCGGCCGAACCCGATCCTCGTCAGCCCGACCGTCGACTACGTCGCACCGCTCCGGGCGGCGGGCGGCGGCGTCGGCCGGCTGGAGCCGCTCGACCCGGCGGTGATCGGCCAGGCGGTCGCAGACCACGCCTACCTCGTCTACCAGGAGCGCGGCGACCTCGGCGGCTTCGTGCCGGCGCCGATCGGGCAGCTCGCGCTCTCGAGCGGCGGCCACGACGTCGTCGGCGCCGGCCGGCGGTCGAGCCAGATCCCGCGCTTCGCGCAGGCGGCCAGCGGGCTCGTGCAGAGCTTCGCGTTCGTCGGCGGCGGCGGAGCCCTGCCGCCCGCCGACCAGGGCACCTCGCCCGTGCCGGGCCTCGGGGTACCGCCGCCGCGGACGCCGCCGACGAACACGAACACCGTGCCGCCGCCGAACCAGGGCTTCAGCGGCGCCCCCGCTCCGCCGGCCGGAGCGACCACGACGACCGGCGGGAAGACGAGCGCCCCCGGCGGCGGCACGACGACCGCGCCCGGCGGCTCCGGGACGACCACGACCGGAGGCGGCGGCGGCACGACGACGACCACCACGACGACGACGACGACGACCACGACCGCACCCACGACGACCGCCGAATCGCCGAGCAGCGGCGCGACGACCACGGCGCCTCCGCCCACGACGACCACCTCCGGCGGCGGGGGCGGCCCGACTCCGAGCTCGTGCGGCACGGTCGGCCTCGGGATCGTCGTCGACAAGGTCGACTGCCGCATCTACGCGATCAACATGGCGCCGGGCGACTCCGCCTCCGAGCAGGTCACGGTGACCAACGAGTCGGATCAGGCGTTCACGCTCTCGCTGAAGGCGACCGGTGCGCAGAACCGCCTCTGGCACGACCTGCAGATGGGGGTCTGGCCGGTGCACACCGCGGCGCCCTCCCCGCTCCCCGCGCTCCTCCTGTGGACGACGCAGTACAACCAGCTGACGACCCTCCAGCCGGGCGCGTCGATCACCTACGAGATCGAGCTCTACCTGCCGCCGAGCGCCGGGAACGCGGACCAGGGCCTCACGGCCGCGATCGACTTCAACTGGAAGGCGACGGCGTGAGTTTCGGCACAACCATGCGGTCGAACCCCCCGATGGAGGTATTGACCCCCTCCGTACGGGGGAGGTAGAACACTCCATAGGGGCCGTTGCCGATGGCAGCGGTCTCTACTGCGGACATATGGATCTCTCTCAGCTTTCTGCGGACGCCCCGCGGCCCCGGCATGGCCGTGCCCTGCGGCGTCTCCTCGTCGTCGCGGGCGTCGCCGCCCTCGCCTGCGCCTTCGGCGCGCGCGCCGCGCTCGCGGACGGCGTCCAGCTGTCGCTGAGCACGAACGCCGCCACCCCCGGCTCGCCGGTGACGATGACGGCGACCGTGACGAGCGAGCTCGCCGCGCCGACCGGCACCGTCGCGTTCGTCAACGCGGCCACCACGCCGGCGACGCCGCTCGACGGGATCGGCGAGCCGCTCAACCAGATCGACGGCAACACGACGTCGGCCACCTTCACGACCTCGTCCCTGCCGACCGGGAACTACGTCATCCAGGCCGTGTACTCGGCCGACATCTTCGCGTACATCGCCGGGATCGTCGACATGGCCTCGCCGTCGCAGGCGCTCGCGATCCAGTCGGCGCCGCCGCCGCCCACGACGTACCCGACCCAGGTCTCGCTGACGGCGCCGACGAGCGTCACGTCGACCGACCCCGTCGTGCTCACGGCGACCGTGACGCGCACGAGCGGGCCGGCCGGCACGCCCACCGGCACGGTCGAGTTCATCGACACGGCGAGCGGCTCGAGCCTCAACCTCGGCCAGGCGGCGCTCTCGGGCGGGGTCGCCACCCTCAACCTGCCGAACCTCGCGGCGGGGCCGCACAACATCCTCGCGCTCTACGACGGCGACACCTACGACAACAGCTCGAGCTCGCTCGCCGCGACCGTCAACTCGGCGCCGCCGGCCGACAGCCGGCTCACGACGTCGTCGGACGTCGCGATCAGCCCGTCGACGATCGCCGTCGGCGACACCGTGACGATCGTCGCGACGATCACGCAGACTGTCCCCGGTGGCGGCCAGGCGCCGCAGCCGCCGGGCGGGTCGGTCACCTTCACGACCGACGGCACGTGCGGCCGCAACGTCTTCCTCGCGTCCGTGCCGCTCGGACAGGGCCCGGGAGGATCGCCGGTCGCCGCGAACCAGGCGGCGTTCCGGACGAGCACACTGCAGCCGTGCGTCTACACCGTCACCGCGTCGTACACCGGCGACGTCTTCGACCAGTCGTCGAGCGCGAGCGGGCAGCTCACGGTGCTCCCGGGCCGCGCCGCCACGTCGATCGCCTACGACGGCGACACCACCGTCGAGTACGGCCACAGCGCGACGCTCGCCGCCACCGTCACCGACCAGGCGACGGGCGGCCCGCTCGCGAACCGCACCGTCACGTTCACCCTCGGCACGCAGAGCTGCGTCGCGACGACGGACGCCGCGGGGCACGCCTCCTGCGCGCTCGTCGTCTTGCAGGACGTCCCGGGGACGACGGTGACCGCCTCCGTCCCGCGCGACGTCCAGACCGAGGCCGGGACGGCACACGCCGCCTTCGGCGTCACCGCCCAGCCGACCACGCTCACGACGGGCTTCACCCTCGGCGCCTCCACCACCACGCTGATCGGCACGCTCGTCGGCGACCCCGGCGCCGTGGCGGGCCAGACGCTGACGCTCGCCTTCGGCGGCGTCTCGTGCACCGCGACCACGAACGCGAGCGGGACGGCGACGTGCTCCGTCCCCACGCCGGCGGGCGCCTCGGCGACGCTCGACGGATCGTTCGCCGGGTCGGTCGACTACCTCGCCTCGGCCGCGACGAGCACGACCGTGCAGCTCGTCGCCGACACGTCGCTCGCCTACACGGGCGACACCTCGGTGACCTACGGGGCGCCCGCGACGCTGTCGGCGAAGCTCACCGAGCCGGACGGCTCGCCGGTCGCCGGCCGGACGGTCGCCTTCACGCTCGGCACGCAGACCTGCAGCGGGACGACGGACGCGAACGGCGTCGTCACCTGCACGATCGCGCACGTGACGCAGGACGCCGGCCCCTACAGCGTCGTCGCCACGTACACCGGCGACGCGATCACGAACCCGAGCTCCGCGACCACGCCGTTCACGGTCCGCCAGGCGCCGACGACGACCGTCGCCGCCACGCCGACCGCCGGCGCGAGCGCCACCACCCTCTCCGCGACGCTCACGTCGGGCGGTGCGCCGCTCGCCGGCAAGACGACGACGCTGGCGCTCGGCTCGAGCACGTGCTCCGCGACGACCGGCGCGAACGGCGTCGCCACCTGCTCTGTCCCGAACCCCGCGGGCGCGACGGCGTCGTTCGTCGCGTCGTTCGCCGGCGACGTCGACTACGCCGCCTCGAGCGACACGAAGCAGGTGACGCTGCTGCAGCCCGCCACCATCCACTACGTCGGCGGCGCCGGCGTCGACTACGACGACGTCATGCTGCTCGCCGCCACCGTCACCGGCCCCGACGGCCGGCCGGTCCCGAGCGGCGAGAAGGTGACGTTCACGCTCGGATCGCAGAGCTGCACCACCTACACCCTCTTCGGCTACGCCTTCTGCCTCCTCACGATCTCCCAGCCCGCCGGCCCGTACACGGTGACCGTCGCGTACGCCGGGGACTCGACCCTCACGCCGACGTCCACCACCGCGCCCGTCACGGTGACGCACGAGGAGACGGTGACCGTCTCGCCCGTCGGAGGCGCGGTGCTCGCGGGCGGCTCGACGACGCTCGGCGGCACGCTCCTCGAGGACGGCAGGACGCCGATCGCGGGCCGCACGCTGACGCTCACTCTCGGCTCGAGCTCCTGCACCGGCGTCACGAGCTCGGTGGGCGTCGCGACCTGCACGGTCACCGCCCCCACGACGCTCGGCCCCACCACCGCCGGCGCCTCGTTTGCCGGCGACGCCTACTTCGCCGCGTCGAGCTCCTCGAAGCAGACGATCGTCTACGGGCTCGCGCCGGGCGGCGGCTCGTTCGTGATCGGCGACCGGAGCACGAGCGGCACCGTCACCTTCTGGGGCTCGCAGTGGGCCAAGGACAACGACCTGAGCGGAGGCTCGGCGCCATCGTCGTTCAAGGGCTTCGCGAAGACCCCGGGCACGCCGCAGTGCGGCACCGGCTGGAGCACCGGCCCGGGCAACAGCTCCCCTCCGCCCTCGGGCCCGTTGCCTGCGTACATGGCGGTGATCGTGACGAGCGCCGCGTCGAAGTCCGGCTCGACCATCTCCGGCAACACCGTCTCGGTCGCGATCGTGAAGACGAACGCCGGGTATGACTCGAACCCCGGTCACGCCGGCACGGGCACCGTGGTCGCGACGCTCTGCGGGGGCCCCGCGAACGACACGCGCGGCGGCGGCTCCGACGACGACCGCGGCGACGACCGCAACGGGCACGGCCAGGGCCACGGCGGCTACGACGAACGCCGCGACTGCGACCGGTAGCCGGTAGAGCTACGCCGGATCGGGGATCCGTCCGGCGGCCGAACGGTGATCAAGACGCCGTTTCGCCCGCCCGATGCGGGGAGGGATGGCACTCCTCCACTCGCTCGCAGCGCTCACCGCGGCCTCCGTGCTCGCAGCCGTGTCGCTGCTCGGGACCGACCACCATCCCTCCCAGCAGGACGCGGGCGCGTTCGGCGGGCGCAGCGCGGGGGTCGCGCGCATCTACCGCGAGCCCGCGTCGCACGCGACGACGACGCTCCGCCGGGTGCACTGCGCAGGCACCGCACCGACCAGCCTCTGCTTCGAGACCGCAGCCCCTCGCTAGCGGTCGCCGCCTGGGCGCCAGAGCGGCTCGTCCCCGGCCGCATTGGCCGCCCGGGCGAGGATGAACAGCAGGTCGGAAAGCCGGTTCAGGTAGACGGAGGCGAGCGGGTTCACGGGGCGCTCGGCGCGCGCCCCGATCACGACGCGCTCGGCGCGGCGGCAGACGGCCCGCGCGACGTGGAGCCGGGCCGCGCGTTCGCTGCCGCCCGGGAGGATGAAGCTCTTCAGCACCGGCAGCGCCTCGTTCGCCTCGTCGCACTCCGCCTCGAGCCGGTCGATCGCCGCCTGGTCGATCCGCAGCTTGCCGTCCTCCTCCGCGTAGGGGACGGAGAGGTCGGCGCCGAGGTCGAACAGCTCGTTCTGGATGCGGGCGAGGCGCGGGTCGTCCGCGTCGACGGCGGCCCAGCCGACGAGCGAGTTCAGCTCGTCCACCGCGCCGTACGCCTCGACGAGTGGATCGGTCTTCGAGGCGCGCGACAGGTCGCCGAGATGCGTCTCGCCCGTGTCGCCGGTGCGTGTGTAGATCCGCGTCAGGCGGACGGGTTCGTCACGACGGCGTGGCAACGAGCTCCTGCCGGCCGAGGATGGAGCGGGCGATCACGATGCGCTGGATCTCGCTCGTCCCCTCGTAGATCTCGGTGATCTTCGCGTCCCGGTAGTAGCGCTCGACCGGGAACTCCCTGGTGTAGCCGTACCCGCCGAGCACCTGGATCGCCTCGGCGGTCTGGCGCCGCGCCATCTCGGAGGCGAAGAGCTTGGCCTTCGCGCCCGCCTCGGTGTGCGGCCGCCCCTGGTCCTTCAGCCACGCCGCCCGGAGCACGAGGAGGCGTGCGGCGTCGATCTCCATCGACATGTCCGCGAGCTTGTGCTGGATCGCCTGGTAGTCGGCGATGCGGTGCCCGAACGTCTCACGCTCGAGCGCGTAGCGGCGCGCGACGTCGTAGGCGGCCTGCGCGATCCCGACCGCCTGCGCGGCGATGCCGATGCGGCCGCCGTCGAGCGTCGCCATCGCGATGCGGAAGCCGCGATGGAGCTCGCCGATCAGCCGTTCGTCCTCGACGACCGTGTCGACGGCGATGTCGTTCGTGACGGAGGAGTTGAGCCCGAGCTTCTCCTCGGTGCGCGTGATCTCGACCTGGCCGGTGTCGAGGATGAACGCCGAGACGCCGCGCGCGCTGTGCGTCGACGGGTCGGTGCGCGCGAACAGCAGCATCGTGCCGCCGAACGCCGCGTTCGTGATCCACTGCTTGCTGCCGCGCACGTGCCAGCCGCCGTCGACGGGGTCGGCCCGCGTCACCAGCGCGCCCGCGTCGGAACCCGAGCCCGGCTCGGTGAGCGCGAAGCAGCCGATGCCCTCGCCGCGGGCGAGCGGCGGCACGTAGCGCTCCTTCTGCTCGTCGCTGCCGAACTGGAGGATCGGGAGCGTGCACGCCGAGGTGTGGACGGCGACGGTGACGCCGACCCCGGCGTCGCCCCGCGAGAGCTCCTCGAGCACGAGGATGTACGAGAGGAAGTCCGCGCCGGCGCCGCCGTACCGCTCGGGGACGCACACGCCGAGCAGGCCGAGCTCGCCGAGCTGGTCGAGGAGCGACCGCGGAAACCCGTGGGCGCGGTCCCACTCCGCCGCCTTCGGGGCGATCTCGTCGGTCGCGAGGTCGCGGGCGAGCGCCTGGATCTCCCGCTGCTCCGCGGTCAGCTCGAAGTCCACGGGCGGGAGCCTACCCCCGGGCGGCACCATGTCGGGATGGCGCGTCTCGACGCACGGGCGCGCGCGCAGCTGCCCGACAGCGCGTTCGCGTACATCGACTCGCTGGGAAAGCGGCGTCTGCCGATCAACGACGCCGCGCACGTGCGGAACGCGCTCGCGCGCTTCAGCCAGGTGCTGTTCGAGGACGAAGGCGCCCGCGACCGCGCGCGCCTGCGGCTCCTCCGCGCCGCGCAGAAGCACGGCGTCGCCCCCATCGGCTTCGTGAGCGCGCAGCTGCAGCCCCAGCGCCGGCTGCCCCGCGGCAACGTCACGTTCCTGCTCAGCGACGTGGAGCGCTCCACCGAGCTGCTTGCGCGGCTCGAGGACGGCTACGGAGCGCTCGCGACGGCCGTGCGCCGGATCCTGCGGACGAGCGTGCGTCGCGGCGGCGGGCACGAGATCGACGCGCGCGGCGACGAGTTCTTCGCCGTCTTCACGGAGGCGGCCGCGGCCCTCGCGACCGCGCTCGCGGTCCAGCGCGAGATCGCTGCCGCGGCGTGGCCCGACGGCGTCGACGTGCGGCTGCGGATGGGCCTGCACAGCGGCCGGCCCACGCTGACCGAGACCGGCTACGTCGGCCTCGCGGTGCACGCCGCCGCGCGCATCTGCTACTCGGCGCACGGCGGGCAGATCGTGCTCTCCGGGCCGACGCACGCCGCCCTGGCCGGTGCGCTCGCCGACGGGATCGCGCTGCGGGCGCTCGGCTCGTGGCGCTTCCAGGGGCTGCGCGACGCCGAGGCCCTGTACCAGGTGGAGGCGGCCGACCTGCCGTCGGTGTTCCCGGCACTCCGCGCGGGCGAGCGCGTCGGCTGACGCTACTTGGGCTCGGGCTCGAGCTTGTAGCCGACGCCGAAGCGCGTCTGGATGAAGCTGTGCCGCGACGAGGTGCGGTCGATCTTCTGGCGCAGGCGGCGCACGAAGACGTCGACGGTGCGGTCGCGGTGCGTCTCGCGCCTCCCCCACACCTTCTGCAGGAGCTCGTCGCGGGTCACGACGCGGCCGCGGTCGAGCGCAAGCGTGTAGAGCAGCTTGAACTCGGTGGGCGTGAGCTGCGCGCTCGAGCCGTCGACGAAGGCCTGCACCTCGCGCGGGTCGATCCGGAGCTCCTCGATCTCGATCGGGTCGCCGCGGCGCTCCTCGGCGGGCCGCACGCCGCGGCGGGCGGCTGCGCCGACGCGGGCGACGAGCTCCCGCATCGAGAACGGCTTCACCAGGTAGTCGTCGGCCCCGATCTCGAGGGCGTGCACGCGGTCGTGCTCGGTGCCGCGCGCGGAGACGACGACGATCGGCGTGCCGATCCCCTCGGCCCGCGCCGTCTCGATCAGCTTCCAGCCGTCGAGCTCGGGGAGCATCAGGTCGAGGACGCACACGTCGGGGTTCTCGAAGCGGAGCCGGGCGAGCCCGAGCTCGCCGCGGCCGACGACCACCGGCTCGAAGCCCGCCGCGACGAGGTGCCGCGCCATGCCGTCGGCGATCACCGTGTCGTCCTCGACGATCAGGATCCTGGCCACGGCCGAAGCGTAGAACGCGGCGCGGTAGTTTCCGGGTGGCGAAATGGTGACGATCTGGTGACCGAGCCCGCCGCGCCGGACGCGGGTCGCGAGGATGCCGGCATGGCCGAGTTCGACGAGCTGCGCACCGGCTTCACCGCGGCCGTCTCGCACGAGCTCCGCACCCCGCTCGCCCGGATCCTCGTGCTGCTCGACAGCGCGGAGCTGCCCGGCGCCGACGTCCACGACCTGATCGACCAGGCGCGGACCGAGGTCGAGGACGCCGGCGCCCTGATCGACGAGATCCTCTTCCTCTCCGAGCTCGAGAGCGGCAAGGAGGTGGTCTCGCTCGGCCGCACCCCGGCCCTCCCCGTGCTCGAAGAGGTGGCGGCGGGGCTGGCCGACGCCGCCGCCCGCGCCGGCGTGGAGCTGGCGGTCGAGGGCGACCCCGCGGTCGACGTGCCGCTCCGCCCGCGGATGCTCCGGATCGTCGCGGAGAACCTGGCCGAGAACGCGATCCGCTACGCGGGGCACGGCGCGCAGCTCACGTTCTCGGTCGCCCGCGCCGGCGACTTCGCGGCGCTGACGGCGGCCGACGACGGCGTCGGTGTCGCCGAGAGCGCCGTGCCGCGCCTGTTCGAGCGCTTCTACCGCGGCGACGTGGCCCGTACGACGCGCGGCACCGGCCTCGGCCTCGCGATCGTCAAGCACATCGTGGTCGCGGCCGGCGGGGAGATCGAGGCCGAGAGCAGGCGCGGACACGGGTTGCGTGTCCGCGCCCTCTTCCCGGCGTAGCCCCTACGAGGCGAGCGTCTTCAGCGCCTTCTCGGCCGCGACGAGCACGACCTTCGGCATCTGCGCGAAGACGAGCTTCGAGGTGTAGCCCGTCGCCTGCCCCTGCGTGAGCGCCCAGAACACGAGCTTGCGGAGCTCGGCCGCGTGCGCCGAGCGCTGCGGCAGGATCACGTAGGTGAACGTGGAGAGCGGGTACGCGAGCTTCGCGCCCTTCGGCGGGTCGACGATGTGCATCTCGTTGTTCGACGGCACCGCCTTCACCGTCGCGGCGGCCGCCGCGATCCCGCGCAGGCCCGGCGTCGCGAAGTAGCCGCCCGCGTTCCTGATCGCCGCCACGCGCAGGTGGTTCGAGAGCGCGTAGGCGACCGAGATGTAGCCGATCGCGCCGCTGGTGTTCGCGATCGCGCCGGCGACGCCCGGGTTGCCCTTGCCGCCGACCCCGGCCGGGAACTGCACGGCGGTCGCGTTGCCGACCTTCGACTTCCATGCCGGGCTGACGCGGGAGAGGTAGTCGGTGAACGCGTAGGTGTCCCCCGACCCGTCCGAGCGGAAGACCGGGGTGATCTTCAGGTCCGGCAGGGTGACCTTCGGGTTCAGCTTCTGGATCTGCGGGTCGTTCCAGCTCGTGATCCGGCCCAGGAACATCCCGGCGATCACGGGGCCGGTCAGGTGCAGGTCGTTCGGGGTGCCCGGCACGTTGTACGAGAGCGTGGTCGCGGAGAGCGCCCACGGGATCTGCACGCAGCCCTTGCAGGCCGCCGCCTGGTCGGGGGTGAGCGGCGCGTCGGAGGCGCCGAAGTCGACGGTGCGGGCGGTGATCGCCGCGATGCCCGCGCCGGAGCCGACGCTCGAGTACTGGAGCGTGTAGCCGAAGGCGTGGCCGACCGGCTGCACCCACTGCGAAACGAGCGGAGCCACGAGGCTCGAGCCGGCGCCCGTGATCGTGGTGTCCGTGCTCTTCGAGCTCTTCGCGCCGGCAGCGCTCACTGCGAGGAGCGCGACGAGCGCGGAAGCGATGAGGGCGAGCCCTCTCTTCATCTGGTTCATCTCCTTGGTCTCTGTCACCTGTCGCAGCCATTTCAGCCCGGTTCGCCGCGGTCGTGGGCTGACGCCGGGTGACACGCGGGTGACGGACCGGTTAACGCCCGACGCCGAGCTTGCGCCGCGACCGGTCGAGCAGGATCCGCGCGGTGAGGCTCGTCACGAGCACGAAGGCGATGAGCACGAACGCGGCCGCCCAGGCCTGCGCGTGCGACTGCGGATCGGGCGCCTCCGAGTAGGTGAAGATGACGATCGGGATCGACGAGACGGAGTGCGTCGGGTTCCAGTCGACGGTCTGGCCGGCGAGGAAGCACGCGAAGAGGAGCGGCGCCGTCTCGCCGGCGGCGCGCGCGACCGCGAGCGTCGTGCCGGTGAGGATCCCGCCGAACGCGGTCGGGAGGATCACGCGCAGCACCGTCTGCCACTTCGACACGCCGAGCGCATAGCTCGCCTCGCGCAGGTGGCTCGGGACGAGCGCCAGCACCTCCATGGTCGAGCGCGCGACGAGCGGGAGCATGATCACAGCCAGCGCGAACCCGCCGGCGAGCGCGCTCTGGTGGTGCCCGACGTCGAACAGCGGGATCTTCGTCTTCACCATCAGCGCGAACACGAAGATGCCGATCACGATCGACGGGAACCCGCTCAGCACGTCGAGCCAGAGCCGGACGTTCCGGGCGATCGCGCGCGGCGCGAACTCGCTCACGTAGATCGCGGTGAGGATCCCGATCGGCAGCGCCATCGCCGTGGCGATCGCGATCAGGAGGGCGGAGCCGGCGATCGCCGGCGCGATGCCGCCGCCCGTCTGGCCGAACGCGGCGGGGCCCTTCGTGAAGAAGTCGAGGCTGAAGGCGTCGAGGCCGCGGCTGAAGACCGACCAGACGAGGATGCCGAGCACGGCGAGAGCGGCGACCGCCGCGAGCAGCGCACCCCCCTCTGCGACCCGGTTGGCGAGCAGGCGGCGGCGGGCGCGGCCGGTGGCGCGCAGGCTGAGCTCGGTCATTCGCGCGTGAACCTCGTCACCACGCGCCGGGCCGCGAGGTTCGTCACGAAGGTGACGACGAGCAGGATCAGCCCGAGGTAGATCAGCGAGGCGGCCTGGATGTTCGTGCCCGCGCCGGCGAACTGGTTCGCCAGGCGGCTCGCGAGCGTGTCGCCCGGGTCGAAGAGCCCCTTGAGCGGGATGAAGTTGCCGATCACCTGCGTGACGGCGATCGCCTCGCCGAGCGCGCGTCCGAGGCCGAGGATGATCGCCGCCACGACTCCGCCGCGGACAGAGGGAATCACGACCGTCCTCACCATCTCCCACCGCGTCGCGCCGAGCGCGATCGAGCCCTCCTCGAGCTCCGTCGGGACGCCCGTGAAGAGCTCCCGGCAGATCGAGCTCGTGATCGGGATCGTCATGATCGCGAGCACCAGGATCGCCGCGAAGATCGTCGACTCGGTCCGGCCGCCGCCGAGGAGCGGGGCCACGTGGTGCGCGGCGAACGGCGCCAGCACGTAGATGCCCCACAGGCCGACGACGACGCTCGGCACCGCGGCGAGCAGCTCGATCAGCGTCCCCACCGGCCCGCGGATCGCCGGCGGCGCAAGCTCGCTCAGGAAGAGCGCGACCGCGATCGAGAGCGGCGCCGAGAGGAGGATCGCGCCGAACGAGGTGACGATCGTGCCGACGACGAAGTCGCGCGCGCCGAACCTCGAGGTGACCGGGTTCCACTCGTCGTGCCAGAGGAAGCCGAGGTGGTATGCGCGGATCGCCGGCCAGGCGCCGTCGGCGACGCGCCACACGATCGCGGCGACGATCGCGAGCCCGACGGCGGCCGCGAGCGCGGTCAGCCCGTACAGCGCGCCGTCGCCGACCCGGTCGCCGAGGCGCCGTGTCCGCTCGAGCCGGCCCGTGGGGATCGATGCCGCTGCCACGGCGCCAGCATTCCAGCCGGTTGCGCGCGCCGGAGCCTCGGTCACCACTCCGACACACGACGTTCACAGCACGTGCACCCCTGCCGCCGGCGAGCCCGGAGACACTCCCCGAGTGACCACCGTGAGCACCGTCACCGTCCCGCAGACGCAGTCCGCGCCGGTCGACCGCGACGCCGTCTTCGACATCCGCGACCTCACCGTCTCGTACGGGAAGGCAGTCGCCGTCCGCGGCGTCGACCTGCGGATCCACGAGAACGCGATCACGGCGCTCATCGGACCGTCGGGTTGCGGCAAGTCGACGGTGCTGCGGTGCCTGAACCGCATGAACGACCTCGTGCCGGGCGCGCGAATCGGCGGCGAGGTGCGCTACCACGGCATCGACCTGTACGGCGCAGGCGTCGACCCGATCGAGGTGCGCCGGCGCATCGGCATGGTCTTCCAGCGTCCGAATCCGTTCCCGAAGTCGATCTACGACAACGTCGCGTACGGCCTGCGCATCCTCGGCCTGACGGACGACCTCGACGGCCGCGTCGAGCAGGCGTTGCGCAGCGCCGCCCTGTGGGACGAGGTGAAGAGCCGGCTCGGGAAGTCGGCGCTCGGCCTCTCGGGCGGCCAGCAGCAGCGGCTGTGCATCGCGCGCGCGATCGCCGTCCGGCCCGACGTGATCCTGCTCGACGAGCCCGCCTCGGCGCTCGACCCGATCTCGACGTCGGCGATCGAGGACCTGATGCACGAGCTGAAGCGCGAGTACACGCTCGTGATCGTCACGCACAACATGCAGCAGGCGGCGCGCGTCGCCGAGATGACCGCGTGCTTCAGCCTCGACGTGCACGACGACGGCTCCCGCAACGGGATCCTCGTCGAGTACGACGCGACCGAGAAGATCTTCACCCAGCCGTCCGACGAGCGCACCGAGGGCTACGTCACGGGTCGGTTCGGCTAGTGCGGATCTCGTTCACCGAGGACCTCGCGCACCTCGAGGCGTCGCTGCAGGAGGAGGGCGACCTCGTCCTCCGGGCTTTGCGCTCGGCGCTGAACGCGCTCGCGCGCGGCGACGAGGAGCTCGCCGACGAGGTCGACCGCCGCTACGCCGGCATCGAGACCGGCGTGCAGGGGCTGCTCGCCCGGCAGACGCCGGTCGCGTCGGACCTGCGGCTCGTGCTCGCGGTGCTGCGCGTGAACCTGCACCTCGAGCGGATGGCGGACTACTGCGTCACCGTCGCGAAGCTGACGAAGCTGATGGGCGACCTCGGCGTCGCCGACGAGGCGATCCTCCGCTCGATCGAGGACATGGGCCGGCGCGCGGAGCAGATGATCCGGGTCGCGATGGACGCGTTCGCCGGGCGCGACGCGGAGAAGGCGCAGACGCTCGTCGAGCTGGACGAGCTGATCGACCGCGCGAACCGGAACGCGACCGAGGACGTGCTGTCGCTCGGCGACACGCCGGCCGAGCGCGAGTACGGCCTGCGGATGCTCGTCGTCTCCCGCTGCGTCGAGCGGATCGGCGACCATGCGGTCGACATCGGCGAGCAGGTCGCGTACCTCGTCACCGGCGAGCTCCGCGAGTTCAGCGACGCCTCGCACCCCCGCTGAGCCACTCGGGGTCGCTACGCGTTCTTCACGAGGATGTTCCCGATGCGCGTCGCCGCCGTGTCGCAGCGGTCGACCGCGTCTTCGAGCGCCTCGTAGATGTCCTTCCACCGGATCACGATCACCGGGTCGATCCGGTCGTCCTTGAAGAGGCTCGCCCGCGCGGCGCGCGCGACGGTGTCTGCCTCGTCCTCGATCTCCTTGATCGCCGCGATCCGCTCGGAGCCTCCGGAGACGTGGCGCAGCTCGCCGAGCAGCACCGCCAGCTCCTCCGAGGCGCGCACGAGCAGCCGGCACAGCTCGAAGGACTGCCGCGTCGGCGACTCCACGCCGTACAGGCCGAGCAACTCCGCGGCGTTCTCCGCCGCGTCGGCGACGTCGTCGACGGCGAACGCCAGCGTCATCAGGTCGTCGCGGTCGTACGGCGTGACGAAGAGCGCGTTCGTCTGCGAGAGCAGCTGCGAGATGGCCGCGTCGGCCTCGTGCTCGAGGTTCTTCACCTCGTCCTGCGTCGGCCCGTTCGGCCACTCGAGGAACCGCTGCTCGACGGCGCGCGTGACGGCGACCATCCGCTCGCCCGCCTGCGCGAGCAGGTTGTGGATCTCGCCTGCTCCTGCGCCGAACCCGAGCCGCATCAGAAGATCGCCTTCACCGGGAACCAGACGCCGGCCGCGACGACCGCGGCCGCCGGGATGGTCAGCACCCACGCGATCAGGATGTTCCCGGCGACGCCCCAGCGAACCGCCGAGAGCCGCTTGGTCGCGCCCGCGCCCATCACTGCGCCGGACACGACGTGCGTCGTCGAGAGCGGGTAGCCGTACTTCGTCGACGCGTAGATGATGAAGCCCGAGGTCGCCTGCGCCGCGAACCCTGCGGGCGGATCGATCTGGATGATCCGCTGCCCGAGCGTGCGCATGATCCGCCAGCCGCCGACGTACGTCCCCGCCGCGATCGTCACGCCGGCCGCGATCTGCACCCAGCGCGGGATGTAGAACGTCGAGATCGAGCCGTGCGTCTGCAGCGCGAGCGCGATCACGGCCATCGTCTTCTGCGCGTCGTTCGACCCGTGGTTGAACGCGACCCACGTGCCGCTCGCGAGCTGCCCGAGCCGGAACGAGCGGTTCGCGAGGCCGGGCGTCATCCACTGGAAGATCCAGTAGATCGCGATCAGGACGAGGAACGCGGCGGCGAACGCGAGGGTCGGCGCCCACAGCGCCGGGATGACGACCTTGTGCGCCAGGCCGTGCCACTGCACGCCCTTCTCGCCGGACTGCGCGAGCCCAGCCCCGACGAGCCCGCCGATCAGCGCGTGCGAGGACGAGGAGGGCAGCCCGAGCCACCAGGTGAGCAGGTTCCAGATGATCGCGCCCAGCAGCGCCGCGAGCACCGTCTTCGGGCTCGCGAGCGTCGTGTCGATGATCCCCTTCCCCACCGTCTTCGCCACGGCCGCCGTCAGGAAGACGCCGGCGAAGTTCGCGAGCGAGGCGATGAGCACCGCCATGCGCGGCGACAGCGCCCGCGTCGACACCGAGGTCGCGACCGCGTTCGCCGTGTCGTGGAAGCCGTTGGTGAAGTCGAACGCGAGCGCGACGACGATCGTGATGACGAGCAGCGTCACCGGTTCTTGACGAGGATCGCCTCGAGGACGTCGGCCGCGTTCTCACAGGCGTCGACCGCCTCTTCGAGCTGCTCGTGGATGTCCTTCCAGCGAATGATCGTCAACGGGTCGGCGCCCGACCGGAAGAGGTCGGCGACCGCCTCGCGGGCGAGCGCGTCGCCCTCGTCCTCGAGCTCGCGCAATGCGACGAGCTGTCGCTGCGAGTCCCGGAAGCCCTCGAGGAGCGCGACGGCCTCGGAGAGCCGCGACGCCGCCCGGTGCAGCACCTCCGCCTGCTGCCGCGCCCGGTGCGGGACCTCGCGGACCTCGTAGGCGTCGATATTGTCGGCGGCCTCCTCGACGTGGTCGCAGACGTCGTCGATCGCCGAGGCGAGCCGGTACATGTCGTCGCGGTCGAGCGGCGTCACGAAGGTGCGGTTGAGCAGGTCGATCACCTCGTGCGTGAGGCGGTCGCCCTCGTGCTCGAGCTCGCGGATGTCCCTCAGCTTCTCGCCCGCGTCCGGCCATTCGTCGAGCAGCTCGACGAGCGCCCGCGTGATGTCACGCGCGTTCGTCGCCGCCTGGTCGAACAGCGCGAAGAACTCGCGCTTCTGCGGCCGGAGGTTCAAGGGCACCGCCGCCTTTTACCAGAATGTCAGGCGGCGAAATCCGCCAGGTACCGGTCCTCGGCCGCGTAGTCGAACAGCGACGCGAAGAACTCGCGGTCGATGTCGAGCGTCCCGTCCCGGTGGGCGGCGACGAGCCAGTCGACCTCCTCGGCCACGGTGGTCGCGTAGTCGCCCGCCGGGACGTAGCCGAGCTCGCGCGCGGCGCCCAGGTCGAGCACGACCGGCGGCAGCTTGTCCCACGGGTGCCGCCCGAGCCCGCCGCCTTCCCCGTCGAGCAGCACCTCGTCCCATTTGTGGTCGAGGTGGCGGGCGATCGCGCGCGCGATCTCGAGGCCGCTCGGCGAGTCGGGGTCGGCGCTGTTCAGGATGCGCGCGCCCGGCTTCTCCGCCGCCGTCTCGACGAGCGCGGCGATGTTGCCGGCGGCGCTCGGGTGGTCGACCCCGGCACCGCGGCGGGCGAGGAAGACCGCCGGGCGACGATCGAGCACCCGCTTGACGAAGACCCATTCGCGCGGCCGCGTTGCTCCCTCCCCGTGGATCTTCGACGGGCGCAGCACCGTCACCGGCCGGCCGCTGTCGAGCAGCACCTGCTCGGCCGCGACCTTGTTCGCGCCGTAGCCCTCACGCGACCGGTAGTCGTCCTCGCTCGGCGCGAGCGTGGCCTGGGTCTCGCGGATCGGCCCGCCGAACGACGGCGGCGTGTCGGAGTTCGAGTGCCGGCCGGCGTCGTCGACGTACACAGCCTTGCTCGAGATCATCACGCTCGAGCCCGCCGACTCGAGGAGCGGCAGGAGCAGCCGCGCCTGGGCCGGCGTGTAGCAGATGCAGTCCACGAGGAGGTCCACCCCGTCACCGAGGGCGGCCGCGAGCTGTCCGGCGTCGTCGCGCTCGGCACGGACGAACCGGCCGCCCGCCGCGGCGACGTCCGCGGGGAGCCGGCGCGGGTCGCGGCCGGCGAGGTCGACCTCCCAGCCGGACCGCAGCAGGCGACGGGCAGTCGCGCGGCCCACCAATCCCGTTCCCCCGAGGATCAGCGCGCGCCGCACCGCACCCAAGCTACCGAACGCCACCCGCCCGGATACGGGTTACGGAGGGGGGAACGGTCCGGCAGCAGCCCGGCTGCGAGCCCTTCCGTTTCCGCCCGAGCGCCCCGGACATGCGCGCAGACGGCCACCTTCGCAATCGTCGCCCATCGCGTCACGCCTACGAACACCCGCCTCGGCGCCGGCGACGTCGCAGTCGGCCGCCTCGACGTGCTCCCCTCGCTCGACGGCGTCGAGCCGGGGCTGTGGGCGCTCGAACGGCTCGCCGCCGCCGGCGGATCCAGCGGGGGCTCGGCGGCCGTGCTCGTCTCCGCGCACGACCAGCTCGCGACCGCCGCGGCCCTCTTCGGCGCCGGCGTCCCGCACCCGCGCACGGTGCACGTCGCGCCGTGGCTGCCCGCGCCGGAGCTCGAGCCGCCGATCGTCTTCGAGCCGCGCTTCGGCTCGTGGGCAGGCCCTCGCCGAGCTCGAGGCGAAGCCGTGGCACGAGGCGACCGGCGCGCTCGCGCAGAAGCCGTCAGGCGGGTCGCGGCGCCCGGCGAGTGGCGCCCGAACGTCGCACTCGGGGTCGTGCTCGATGTGAACGGGGCAGTCGACTTCAACAGCTCGTACTCCCTCACGGACGACGGGTTCGCCGCCGCGACCTCCGCGCTACGCGGAGTAGTCGTAGAACCCGCGACCGGACTTGCGTCCGAGCCGTCCCGCCTGCACGTACTGGCGGAGCAGCGGGCACGGCGCGTACTTCGGGTTGCCGAGCCCCGTGTGCAGGACCTCCATGATCGCGACGCACGTGTCGAGCCCGATCAGGTCGGCGAGCGCGAGCGGCCCCATCGGGTGCGCGAAGCCGAGCTTCGCGATCGTGTCGATCGCCTCCGGCTCGGCGACCCTTTCCATCAGTGCGTACGCGGCCTCGTTGATGAACGGCATCAGGATGCGGTTCGAGACGAAACCCGGGTAGTCGTTCGCCTCCGCCGGCTCCTTGCCGAGGTCGCGTGCGAGCTGGACGATCGCGGCGGCCGTCTCGTCGGAGGTCTGCACGGCGCGGATCACCTCGACGAGCTTCAGCACCGGCACCGGGTTGAAGAAGTGCATGCCGATCACCTGCTCCGGCCGCTTCGTCACGGCGGCGAGCGACGTGATCGGGATCGAGCTCGTGTTCGAGGCGAGGATCGCGCCGGCCGGCAGGGTCCCGTCGGCGCGGCGGAAGAGCTCCTCCTTCGCAGCGGCGTCCTCGGTGATCGCCTCGATCATCAGGTCGGCGGCGACGAGGCCGTCCGCCGGCTCGATCCGCCCGAGCGTCTCCTGTACGTCGGCGCCGAGGCGGGTCAGGCTCTTCTCCATCGCGGCGAGGCCCTTGTCGACGGCTCCGGGAAACGGGTCGTGCAGCGAGACGCGCCGGCCGGAGGCGGCGACCACCTGCGCGATGCCGCCGCCCATCTGTCCGGCGCCGACGACGAGGACGTGCTCGAACTTCACGGGCGCGGAGCCTACCCTTCGCGCCATGAACGTGCGCCTCGCCACGGGGGACGACGCGGTCGCGGTCGAGACGATCCGCGTGCGAGGCTGGCGCGCCGCGTACCGCCACGTCTTCCCCCCGGAGCAGCTCGACGCGCTGCCGATCGACGGCGAGCGGTGGCGGCGGCGGCTTGTCGACCCGCCGCCCGGCTGGTCGACGTTCGTCGTGGAGGACGGGGAAGCGGTCGTCGGCTTCGCCTCCGTCGGGCCGAGCCGCGACGTGCGCGGGCTCGGCGAGCTGTATGCGATCTACGTCGAGCCCGACGCGTGGTCGACGGGCGCCGGGCGCGCACTGATGGACCGCGCCGAGGAGCAGCTGCGATCCGAGTACGAGGCTGCGACCCTGTGGGTGCTCGAGGACAACCCGCGCGCCCGCGCGTTCTACGAGCGCGCCGGCTGGTCGCCCGACGGCGCCCGGAAGGCGGAGGAGCGGTGGGGCGTGCGGGCGCCGGAGGTGCGCTACCGCAAGGAGCTGGGGGTCTGACCCCAGAACAGGGGTCAGACCCCCGCCTCGCGAACCACCGCCAGCTCGCCGGGATACGACAGCAGCGCCTCCGCCTCGTCGAAGCTCGTCCAGCGCACGGCGTCGACTTCGTCCGACGGGCCGGGCTCGCCGTCGCTCGACATCGCCCACCAGCGCACCTCCTTCGGCGTGCCGTGCACCTCGTAGCGCGACGCGCCGAGATACCGGCCGAGCTCGCAGCGCAGGCCGGTCTCCTCCCACACCTCGCGGAGCGCCGCGTCCTCCCAGGTCTCGCCGGCCTCGAGCTTCCCCTTCGGGAGCGACCAGTCGTCGTAGCGCTCGCGATGCACGAGCAGCACGCGCCCCTCGCGCACGACGACGCCTCCGGCTGCACGGATCACGTTCAGACTTCGATCAGCAGGGCGTCGCCCTGGCCGCCGCCCGAGCAGATCGCCGCGAGGCCGAGCCCGCCGCCGCTCCGGCGCAGCTCGTGCACCATCGTCCCGACGATGCGGCCGCCCGACGCGCCGATCGGATGCCCGAGCGCGACGGCGCCGCCGTTCACGTTCACCTGCTCCTCGTCGGCGCCGAGCAGCTTCGTCGAGTTCCAGGCGACCGAGGCGAACGCCTCGTTGATCTCGACGCGCTTCACGTCGTCGATCGACTTGCCCGCACGCTCGAGCGCCAGCGCGCCCGCCTTCGCCGGCGTGCGCGCGAGGTAGGCGAAGTCGTCCGCCACGTAGCCCTGTGCGAGGATCGTCGCGAGCGGCTCGAGGCCGCGCTTCGACGCCCACTCCTCCGAGCACACGATCACGCAGCTCGCGCCGTCGTTCACGCCGGGCGCGTTCCCGGCCGTCGTGGAGCCCTCCGGGTCGAAGACCGGCTTCAGCGTGGCGAGCTTCTCGACCGTCGTGTCGCGGCGCACCGCCTCGTCGGCGGCGAGGTCGTCGACCGGGACGATCTCGTCGTCGAAGCGGCCCGCGTCCTGCGCGGCGGCGGCGCGCTGGTGCGACCGCGCGGCCCAGGCGTCCTGCTGCTCGCGCGAGATCCCGAGCTCGCGCGACACCTGCGTGTTCTGCAGCACCATGTGCAGCCCGTCGAACGTCGACGTGAGCCCGTCGGAGACCATCGAGTCGATCAGCTCCCCGTTGCCGAGCCGGTAGCCGAAGCGCGCCTTCCGGAGCAGGTACGGCGCGTTCGTCATCGACTCCATGCCGCCCGTGACGACGACGTCGACGTCGCCGGCGCGGATCATCGAGTCGGCGATCTCGATCGCGCGGATCGACGACGCGCACACCTTGTTGATCGTGTCGGCGGGCGTCTCCTTCGGCAGGCCCGCCGCGACCGCGGCCTGGCGCGCGGGCGCCTGGCCTGCCCCCGCCTGCAGCACCTGGCCCATCAGCACGTACTGCGGCTCGTGCGGCTCGACGCCGATCCGCTCCAGCGCCGCCCGGATGGCGATCGCGCCGAGCTGCGTCGCCTCGTACTTCGCGAGGCCGCCGCCGAGCTTGCCGAAGGGCGTACGGACCGCGCTGACGATGACGCTGCGCGCGGCCATCAGCGGACGAAGGACTGGTCGCGGGTGAGCGAGCGCGCGAACGCGACGACGAGCTGGACGATCGCCTCCACGTCTGCAAGATCGCACAGCTCGTTCGGGCTGTGCAGGTAGCGCGTCGGCACCGAGAGCAGACCCGTGGGCACGCCGGCGCGGACGAGGTGGATCTCGTCGGCGTCCGTCATCGTCACGCGCGTGTAGACCTCGTAGCCGTGCGAGATGCCCTCCGCCTCGGCGATGTCGCCGAGCCGGTCGGTGACGAGCTTGTTGAGCGTCGGGCCCCGCGCGATCATCGCGCCCATGCCGAGCTCGATGCGCCCGGCGCGACGCGGGTCGCCGCCCGGGTAGTCGGTGGACGGCGTCACGTCGATCGCGATCGCGACCTGCGGGTCGAGGTTGTAGGCGGCGGTCCGGGCGCCGTAGAGGCCGATCTCCTCCTGCACGGCGGCGACCGCGACCAGGTCGACCTGCGCGTCGCCGGCCTCGGCGACGCGCCGCGCGGCCTCGAGCGCGATGTAGGCGCCGAGCCGGTTGTCGAGCGCCTTCGAGAGCAGCCGGCCGTTCGGGAGCTCGACCGGCGGCCCCGCCCACACGCCCGAGTCTCCGACGCGGACGAGGCGCTCGGCGTCCTCGCGGCTCGTCGCGCCGATGTCGATGTGCAGGTCGGCCAGCTCGAGCCGGCCGCGGTCGCGCAGCTGCTCGGCGGGCACGCGCTTCCGCGAGATCGCGCCGGGCACGCGCCCGTCGCGCGTCAGCAGCTCGACGCGCTGCCCGTGCAGCGTCTCCGCGGAGATGCCGCCGACCGGGGTGAACGCGAGCAGCCCGTTCTCCTCGATGTGCGTGACCGAGACGCCGATCTCGTCGATGTGGCCCATCAGCACGAGCGTCGGTGCGCCGTCGCCCGCGCGCACGCGCGCGAACGAGGTGCCCTGCGTGTCGCTCGACACCTCGGCGAACGACGAGGCCGCCTCGCGCCAGATCGCAGCCGCCTCGTCCTCGTGGCCGGAGGGCCCCGGCGCGACGAGGAGCCGGGAGAGAAGGTCGGGAACGGCCACGGCTTGCGCATTCAAGCAGGAGCGCCTAACCTGGCAGCAGATGACCTCCCCGACCCGGACCTGGTGGCTGTGGCGCCTCGAGCGGGTCGGGAGCCTGCGCGCGTAAGCACGCGCGAGGAGACAGCCCGAACCGCTCGACCGACGACCCCAAGGGGTCGTTTTTCGTTTCTCATGACGACGACTGCCATCGACACCGATCTCGTCACCCCGCTCGGGGCGTACCTCGCCCTGCGTGAGCGCGGGCGCGCGTCCTTCCTGCTCGAGTCGGTCGAGAAGGGCCGCCTCGGCCGCTACTCGCTCGTCGGCTGCGGCGAGCGGCTCGTCTCGTTCGAGGAGGCGGAGACGCTCGGCGAGCCGGTCGTCGGCTACCTGGGCTACGACTACGTCGCGAAGCTCGAGCCGACGGTGCCCCTACCGGCGGATCGGCCCGACGTGCCCGAGAGCCGCTTCGTCGTCCCCGAGGTGCTGCTGCGCTTCGACCACGTGCGGAACGTGGCGGAGGTGCTCGCGGGGCCGGGTGACCTGCAGGTCGAACAACCGGGCCTGACCCCGAGCGGGGTCGGGCCCCGGGCTCACGGAGAGACCGGGCGCTTCCCGGACGCCGAGACGTACATGGCCGGCGTCGAGCAGGCGAAGGACTACATCCGCCAGGGAGACGCCTTCCAGATCGTCCTCTCGCAGCGTGCCGTTCGCCGCACCGACGTGACGGCGGTGGAGCTCTACCGCGCGCTCCGGCGCATCAACCCCTCGCCGTACCTCTTCCTGCTCGAGCTCGACGGGCTCGCGCTCGTCGGCTCCTCACCCGAGACGCTCGTCAAGCTCGAGGGCCGGCGCGCCTCGGTGAACCCGATCGCGGGGTCGACCGCACCGGGCGAAGGCGACGCCGAGCGCCTCCTCGGCTCCGAGAAGGACCGCGCGGAGCACGTGATGCTCGTCGACCTCGGCCGCAACGACCTGTCGCGCGTCTGCGTGCCCGGGACGGTGAAGGTCGAGCGGTTCCTGGAGGCGGAGCGCTTCTCGCACATCACCCACCTCGTCTCGGAGGTGGCCGGCGAGCTGCGCGAAGGCGTGTCGCCGTTCGACCTGATCCGCGCGACGTTCCCCGCCGGCACCGTCTCCGGTGCGCCGAAGGTGCGCGCGATGCAGATCATCTCCGCGCTCGAGGGCTACGGGCGCGGCACCTACGCGGGCGCGGTGCTCTGTTCGCTGCCGACCGGCTACTTCGACGCGTGCATCGCGATCCGAACGCTGCTCCTGAAGGACGGCCACGCGTACCTGCAGGCCGGGGCCGGGCTCGTCGCCGACAGCGACCCGGCGGCCGAGCACCAGGAGTGCCTGAACAAGCTGGCCGCCCTCGAGGCTGCGATCGACCTGGCCGAGGAGCGCGCATGAGCACCGTCCTGATGATCGACAACTACGACTCGTTCACGTACAACCTCGTGCACCTGTTCGGCGAGCTGGGAGCCGACGTCGTGGTGCACCGAAACGACGAGATCACACCGGACGAGGCGGAGGCGCTCGAGCCGACGCACCTCGTCGTCTCCCCCGGCCCCGGGCGGCCGGAGGACGCCGGCGCGTCGATCGCGATCCTCGACCGGCTCTGCGCCCGGGTCCCGACCCTCGGCGTCTGCCTCGGCCACCAGGCGCTCGTGCAGCTGTTCGGCGGCACGGTGGGGCCGGCGCGCGAGCTCGTGCACGGCAAGGCGACGATCGTCTCGCACGACGGCCGCGGCCTCTTCGCCGGCCTGCCCGAGGACTTCCTCGCAGGCCGCTACCACTCGCTCGCCGCCACCTCGGTGCCGGACGTCTTCGAGGTCTCGGCGACCTCGGCGGACGGCGAGGTGATGGCCGTCCGCCACCGCGAGCTCCCGGTCGACGGCGTACAGTTCCATCCGGAATCGGTGCTGACGCCGGTCGGCCGCGACATCGCGAGGAACTTCCTCTCGTGATCCAGGACGCCCTCGCCCGCCTGCTCGACGGCCACGACCTCTCGCGCGACGAGTCGCGGCAGGTGATGGACACGATCATGTCGGGGGAGGCGACGCCGGCGCAGATCGGCGGCTTCCTCGTCGCGCTGCGCCTGAAGGGCGAGACGGCGGCGGAGATCGCGGGCGCCGCCGAGGGCATGCGCGCGCACGTCATCCCGGTGAAGGCGAAGCGCGACGACCTCGTCGACACGGCCGGCACCGGCGGCGACGGCGGCAAGACGTTCAACATCTCGACCGCCGCGGCGCTCGTCGCGGCCGCGGCGGGGGCCGCTGTGGCGAAGCACGGCAACCGCTCCGTCTCGTCGCAGTCGGGCAGCGCCGACGTGCTCGAGCACCTCGGATTCGAGCTCGACCTGACGCCCGCGCGCATCGCGGAGTCGATCGACACGCTCGGCTTCGGCTTCATGTTCGCGCCGACGCACCACCCCGCGATGAAGCACGCCGGGCCCGTGCGCCGCGAGCTCGCCGCGCGCACGGTGTTCAACGTGCTGGGCCCGCTCACGAACCCGGCGGGCGCCCGCGCCCAGGTGGTCGGCGTCTACTCGCCCACGCTCGTGCCGGTGATCGCCGACGTGCTGGCGCAGCTCGACGCGCGCCGCGCGTTCGTCGTGCACGGCGCGGCCGGCATCGACGAGCTCTCGCCGGCCGGCCCGAACCTCGTGTGCGAGGTGGTCGAGGGGAAGGTGACACGGCGGGAGATCGACCCGCTCGAGCTCGGTGTGCAGCGCTGCGACCCGGCCGAGCTCGTCGGCGGAACGCCGGCGGAGAACGCGCGGGCCATCCGCGACGTGTTCGAGGGCGCAAACGGCGGACGCCGCTCGGCCATCCTCCTGAACGCCGCGGGCGCGATCGCCGCGGGCGGCCACGCGAAGGACCTGAAGGAAGGGCTCGGGCTGGCGCGCGAGGCGCTCGAGTCGGGCCGCGCCGCCGAGCGGCTCGAGGAGCTCGTCCGCTTCTCGCAGGCGGTGCCGGCATGAGGTTCGCCGACGCCCTCGCCGCCCCCGGCTTCGGGGCGATCGCCGAGTTCAAGCGGCGCTCGCCGTCGGCCGGCGACCTGCGCCCCGCCGGCGACCCCGCCGAGACCGCCTGCGTCTACGAGCGGGCAGGGGCGAGCGCGATGTCGGTGCTCGTCGACGAGCGGTTCGCGGGCTCGTGGGACGACCTGCGCGCCGCGCGCGCGGCGGCGACCCTGCCGCTGATCGCCAAGGGGTTCTTCTCGACCGAAGAGCATCTGCGCGCGGCGCGCGACGCGGGCGCGGACGCGGCACTGCTCATCCTGCGCGACCTCGACGACGCGCAGGCCGCCCACCTGATGCGGGTGGCCGCGTCCCTCGGGCTCGACACGCTCGTCGAGGCGCACGACGCCGACGAGCTGCGGCGCGCGGTCGCCCTCGATGCGCCGATCGTCGGCGTCAACGCGCGCAACCTGACCACCTTCGAGCTGGACCGGCGCACACAGCTCGAGCTCGTCGCGCAGGCGCCGCGCGACCGCATCGTGATCGCCGAGAGCGGGATCGAGTCGCGCGCGCAGGCGGCCGCGGCCGAGCTCGCCGGCGCCGACGCGATGCTCGTCGGCCAGACGCTGATGCGGGCGCCCGACCCGGGCGCGAAGCTCGCCGAGCTGCTGCGCCGTCCGCTCGTGAAGGTGTGCGGGCTGACGAACGAGGAGGACGTCGACGCCGCCGTCGAGGCGGGCGCCGACCTGCTCGGGTTCATCCTCTCCGACACGAGCCCGCGCCGCGCCGAGGGAGTGCTCGACGCGCCCGACACGGTGTTGCGCGTCGCCGTCTTCGTCGGCGAGCGGCACGACACGGAGGCCGACCTCGAGCAGTTCTACGGCCTCGAGAACGGCCACCGGTCGCGCGACGCGATCCTCGTGCGCGGCGGCGAGCAGGTGGGGACGGTGGTCGACCTGCCGTGGGGCGAGAACGACCCGACGCACGTCGACCGCGCCCGTGCCGCCGAGGGGCGGATCATGCTCGCGGGCGGGCTCGGCCCCGACAACGTGCAGGACGCGATCCGGGCGGTCGGCCCCTGGGCGGTCGACTCGGCGCGCTCGACCGAGCGCGCGCCGGGGATCAAGGACCACGAGACTCTCAAGCGATGGGTGGAGGCGGCGAACGCATGACGACAGTGACGAGGACCTTCGGCGACTACGGCGGGCGCTACGTGCCCGAGACCCTGATCCCGGCGCTCGACGAGCTCGAGTCGGCGTGGGAGCAGCTGCGCGACGACGACGCCTTCAAGGCCGAGCTGCGGGAGCTGCAGGCGACGTACGCGGGGCGCCCGACGCCGATCACGCGCGCGGCCCGCTTCGCGCCCGACCGGCGCGTCTACCTGAAGCGCGAGGACCTGATGCACACCGGCGCGCACAAGCTGAACAACGCGCTCGGGCAGGTGCTGATCGCGCAGCGGCTCGGCAAGCAGCGCATCATCGCGGAGACCGGCGCGGGTCAGCACGGGGTCGCGACCGCGACGGTCTGCGCCCGCTTCGGCCTCGAGTGCATCGTCTACATGGGCTCCGAGGACATGCGCCGGCAGGCGCCGAACGTCGAGCGCATGCGGCTCCTCGGCGCCGAGGTGCGCGCCGTTGAGTTCGGCACGAAGACGCTCAAGGAGGCGACGAGCGAGGCGATCCGCGACTGGATCGCGAACGTCGAGACGACGCACTACGTGATCGGCTCGTGCGTCGGGCCGGCGCCGTACCCGGAGCTCGTGCGCGAGCTGCAGCGCGTGATCGGCCGCGAGGCGCGCGCGCAGATCCTCGAGGTCGAGGGCCGGCTGCCCGACGCGGTGGTCGCGTGCGTCGGCGGCGGCTCGAACGCGATCGGGATGTTCTACGACTTCATCCCCGACGAGGGCGTGCGCCTGATCGGCGTCGAGGCCGCGGGCGCCGCGTCGCTCGGCACCGGCCGCGGCGGCGTCCTGCACGGCGCCCGGTCGTCGTTGCTCGCCGACGCCGACGGCCAGATCATGGACGCGCACTCGATCTCCGCGGGGCTCGACTACCCCGGCGTCGGCCCCGAGCACGCGTGGCTGCGCGACAGCGGCCGCGCCGAGTACGTGCCGTGCACCGACGAGGAGGCGCTCGCCTCCTTCCACCGCCTGTGCGAGACGGAGGGGATCGTCCCCGCGCTCGAGTCGTCGCACGCGCTCGCGCGCGCCCTCGACTGCGACGCCGAGCTCGTGCTCGTGTGCCTCTCGGGCCGCGGCGACAAGGACCTCGCCGAGGTGTTCCGCCGTGAAGGGCGGGGCGAATGAGCAGGAAGACGCTCGTCGTCTACCTGATGGCGATGCCCGACACGCCGGAGCTCGTCGAGGCAGCCGTCGGGGCGGGCGCCGACGCGATCGAGGTCGGCTTCCCGTTCTCCGACCCGCTCGCCGACGGCCCGGTGATCCGCCGTGCGGGCGAGCGGGCGCTCGCCGCCGGCATGCGCGTCGGCCGCTGCCTCGAGGTGCTCGCGCAGATCCGCGAGCGCGTCGACGTGCCGCTGATCCCGATGACCTACGCGTCGATCTACGACGCCTACGGCTGGGCCGAGCTCGAGCGCGAGGCGCGGTCGGCCGGCGCGACCTCGTTCATCGTCCCCGACCTGCCGACGGACGTGCGGACCGACTTCAAGCGGATCCAGATGGTCGCGCCGACCTCGACCGACGAGCGCCTCCGCCTCGCCGCCGACGCGACCGACGGGTGGCTCTACCTGGTGACGGTGACCGGAACGACCGGCGCACGCGCCGCCCTCGCCCCCACCCTCGCGCCGCTCGCCGAGCGGTCGCGCCGCGTGACGGACGCGCCGCTCTACGCGGGCTTCGGCATCTCGACGGGCGAGCACGCGCGGGCGGCGGCCGAGCTCGTCGACGGCGTCGCCGTCGGCACACGCGCCGTCGAGGCGGCCGAGGACGGGCCGCGGGCGCTCGCGACGCTCGTCGCGGACCTGCGCAGCGGGCTCGACGCGTAGCAATGGAAGCCGTCGTGGTCGGAGCGGGCGTCTCGGGCGCGGCGGTCGCGCGCGAGCTCGGCCGGCGCGGCTGGACGGTCACGCTCTGCGAGCAGTACGCGCCCGGCACGGTCCGCTCCGCCTCGGGCGGCGACACGCGCCTCCTGCGGATGGCCCACGGCGACGAGGACTGGTACACGCGCCTCGCGCTGCGGGCGCGCGGGCTCTGGCGCGAGCTCGAGGAGGAGACGGGAACGCGGCTCTTCGAGCCGGTCGGGCTCGCCTGGTTCGCGCGCACCGACGACGGCTTCGAGCGCCGCAGCGTCGCGGCGCTCGAGCGGAACGGCGTGCGCCACGAGTGGCACGCGCCGGGCGACGCGGGCGACCTCTTCCCCTCGCTCGCGACCGGCGACCTCGCCGGGGTGCTCTTCGAGCCGGACGCCGGCGTGCTGCACGCGCGGCGCGCGACGCAGCTGCTCGTCGAGCGGAGCGGCGCGCGCCTTCGCCGCGGCCGCGTGCTGCCCGCGGACGCGCCGGAGGCCGACGCCGTGATCTGGGCGTGCGGCGCGTGGCTGCCGCAGCTTTTCCCCGACCTCGCCCCCGTGCGCGTCGAGCGGCGGGACGTCTTCTTCCTCGGAGGGGGCTCCGAGTGGAGCGGCTCGCCCGGCTGGGTGGAGTACGACGCCGGCTTCTACGGCCACGGCGACGTCGCCGGGCTCGGCATCAAGGTCGCGCCCGACCAGCCGAGCGCGGTCGTCGACCCGGACACGCTCGAGCGCCTGCCGCTCCCCGAGCGCGAGGCGGACGCGCGCGCCTATGCGGCGCGGCGCTTCCCGGCCCTGGCGCACGCGCCGCTGCTCGGGGGCCGCGTCTGCCAGTACGACCTCTCGGCCGACACGCACTTCGTCGTCGACCGCCACCCCGAGCGCGCCGGATGGTGGCTCGTCGGGGGCGGCTCCGGCCACGGCTTCAAGCACGCGCCGGCGCTCGCGGCGTACGTCGCGGACTGCGTCGAGGGAAGCTGCGCGCCGCAGCCGTTCCACGCGCTCGGCGAGCGGTCGGGCGACGCCGGGCTCAGGACTCGTTCCTGACCGATCCGGGTCGCCGTTTCGCCGAATCTGGGTTACAAATGGTCAGCGTCGTGCTCGTGAGAGGGCTGCTCGTCGCGATCTGCTGCGCGCTCCTGTGCGTGCCGGCCGCCCTCGGCTCCGATCCGGTGCAGCGGCCGCCCGTCACCTGGGCGCCGCCGGGCGGCCGGAACTTCACGCCGGCGCTCCACCGCAAGATCACGACGATCGTCATCCACGCCACCGAGGGCGGCAGCCTCGTCGGCAACGTCTCCTGGCTGATCGACGACAAGTCGGAGGCCTCCGCGCACTACGTCGTCTCGCGCGACGGCCGGATCGTCCAGCTCGTGCCGCTGCACGACGTCGCCTGGCATTCGGGGAACAGCGCCGTCAACGACCATTCCGTCGGGATCGAGCACGTCGGCGAGACCTACGACCCCGCCGGCTTCAGCGCCGCCGAGTACAAGAGCTCCGCGCGGCTCGTCGCCTGGCTCGTCCGCCGCTACGACATCCCGATCGACCGCGAGCACATCATCGGCCACGCGGAGGTGCCCGACCCGAACCACCCGGGCGAGCTCGGCGGCTCCGCCCACCACACCGACCCCGGCCCGTACTGGAGGTGGGGCTACTACCTGAGGCTCGTGCGGCGGTACGCGTACCCGAACGCGCTCAAGGTGGCGACCACCGGCATCGAGCCGGGCGCCGACGTCGCGGGGATCGTGCCGTGGCAGGCGACGACGACCGGCGCGAGCGCGAGCCGCGTCGACTTCCTGATCGACGGCCGCGTCGTCTGGAGCGACTCGCGCAGGCCGTTCGCGTTCGCCGGCGGACGCGGCTGGAACACGACCGGGCTCGCCAACGGGACGCACGTGCTGACGGTGCGCGCGTCCGGCGGCGGCCGGCTCGCGGCGCAGCGCCTCGTCGTCCACGTCGTGAACCGCCAGTTCCGGATCACGACCTCCGCGCTGCGCTCGTGGCAGAAGGTGAAAGGCACGCTCCGCGTCCGCGCCAACGCCTTCGGCGCGAAGTCGACCGGTCTCAGCCTCTACGTCGACGGCAAGGTGTGGAGCCGCGACCGGAAGGCGCCGTACACGCTGCGCTGGAACACGCGGCGCGTCCGCGACGGCAGCCATCGGCTGACCCTCGCGGCGGTCTCGGTCGACGGCCGGGTCGCCAGGCGGACGATCACCGTGGTCGTGCAGAACCACCTCGTCAAGCGAGCGCCCGCGCCGAAGCCGAAGCCGAAGCCGACCCCGCCGCCGCAGGTCACCGCCGAGAACATCGCCGACGGCCAGTCGGTCAGCGGCGTCCTCGAGTGGCGCGCGCACACGGTGGGCCCGGTCGCCCGCGTCGAGTTCGCGGTCGACGGCGCCGTCGTCGCCGCGCAGACCGCGGAGCCGTGGGCCGCGAGCTGGGACTCGTCGACCGTCGGCGCCGGCACCCACGTGCTCGAGGTGCGGGCCTACACGAAAGCGGGCGTGAAGGCCGTGCGCGACGTGACGGTCACCGTCACTTCGCCTTCGTAGGCACCTCGCGCTCCTCGAACGCGAGCATCAGCTTGCGGAGGGCGTCGTTGAGCGCCCGCTGCTCCTTCTTCGTCAGCGCGGACGCGAAGAACGCCTCCTTCCGACCCTGGATGTCGGCGGCGGCATCCCAGGCGGCGACGCCCTCGTCGGTCAGCTCGACGAGCACCGAGCGCCGGTCGGACGGGTCGGGCAGCCGGCGCACGAGCCCCATCCGCTCGAGCCGGTCGAGGCGGCTCGTCATCGCGCCCGACGAGAGGTCGGAGTCGGCCGCGAGGACGCCGGGGGAGCTCCGGTGCGCCGGATCGAGCCGCAGCGGCGTCATCACGTGCCAGTCCTCCGGGGTCAGCCCGTGGTCGGCGAGCGTGTCGCGCAGCGCGTTCTTGAAGCGCCGGTGGAGGCCGCCGATGCGGTCGACGATGCCCTCCACGTCCAGGTCGAGGCCCGTCTCGGCCGCCGCGATCCGCTCCAGGAACCGGTCGATGTGATCTTCTCCCACGCGCACATCTTGCCATCGAATTACTTGACGTCAAGAGAGTCGTGCTGTAGTATCTCGATATCGAACTATTCGAGGCCGAGAGAAAGGAAGCCGCCATGAGGCTCTCAGACCCCGTGTTCATGAAGCTCACGACCGCCGCGCACTACGAGCAGATCCGCGGCCGCCGCACGCCGCGCCGCCCGCGCAGCGCCCGCTCCAACTAGCCGATTTCGGCAGCCGGGGCGGTCCTGCGAGGATCGGAGGCTCTGTCGCCCGAAACGCGCAACCGGCTCGTCCTCGTGGCGTGCATCCTCGGCTCCGTCATCGTCTTCATCGACTCGACCGTCGTGAACGTGGCGCTGCCGGCGATCCAGCGCGACCTCGGGGGCGGGCTGGCGCTCCAGCAATGGGTCGCCGACGCGTACCTGCTGACCCTGGGCTCACTGCTCCTGGTCGGCGGGTCGCTCGGCGACCTGTTCGGCGCCCGCAAGGTGTTCCTGATCGGCATCGTCGCCTTCGGCATCACCTCGATCGCCTGCGCGGCGGCGCCGGACGGGACGAGCCTGATCATCGCGCGCGGCCTGCAGGGCGTCGCGGGCGCCGTCCTCACCCCCGCCGGCCTCGCCGTGATCGCCTCGACGTTCCGGGGCGAGGAGCGAGGCGCCGCGATCGGCGCGTGGACGGCCTGGACCGGCGTCGCGTTCGTGATCGGCCCGCTCGTCGGCGGCTGGCTCGTCACGAACACCTCGTGGCGCTGGGTGTTCGTGATCAACGTCCCGATCGCCCTCCTCACGGTGGCGCTGGTCGCCTACGCGGTGCCGGCACGCGCGCCGACGGGCGTGCGGCCGAAGGTCGACTTCGTCGGCGGGCTCCTGTGCGTGCTCGGCCTCGGCGGGCCGGTCTTCGCGCTGATCGAGGAGCCCCGCCGCGGCTGGAGCTCCCCCACGATCCTGGTGCCGCTCGTCGGCGGCTTCGTCCTCCTCCTCGCCTTCGTCTGGTGGGAGCGGCGCGTGGAGCGGCCGATGCTGCCGCTCGGCCTCTTCAACCGGCGGAACTTCTCGTTCGCGAACCTCGAGACGCTGGCCGTCTACGCCGGGCTCTCGACGCTGACGTTCTTCCTCGTGCTCTTCGTGCAGCAGTCGGCCGGCTACACCGCGCTGCGCGCCGGGCTCGCGCTCCTCCCGATCACGATCGTCATGTTCTTCCTGTCGCCGCGTGTCGGGCGGCTCTCGATGCGCCTCGGCCCGCGCCTCTTCATGGGTGTCGGGCCGCTCGTCGCCGCCGTCGGCCTCGCGGCGCTCGTCCGCCTCAAGCCGGGCTTCGACTACTGGCTCGAGCTGCTGCCGCCGCTCGTCGTCTTCGCGCTCGGGCTGTCGATGATCGTCGCGCCGCTCACCGCCACCGTGCTCGCGGACGCCGACGAGAGCGACGCAGGCATCGCGAGCGGCGTCAACAACGCCGTCGCGCGCGTCGCGGGCCTGCTCGGGATCGCGGTCGTCGGCGCGTCGGTGGCCGGCGCCTCGAACCGGCTCGACCAGTCGGGCTTCCGGCTGGCGATGGTGATCACGGCCGTGCTCGTCGGTGCGGGCGGCGTGATCGGGCTCCTCGGAATCCGCAACCCGGAGGTGCAGGCATGAGCGAGGTCGGCGGGCGCGCAGCCGAGATCGTGTTCGACCACGTCACGAAGCGATACCCGGGCCGCGACGCGGCGGCCGTCGACGACCTCTCGCTCGAGATCCCGGCCGGCTGCTTCTGCATCCTCGTCGGGCCGTCGGGCGGCGGGAAGACGACGGCGCTGAAGATGGTCAACCGGCTGATCCCGTTCGACTCCGGCGAGATCCGGATCGACGGCCGGAACATCGAGGAGCTGCCGCTGACCGAGCTGCGGCGCGGGATCGGCTACGTGATCCAGCAGATCGGCCTCTTCCCGCACATGACGATCGGCGAGAACATCGGCACCGTGCCCCGGCTGCTCGGGTGGGACAAGCGCCGCACCCGCGGACGCACCGCCGAGCTGCTGGAGCTCGTCGGGCTCTCGGCGGACGACGCCGGGCGCTATCCCGCGCAGCTCTCCGGCGGGCAGCGGCAGCGGGTCGGCCTCGCGCGGGCGCTCGCCGCCGACCCGCCGCTCCTGCTGATGGACGAGCCCTTCGGCGCCCTCGACCCGATCACGCGGCACCGGCTGCAGCTCGAGCTGCGGCGGCTGCAGCGCGAGGTCGGCAAGACGGTGATCTTCGTCACCCACGACATCGACGAGGCGATCCTGATGGGCGACCGCATCGCGATCCTCCGCGAGGGCGGCGTGCTCGCCCAGTACGACACGCCGGACGCGGTGCTCGACCAGCCCGCCGACGACTTCGTGGCGCAGTTCATCGGCGAGGACCGCGCGCTGCGCCGCCTCGCGCTCCGCACGCTGAAGGACGTGAAGCTGGGGTCCGACCCC
>DASZWR010000004.1:0-32510 GCA_035546215.1 Gaiellaceae bacterium | reverse complement strand
TGCGCGCGAGCTCGCCCACGAGCACGTCATGCACTCGTTCGAGCTGCTGACGACGATCCTCGCGCACGTCGGCGCCGACTGGGCGCGCGCCAGCTAGTGGCTGCGCTCGAGTAGCACCGCGACGAGCTCGCCGGCGTCGTGGACGTGCTGGGCCATCAGCCGCCGCGCCTCCTTCGGGTCGCGGCGCTCGATCGCCTCGACGATCGCCGAGTGCTGCTGCACGTTGTCGCCGAGCAAGTGCGCGCTCTTGCTGAGCGCCGCCCACGTCAGGTGGCGCGGGAAGCTGCGATGGAGGTGCGCGACCGCCAGCTGCAGCTGCCGGTTGCCCGAGGCGCGCTGGATCACCTCGTGGAAGAGGTTGTTCGCGCGCTCCCAGTCGTTCTCGGCCGACCACGGCTCGGCGCCGCGGCCGGTGCGGCGGTTCGCGATCTCCTGCTCGATCGCGGTGCGGAAGAGCACCTGCGCCTCGTGCAGCTGCTCGAGCTCGTCGTCCGAGATGTGCGGCGTCGCGAGCTCGGCGGCGAGGCCCTCGAGCTCGCCGCGGACGAGGTACGCCTCGCGCACCTCGCGCGGCGTCGTCCCGCGCACGACGGCGCCGCGCCGCGGCTCGAGCACGACGACGCCCGCCGACTGCAGCTTGCGGAGCGCCTCCCTGACCGGCGTGCGGCTCACGCCGAACTCCGCGGCCAGGCTCGCCTGGCGGAGCCGTGCCTGCGACGGGATCTCGCCGCTCAGGATCCGGGCCTGGATCGTGGCCGCGAGGCGATCGACCAGGTCGGTGTCGTGGAGCGTCTGGGTCATCGCGCCAGGAGACTGTCGCGAATGAGGCGGACGGCGACGAGCCCGAGGAAGCACGCGAAGACGATGCGCAGGACCTCGCCGGGAAGCGCGAGCGCGAGGAGCGCGCCGAGCACGCCGCCGGCGGCGCCGAGGAGCCCGATGCGCAGTCCGGCTCCGAGGTCGCCGACGCCGCGCCGCCGCAGCACGACGCTCGCGACGATCGCCGTGGGCAGGACGACGAGGAGCGACGTCGCCTCCGCCTCGTGCTGCGTCAGCCCGACCGCGAGCGTCAGGAACGGGACCATCAGCGTTCCGCCGCCGACGCCGAGCAGGCCCGCCGCGCCCCCGGTGACGACGCCGAAGGCTGCGAGCACGACGTAGAGCACGACGCCGGTCACGAGCGCACCAGCATCAGCACCGACACCGCGGCGAGGAAGATGCCGAAGACGAGTTTCAGAGGGCGTTCGCTGATCCGGGTGAGCGCGCCTGCGCCGATCCGGGCGCCTGCGATCGAGCCGGCGGCGAGCGCGAGCGCCTCCCAGGGGTGGATCTCGCCGGCGATGCCGTACGTGAGGACGCTCGCGCAGCTGATCGGGATGATCGCCGCGAGGGAGGTCGCGTGGGCGTCGCGCTGGCTCTGGCCGGCCCAGTAGACGAGCAGCGGGACCATCACGATCCCGCCGCCGACGCCGAGGAGGCCCGAGAGCACCCCGCCTGCGAGGCCGATCCCGACGAGGCGCGGCTCGAGGGCCAGGAGACGTGAGGGGCGGACGGCTACGGGACGCAATCGAGGATCTTTTGTATCCAGTTGACAGGTAACAGTATCCACTTTACGCTCTCGTTCACCGTTCGTCCACTGGGGAGGGGAACGCCCTCGCCGCCCTGCGAAGGGGGAATCGCATGAAAGGCTCGCTCAGCCGCCTGGCCTTGATCGCCTCCGGGCTCGCCGTCCTCGTGACGGTGACCGCCGCCGTCGCGGCGGCACACGTCTCGGGGTCGAACGCCGCGGGCATCAAGAACGGCGGCACGCTCACGATCGGGCTCGCAGAGGAGCCCGACGCCCTCGACCCGACGCTCGCCCGCACGTTCGTCGGCCGCATGGTGTTCCTGTCGATGTGCGAGAAGCTGTACGACCTCGACTCGCACCTCAACATCGTCCCGCAGCTCGCCGCGGCACTCCCCCAGGTGTCCGAGGACAAGCTGACCTACACGATCAAGGTCCGCGCCGGGATCAAGTTCAACGACGGCACCGCGCTCAACGCCGCCGCCGTGAAGGCGTCGCTCGACCGCGACCTGAACCTCAAGGGGTCGGTCCGCGCGAGCGAGATCTCGCCGATCAAGTCGGTCGACGCGCCGAATGCGACGACCGTCGTCCTCCACCTGTCGTCGCCCTATTCGCCGCTGGTCTCGCAGCTCGCGGATCGCGCCGGCATGGTCATGTCACCGAAGGCTCTCGACTCCGAGGGAGCGTCCTTCGCGCAGCACCCCGTCTGCGTCGGCCCGTTCATGTTCAAGGACCGCGTCGCGGGCGACCACATCACGCTGGTCAAGTCCCCGTACTACTACAACAAGGACAAGGTTCACCTCGCGTCGCTGGTCTACAAGATCATGACCGACCCGAGCTCGCGCACCGCGGCGCTCCGGGCCGGCGACATCCAGGTCGAAGACCGCATCCAGTCGACCGACGTGCCGACGCTGCAGAAGGACAAGAGCGTGAGCCTGATCAAGTCCGTGACGATCGGCTACCAGGGCCTCACCTACAACATCGGCAACAAGAGCGGTGTCGGGAAGCCCTACGCGAACGTCGGAACGAACCTCGCGAAGTCGCAGTACCTGCGCTCCGCGTTCGACGACGCGATCGACCGCACCGTGATCAACAAGGTCGTGTTCGGCGGGCTCAACCAGCCCGACTGCTTCCCGATCGCGCCGGTCAGCCCGTGGTACAAGCCGACCACGAAGGGCTTGAAGTGCGACCTGCACGCGAACGTCGACCTGGCGAAGAAGCTGGTCAAGGCGTCCGGGATCCAGAACCCGACGGTGAAGCTGATGCTCGGCGGCACCGACCCGGTGAACGCGCGCCTCGGCCAGGTGATCCAGTCGATGGAGAAGGCGGTAGGCATCAACGTGACCGTGCAGCCGACCGAGTTCACGACGTCGCTGAACTCGGCGACCGCCGGCCAGTTCGACGCGTACGCGATCGGCTGGTCGGGCCGCGTCGACCCCGACGGCAACATCTTCGGGTTCGTCGCGACGCCCGGCACGCTGAACTACTCGGGCTACTCGAACGCGAAGCTCGACTACATCCTGAACGGGGCGCGGAAGTCGCTGACCACCAAGTCGCGCGACACGCTGTACCGCGCCGCGATGCAGATCATCTACCGCGACCAGCCGCTCGTGTACCTGTACCACCCGGTCTACTACTTCGGCGTCTCGAAGAAGGTGACGGGGGTCCAGGTCTACGGCGACGGCCTCATCCGGGCGGCGTTCGCCGGCTACACCGGCTAGGGGAACGGAGGCTCGAGCGACGAGATGGGCGGCTTCCTCCTTCGCAAGGCGGGAGCCGCCCTGATCGTCGTGTTCTGCTCGAGCGTCCTCGTCTTCGTCGGCGTGCGCGCGCTGCCGGGCGACCCGGCGGTCGCGCTCTCCGGCGAGAACCGCGATCCGGCGGTGCTGGCCGCGGTGCGGGCGAAGTACGACCTCGACAAGCCGCTGCCCCAGCAGTACGTCACCTGGATCTGGCACGCGCTGCACGGCGACCTCGGCCTCGACTCGCGCGAGCTGCCGGTGGCGCACACGATCATCACGCGCATCCCGATCACGCTCGAGCTGGCGCTGCTCGCCGTGCTGCTCGGCTCCGTGATCGGGATCTCCGCGGGGGTGATCGCGGCCGTCCGGCGCGGCAAGCCGTCGGATCACACGGCGACGACGTTCTCGCTCGTGGGGCTGTCACTGCCGCACTTCTGGCTCGGGCTGATGCTGATCATCGTCTTCGCCGTCGACCTGCGCTGGCTGCCGGCGAGCGGCTACGTCTCGTTCGGCGCGCATCCGATCAAGAACCTCGAGCACATGGTGATGCCCGCCGTCGTGCTCGGCACCGGCCTCTCCGCCGTGCTGATGCGCCAGACGCGCTCGGCGATGCTGACGTCGCTCGGCGCCGACTACGTGCGCACCGCGCGCGCCAAGGGACTCTCGGAATGGTCGGTGGTGGCGAAGCACGCGCTTCGCAACAGCCTGATCACGGTGACGACGGTGATCGGCCTGCAGCTCGGCGCGCTGATCTCGGGCGCGGTGATCACCGAGACGATCTTCGTCATCCCCGGCTTCGGGCGTCTGACGATCGAGGCGATCGACCAGCGCGACTACACGCTGCTCCAGGGCGTCGTGCTCGTCGCCGCGACCGGGTACGTCCTCGTCAACCTGCTCGTCGACGTCGTCTACTCGTTCCTCAACCCGCGCATCCGCGTCGCCGGGGGCGGGCCGTGAGCTTCGTCGACACGACCGCCGCCGCCCTCAGCCCGCGCGCCCGCCGCCGGCGCATCCTGCGCAGGCGGCTGCTACGCCGGCCGCTCGCGCTCGTCGGGCTCGTCGTCGCGACGGCGTTCATCCTCGGCGCGATCCTCGCGCCGTGGATCGCGCCGTACTCGGCCGGGGCGACCGACTTCAACGCGATCCTCGCGCACTCGTCGTCGAAGCACCTGCTGGGGACGGACGAGCTCGGGCGCGACGTCTTCTCGCGCATCCTCTGGGGGGCGCGCGCGTCGATCGAGGCCGGTGTGCTGGCGACGCTGCTCGCGATGGCGTTCGCCGTCCCGATCGGGATCGTTGCCGGCTACTACCGCGGCTGGGTCGACGCCGTGATCGCGCGCCTCACCGACGTCCTGCTGGCCTTCCCGTTCCTGATCCTCGCCGTCGGTCTCGCGGCGATCCTCGGGCCTTCGCTCACGAACGCGACGATCGCGCTCGGCGTCGGCGCCGCGCCGGCGCTCATCCGCATCGCGCGCGGCGAGGCGCTCGCGCTGCGCGAGGAGGACTACGTGCGGGCGGCGATCGCGAACGGCGCCGGCGACGTGCGAATCCTCACGCGGCATGTGCTGCCCAACATGCTCTCGACGCTGATCGTGCAGGCGACCGTCGCGATCCCCACGGCGATCATCGGCGAGGCGGTGCTCTCGTTCCTCGGGCTGGGCGTGCAGCCGCCGACGCCGTCGTGGGGCGTCATGCTCTCCGACGCCCAGTCGTACCTCTCGCAGGCGCCGCGCCTCGCCGTCTACCCCGGCATCGCGATCTTCCTGTGCTCGCTGTCGTTCAACCTGCTCGGCGACGGCCTGCGCGACATCCTCGACCCGAGGACGACGCGGTGAGCCTGCTCCGGGTCGAGGACCTGTCGGTGCGCTTCGAGACCGACGACGGCGTCGTGCACGCGGTCGACCGGCTGTCGTTCGAGCTCGGCGAGCGCGAGGTGCTCGGCGTCGTCGGCGAATCGGGCTGCGGCAAGAGCGTCAGCTTCATGTCGCTGCTGCGGCTGCTGCCCGAGACGGCGAAGGTCGACGGGAGCGCGCGCTTCGGCGACGCCGACCTGCTGCGCATGCCGACGTCGCAGCTGCGGCGCGTACGCGGCCGCGAGATCGCGTTCGTGTTCCAGGAGCCGATGACGTCGCTCAACCCCGCCTTCAAGGTCGGCAACCAGATCGGCGAGGTGCTGCAGCGGCACCTCGGGCTGTCGCGTTCGGCGGCGCGCAGGCGGACGATCGAGCTGCTCGACCTCGTGCGCATCCCGGCGCCCGACCGCCGCGTCGACGAGTACCCGCACCAGCTCTCGGGCGGCATGCGCCAGCGCGTGATGATCGCGATGGCGCTCGCCTGCGACCCGAAGATCCTGATCGCGGACGAGCCGACGACCGCGCTCGACGTGACGATCCAGGCGGGCATCCTCGACCTGATGCGCGACATCCGCGAACGGCTCGGCACGTCGATCGTCCTGATCACCCACAACCTCGGCGTCGTCGCCGACATCGCCGACCGCGTGATCGTCATGTACGCCGGCCGGAAGGTCGAGGAGGCGCCGGTCCGCGAGCTGTTCGCGAGCCCGCAGCACCCGTACACGAACGGCCTGCTCGGCGCGATCCCGCGCCCGCGCACGGTGGCGACGCGCGAGCGGCTGCGGGAGATCCCGGGCCGCGTGCCGTCGCTCGCCGAGCTCCCCACCGGGTGCGCGTTCGCGCCGAGGTGCCCGCGCGCGGACGACCGCACGCGCTCCCAGGTGCCCGAGCTGCGCGAGGTCCGGCCGCACCACCTCGTCGCCTGCTTCCACCCGGGGCCCGACGAGGAGGAGGCGGTCGCGTGAGCGAGTCCGTCCTCGAGGTCGACGGTCTCGTGAAGCACTTCCCCGTGCGCGGCATCGGCGCGAAGGGCGTCGTGCACGCCGTCGACGGCGTCTCCCTCTCGATCGGGCGCGGCGAGATGCTCGGGCTCGTCGGCGAGTCCGGCAGCGGCAAGAGCACCGTCGCGAACTGCGTGATGCGACTCGTCGAGCCCACCGCGGGCACGATCCGCCTGCTCGGCGAGGACGTGACGCACCTGTCGCGCCGCGAGATGCGCGCGCGGCGCCGCAACGTGCACATGGTGTTCCAGGATCCGTACTCGTCGCTCGACCCGCGCATGACCTGCGGGCAGATCGTGGGCGAGCCGCTCGACGTGCAGGGGCTCGCGCGCGGGCGAGCGCTGCAGGAGCGGGTCGTCGAGCTCTTCGACCGCGTCGGCCTGCGCGACGAGCTGCGCCACCGCTACCCGCACGAGCTCTCCGGCGGGCAGCGGCAGCGGATCGGCCTGGCGCGTGCGCTCGCGGTCTCTCCGGCGCTGCTCGTCGCCGACGAGCCGGTCTCGGCGCTCGACGTGTCGGTGCAGGCGTCGATCCTCAACCTGCTGCGCGACCTGCAGGAGGAGCTCGGCTTCTCGTGTCTCTTCATCACGCACGACCTGGCCACGGTGGAGTATCTGTGCGATCGCGTGGCCGTCATGTACCTCGGGAAGATCGTGGAGCTCGCGCCGACGGCGGAGCTCTTCGCCGCGCCCAAGCACCCGTACACCCAGGCGCTCCTCTCGGCCGCGGTGGTCGCCGACCCCGACGTGCAGCGCTCCCGTTCGCGCGTCGTCCTCGAGGGTGACGTGCCGAGCCCGCTGACGCCGCCGAGCGGCTGCCGGTTCCGGACGCGCTGCCCGCTCGAGCCGCGCTCCGCGCCGGCCTCCCACGAGGAGGAGCCGCCGCTGATCGACGTCGGCGGCGGGCACCACGTCGCATGCCATCTGGTGCGGCCGGGCGCGGACGCGCCGCAGCTGCTCGACCCCGCGGAGCTCGCCGGATGACCTTCACCACGCGCCCGGAGCTGCGCGGCACCTTCGGCGCCGTCGCGTCGACGCACTGGCTCGCGTCGCAGACGGGCATGTCGGTGCTCGAGCGCGGCGGCAACGCCTTCGACGCGGCGGTCGCGGCGGGCTTCGTCCTGCAGGTGGTGGAGCCGCACCTGAACGGGCCGGGCGGCGACCTGCCTGCCGTCTTCTGGTCGGCCGAGCGCGAGGAGGCGCTCGTCCTGTGCGCCCAGGGCGTCTCGCCGGCCGCGGCCACGATCGAGCGGTTCCGCGAGCTCGGGCTCGACCGCGTGCCGGGCGTCGGCCTCACCGCGGCCTGTGTGCCGGGCGCGGTCGGCGGCTGGCTGCTCCTCCTCGAGCAGTTCGGGACCTGGCCGCTCGCCGACGTGCTCGAGTACGCGATCGGCTACGCGGGCGGCGGCTACCCCGTCATCGCCGGGATCACCGGGACGATCGAGCGCACCGAGTCGCTCCTGCGCGAGTGGCCCGGCTCCGCCGAGCTGTACCTGCCTGCGCCGGCGCCCGGGTCGACGTTCCGGAACCCGCAGCTCGCCGCCACGTGGAAGCGCCTGCTCGACGAGTCCGGCGGCACCGTCGAGGGTGCGCGGCGCGCGTACTACGAGGGCTTCGTCGCCGACGAGATCGACCGCTTCTCGCGCGAGCACGGCGGGCTCCTGACCGGCGAGGACATGGCGCGCTGGCGCGCGACGCTCGAGCCGCCGGTGACCTACGACTACCGTGGGCTGACGGTCTGCAAGACCGGCGCGTGGGGACAGGGCCCGGTGGGCCTCCAGCAGCTTGCGCTGCTCGAGGGGTTCGACCTCGGCTCGCTCCCGGAGGCCGAGTTCGTCCACGTCGTGACCGAAGCGGCCAAGCTGGCCTTTGCGGACCGGGACGCGAACTACGGTGACGTAGCTGTACAGCTACGTCACTTGCTCTCGAACGAATATGCAACAGAGCGGCGCGCGCTGATCGGCGAGAACGCCGACGGAGAGCTGCGTCCCGGCCTCGGCCGGCTGCCGACGCTGACGGATTGGACAGCGTCCGTGGGGGCCGGTGAGCCGACGCGCGGGGACACGGTGCATCTTGACGTGGCCGACCGGTTCGGGAACCTGGTCTCGGCGACGCCGAGCGGGGGGTGGCTGCAGAGCTCGCCGACGATCCCGGCGCTCGGCTGGCCGCTCGGCACGCGCGCGCAGATGTTCTGGCTCGAGGAGGGGCTGCCGTCGACGCTCGCGCCCGGCAAGCGCCCCCGCACGACCCTCTCGCCGGGGCTCGTCCTGAAGGACGGCGAGCCGTGGCTCTCGTACGGGACGCCGGGCGGCGACCAGCAGGAGCAGTGGGCGCTGCACGTCCTGCTGCGCCACGTCGACCAGGGGCTCGACCTGCAGGCGGCGATCGACGCGCCCGACTGGCACACCGACCATCTGATCGGGTCGTTCGACCCGCGCGAGGTGCACCTGCGCTCGCTCTCCGTCGAGTCGCGCTTCGGCGACGAGGTGATCGGCGAGCTGCGCCGCCGCGGTCACGACGTCACCGTCACCGGGCCGTGGTCGCTCGGCCGCGTCAGCGCGGTGAAGCGCGAGAACGGCCAGCTCGTCGCCGCCGCGAACCCGCGCGGCATGCAGGGTTACGCGGTCTGCCGGTAGACTGGACGCATAGTTCCGGCGTAGCCCCCACCTGCCCCTAGGATGGCGCTCTCGATGAGCGAGGAGCAACGCATGGAGCCGAGATACAACCCGCACGGCGTCGAGCAACGCTGGCAGGAGACGTGGGAGGCCGAGGGTCTCTACAACGCGGATCCGGACCCCTCGCGGAAGCCGTTCGTCGACTGCCATCCGCCGCCCAACGTGACGGGCGAGCTGCACATGGGCCACGCGCTCCAGCTCGCGCTCGGCGACACGGTGATCCGCCTGAAGCGCATGCAGGGGTTCAACGCGCTCTTCCAGCCCGGCTACGACCACGCCGGCATCTCGACGCAGAATGCGGTCGAGAAGTCGCTGATCGCGCAGGGGACGTCGCGCCAGGAGCTCGGCCGCGAGGCGTTCGAGGCGCGCGTCTGGGAGTGGCTGCACGAGTACGGCGGCAAGATCCTCATCCAGTTCCGGCGGATGGGCGCCTCGCTCGACTACCGCCGCACGCGCTTCACGATGGACGACGACTACGTCCGCGCGGTGATGCGCTTCTTCGTGCACCTCTACCGGCGCGGCTGGATCTACCGGTCGAACCGGATCATCAACTGGTGCCCGTACCACGAGACGTCGCTCTCCGATCTCGAGCTCGAGCACGAGGACACGGACGACACGTTGTCGACGATCCGCTACCCGCTCGCGGACGGCGACGGGTACATCCCGATCGCGACCGTGCGCCCGGCCACGATCCCGGCGGACGTCGCGGTGGCGGTGCACCCCGACGACCCGCGCTACGCGGAGTACGTCGGCCGCGAGGTGATCGTGCCCTGGACCGAGAACCGGGTGCCGGTGATCGCCGACGAGCGCGTCGAGCGCGACTTCGGCACCGGCGCGCTGAAGATCACGCCGGGCCACGACCCGACCGACTTCCAGATCGGCCGCGACCACGGCCTCCCCGAGCCGAGCTGCATCGGGCCCGACGGCCGCGTCACCGCGGCGGGGCTCGAGGGGCTCACGCAGAAGGAGGCGGAGGAGAAGATCCTCGACTGGTGCAAGGAGCGCGGGCTCCTCGAGAAGCGCGAGCACTACCGCCACTCCGTCGCCTTCTGCGAGCGCTGCCACTCGCGGATCGAGCCGCTCATCTCGCTGCAGTGGTGGTGCTCGATGGAGGAGCTGAAGAAGCGGCCGCTCGAGGCGCTCCGGAGCCGCGAGGTCGTGTTCCACCCGGAGAGCCAGCACCGGTTCGCGATCGACTCGCTCGAGAACGCTCCCGACTGGAACATCTCGCGGCAGATCTGGTGGGGGCACCAGCTGCCCGTCTGGTACTGCCCCGACGGCCACATCACGGTCGACGAGACCGAGCCGGACGCGTGCGCCGAGTGCGGCTCGACGGAGCTCGAGCGCGAGACGGACGTGCTCGACACGTGGTTCAGCTCGGCGCTCTGGCCGTTCGCGACGCTCGGCTGGCCCGACGAGACGCCCGACCTCGACTACTTCTACCCGGGCAACCTCCAGACGACGGCGCGCGAGATCATCCGCCTCTGGGAGAACCGGATGATCTTCTCGGGGCTCGAGCTGCTCGGCGAGATCCCGTTCACCGACGTGATCATCCACTCGACGGTGCTCGCGCCCGACGGGCGCCGCATGTCGAAGTCGCTCGGCACCGGCATCGACCCGCTCGAGCTGATCGAGCGCTACGGGACCGACGCGACCCGGTACGGGCTGATGAAGAACTCGCTGACGCAGGACGTGCGGTTCTCGTACTCCGCGATCGAGGAGGGCGGGAAGCTCGCGAACAAGCTCTGGAACGCGGCGCGCCTCATCGTCACGTCGTGCGAAGGCGCCGCGCCCGCCGAGCGGCCGGGATCGCTCGAGGAGCGTTGGATCCTCGCGCGGCTCTCGCAGACGCAGCGGCGGCTCGAGTCGCTGCTGGAGGAGTTCGACTTCGCGCACGCGATGGACGAGCTGTACCACCTGACCTTCGACGACTTCTGCGACTGGTACCTCGAGGCCGTGAAGGTGCGGCTCTACGACGGCGACGCCGACGCGCGCGCGACCGCGACGGCCGCGCTCGAGCGGCTGCTCAAGCTGCTGCACCCGGCGATGCCGCACGTGACGGAGGAGATCTGGTCGCACCTGCCCGCGCGCGAGACGCGGCTCGTCGTCGCGGCGTGGCCCGAGGCCGGCGAGGAGGGCGAGGCGGGTGCGCTCGAGCGCGTGCAGGAGTACGCGCAGGTGTTCCGCCGCGCCGGTGTCGTGCCGCCGCTCGAGGGCGACGAGAAGCGCATCTTCGACGCGGTGGTGAAGCCCGACCGCGCGCCGCAGAAGGAGAACGGGAACGTCGACGCCGAGCGCGAGCGCCTGCGGAAGGAGGTCGCGCGCGCCGAGAAGATGCTCGCCAACGAGCGCTTCGTGGCGAACGCGCCGGCCGAGGTGGTGGCGGCGGAGCGCGAGAAGCTCGAGCGCTACCGGCGCGAGCTCGATGCCATCGGCGGCTGAGCTCACCGACGGCGACCTCGCGCTGCGGCCGTGGCTCGACGAGCACGCCGCCGAGGTCGGGTACACGCCGCGCGACCCCGAGATCGGCGCCTACTTCGGTGCGCCGTTCGACGGGTTCCCCGAGCCCGACCCCGAGGCGCCGGCCTGGGCGATCGTCGAGCACGGCGTCGCCGTCGGCCGGCTCTGGACGGCGCCGCACAAGCGGCCGTTCGAGGTCGGCTACTTCCTGCGGCCGGACGCGTGGGGGCGCGGGCTCGCGACGCGCAGCCTGATCCTCGTGCGCGACTGGTTCGGCGAGCCGCTCGCGCTCTGCACGCATCCGCTCAACGAGCGGTCGCAGCGGGTGGCCGAGCGCGCCGGCTTCCGCCGCGACGGGGTCGTCGAGCGGTACGCGCGCTTCCGGGACGGCGAGACCACCGCGCTGCGGTTCGTGTGGCCGTGAGCGCCGTCGCCTGGCTCGAGTCGCTCTCGCCGTGGCCCACGGACGGCTTCGGCACCGAGCGGATGCGGGCGCTGCTCGAACGGCTCGGCAACCCGCAACGGGCGCTCGACACGGTGCACGTCGTCGGCACGAAGGGAAAGTCGACTGCGACGCGGCGGATCGCGCGCACGATCGCCGGCCCTGCCTACACCTCGCCGCACGTCGCCGGCTGGCACGAGCGGCTCGACACCGACCCGGACGGGCTCGAGCGCGCCGTCGGCCGCATCCGGCCCGACGCGGAGGCGCTCGGCGCGACGCAGTTCGAGGCGATCACCGCCGCGGCGCTCGCCGACTTCGCCGGACGGGCGGACGTGGCCGCGATCGAAGCCGGCCTCGGCGGGCGCCACGACGCGACGAACGTGATCGACGCACGCGTCGTCCTGCTCACGAACGTCGGGCTCGAGCACACCGACGTGCTCGGCGACACGCGCGAGGCGATCGCCGCCGAGAAGCTCGCCGTCGCGGGGCCCGAGGCGACGGTGGTGCTCCCGGACGACGAGTTCAGGCATCTGGTGTCGGGAGCGGCGCGGCTCGGGGGCGCCCAGGAGGCGGTCGACGCGTTCCTCGGCCGGCACGTTCCGCTCGCGGAGGCGAGCCTCCCCGGCCGGCTCGAGATCCGCGCCGGCGAGGTGCGCGACGGCGCGCACACGCCGGAGGCGGTCGACTGGCTTCTCGAGCGGCTCCCGCGGCCGCTCGACTACGTCGTCGTCGCCTCGATCCTCGGCGACAAGGACGCCGCCGGCATCCTCGACCGGCTCGCCCAGGCGGGGCGGACGCTCGTCGCCACCGCCTCCTCGAACGCCCGCGCGCTGCCCGCGGACGCGGTGGCCGAGCTGGGGCGGTCCCGCTTCGAAGTGGTGGAGACCGTGCCCGATCCGGGAGCGGCGGTCGCCCGCGCGCACGCCCTCGGGGGCGAGGTTCTCGTCACCGGGTCGCTGTACCTTCTTGCCGATCTCGCCGGGGGCGAGTGAAATCTCATACGATGACGCGCGCCCGTGAACGAATCACCGTCTTCCTCTTCGCACTGTTCCTGCTGGTGCTCTTCGTCGCGCTCGCGTTTGCTGCGGGCTACGGAGTAGGAAGAATCCTCCTGTGATCGCGTCCACGTTCAGCGGGGTGCACGACTTCTTCCATTCCTCGACGTGGTACGTGATCCGCAACCTGGCGATCTTCTTCGTGGTCGTCTTCTGGATCGCGACGATCTACTGGGTGCACAAGGACGCCCGCCGCCGCATCGAGGACCCGCTGATCGTGTGGGTCGTGACCGCGATCGGCGTCGTGCCGTTCATCGGCCCGCTGATCTACATGCTCTTCCGGCCGCCCGAGTACCTCGAGGACGTGCGCGAGCGCGAGCTCGAGATCAAGGCGATGGAGAAGCGCCTCGGCGGCCGCGAGCTCCACTGCCCGGTCTGCCGGGCCGAGGTGGAGGAGGACTTCCTCATCTGCCCGGTCTGCACGACGAAGCTCCGGCAGGCGTGTACAAGCTGCCACCGGCCGCTCGAGGCGCTGTGGCAGGTCTGCCCGTACTGCGAGACGCCGATCGACCACGACCAGGACGTACCGCTCGTGGTGGCCGACGCCGTCAAGAAACCACGGCCGGCGCGGTCGCGGCGCACGAGCAGGTAATCTCCCCGGCCGCATGGCCGTCGAGCAGACACTCATCCTCGCGAAACCGGACGCCGTCCAGCGCAACCTCGCGGGCGAGATCCTCGCGCGCTTCGAGCGCCGCGGCCTGAAGCTGCGCGCCGCGCGCTTCGTCACCGCGACCCGCGAGCTCGGCGAGACGCACTACGCAGAGCACAAGGAGAAGCCGTTCTTCGGCGAGCTCGTCGACTTCATCACCTCGGGGCCGACGCTCGCGTTCGTGCTCGAGGGTGAGGGCGCGATCGGGACCTGCCGGAAGACGATCGGCGCGACGAACCCGGCCGACGCCGACCCGGGCAGCCTCCGCGGCGAGTTCGCGCTGGCGATGCCGAACAACCTCGTCCACGGCTCCGACTCGCCCGAGTCGGCGGCGCGCGAGATCGGGATCTGGTTCCCGGATGGACTGGCGTAGCGACGCAGCGCGCAACGCCGCCAACTGGACCGAAGCCAACGCGGACTACACCGACGAGAACGCCGAGACCAACTGGGCCTCGGACATCTCGTGGGGCATCTGGGCGGTCGACGAGTCCGAGCTGAACATCCTCGGCGACGTCGCCGGACTCGACATCTGCGAGCTCGGCTGCGGCACGGCGTACTTCTCGGCGTGGCTCGCGCGGGCCGGCGCGCGGCCGGTCGGCGTCGACATCACGCCGGCCCAGCTCGCCACGGCGCGGCGCATGCAGGAGCAGACCGGGATCGCGTTCCCGCTCGTCGAGGCGGACGCCGGCGAGACCGGCCTCCCCGACGCGAGCTTCGACCTCGTCCTCTCGGAGTACGGCGCGTCGATCTGGGTCGACCCGTACCGCTGGATCCCCGAGGCCGCACGCCTGCTGCGGCCCGGCGGCCGGCTCGTCTTCCTCTGCAACTCGCCGCTCGTCGTCATGTGCTCGATCGACGAGGGCGCTGCCACCACCGAGCTGCAGCGGCCGCAGTTCGGGATGCACCGCTTCGAGTGGGCGGGCGAGATCGGGGTCGAGTTCCACCTGCCGCACGGGAAGTGGCTCGAGGTGCTGCACGCAAACGGCTTCGAGGTCGAGCGCCTCGTCGAGGTGCAGGCGCCGGCCGACGCCGTGACGCACGAGTTCTACGCCTACGTGACCGCCGAGTGGGCCAGGCAGTGGCCCTGCGAGGACATTTGGGTAGCCCGCCTGCAGCGCCCCTGATCCTCGCGTCCACCTCGCCGCAGCGCCGCGCGATCCTCGAGCAGCTGCGGATCCCGTTCGACGTGGTCGCCCCCGACTTCGAGGAGGTCGACGGCACGTCGCCGCTCGAGCGGGCGGCCGGGAAGGCGCGCTCCGTGGAGGGCGGCGACCGGCCCGTGCTCGGCGTCGACACCGAGGTGCTGCTCGACGGGGAGCTGCTCGGCAAGCCGGCCGACGAGACCGAGGCGGAGGCGATGCTCGAGCGGCTCGCCGGCCGAACCCACGAGGTCGTCTCGGGCCTGTGTCTGCGCACGCCCGCCTGGGAGGACCTCGAGGAGGAGACCACCCTCGTCACGTTTCGCGAGCTGACGCCGCGCGACCTCGCCGCGTACGTCGAGTCCCTCGAGTGGGAGGGCCGCGCGGGCGGCTACGCGATCCAGGGTCTCGGCGCGAGCCTCGTCGAGCGGATCGACGGCGACTTCCTGAACGTGGTCGGCCTGCCCGGCTCGACGCTCGTCCGCGTGCTCGCGACGCGCTTTGCCGGCGTCTACGGCTTCGGCTAGCGATGCGGTACGGGCTGCAGCTGGCGACGGTGGGGGCGCTCGCCGACCCGAGGCACGCGGTGCGGATCGCCGCGGCGGCCGAAGAGGCGGGCTGGGAGGCGCTGCTCGTCTGGGATCACCTGGCGTGGGCGTCGTGGGGCGAGGCGTCGGCCGATCCCTGGGTGACGCTCGGAGCGTGCGCCGCCACGACCGAGCGCATCCTGCTCGGCACGGCGGTGACGCCGCTCCCGCGGCGCCGGCCGTGGATGGTCGCGCAGCAGCTCGCGACGCTGTCGCTTGCGTCCGGCGGACGCGTCGTCTTCGGCGCAGGCTCGGGGCTGCGCGAGGAGCGCGAGCGCTTCGGCGAGCCCGGCGGCGACACGTTGCGGGGCGAGCTGCTCGACGAGGGGCTCGACGTCGTCGACCGGCTCCTCTCGGGCGAGCGCGTCGACCACCACGGCGGCCACTACGTCGTCGACGGTGCCTCGCTCGCGCCGCTGCCCGTCGCGCCGATCCCCTTCTGGATCGGCGGTGACTCTCCGGCGGCGCTTCGCCGCGCCGAGCGCTGGCAGGGCTGGATTCCCGGCGGCTGCGACCAGGAGCGGAACACGGTCTCGCCGGCCGCGCTCGCCGAGCGCGTCGCGGGCCGCGCGTTCGGCGACGTGTGCTTCATCGGCTATGCCGAGCAGGCCGACCTCGCCGCCTACGCGGCTGCCGGCGCGACGTGGTGGATCGAGTGCGTCTGGGGTGATCCGGAGCAGGCGCTCGCGCGCGTGACCGCCGGGCCGCCGCGCTGATGCGCGTCCACGACGACGAGGTCGACATCGACGAGGAGCTCGTCCGGCGCCTCCTCGCGGCGCAGTTCCCGGCGTGGGCGGAGCTGCCGCTCGAGCGTGCCGGCGACGGCACCGTCAACGTCATCTACCGGCTGGGCGACGAGCTCTCGGTGCGGCTGCCGCGCCGCTCCGAGCGAGAGCACGTCGAGGACCGCGTGCTCGCGGCGGTGGCGTCGCTGCCGGTCGAGGTGCCGCGGCTCGTCGCCGTCGGCCGCCCGGGCGCGGGCTTCCCGTGGGAGTGGGTGGTACACACGTGGCTCGACGGCGAGCTGCCGGTCGCCGACCCGCCGCTCGACGACGTCGCCGGGCTGGTCGAAGCGCTGCAAGGGCTCGACCCGCGCGGCGCGGCCGACCCCGGGTACAGCCGCGGCCGGCCGCTCTCGGCACGCGACGACGGGGTGCGCGACGCGCTCGAGCGCGTCGAGGCGCCCGGCGCGCTCGAGCTGTGGGAGCGGGCGGTGCGCGCGCCGGAGTGGGAGGGCGAGCGCGTCTGGCTGCACGCCGACCTCGACCGCCGGAACGTGCTCGTGCGCGGCGGTCGCCTCACCGGGGTGCTCGACTGGGGCGGCGCGGGCGTGGGCGACCCCGCGGTCGACCTGATGGTCGCGTGGAAGCTCGTCGCGCCCGGGGACCGCGAGGCGTTCCGGGAGCGGCTCGGCGTCGACGACGCGACCTGGCTGCGCGCCCAGGGCTGGGTGCTCTCCCAGGCGCTGGTCGCGCTCGGCTACTACACGTCCGAGTCGAACCCGCCGATCCACGCGGAGGCCACGCGCTGGTTGGCCCAAGTCCTAGCCAGCTAGAGTGGCCCGCGACCCATGGGCGTCTTCAACTATCTCACCGGCTTCGGCGGCCGCGACATGGCGGTCGACCTCGGCACCGCGAACACGCTCGTCTACGTGCGCGGCCGGGGAATCGTGCTCTCGGAGCCGTCGGTGGTCGCGATCGACCAGCGCTCGGGCGACGTGCACGCCGTCGGGCTCGAGGCGAAGCGCATGCTGGGCCGCACGCCGGGGACGATCAGCGCCATCCGCCCGCTCAAGGACGGCGTGATCGCCGACTTCGACGTGACCGAGCAGATGCTGCGGCACTTCATCACGAAGGTGCACCAGCACCGTTTCGCCCATCCGCGCGTGGTCGTCTGCGTCCCGTCGGGCGTGACCGGGGTCGAGAAGCGCGCCGTCGAGGAGGCGACGCTCAACGCGGGCGCCCGCAAGGCGTACCTGATCGAGGAGCCGATGGCCGCCGCGATCGGCGCCGGGCTGCCGGTGGCCGAGCCGACCGGGAACATGATCGTCGACATCGGCGGCGGCACCACCGAGGTGGCCGTCATCTCGCTCGGCGGGATCGTCGTGTCGCAGTCGCTGCGGGTCGGCGGCGACGAGATGGACGAGGCGATCATCAACCACATCAAGCGCGAGTACAAGCTGCTGATCGGGCAGCAGACGGCCGAGGAGATCAAGCTCGAGGTCGGCTCCGCGCACGCGCTGAAGGAAGAGGTGCAGGCGGAGGTGCGCGGCCGCGACATGCTCACCGGCCTGCCGAAGACCGTGATCCTCTCGAGCGAAGAGGTGCGCCACGCGCTCGAGGAGCCGGTCAACCAGATCATCGACGCGATCAAGTCGACGCTCGACAAGACGCCGCCCGAGCTCGCCGCCGACATCATGGACCGCGGCATCGTGCTCGCGGGCGGCGGCGCCCTCCTGCAGGGCCTCGACGAGCGTCTCCGCCACGAGACGCACATGCCGGTGCACCTGGCCGAGTCGCCGCTCACGTGCGTCGCCGTCGGCTCCGGGCGCAGCCTCGAGGAGTTCGACGCGATCCATCGCAGCGCCCGCGCCCGCGGACGCAACGGCCGCGGCCGTTAGCCGTGGACATCCGGATCGTCGATCCGCGGACGGCTCCCGAGCCGCTGCTGCGGGAGCTGTGCGCCGCGCAGCGCGAGGCGAAGGCCGAGTACGCCCCCGGCGAGCCGCCGATGCCGTACGAGCAGGCGGCCGGCTACTTCCGCCATCCGAGCGGGGGCGAGCGCACGCTCTGGCTCGCACGCGACGGCGAGCGGGTCGTCGGCTACGCACAGCTCGCCGTGTACGGCCCGGAGTTCGCCTTCCTCGACGTCGCCGTCCCGCCGGCCGACCGCCGCCGCGGCATCGGCTCGGCGCTGCTCGCCGAGCTCGTCGGCGGGATGCGGGAGCAGGGGCTCGCGAGCGGCTTCGGGCATCACGTGAGCGAGGCGGGTGCGGGCTTCGCTGCGAGGCACGGCGCCCGCGACGACCAGCGCGACGTGCGCTCGACGCTTGTCCTGGCCGAGGCGAGGCTCGAGGCTCCGCCGGTCCCCGACGGGATCGAGCTGCGCTCCTGGATCGGGCTCACGCCCGAAGAGCTCCTCGAGTCGCACGTACGCGCCCGGGAGGCGATGGACGACGCGCCGGCCCCGGAGGGCGTCGGCGTCCACGTCTGGTCGGCGGACCACCAGCGCCGGAGCGAGGAGGCGGCGATCGCACGCAACCGGCCGCCGCGCGTGACGGTCGCGCTGCAGGACGGCGAGATCGTCGCCTTCACCGACCTCCGCGTCTCGCCGCCGCCGGCCGAGGTCGCCGGAACCGACGACACCGCGACGATCCCGTCGGCCCGCCGCCGCGGGCTCTCGACGATCGTCAAGGTCGAGTCGCTGCGCCTCCTGCGCGACGATCGCCCCGACGTGCGGATCGTGACCACGCTGAACGCCGAGCACAACGTCGGCATGCGCGCCGTCAACACGCGCATCGGCTTCGTGCCCACGTCGATCCTGACGACGAGCGTCCTCGAGGTGTGAGCCGTGGAGATCCTCGAGGTCGACGGCCCGTCCGCGCCCGACGAGCTCCTCCGCGAGCTGTACGAAGCCGAGCTCGACGCAGTCGCCGAGCTCCAGCACGGCGCCGCGCCGCCCGCGTTCGAGGCGCGGCTCCACCTCTACCGCGACCCCGGCCGGCGGCGCTGGCTCGCCAGGCTCGACGGCCTGCCCGCCGGAGCCGCCGAGCTGCGCGACGGCGTCGCCGACGTGCGCGTGCGCCGCTCCCGGCGCCGGAGGGGCGTCGGGACCGCGCTCTTCGCCGCGGTGTGCGCCGCCGCGGCCGGAAACGGGCTGCGCGAGCTCCGGGGCCATCACGCGACGCAGGGCGGCGCCGCGTTCGCCGCGAGCGTCGGCGCGACCGACGAGCGCCGCGACGTCGAGTCGCTGCTCGTGCTCGCCGAGGCCGAGCTTCCGGAAGCGGCCGCCCCCGAGGGTGTCGAGCTCCGCACGTCGCGGAGCGTCACCGCCGGGCACGAGACGCTCACCACCGTCGCGGTCGCGGGCGGGGAGGTCGTCGCCTCCACCAGCGTGCGGATCGGCGGCCGCGGCTACGCGGGCACCGACGACACGGCGACCGTCCCCGCCTGGCGCGGCCGCGGCCTCGCCCAGCTGGTCAAGTGCGAGAACCTGCGCCGGCTGCGCGAGGAACGGCCGGACGTCGAGGTGGTGGGCACCGTGAACGCCGAGCAGAACACCGCAATTCGTACGGTGAACGCGAAGATCGGGTTCGTCCCTGTGCTGATTCTCACGACCACGGTGATGGCGCTAGGGTCGGAGGAGTGAGGGCCGAACCGAACCGCTGGCTCGTCCTGACGATCGTGTGCGTCGCCCAGTTCATGGTGATCCTGGACGCGACCGTCGTGAACGTGGCGCTGCCGTCGATCCAGCGCTCGCTGCACTTCAGCGCCTCGAGCCTGCAGTGGATCATCAACGCGTACACGCTGGTGTTCGGCGGCTTCCTGCTCCTCGGCGGCCGCGCTGCCGACCTGATCGGCCGGCAGCGCCTCTTCATCGCGGGCGTCGTGATCTTCACCGTCGCCTCCGCCGTGAACGGCATCGCGGACTCGGCCGGCGTGCTGATCGGCGGGCGCGCGCTGCAGGGGCTCGGCGCCGCCTTCGTCTCGCCCGCGGCGCTCTCGGTGCTGACGACCACCTTCGACGAAGGCGCCGAGCGCACGAAGGCGCTCGGCGTGTGGAGCGCGATCGCGGCGGGCGGCGGCGCCGTCGGCCTCGTGCTCGGCGGCCTGCTCACCGAGACGCTCTCGTGGCGCTGGGTCTTCTTCGTCAACCTCCCGGTCGGCGTGCTCGCCACGCTGCTCGCGCTACGCCTTGTGCCCAACTCGCGTGCCGAGGAGCGCCCGGCGACCTACGACACCGCGGGCGCCGTGACCGTCACCGGCGGCCTGCTCGTGCTCGTCTACGCGATCGTCAAGGCGCAGAGCTACGGCTGGGGCTCGTGGCAGACGGTCCTCGGGTTCCTGGTCGCGCTCGCGCTGCTCGCCGCGTTCGTGCTCGTCGAGCAGCGCTCGCGGTCGCCGCTCATCCGGCTCGGCATCTTCCGGCTGCGCTCGCTGACCGGCGCGAACGGCGCGATGCTGATGGTCGCGGCCGGGCTGTTCGCGATGTTCTACTTCGCGTCGCTCTACCAGCAGGAGATCCTCGGCTTCGGCCCGCTGAAGGCCGGGTTCGCCTTCGTCCCGTTCACGGGCGGGATCATCGTCGGCGCCGGCCTCTCGCAGGCGCTGATCCGGCGGATCGGCGTGCGCGGGGTCGCCTACGTGGGGATCGTCCTCGGCGCGCTCGGGCTCCTCTACTTCGCGCGGCTCCCGACGCACGGCAGCTACGCGACCGACCTCTTGCCGACGATCCTCGTCACGTCGCTCGGCATGGGCCTGACCTTCGTCCCGTGCACCCTGCTCGCCACGACGAACGTCGCGCCGAGCGACGCCGGGCTCGCCTCGGGCCTGCTGAACACGTCCCAGCAGGTGGGCGGCGCGCTCGGCCTCGCGATCCTCTCGACCCTCGCGGCATCCCGCACGAGCCACCTCGAGAGCGTCGGCGTGAAGGACTCGGCCGAGGCCCTCACCCGCGGCTACCACGTCGCATTCGCGGTCGGTGCGCTGATGCTCGTGCTCGGCGGCGCGATCCTCGCGGCGACCGTCCGGAGGCAGGACGCGGAGGCGATCGACGCCGGCCACGCGGCCGAATCGCAGGTCGCGCTGTGAGAGCCTTCACGTTCTCCCGCTAGGCTGTCCCGCACGTGCCACGCAACCGGACCGTCCGCCTCGCGGTCCTGGGCTCGTCCGTCCAGCGCGCCGCCCCTTCCGGGTTCCCCTCGAGCCGCTCCAGCGCCCTCAAGCGCCGGATCGTCGTGGGCGGCCTCGTGCTGCTCGCGCTTGTCCTGATCACCGTCTCGTTCAGGTCGACCGCCCTCGACGGCGTCCAGAGCACCGGCGCGACCGTCCTGAAGCCCTTCGAGGTCGCCGCCGACCGCGTCACGCGGCCGTTCCGCGACACCGTCGGCTGGTTCCACGGGCTGGTCAACGCCCGCAGCGACAACAAGAAGCTGCGCGCCGAGAACCAGCAGCTCCGCCACCAGCTGATCCTGTCCCAGTCGGCGATCTACGAGAACGTCCAGCTCCGGAAGGAGCTGCACTACAACGGCCCGCCGAGCACGAACGACTTCCAGAAGGTCTTCGCGTCCGTGCAGGCGAACCCGCAGGGGCCGCTCGCGCAGACCGTCGAGATCACGGCCGGGTCGTCGGCCGGGGTGACGAAGGGCAGCGTCGTGGTGGAGCCCACGGGCGGCGCCAACAACTCGGGCGCCCTGATCGGGATCGTCGACAAGGTCGCGACGAACGTCTCGCGCGTCGTGCTGCTCACCGCGGCCGACAGCGCGGTCACCGCCACCGACGTGAGCGACCCGAGCGTCGTCGGCATCGTGAAGCGCGGCGGCGGCAGCTCCGGCACGCTGATCCTCGACCAGGTGCCGAAGAAGCCGTACGTCGGGATCGGCGACACGATCATCACCGCCGGCTCGTTCGGCAGCACCGAGTTCCCGTCGAAGTTCCCGCGCGGCATCCCGATCGGCAAGGTGACGAGCCACTCGATCGGCGATGCGAGCCTGTTCCAGAACATCCAGGTGACGCCGCTCGTCGACCTCACGTCGATCCAGTCGGTGGTCGTGCTCGTCCCGAAGGCGGGGGGCTGATGGACGGCCTGAAGGCGGCCGTCGTCCTCTTCATCGCGGCGCTCCTGCAGCTCTCGGTGCTGACGGAGTACCACGTCTTCCGCACCGGCAGCATCGTCCTCGTCGCCCTGCTCGCGATCTCGCTCCTGCGCGGCTCGATCTTCGGCGCCGTCGCCGGCTTCGCGATCGGGCTCGTCCTCGACACGGCGACGCTCGGCACGCTCGGCCTGACCTCGCTGCTGCTCACCGTCGGCGGCTTCTGGATCGGCCGGTACGGGGAGACCACCGCGCGCGACCGGTTCCACGCGCCGTTCGTCTCGGTCGCGGTGGTGACGGTGCTCTACCTCTTCGGGCAGCTCGTGCTGCAGTTCATGCTCGGCGAGCCCGCGCCCGCCGGGCTCGTCGCGCACAGCCTCCCCGGCGCCCTCATCCTCAACCTGCTGCTGACCCTGCCCGTCTACGCGCTCGCGCGCCGGCTCTTCCCGCCGCTCGAGCTCGGCGACCGCGTCCGCGAGGTGCGGCTCCTTGGCTGACGGGCCGCGCAACCGCAACCGCTTCCTGCCCGGCGACCCGCGCGTCTCCGAGCCCTACCGGCTAACGCCGCAGCTCGCGCTGCGCGTCGCCGTGCTCGGCTTCGTCGCGCTCGCAGTCTTCGCCGTCCTCTTCCTGCGCCTCTGGGCGCTGCAGGTCCTCGCAGGCGACCGCTACCTCGCCCAGGCGAACGACAACCGGGTGCGCACGCTCCGCATCGACGCGCCGCGCGGCGAAGTCGTCGACCGCACCGGCCGCGTGCTCGTCGAGAACCAGCCCGGCTGGCGCGTCGAGCTCTGGCCGGCCGACCTGCCCAAGACCTGGGAGCGCGAGCGCGCCGAGCTGCAGGCGCTCTCGAAGGTCACCGGCGTCAGCGTCTCCGACATGCTCGCCTCGCTGAACAAGAGCAAGGACGACCCGCTCACACCGATCATCGTCGAGCGCGGCATCAAGCAGGAGCAGCGCTTCTACCTGCAGGAGAACGCCGCCGAGTTCCCGGGCGTGCGCCTCCAGAACAGCTGGCTGCGCAAGTACCCGCACCAGTCGCTCGCGGCGCAGGTGCTCGGCTACGTCGGCGCGATCTCGCCGGAGGAGTACAAGGCGCTCAAGGGCAAGGGTTACAACCCGACCGACCAGATCGGCCAGTCGGGCGTCGAGTCGCAGTACGACACGTACCTGCGCGGCAAGGACGGCAGCGCCCAGCTGACGGTCGACTCGCTCGGCCGGCCGAAGGGCACCGCCGTGCCGACCACGCAGTACTCGCCGGGCGACACGCTGCGCCTCACGATCGACGAGAACCTGCAGCGCGCCGCCGAGAAGGCGATCACCTACGGGATCGGGCTCGCCCGCAACACGTTCGAGGGGCGCTTCGCGGACGGCGGCTCGATCGTCGCGATGGATCCGAACACGGGCGCGATCCTCGCGATGGCGTCGAACCCGACCTACCAGCCGTCCGTCTTCACCGGCGGCTCGGCCAAGAAGGTCAGCGCGCTCTTCAGCGACCCCGACGCGCCGCTCCTCAACCGCGCGATGGGCGCCACCTATCCGCCCGGGTCGACCTTCAAGCCGGTCACCGCGCTCGCCGCGATGCAGGAGGCGGCGCCGGGCGGCGGCAAGCTGCTGACGCCGTACGAGTCGCTGCAGTGCACGCCCGACCTGATCGACCACGGCCAGAAGTTCAACAACTGGACGCCGCTGATCGACCAGTGGATGGACCTGAAGACCGCGCTCGCCGAGTCGTGCGACACCTACTTCTACCGGGTCGGCCAGCGCTTCTACTCGCTGCCGCCGAACTACGGCCATCCGCTGCAGGCGTGGGCGAACCGGTTCGGCCTCGGCGAGCCCACCGGGATCGACCTGAGCGGCGAGTCGACGGGGCTCGTGCCGACGCCCGAGTGGTGGTGCAAGACGAACGGCGGCCCGCCCTGCTCCGGGTACGTCGACCGCATCTGGAAGCCGGGCTACTCGATCCAGCTCTCGATCGGCCAGGGCTTCCTGCTGGTGACGCCGCTGCAGATGACGCGCCTCTACGCGCTGATCGCGAACGGCGGCAAGCTCGTCACCCCGCACGTCGCCGAGGACGTTGAGGAGCCGGGCGCGAACGGCGCCTCCGGCCGCGTGCTGCGCACGTTCGGCCAGCAGTCGCCGCAGTCGGTCGGCATCGACCCGGGCGCGCTCGACGTCGTGCGCGCCGGGCTCGAGGAGGCGACGCACGCCTCGATCGGCACCTCGTCGGGTGTGTTCGGCAGCTTCCCGATCGACGTCGCCGGCAAGACGGGCTCGGCCGAGAAGGTCGTGCAGGTGAAGGGCTACCCGAACGGCCTCAAGCTGGTGCAGTCGTGGTGGTGCGGCTTCGCGCCGTACAACGACCCGAAGCTCGTCGTCTGCTCGATGATCCAGAACGGCTGGGAGGGCGGCGTCGCCGCCGCGCCCGCCGCGCTGAAGGTGTTCGAGGCGTACTTCCACAAGACCGCGACGATCTCGTCGCACGCTTCCGACTGATGGCGATCGAGACCGTCAGCCGCCGCGGCCTGCGCTCCCGCCGGGAGCCGGAGGCGATCGGGCTCGCCGGGGCCGTCCGGCGGCTCGACTGGGTGCTGCTCGCCGCCGTCGTCTTCGTGACGGCGTACGGCCTCTGGGCGATCAACGGCATCACCATGCGCGACGTCGGCGGCTCGGCGCTCTCGCGCCAGGGCCTCTACGTGGCGGCGGGCGCCGTCATCTTCGTCGTCGCGCTGCTGATCGACCCCGACACGTACCGCCGCTTCCATCGGCTCATCTACTACGGCACGCTCGGGATCATGGTGCTCGTCCTCGCGATGGGCGCCGCGACGCGCGGCTCGAAGCGCTGGATCGACATCGGCTTCTTCACCTTCCAGCCGTCCGAGTTCGGGAAGGTGCTGTTCGTGCTCGCGCTCGCCGGGATCGTCGCCGAGCGACGCGGGTCGCTGGGCACGGCCCTGACGCCGCTCAAGGTTGTCGGCTACGGGCTCGTGCCGATCCTGCTCGTGTTCGTGCAGCCGGACTTCGGCACCGCGCTCGTCTACACCTCGGCGCTCGCCGCGGTGCTGTTCATCGCCGGGGTCCGCTGGTCGCACCTCGCCGTGCTCGGGACGGTCGCCGTGATCGGCGCGCTCGCGATCCTCTGGTTCCTGCCCGCCGCCGGCGTCAACGTGCTCAAGCCGTACCAGGCCCAGCGCCTGACCGGCTTCACGCACCCGTCGAACGACCCGCGCGGCGCGACGTACAACCTGCGCCAGTCGATCATCGCGGTCGGCGCCGGCGGGCTGCGCGGCCGCGGCGTGCTCGGCGCCACGCAGACCGGCCTCGACTACCTGCCGGCCCACTCGACCGACTTCGCGTTCGCGTCCCTCGCCGAGGAGCGCGGCTTCTTCGGCGCTTCGATCCTGCTGCTCCTGTATCTGCTGATCGTCTGGCGGGCGCTGAAGATCGTCGCAAGCGCACGCGACCTCTACTGCGCGATCGTCGCGGGCGGGATCGCCTTCAGCTTCCTCTTCCAGGTGTTCGTGAACAGCGCGATGACGATGGGCGCCGCCCCGATCACCGGCATTCCGTTGCCGTTCGTGTCGGTCGGCGGCTCGTCGATGCTCGCGAACTTCCTCGCGATGGGCGTGCTGCAGGCGATCCACATGCGGCGCGGCGGCAGGCGATGAGCAAGACCCGCAAGCTCGGCGTCCTGCCGGTGCTCGGGATCGTGCGCGAGCTGAAGCGCGGCGCCGGCGACCCGCGCCCGCTCGCCGTCGCGGGCGCACGGGAGCTCGTCCCGATCCTCGCGCGCGAGCTGCGCTCGGGCGGAGAGGCCGCCGCCGTCGTCGAAGGGCGGGTCGACGGCGCCGCCGTCCTCGTCTGGGTCGGCCCGCCGGTCGAGGAGGAGCTGCGCGCGGCCGACCGGGCGGGCGTCCCGATCGTCGCCGTCACCGACGCGGACCACGTCCCCTACGTGCTCGCGACGAACATCGTGCACGTGCCGCGCGGGCAGGGCTTCCCCGTCGAGGAGATCGCGCGGGTCGTCGCGCGCGAGCTCGGCGAGAACGGCACCAGCCTGGCGGCGCGGCTGCCGGTGATCCGCCGCCCGCTCTGCGACGCGCTGATCGCCTCGTTCTCCCGGAAGAACGGGCTCGTCGGCGCCGCCGTCTTCGTCCCGGGAGTCGACATGCCGATCCTGACGCTCAACCAGGTGCGGCTCGTCCTCCGCCTCGCGCTCGCCCACGGGCAGGAGATCGACAACGAGCGGGCCGTCGAGCTCCTCGGCGTCGTCGGCGCGGGCTTCGGCTTCCGGGCGCTCGCCCACGAGCTCCTCGACCTCGTGCCGGTCGCGGGCTGGGCGGTCAAGGGCGGCGTCGCCTACTCCGGGACGCGCGCGATCGGCGAGGCCGCCGTGCGCTACTTCGAAGCGCGAGCGTAGGTCCGTCCGGTCCCGGTCCTATCGTCTCCTCATCGAAACGGAGGTGACGCCCGCATGGCTCTGACCGGACACCAGGAAGCGTACGAGCTGCTCTTGATCGAGGAGGCGGACGCCTGGTTCGAATACCTCGACGCCACGCGTGGACAGTCCGCTGTCCGCTACACGGAGGTCGAGCCGTGGGCGTGGGCGAGGCTCTCGCAGCGCCTGCGCGCGATCCGCGCCCGGCGGGCGAAGCTGCGCCCCGCCGTCGAGGCTGCATAGTCGCACGGGGAACACTCGCAACCGTTGATACCCTGGGGACAGGCCTATGCCAAGGCTTTTCCCATCCATTGCGACGCGCGCCCGCCTGACGCGGGGCTGCGCGCGCACGACTCAGGAGACATCGTTTGCCGCTTCCCTGGTTCCGGCGCAAGAGGCCGGAGGACGAGGCGCGCGAAGAGCGCGCCGCAGCAACAGCACCCGCAGTTGACGTAGTGACCGTCGAGGCGCAGGCCGAAGGGCCCGCTGCCGACGGAGACGAAGGAACCGCCACCGCAGCCGCCCGCAAGCGGCGCCGCGGCACGCGCGGAGGCCGCAACCGGCGCAAGTCCACGACGGCGTCGGCGAACGGCGCCGAGCCGACCGCGACCGCGCAGGCGAAGCCTGCCTCCGAGAAGGCGGAGAAGGGCGAGAAGAAGACCGAGCGCCGCTCGTCGCGCTCGCCGCAGTCGAGGCGCCGCACGCCGCCGAAGCGCGCGCCGCTCCCCAAGGCGAAGCGGGAGCTCCTCATCTCGGTCGACGCCGGCGAGAAGCGCGTCGCCGTGCTCGAGGACGACCAGGTCGCCGAGGTCTACCTCGAGCGGCCTGAGCGCCGGTCGATCGCCGGGAACATCTACCTCGGCGTCGTCGACAACGTGCTTCCGGGCATGGAGGCGGCGTTCGTCGAGATCGGCCTCGAGAAGAACGGCTTCCTCTACGTCGACGAGATCGTCGGCCCGGAGCTCGAGGGCCGCAAGGGCGCGCGGAAGATCCAGGACCTTATCCAGCGGGGCGAGAAGCTCCTCGTCCAGGCGGTCAAGGACCCGATGAAGACGAAGGGCGCCCGGCTCACCACGGAGATCTCGCTGCCCGGCCGTTTCGTCGTCTACGTGCCGCACGGCGAGGGGCTCGGCGTCTCGCGGCGGCTCGAGGACGAGGAGCGCAACCGCCTGAAGGGGATCCTCAAGGAGTGCGCGCCGAAGGTCGGCGGCGTGATCGTCCGCACCGCGGCCGAGGGCGCGAGCGCCGAGGACATCGAGCGCGACCTCGACTTCCTGCAGCGCCTGTGGAAGTCGATCGAGGCGAAGGCGAAGACGGCGAAGGCGCCGTCCCTCGTCTACCAGGAGGCCGAGCTGCCGCTGCGCGTCGTGCGCGACCTCTTCACGGGCGACTTCGAGCGGCTGTTCGTCGACCACGACCGAACGCACAAGCGCATCGTCGGGTACCTGAAGAAGACGTCGCCGCACATGGCGGAGCGGGTCACGCGCTACAAGGAGCGCGAGCCGCTGATGGAGGCGTTCGGCGTCGAGCAGGAGATCAAGTCGACGCTGAACCGCCGGGTCGACCTGCCCTCGGGCGGGTACCTGATCTTCGACTACGCCGAGGCGTTCACCGTCATCGACGTGAACACCGGGCGTTTCGTCGGCTCGCGCTCGAAGAAGTCGACGGGCCGGCTCGAGGACACGATCACGAAGAACAACCTCGAGGCGGTGAAGGAGGTCGTCCGCCAGCTCCGGCTGCGCGACATCGGCGGCATCATCGTCATCGACTTCATCGACATGGCGTCGCCGAAGAACCGCGCGGCCGTCGAGAAGGCGCTCGGCGAGGAGCTCGAGCGCGACCGCACGAAGACCTACGTCGTCGAGATCTCGCCGCTCGGCCTCGTCGAGATGACGCGCCAGAACGTCACCGACGGGCCGCGCGAGGTCATGACGAAGAAGTGCCCCACCTGCGGCGGCGACGGGATCGTCGTCTCGGAGCACACGGCCGCGGTCGACGTCGAGCGGCGCCTGCGCTCGCTCGTCACGCCCGGCTCCCGCGCGAAGGCGTTCAAGGTGGAGGTCTCCGCCCGGGTCGCCTGGCTGCTCGCCGGTCCCGGCGGCACCCGCCTGCGCGAGGTGGAGGAGACGGCCAAGCGCCGCTTCTTCCTCGTCGGCAAGGAGGGCGAGCACCTCGATCACTTCAAGGTGCTCGAGCAGGGGACGCTCGAGAAGGTCGCGCCGAAGCTGCCGTTCGAGGTCGACCAGGAGGTCGACGTGAAGCTCGGCGAGGTCGGCCTGCACGATCCGCACGCGGGCGCCGGCAAGATCGACGACGTCGACGTGGTCGTCGGCAACGCGGCGAAGCTGGTCGGCAAGAAGGTGAAGGCGCGCATCAACGTCGTCACCGACGGGCTCGCCTGGGCCGAGCTGGTGGCGCCGGTCGAGGCGCCCGACGAGCCGCTCACGGCCGAGGCCGAGGCCGAGAAGCCGACGCGTGCGAAGCGCTCGACCCTCAAGAAGGCGGAGGAGCCGGAGGCCGCCGTGGCCGAGGCGGATGCGGAGGCGGAGGCGGATCCCGACGAAACCGAAGCGGTCGCGGAGGAGGCGGCCGAAGGCGACGAGGCTGTTGCCGCCGCGGCCAAGAAGCGCACCCGGCGCGGCTCCCGCGGCGGCCGGAACCGCAAGAAGAAGTCGTCGGCCGCCGGAGCCTCGAGCGAGCCCGAAGCCGAGGAGCAGGTGCCGCGCGCCGATGCGGGCGAGGAGGTCGAAGAGGCGGCGGAGGCCGCGGAAGGCCCCGTGATCCACCTCCCCGACCGCGAGCTCGGCGCCGAGGAAAACGGCGACGCCGCCGCTCCGGCGAAGAAGCGCACCCGGCGCGGCTCCCGCGGCGGCCGGAACCGCAAGAAGAAGTCGGCCGCGGCGACCGCCGCCGTCGTCGAGGCGGAGGTCGGAACCGACGTCGACACCCCGGAGCCGGAGGACGCGCCGTCCGGGAACGGCGAGAACGGCTCCGCGGACGACAACTGGGGCTACACGCCGATGAGCGAGTGGGGGTTGGACGAGAAGTAGCGCGAGCCGCTACACTGGCGACCGCTCGCGGGCAGATCCGCCTGCGCTCTCTCTCATGGATTACGCAATCATCCGTCTCGGTGGGAAGCAGTACCGCGTCCGCGAAGGCGAGACCCTGGTCGTCGACCGGGTCAAGGCCGACGAGGGCAAGACGTTCAACCCGGACGTCCTGCTCGGGGACGGCGCCGTCACCGCCAAGGTGATCGCCCACGAGCGCGGGCCGAAGGTGCGCATCGGCAAGTACAAGCGGCGCACCGGCTACAAGCGCCACAACGGCTTCCGCGCCTCGACCTCCCGCATCGAGATCTCGCTCGGCGGCGCCGGGAAGGCGGCCCCGAAGAAGGCGGCCGCGCCCGCCGCGGAGAAGCCGGCCGCAGCCGTCGAGAAGCCCGCCGACGATCACGTCAAGGGGATGCCGGCCGGCTACGAGGACCTCACCGTCGCCCAGGTGTCCGAGGGCGCGAAGACCTGGAACCGCCCGATGCTCGAGGCGGCTCTCGAATACGAGCAGGCTCACGCGGCGCGCAAGGGCGCGATCTCCGCGCTCGAGTCGGCGCTGAAGGCGAAGGAGGAGAGCTAGATGGCACACAAGAAGGGCCTCGGCTCCTCGAAGAACGGCCGCGACTCGAACCCCAAGTACCTCGGGGTGAAGATGTTCGACGGCCAGGCGGCGCAGCCCGGCAACATCATCGTCCGCCAGCGCGGCACGAAGTTCCGCCCGGGGCCCGGCACGCAGATCGGTCGCGACGACACGATCTTCGCGGTGACCGAGGGCACCGTCTCCTTCCGCACGAGCGGCGAGCGCCGCTTCGTGTCGGTCGTCGAGCCCGGCTAGGAGCGGCCATGTTCAGCGACCGGGCCCGGATTCACGTCCAGGCCGGCAAGGGCGGCGACGGCGGCCTCAGCTTCCGGCGCGAGAAGTTCGTGCCCAAGGGCGGCCCGGACGGCGGCGACGGCGGCCGCGGGGGCGACGTCGTGCTGCGCGCCGACCCGTCGCTGCGCGACCTCTCGTCGCTGCAGCGCCGCCGGTGGATCAGGGCCGAGCGGGGCGAGAACGGCCGCGGCGCGCGCAAGCACGGCGCGGACGGCGCCGACGTCGAGCTGCGGGTGCCGGTCGGCACGCAGGTGTTCTCGGAGGAGGGCGACCTGGTCGCCGACCTCGCGCACTCGGGAGCCCGCGTCGTGCTCGCCCGCGGCGGCCACGGCGGGCGCGGGAACGCGCGCTTCGTCTCCTCCACCCGCCAGGTGCCGCGCTTCGCCGAGGTCGGCCCGCCGGGCGAGGAGCGCGAGGTCGAGCTGCACCTGAAGCTGCTCGCGGACGCCGCCCTCGTCGGGCTGCCGAACGCGGGGAAGAGCTCGCTCATCTCCCGGATCTCGAACGCCAGGCCGAAGGTCGCCGACTACCCGTTCACGACGCTCCAGCCCGTCCTCGGGACGGTCGAGTCGCCCGACGGACGGCAGCTCGTCGTCGCGGACGTGCCGGGGCTGATCGAGGGCGCGAGCGAGGGCGTCGGCCTCGGGCACGAGTTCCTCGCGCACCTCGAGCGCGCGCGCACCCTGGTGCACGTGATCGACGCGTCGCAGCCGGTGGACGAGCAGTGGCGGACGATCGACGAGGAGCTCGGCGCGTACGGCGCGGGCCTCGACGAGCGGCCGCAGATCGTCGTCCTGAACAAGATCGACCTCGAGCCGAATCCCGTCTTCGCCGTCGAGGACCCGCGCGTGATCGCGGTGTTCGAGCTCTCGTGCGCGACCGGAGAGGGCGTCGACGAGTTCCGCCGCCGGCTCTTCTCGCTCGTCCCGGAGGCCGAGGTGGAGGAGCGGGCCGACGAGCTCGCCGACTACCTCGTGTACCGCCCGGAGCCGAAGGCGCGGACGTGGCGCCTCCTGCGCGTCGAGGGCGGCTATCGCGTCACCGGCACGCCGCCGTCCGAGGAGGAGCTCGAGCGGGCCCTCAAGGCCGCCGGCGCGAAGAAGGGCGCCACGGTCGAGGTCGGCGACGAGGAGTTCGAGCTCGCGTGACCGTCGGCCTCTACGGCGGCGCGTTCGACCCGCCGCACCGCGGCCACGTCGAGCTCGCGAGACGCGCCAAGGAGGTGTTCGGCATCCCGCGCCTGCTCGTGCTCGTCGCGGCGGCGCCGGGCCACAAGCGCGTCACGACCTCGCCGGAGCTGCGGCTCGAGCTCGCCCGCGCCGCGTTCCCTGACGACGAGGTCGTCCTCGACGAGCACGCCCGCACGATCGACCTGCTGCGCGACCACCCGGAGTGGCAGGACGCGGTCTTCCTGATCGGCGCCGACGAGTTCTGCGACTTCCCGGAGTGGAAGGAGCCGGACGAGGTGCTCGCGCGCGTGCGCCTCGGAGTCGCCACGCGCCCGGGCTTTCCGGAAGGGCGTCTGCAGGCCGTCCTCGACCGCCTGCGTTCCCCCGAACGCGTCCTGTTCTTCGGGATCGAGCCCACCCCGGTCGCCTCGCGCGAGCTGCGGGCGGCCTTCGTGGAGGGCGACGTCCCGCCCGGGGTCGCCGAGATCATCCGCCGGGAGAGGCTGTACGACGCCGCTCCGGGGTACACTGGACCTGCTTGAGCCCGAACGAACAAGCACGCACGATCGCCGCGATCGCCCAGGACAAGCTCGGCCGCGACGTCGTCATCCTCGACATGCAGCCCGTCTGTGCCTACACGGACTACTTCGTCGTGGTCACCGGCAACAACCCGCGCCAGACGAAGGCGATCTGGGACGAGGTGCATCTCGTGCTGAAGCGCGACCACGGCCTGCTGCCGCGGAGCGCGGACGGGGAGCGCGAGGCGAGCTGGATCGTCGCCGACTACGTCGACGTCGTCCTGCACGTGTTCACGCCCGAGGCGCGGGAGTTCTACCGGCTCGAGGACCTGTGGGACGACGTCCCGCACGAAGCGGTCGAAGCGGCCACGGCCTGAAGAGACAGCAGACGCGCGTTCGCTCCGGCGGTACCGTGTTGTCGGTGCTGACGACGGATCAGAAGGGCGTTCTCGCGGAGCAGGCAGTCGCCTTCGAGGCGACCAGG
>DASZWR010000003.1:0-40309 GCA_035546215.1 Gaiellaceae bacterium | reverse complement strand
CGCGTCGACGCCGTCTTCTCCCCCGACGGCAAGGTCAAGCCCGTCGCCCACATCCGCTTCCGGGTGCGGCCGGCCGAGCGGATCGACGTCTGGATCCAGGACTCGCACGGCGAGAAGTGGACCGACCTCGTCACGAACCGGAGCGTCCGCGCGCACCAGACGGTCAGCCTCGTCTGGGACTCGCTCAACTCGTCGGGGATCTCGGCGCCCGACGGCACCTACCAGCCCGTCGTCAAGCTCCTCCGCTCGCACCGCACGATCGTGCTGCCCTCGAAGATCCAGCTCGAGACGAAGCCGCCGACGATCACCGTCAAGCACCCGCAGTACCCGATCATCTCGCCCGACGGCGACGGGCACGCCGACGTCTTCCGCATCCCGTACCGCCTGAGCGCGCCGGGGAACGCGATCCTCCTGCTGCGCGGCGTGCAGATCGAGTTCACCCGCTGCTGCAAGCAGACCGGCGAGCTCGTCTTCGCCGGGCGCGACCAGAACGGGAAGAAGCTGCCGCCGGGCCGCTACGTCCTCGATGTCGCCGCCCAGGACGTCGCCGGCAACCGCTCGAAGGCCTACCCCTTCGCGATCGCGCAGATCAGGTTCGTCGTGCTCGCGCGCGACCGCGTCGTCGTCAGGCCCGGCGGGAAGTTCGCGCTGCGTGTCTCCACCGACGCGCCCACCGTCCACTGGTCGCTGCACGGCCGCACCGGGACGCAGCCGCGCGGGACGCTCCACTTCCGCGCGCCGAAGGCGGCCGGCGTCTACAAGCTCTACGTCTCCGTCGGCTCGCACGCGGCGGTCTGCTCCGTGGTGGTGGCGTGACCGCGGGAGCGGCGCAGGTCGCGGGCGCGGTCGGGGGGATCGGGCTCGCGGCGCTGATGATCTCCCCCCGCCGCGACGTCCGCCTCGCCGGGCTCGTCGCCTGGGCGGTCGGGTGTGCCGGCCTCGTCATCTACCTCGCGCCGCACGGCCACCACCGCGTCCTCGCCGCCGCAGCGGTGGTCGGCGTCATCGCGGCCGCGGTCGGCGCCTGGATCGTGCTCCGCGTCCCGTGGCTCCTCGCGGTCGCGACGCTCGCGTGCGTGCCCGCGCGCATCCCCGTGCACGTCGGCCACACCCAGGCGAACCTGCTGCTGCCCCTCTACGCCGTCGTCGCCGTGGCGGCGCTCGCGCTCGCGTGGGAGCTCTTCGGCGACGATCGCCGCGTCCGCGAGCTCGGCCCGCTCGCCTGGCCGCTCGGCCTGCTCGTCGGCTGGCAGGGCGTCTCGATCCTCTGGACGAAGGACGTGCGCCAGGGCGCGATCGAGCTCCTCTTCTTCGTGCTCCCGTTCGGGCTCATCGCGATCTCGCTCGCGCGCCTCGCATGGTCGCGCGCCTGGGTGCTCACGGTCTACGTGCAGCTCGCGCTGATGGCGCTCGTCTTCGCGATCATCGGCATCTGGCAGTACGAGACGCGCAACATCTTCTGGAACCCGAAGGTGCGCGTCGACAACGCGTACGCCCCGAGCGGCTGGTTCTACCGCGTCAACTCCGTCTTCTACGACCCCTCGATCTACGGGCGGTTCCTCGTCATCGGGATCCTCGCGAGCTTCGTGGTCGTGCTGCTGCGCCGCGGCGACCCGCTCTGGCAGATCGCGGCGGCGCTGACGATCGCGATCACCTGGATCGGGCTGCTGCCGTCGTTCTCGCAGTCGAGCTTCGTGTCGCTGATCGCAGCGGTGCTCGTCGGCGCGATCGTCGTCTGGCGCCGCGCGAGCTTGCCGGTCGTCGCCGCCGGCGTCGGCGTGGTCGTGCTCGCGATCGCCGTCTCCCCGGCGGTGCGGCACAAGGCGTCGCTCTCGCACATCACCTCCGGCCGCTCGACGCTCGTCGGCACCGGCGCACGGCTTGCGCTCCACCATCCCGTGCTGGGCGTCGGGGTCGGCGGCTTCAAGAAGGGCTACGCCGAGCTCAAGCACCTGAAAGGGAAGGAGCCGAAGGCGGCCGCCTCGCACACGACACCGATCACCGTCGCCGCCGAGACCGGCCTGCCCGGCCTGCTGCTCTTCCTCTGGCTCGTGGCGATCGCGCTGCGCACCGCGTTCGCGCGCCTCGGTCGCGACTTCGACGGTGCCGCCCGACTGGCGTTCGGACTAGCCTTGGTCGCGATTCTCGTGCACTGCTGCTTCTACAACGCGCTCTTCGAAGACCCCACCTTCTGGGGCCTCCTCGCCCTCGCGGTGATCGGCGCCCGACAGCTCGAGGCCGCCGCATGATCGACGCCGTCAGGCGCGCGCTCGTGCTCGCGCCGCACACCGACGACGGGGAGTTCGGCTGCGGCGGCACCATGGCCCGGCTCGTCGAGAACGGCGCCGAGGTGCGCCAGATCGCGTTCTCGATCGCGACCCGCTCGCTGCCCGAGGGCTTTCCGCCCGACACGCTCGCCAAGGAATGCGCGGCGGCGACGGCCGAGCTCGGCATCCCGGCCGAGAACCTGACCGTGCTCGACTTCGACGTCCGCACCTTCCCCGAGCACCGGCAGGAGATCCTCGAGGCGCTGATCGAGGTCTGGGAGGACTACCGGCCGGACTGCGTCCTCCAGCCGTCGGTGCACGACGTCCACCAGGACCACCAGACGATCGCGAGCGAAGGGCTGCGCGCCTTCAAGCGCACGACGATCCTCGGCTACGAGATCCCCTGGAACAACTTCGACTTCAGCTACCAGGCCTACTTCGCGCTCGAGCACCGGCACGTCGAGCGCAAGGTCGCCGCGCTCTCGCACTACGCCTCGCAGCAGCACCGGCGCTACGCGAACGACGAGTACGTCTGGAACGTCGCACGCACGCACGGCATCAACGTGAACCGCGACTACGCCGAGGTGTTCCAGGTGTATCGCGTCGTCGCCTAGCGATCCGGCGACCTCGCTAGTGCACGATCGCGAACGTCTCGCGCAGCCTCCTCGAGAGAGCGAAGTACGCGATCGCGACGACGCCCGGAACCGCGTCGATCACCGTTCCGATCGGCGACTTCGCGCCGAGCAGGAACCAGGTGACGAGGAAGGCGATCGAGAGCGCGTTGAAGAGGACGTTGTGGACGATCGCCGACCGCCGCCTCGAGAGCATGAGCCGGAACAGCACGACGCCGTAGGCCAGCAGCACGACGTTGGTGACGACGTAGATCAGCAGCCCCCAGAGCGGGATGAACGACTCCAGGCCCGCCAGTGACGGGTCGGTGTAGACCACGAGCGAGCCGACCGTGAGGAAGAGCGTGTGCGCGAGCTGAGCCGCCAGCGCGACCATGTACACGAGCAGCCACCGCGGCGCGGCAGTCGCGAACGCCCGCACGCGCGCTGTGTCGAGCAGGCCGCTCCGCCGCAGGACGTACACGACCCCGGCGAGCCCGGCGATCAGGAGGACGAACGGCATCGGCGGGTGCGTGTCGGATCGGGAAGCATCGCCATGAGCCGAGGCTCGCACGAGGTCGAACGCTGCGCCATGGTGCTACCCGGTGTTCGCCGCCGGTCGAATAGCGTGTGCGCATGGACTCGAGTCGCGCGAGCGACGCAGAGCGCGAACAGGCCGTCGAGGCGCTGCGGTTCGCGACCTCCCGGCCCGCCCGCCCGCGCCGCCGGCGCGTCCCCCGGAGCTCGAGCTACCGCGAGCTCTTCGGCACGGTCGATCTCGACCTCCGGCAGGCCACGCTCGAAGGCCCGGTCGTCGAGCTCGAGATCTTCAACCTGTTCGGGACGGGCACCGTGCTCGTGCCGGAAGCCATCGCCGTGACGGTCACGGGCCAGCTCGTCGAGCATCCTGCGAGCGGCCCGCTTCCGGGCGCGCCCGAGCGGCGGATCCGCGTCTCGGGCCTCGGCGGCACGACGAACGTCCGCTACCGGGAGCCCGTCAGCCCCGGGCGCCGTCTGCTGGGGACGGCGGACGCCTGACCTTCCCTACGCCGACCGCGCCGCCGCAGGCCGTGCGCTCGCGGCGCTCCTGCCACGCGCGGAGGGGACGATCGTGCTCGGCCTTCCGCGCGGCGGCGTGCCCGTCGCCGCCGAGGTCGCGCAGGCGCTCGGCGCCGAGCTCGACGTCTTCGTCGTCCGCAAGCTCGGCGTGCCGCGACAGCCCGAGCTCGCGTTCGGGGCCGTCGCGACCGGCGGGATCCGCGTGCTGAACGACGAGGTGGTGTGGGCCGCCGGCCTCGACGCCGGGACGATCGACGAGATCTCGCGCCGCGAGCTCCGCGCCGTCCACGAGCAGGAGCGGCGCCTCCGCGGCGACCGCCCCGCGCCGCCGCTCGCCGGCCGTCCCGTGATCGTGGTCGACGACGGGCTCGCGACCGGCGCGACCATGCGCGCCGCCGTCGAGGCCGCCCGGGCACAGGGCCCGCGCTCGGTCCTCGCGGCCGTGCCGATCGGCGCCGCGGAGACCCGCGAGCGGCTGGAAGCGGCCGGGATCGACGTCCTCTGCGCCGCCGAGCCGACGCCGTTCTTCGCGGTCGGCGAGTGGTACGTGGACTTCGCCCAGGTGACCGACGAACAGGTGCTCGCGCTCCTCGCGTGACATGGGCGTCTCGCTCGACCGAGGGGTGGCGGAGCGCCCCCACGGCGACTACGGTTAGCAGGCATTTCAGCCCGGGAGAAACGTGAAGGGGCGGCCATCGGGCCGCCCCTTCGTCTTCACTCTGGCCCGGGAGAGGGTCAGCCGGTGAAGGTCGTGTACTCCGTCACCTTGTGGCCGTCGAAGTCGACCGCCGTGATCCGGAGCTTGTACGTCTGACCCGCCTTGAACGTGCCCGGAGCGACATTCAGCAGGGTGTTGATCTGGCCCGGGCGCAGGACGACCAGGTGCAGGGCGTGCACCGCCTTGCCTGAGTAGGTGTGACCGCGGACCTTGGTGCCCGTGGTGCGGATCCAGACCGGATTGCCCTTCGCGTCGTAGATCGAGATGTAGACCGCGGCCTGCTCGTCGACCGAGAAGTTGAACGGCACCTTCGTCGACTGGAGCGACGTCGCCGGCGTGATCTTCGAGCCGACCTGCTTCAGCACCGGCGAGCCGACGTGGTTGCGGGTCGGGTCGCCGAACTTCCCGCTCCCGGCCTGCGGCACCGTCTTGCCGGTCTCCGACTTGGTGATGTTCGCCTTGTAGACGAGCCCGAAGATGCCCGGCTTGACCGAGAGGATCTGGACCGACGGGCCCGAGTCGGAGCCGCGCGCCGCGCTCGAGCGGTCGCTCGACGACGCGACGATGTAGCACGCCGTCTGGTCGGTTCCGAGCTGCCCGTTCACGCACTCGGGGATCGACTCGAAGTCCGTGCCGTTCGTCGAGAACGTCACCGCGTAGTTCGTCGGCAGCGCCGTGTTCGACGACGACGAGGTCGTGCTCGAGATGCTCAGCTGCACCTGCAGCGGAACGAGGAGCTGCCCGACCTGGTTGCCGTTGGCGTCGGTGAGGCTGACCGTCACGAACGTGTTCTGCTGCTTGCCCGAGGTGAGGGTCGCGGTCGAGGTGGACGAGCTCGGGAGCCCGCTCGTCACGGCGGCCTTCAGCGATGTCGAGCTCGTCAGCGTCACCGACGCACCGCCCGTGGTGATCGTCGACGGCGTGTTCGCCGGCACGGTGGCGCTCGTGGTGTTGCCCGATGTGGTCGTCTTCGGGTTGTACTGGGCGCGCGCCGCGCTCTGCTGGTCGAGCTGCACCGCGAGGTGCGTGCCGAACGTGTCCGTGTGCCCGGTCGCGACCTGCACGACGTGGGACACCTGGGCCGCCGCCCGGCCGACGCCGCCGATCGCCGCGAGGCCGGCCACCATGACCGCCGTCGCGATGCCCGCGACCGCGAAGCGCCGGCTCGGGCGCCGCTGCACGCGGGTCGCCTCGGCCGACAGCCGCCTGACCAGATCCTCGGGCGCGGCGGGGCGTGCAGCCCGCAACATCCGCTCCGTTCTCGAACTCCTACCGCGCCACAGTTCCATCACAGCCCTCCCAGTAGACCCCTGGTGAAATTCGTTGGACGGGCTAGATACCGGTGGCGGTGCCCAGATCCTTACGGCCGACCGGAGAGAAATCTTCCGCCAGGTCGGAGCGGAGCTTCCCGTGCAGGCGGTGCAGGGCCACCTCGACGGCGTTCGTCTGCATCTCCAGCAGCTCGCCGATCTGCTTCGCGGTGAGGTCGGCGCCGTAGCGGAGCGCGACGAGCTCCCGGTCGCGCTCGGGCAGCCGCGCGACCGCGGCGCGGACGGCCAGGATGTCGGCGCGGCCCGCGAGGTGGTCGTGGCCGGGGTCGTGCTCCTCCGGGTCGGCGTAGGCCGTCGGCTGCGCGCGGTCGGCGATGCAGCGGCGCGCGATGCCGACGAGCCACGTGGCGGGAGAGCCCTTCGACGGGTCGTAGCTCTTCCGGTAGCGGAGCGCGCGCTCGAACGCCTCGCTCGTCACGTCCTCGGCGTCGGGGCCGTCGCCGATCGCGTAGGCCACGTACGCGTAGAGCCGCTTGATCAGCTGCTCGGGATGCGCGAGCGGGTCGCGCCTCACGGCTTGTACCCCTGGAGGGTGCTGATCGAGCCGAGCAGCCTGCGGAAGCTTGCAGGCGCCGGCTCGTGCGGGTTGAGCTTCTGTGCCCGGTCGAGCGCGTTCGCGCGCGTTCGCCCGTCCGAGGCCCGGGCGAGGTCGAACCAGAGCTCCCAGTCGCCCCTGTCCTTCGCGAGCGCCCTGGCGAGCGCGCGGCGGGCCTCGGCGAAGCGGGCGTGGTCGACGTCGTACTCGCCGAGGCGCTTCCACGGCTCGGTCGACCACGGCTGCGCGTCGGCGGCGTGCCGGGCGCTCGACCACGTCTTCACCTTCGAGAGCGTCGTCTGCGATGCGATCCCCCACAGGCCGACCGCCGCGAGCACGACGCCGGCGCCGTAGAGGACCGGGCGGAGACGGAGGTCGGGCTCGCCGCCGAGCAGCACCGCACAGACGAGGGCGACGACCGGGAGCGTCACCCCGGTGATCTGCCAGTCCCAGTCGACGATCGCGTGCGCCAGGTAGGCGGCGAAGGCGCCGAGCACGAACGGCGCGAGCGGCGTCCGCCGGCGCCGGAAGCCCGTCGCGAGCGGCGTCGCCAGGGCTGCCGCGAGGAGGGCGAGCCCGACCACACCGAGCGTCGCGAGCGCCTCGAGGTACAGGTTGTGGACGTTCACCACGTGCCCGGACTTCGGCCGGTCCTGGTTCCAGTAGCGCTCCCAGGTGCCCGCGCCCGACCCGACGGCCGGATGGGCCTTCGCCTCGCGCCACGCGACCTTCCACTGCGCGAGCCGGCCGTTGTTCGAGAGGTGGAACACGCGGCCGCCGAGGTTCCCCTCGGTCGCCGGCGGCGCCGACGCGAACGAGTGCCACGAACGCTGCGCGACCGACCACGGCGAGCCTTCGACCACGACGAAGCCGATCGCCGCGACGACGACGAGCGCGGCGAGCGTCGTGTTCGCGGCCCGCGACTCGAACGTGAGCTGGTGCTCGGCCGACGCCCAGGCGGCCGCGACCGCGGCCGTGATCGCGGTGAGGACGGCGAGCGCGAGCAGCGTCCGGTGCCCGTCGTGCGTCTGCTGGGCGAGCGACGCGCCGTTCGTCGAGAGCGACCCGTCGCGCGCCGCGAGCCACACCGCCGCGGCGCCGCTCGCCCCGAGCGGCACGAGCCAGTAGAGCGTCTGCAGCCTCCTCGGGTCGACGGCGACGAGCGCCACCACGCCGACCACGAGCGACGCCCAGCCGCCGCGGCTGAACGTGTAGTACATCGTCGCGGCGAGCGCCGGCACCGAGGCCGCCGACGCGACGCGCAGCGACAGCGAGGAGCTCCGCGCGGCGAGCCCCGCGGCGACGAGGATCCCGACGGCGGCGAAGAGCGAGAGGCTGTTCCAGTAGCCGACCGGCGCGTCGAGGCGGTAGTCGGAGATCGGGTCGACCCGCCCGAGCCGGTCCGGAACGAGCCGCGTCAGCAGCGCGTAGCCGGAGATCGCCGCGATCGCCAGCCAGGCCGCGACGACGACCGCGAGCGCCGAGCTTCGCGCGAGCAGCAGCGCCCCGAGCGCGGCGGCGACGTAGACGAGGTTCCGCTGCGCCTCGAGCACGGTGCTGGTCGCGTCGACGCTCCAGAGCGCCGAGAGGAGCGACCACAGCGCATAGGCCGCGAGCAGGCCGGCGAACGCGAGCCCGGCGCGCGAGAGACCCGCCTCCGCGTCGAGCACGAGCGCCAGCACCGCCGCCCAGGCGGCGAACAGCGTCAGCCACCCCCACGACCCCGCGAAGTAGCCGCCGTGCGCCGCCGCGGCCGACACGAGGAACACGAACGTGACCGCTCCTACGAGCAGGGGGCGACGGCGCGCGGCAGGAACCGCGTCGTCGAACGACGCCCTCAGTGGTGCAAAGGTCTCTCCCATGTGCCCGCCCGCAGACGGACACTCATCGTGGCGCAAGACCCCTCGGGTTTCAACCGTGAGTTCAGCAGGTGGGGAAGCCGCCGGTGCGGGCGAGCGTCTGCGTCTGCGCCGGGGTGAGACCCGGCTGGCACTGCAGCGCGTGCGCCACGCGGCCGCTGACGTAGCCGGCGGAGGCAGAGGTTCCGACGGCGTCCACGAGCTTCCCGGCCGACGTCCGGGTCTGGACGATGCCGGGCGCGAGCGCGGTCACCCACGGGCCGTAGTTCGACCAGGAATAGAGGTTGCCGTCGACGTCGACGGAGGCCACCGTGATCGCGTCGGGGGCCGACGCGCCCGGGAACCCGATCGGCTGGCCGCCGTTCCCCGCCGCCACGACCACCGTGATGCCGGCGTGCACCGCAGCCTCGATCGCGTCCGTCAGGGCGGCGTTCTCGGCAGGCGTCGTCAGCGACAGGTTGATCACCTGCGCGCCGTGCGCCGTCGCCCACTCCACTCCCTGCGCCGCCAGGTCGGCGGTGCCGATCCCGGAGCCGCCGATCACCCGCACCGGCAGGATGCTGCAGGCGCCGCACTGCTTCGCGACGATGTTCGCGATCTCGCTGCCGTGCCCGAACCGGTCGGTGGTGGTGGCGTCGCCGTCGACGAAGTCCCAGCCCGGGAGGAGCCGGGGCGCAAGTTGCTTGGTGGGCGTCACGCCGGAGTCGACGACCGCGACGACGACGCGCGGGGCCGTCGCGCGGGCGAACGCCGCCGGCGCGGCGAGGGCGAGCAGCCCGAGCAGGAGCGGAAGGAGGAGCGCGCGTCTCATCTCCCACCGGTGTCGGGCGCCGCGCGTGCTCCCCGGATCGCTGGCGCGCGCTCTCCGACGTCCCCGAAACGACTCCGGGAGCGCGCAAATCGGGGAGCCCGCCATCCCCCCGACCGTGCGCGAGCCGCGGGGCGCCCGACCTACCCGAAGGAGCGGAATCGACCATCCCTTGGAAGGGATCAGGCGGCGGCGCTCGCCGCCAGTGGCCGAACGTGATTGTCACACTTCTACGTGCGAATCGGCACAGATTTATGTCACACTTGACACATGTCCACGTTCGTCGACCGTCTGGTCGCCGAGGAGCATCACCTCGAGGACATCGCGCGCGACGGGTACGCGCCCGCCACGCTGGCGATCGTGCTCGGGGGGATCGTCGGCGCCCTGACGGTGATCGTCGGGCTCGCGCTCGGCATCACCCTGATCGTCTATTACCTGAGCTAGCCGAGCTCCACCGGCAGCGGCCGTGCGTGCACGACGGTGAGCGACTTCGTCGGCCGCGTCAGCGCGACGTAGAGCTCGCGGAGCTCGATCAGCGCCGGCTCGACCACGACCACGTGGTCGAACTCGAGGCCCTTCGCCTCGCGCGGCGACAGCACGGGCACGAGCTCGTCGCTCGGCGCCGACATCCCCTCCGGCAGGATCACCGCGAGCAGCCCGTCCGGCGCAGCGGCCGCGGCCCGGAACGCCTCGGCGACGAGGTGCTCCTGCTCGACGCGGACGATCGTGGGTGACGCGGCGCCGGTGCGGTAGGAGATCGGCGGCGCCACCGTCGGCGCGATCGTGTCGAGCAGCGGCAGCGCCAGCTCCATGATCTCGCGCGGCACGCGGTAGGCGTGGCGCAGCTCCTCGACGGTCGCTTCGCCGCCGTTCGGCAGATGGGGAAGCACCTCGTCCCACGAGCGGTAGCGCACGGCGCCGGTGGCCTGCGCGACGTCGCCGAGGATCGTCAGCGCGCCCTCCCGCGCGCGGCGCGCGATCATCCGCAGCTGCATCGGCGTCAGGTCCTGCGCCTCGTCCACGATCACGTGCCCGTACGCGCGCGGCGGCTCGTCGAGCAGCGAGCGCGCCTCGTCGAGCAGCGGGATGTCGCCGTCGCTCCAGCCGGCGCCGCGCCGGCGGAGCCGCCCGTCCGCCGCGAGCACGGAGCGCACGAGCCTCTCCGGGGAGACGACCGGCCAGGCCGCCTTCAGCACCGAGTCGAGGTAGCCCTTCGCGCGCAGCGCCCGCTCGACCTCGTCGAAACTGCGGACGGCGGCCGCCCCGTGCACCGTGCCGTAGTTCTCGTAGAAGCGGCGGAGCAGGCTCATCCGGAAGCGCTCCCGCGCCGCGGCGCCGGTGCCGAGCTCCTCGCGCGCCTGCTCGACGAGGCTGCGCACCTCGCGCGCCTTCACGTCCACGAACGACCCTTCGAGCCGCAGCACGAGCTCGACCGGCTCCGACACGAGCGCCGCCTCGGCCGCGCTGCGGATCCGGTCAGCCATCTCGAGGTCGGCTTTCAGCTCGGCGACCGCCGGCGGATCCCGCCGGGTCGCCTCGACGCCGTCGACGAGCTCGCCGACCGCGCGCTGCTCGACCGCGTCCTCGCCGAGCGCGGGCAGCACGTGCGACACGTACTCCATGAACGTCGGGTTCGGGCCGACGACGAGCACGCCCCGCCGCTCCAGCCGCTCGCGCAGCGTGAAGATCAGCCACGAAGCGCGGTGCAGGCCGACGGCGGTCTTGCCGGTGCCGGGGCCGCCCTGGATCACGAGCACCGAGTCGGGCTCGTGCGTGATCAGCCGGTACTGGTCGGCCTGGATCGTCGCCACGATGTCGCGCATGTGCAGGTCGCGGTTCCGCTCGAGCTCCTCGAGCAGGAAGTCGCCGACCGCGGCGCCGTCGACGACCGAGCCGTCGAGCGCCTCGTCCGCGATGTCGAGCAGCGTGCGCCCGTCGGAGCGGAAGCGGCGGCGCAGCGTGACGCCGTGCGGATCGTCCGGCGTCGCCGTGTAGAACGCGCGCGCCGCCGGCGCCTGCCAGTTGACGACGAGCTGCTGCTGCGTCTCGTCGTGCACCCAGCGGCGGCCGACGTAGAGCGGGCGGCGCACCGTCTCGACGTCGAGCCGGCCGAACACGAGCCCGCGCTCGGCGTCCTCGAACGTGCGCAGGCGGCGCGCGGCCCACGCCTCCATGGCGACCTGCGCGACCTCGCCGTCCACCCGGTCGGCGGCGCCGGCCACGGCCGTGCGCATCCGCTCGAGGTGCTCGTAGGCGCGGTCGACGTACGCCTGCTCCGCTGCGAGCTCGGGATGGCTCACGCTCCGACGGTAGCGGGACCTCGCGGCGTCGCCCTGCCGTAGTTCCCGCGTGAACCGGCGCCAGTTCCTGATCGCCGCCGCAGCCGCGCCGCACGCGATGCGGGCCGGGCTCGCGTCCGGGCCGGTCGCGCTCGTCACCTGCGACACCGAGGCGCGGCTCTCCGTCGTCGACCTGCACACGCTCCGGATCACGGGCTCGATCGCGACGCTCCCCGACCCGCGCTCGGTGGAGACGGTCGGCGACGTCGCGGTCGTCTGCCACACGGCCGTGGGCGCGCTCTCGATCGTCGATCGCCGGGGCGTGCGTCACGTCGTGCGCGGCGTCGAGGAGCCGCGGTACACCGCCGCCCATCCCGACGGCCGCCACGCGTTCGTCACCGACTCCGGTCGCAGCGGGCTCGTCGTCGTGGATGTCGTACAGGGACGCGCGCTCGGCCGCGTCGCCCTGCCCGGGTGGGCGCGGCACCTGACGATCGCGCCCGACGGCTCGAGGCTCTGGGTCGGGCTCGGGAACGCCTCCGAGCACGTGGCGGTCGTGCGCGCCCGGCCGCTCGAGCGGGAGCGGCTGCTCGCGCCGGGGTTCCTGGCGCACGACGTCGGCCTCGCGCCCGACGGGCGGCTGTGGGTCACCTCCGGCGACGCGCGCGTCCTCGCGGTCGGCCCCGCGCGGCACGACGCCGACCTGGCGCCGCAGCACGTCACGTTCGGGAACGGCCGGGCGTTCGTGACGAGCGGCGACTCGGGGACGCTGCACGTCCAGGCGCCGGACGGCCGCGTCCTCGCGAGCGCACCTGTGCCGATCGGCTCGTACAACGTCCAGTACGCGTCCGGCCACCTGATCACGCCGTCGCTCGACCACGGCACGCTGGCGGTGTTCAGCCGCCTGGGGCTGCACCGGGGCACGGTACAGGTCGCTTCTTCGTGCCACGACGCCGCGATTCTCGCCTGATCAGCCTTTACACAAGCCTTACCGCTTCCAGGGTGGAAGTTCGGACCGGCTGGGGAACATGGCGGCGGATGAAGCGCCTCGCTCTCATCGGCTTGCTGCTGGCCACATTCTGGCCGACCGCCGCGAACGCCGCGGTTCCCTGCCGCAACCGGATCTACAACGACTGGTACGGCGACGGGAAGATCGCGACCGACTATCCGATCTCCTGCTACCGCGACGCGATCAAGCACGTGTCGAACGACGCGAAGATCTATTCGAGCCTCGTCGACGACATCAAGTCGGCGATGCAGGCCGCGATCGAGCGCGAGCATCACAAGAAGGTCCCGGCGGAGGTCGGCAAGGGCAACCCGACACGGACCGGCAAGGGAACGACGACTAAGGCGCCGACGACCACCGGGCCGAGCACGCCGACGAGCCAGACGACGTCCGTCGCGATCGGTCCCGCGTCCTCCAACACGAACGGCGGCGGAGGCGGCGGGATCCCGACCCCGATCATCATCCTCGGCGCGCTCGCCATCCTGCTCGCCGCGGCCGGTGCCGGCGGCACCTGGTACCGCCGCCGCAAGGCGCCCCCGGCCGTCTAGGACAGGCGCGGCACGAGCCGCCTGAGCCGCTTGCGCTCGGCCGGGAGATAGAACCCGAGCAGCGCGAGTCCGAGCGGGTAGACGACGACGAGCAGCGCCGACGGCGCGAACGACAGGTGCGGAACACGGGCGGCGACGGTCAGCCCCACCGCCACCGCGAGCAGCGTCACGATGCGCCGCCACTGGTAGGCGACCGGGTAGACGTGCTGCGCGTACAGCGTCATGCCGACGAACAGCGCGACGTACGCGGCGAGCGTCGAGATCGCGGCGCCGACCATTCCCCAGCTCGGGATCAGCCAGAAGTTGAGGCCGACGTTCACCGCGGCGCCCACGCCGGTGACGACCCAGTTGAGCTGCGTCTTCCGCGCGCGGCCGCTGCCGATCGCGAGCACCGTGTAGCCGGCGTAGATCGCGCCGGCGAACGCGAGCAGCGCGATCCCCTCCTCCGCGCGGTGGTACTTCGCCTGCCCCGTCAGGAGGCGCGTCCACCACGGGGCGAGCGCGCCGAGCGCGAGCGACGACCACGCCGCGAACGCGAGCAGGTACGTGAGGACGAAGGCGTACGTGCGGCGGGCCTCGCGGTCGTCCTCGATCGAGTACGCGAACGCGGGCCACGCCGTCCGGAAGGCGACCATCACGAACGTGATCACGCCGGCGATCTTGACCGCGGCGCTGTAGACGCCCGCCTCGGCGAGGCCCTTGTAGTGGATGACGAACTGCCGGTCGACGAAGTTGATCACCCACAGCGCGAGCGCCGACGGCACGAGCGGCATGCCGAAGTGCTGCATGCGGCGGAAGAGCGCGCGGTCGAACTCGAGCCCGAGCTGTTCGGTGCGGTAGGCGACGAGCGCGAGGTAGACGACGAGCGTGCCGGTGAAGTTGCCCGCCACGAGCCCGACTGCGCCCCAGTGGAAGACGGCGACGAAGAGCACCATCGCCGCGACGGTGATCAGCACGTTCGCGACGCTCGCGATCGCGAATGCCGCCGAGCGCTCCTCCGCGCGGAAGAGGTTCGTCAGCTGCTGGTAGTTCGTCTGCGCCCACAGGCCGACCGCGCCCGCGCGCACCAGCATCGTCGCGTTCCCGAGCTGGAACGCGTGGGCGATCGGTGAGGCGAAGACGAGGCCGAGCAGGAGCCCGAGCGTCGACATCGCCATCGTGAACCAGAACGACGTCCGGACGACGGTCAGCTTCCCCGCCGGCTCCTTCTCGTCGAAGTAGAAGCGGAAGAACGCCGACGAGATCCCCATCTGGAGGACGATCGCGAGCACCGCCGTCCCGGCCGTCACCCACTCGACCTGGCCGTACGCCTTCGGCGGCAGGTAGCTCGTGTAGAGCGGCAGCAGGATCGTCGCGAGGATCCGCGAGACGAGTCCGCCGAGGCCGTAGACCGCGGAGTGGCGCCCGAGGCGCCGCATCTGGAACGCGAGCGACATCTGCTCTAGAGGGAACGGTAGATGTCGACCAGGCGGTCGGCGATCCGGTCGATGTCGTGCACCTGCTCGACGTACGCGCGGCTCTTCGCCCCGATCTCGCGGCGCAGCTCGGGCCGGTCGACGAGCGGGCGCAGCGCGTCGACGAGCGTCTCTTTCGTCGCGGGGACGATCGGGATGCGGATGCCGAAGCCGGCGGCGCTCCTCTCGACCACGTCGTCCTTCAGGTAGGTGACGACGGGCTTGCCGAGCGCCATCGACTCGAGCGAGAAGACGCCGTGCCAGCCGGCGTTCAGCTGGTCGACGACGATGTCGGCGCGGGCGTAGCGGGCGCGCGCCTCCTCGTGCGGGACGCCTTCGACGACGTCGAGCTCGACGTCGAGCTGCGCGCACGCCTCGATCACGAACTTCGTGCCCTTCTTCTCGCGGTTCGAGGGCGCGTGCACGACGAGCGGGCGCTTCGCGTCGGACGGCGGCACCGGTGTGAACGGGCGGAGGTCGAGCCCGGGCGGCACGACGTGCGCCTCCGGCACCCAGCGGGTCGCGTCGTAGCTGCCGACGATCTGGGCGTCGGCGCGCTTGCCGAACGCGAGCTGCCCGGGCGTCTTGCCGCGGATGTCGGAGCCGAGGTAGTGGAAGACGCTCTTCTTCTTCAGGGCGCGGAGGAGCGGGAACTGCACGGACTTGGGGAGCAGCGTCAGCCCGAAGTAGAAGTGGAAGACGTCGGTCCGCGGCGCGAGCTTGACGAACGCCGCGAGCTGCTGCGCGAGCCGCACGGGCAGCGGCCCGCGCCGGTCGAGGCTCCAGTCCGCCTCGTGGTGGAGCTTCCCGCGCTCGAAGACGACGAGCCGAGCGTCGACCCCTTTCCGCCGCAGCGCCTGCACGTTCTCCCAGGGAATCCCCGCAATGTTGACCGGACAGTGCGTGACCCGAAGGGGCTGTGGAAGGTTCGTCACGCTTCCGTTACGTCGTTTGGCGAAGAGACACGGCCCGAAGGGTCACCGAGACAGGGCTCGAAGGGTCACCGGGCGAGCGCGTCGCCCAGGCGATACCGCAGGTCGCGCAGCTCCGCCAGCGCCTCGTCGTTCTCGAGGCCCGCGCACAGGGCGACCACCCGGCGGAGGGCGTGGTCGATCAGCTCGTCCGGCGGCACGCCGTGGGTCTCCGCCCACTCGCGGCCCGCCTCCGAGAGAAGCTCCCCCGGGAAGCCCGCCGCGGCCGCGACCGCCTCCGCCGCCTCGACGACCCGCGCCTCGTCGTCCGTGTCGAGCGCCTCGATCACCGAGTCACGGCTCCACTCGCTCATGCGTCGAACTCCAGCTGGTCGAAGTACCGGAGCGCCGTGCGGCCGGGACGGATCCGCGACGCGTACCCGCGCAGCTCGTCGTCCGAGATCTCGCCGAGCGCGCGCTTCACGCCCAGGTACGGCAGGTTCAGGTCCTCCTGGTACACGATCGTCGAGATCCGCGGGTTGATCTCGATCACGTAGTCCCCCACGAGCTGAATGTTGAAGAAATGCTCGATGCCGAGCTCGCCGACGATCAGGTTGCCGGTTCGCATCAGCTCCGGGTCGTCGAGCGTGACGAAGTACATCGCCAGGCCGGCGCGCATCGCCTCCCGCGTCTTCGCGTGCCCGAGGACGATCTCGCGGCCGTCGCCGAACCCGTCGATGGTGCGCTCGCCGCCCGTCGCGAGCTCCATCACGAGCAGGTCGGGCCCGCCCTCGCCGGGCAGCAGCTCCACCGCCTCCTCGAGCCGCATCGCGACCGAGCCGGGACGCTCGAAGAGGAGCTGATGGGCGCGGTCGACGGTCGGGTCGAGGATCCGGAAGCCGCGCGACCCGGACGAGAACACCGGCTTGAAGCAGACGGGCCGGTCCGGGTAGCCGAGCTCGCGCGCCGCCGCGTCGACCTCCGCGGCGCCGTTCACGCGGCGGAACTCGACGGTCTTCACGCCGATGCGATGCAGGAACGCGTACGTCTCGGCCTTGTCGTTCGAGCGCTTGATCGCCTCGGGCGACGAGACGAGCACCGGCATCGGGAACCGGTCGACGTGCTCGGCGAGGCCCTCGAGGTCGAACGACGACTGCGGCAGGATCACGTCGACGCTCTCGCGCTCGGCGACCGCCAGCATCGCGTCCGGGAACCCGGGGTCGGACCCCGCCGGGACGATGTGGAACGCGTCGCAGAGGTGCCGGCCGACGGAGCGCTCGCTCATGTCGGTCCCGACGAGCCGCACCTCGCGCTCGCCGTTCGACCGGAGCGCGTTCAGGAGCGCCGCGGTGCCGGGCGCGCCGGAGGCCGTGACCATCACCGTGATCGGCTTCACGGCGGGCAACGTAGCGGGTTAGCATCGGCCATGTTCTCGGTGGAGACGCGCACGGTCGCCGGCCAGGTGACCGCGGTCGGCTCGGCGGGGCCGTTCACCGTCGTGATCGACCGGCCCGTCGAGGCGGGCGGCGGCGGCAAGGGCTTCAACGGCGGCCAGCTCCTCTACCTCGCCGTGGCCGGCTGCATCTCCAACGACCTCTTCCGCGAGGCGCCCGCGCTCGGGGTCGAGCTCGAATCGGTGCGCGTCACCGTCGACGGCGACTTCTCGGGCGAGCCCGCCGTCTCGGGCGAGATCACCTACGCGCTCGAGCTCGCCGGCACCGGCGACCTGCAGGCGCTCGCCGAGCACGTCGACCGCATCGCCGAGATCCCGAACTCGCTCCGGCAGGGGACGCCGGTGCGGCTCGGCGCCGTTCAGACGAGATAGACGGAGAGCTCCGCCGCGTGCTCCTCCGTCCAGCGGAGGTTCGCGTGGATCACCTCGACCGGCGTGGTGCCGCGGTAGGCGCGTGCGGCGATCCGCTCGCGCCGGTACCCGTTGAGCTCGTCGAAGAGCCGCGAGCGCTCGTCCGCGCTGAGCCCATACGTGTCGCAGAGGATGCGGAGCCGCTCGCCGCGACGCTCCAGCGGGATGCCCCATTCGACGAGCTGCTCGTCGACCCGCAGCCCGGCCCAGTAGGTCGCGGCCAGCCCGACCTCGAGCACTTGGGAGGCGGGCCGTGCGAGCTCCCAGTCGATCAGCGCCGCCGGTAGGCCGTCGCGGAAGACGACGTTCGTCCAGAAGAGGTCGCCGTGGATCGGCCACCGCCTCGTCGGGCGACGGCACCGGCGCGAACGCCGGCTCGCCTTCGAGCGCGGCGCGCCGTCGAAGCGGCGGCTCGGGCGGCCGGCGCACCGTGTTGCCGACGCGCACCACGAGGTTTGCGTCCCCGCCCGCGAGCGGGCGCTCGCTCACGACAGGTCGATGCGGTCGTCTTTCAGGTGCTCGAAGCGTGCTGCGCGGTCGGCGTCGAGCATCGACTCCATCGTCTCGCGCATCGTCGCGCCGGCGAACGCCCAGATCTCCGGATGCGTGAGGAGCTGCAGCCACTCGAAGCGCCCCGCCGCGAGATCCTCGTGCGGGCAGCCGTGGCGCCAGTGCTGGTTCGAGTCGGAGCGGTAGTGCTCCGGGTCGAAGAACGGCGCCTCCATCACGTTCACCGCGCCGTCGATCGGCGCGCGCATGTAGTCCGGGCCGGGGTTGTGCCACGCGACGACCGGGTCGAACCGGTCGTCGAGGTCGACGTCGGGCCACACGGCGTGGTGCGCGACGCGGTGGCCGAGCTCGCGCAGCCGCGCGATCGTCCGCTCGCCGTCCCTGGACGCGAGGTTGTAGAAGACCGAGCGCGTCATCAGGAACCACGTCGACCACGCCCCCTCGTCCGCCTCCACCTCGGCGACGGCGAGCGCCCCGTCGAGCGACAGGTCGACGTCGTGGCGGAGGATCACGACGCCCGGCTGCGGCGGCGCGTCGAAGCCCGCCCAGCGGTAGCCGCCCTTCTTCGCCGCCTGCAGGAGCTCGCGGTAGTGCGCGAGCGAGAAGTCGCAGCTCACTCCTCGACCTCCACGTCGAGCAGTGTCGCAGCAGCCTCGGCGCGCGAGAGCGCCTCCAGGTTCGTGTCGCCGGTCGCGATCACGTAGCCGCGCCGGTCGCCGTCGAGCCGCACCGGCCGGATCGTCTCGCCGAGCTGCAGGTACACGTCCGCCTGCACGACGCCGGGGAACGCGAGCACCTTGTCGAGCGGGCCGATGCGCTTCACCTTGCCGGTCGGCAGCGGGCCGGGGGACGCGGTGAAGAAGCGGATCGCGAGCGGCTGCGCGAACTGCGGGCGGACGAGCCGGTCGGGGAGCTCGTCGCCGAGCGCCATCCGGATCTGCACCTCGATCAGGTCGACGCCGACCGCCCAGCGGACGAGGTCGGCCATCTGCCCGCCGGGGATGCGCGCGGCGCACTCGACGACGATCACGCGGCCGTCGGGCGCCGCGATCAGCTGCGGGAAGCCGATGCCGTTGCGCAGGCCGAGCGCGTGCACCGTCCGCTCGGCGATCCGCTCGGACGCCGACAGCTGCTCGGGCGGGATCGTCGGGGGATAGACGTGGATCCATCCGACGCCGAAGCCGATGCCGGGCGGGCGCAGCCGGTCGGAGAGCGTCAGCAGGATCTGCTCGTCGGCGCGCGCGAGCACGATGCCGTTCATCTCGGTGCCCTCGACGTACTCCTCGAGGATCGCCTCGCCCGTCGCCGACGCGACGAGCGCCTCGTGCAGGTGGCGGTCGACGTCGTCGAGCGACTCGACGCGGAAGACGCCGCGCTGGCCACCGGAGTCGGCGGGCTTCAGCACGGCGGGGAAACCGACCTCGCCGGCCGCGCGCCGCGTCTCCGAGAAGGTGCGGACCGCGGCGAAGCGCGGCTGCGGCACGCCGTGGTCGGCGAGCTGGCGCCGCATCGCGATCTTGTGCGTCATCAGGTGCGCCGTCTCGACGCCGATCCCCGGCAGGCCGCGCGCCTCGGCGACCGCGGCCACGACCGGCACGGCTCGGTCGGCGCTCACCGTCAGCACCCCGTCGATCGAGAGCCGCCGCGTCGCCTTCAGCACCGCGTCGACGTCGGAGAAGTCGACGACCTTCGCGATGTCCGCCTCCTGGAGGCCGGGCGCGTCGGGGTTCCGGTCGACCGCGGCGACGCGGAGGCCCATCTCCTTCGCCTGCAGGATGGCGCGGCGCTGATGGCGCCCTGCGCCGACGAAGAGGACGGTTCTCACGGACGACCGATCCTACTTCGGCGCGAGCGCCGACCGCAGGAGCTCGATCGTCGCGTGCGCGTCGATCGGCGAGCTGAAGCGCGCCGCCTGCTGCACGGCGAGGCCGTCGAAGACGATGCCGAGGAACCGCCCGACCGCGTCGAGCGACAGGTCGGCGCGGATCTCGCCGGCGTCGACGCGCTCCTGGAAGGCCCGCTCGAGCTCGCTCTGCAGCTCCGGGTTCAGCTGCGCCCAGCGCTCGCGCAGCGTCGGGTCGGTGCGCAGGAGCCGCGACGCGTCGAGGTACACGCCGATCCACTCGGGGTCGTCGTGGACGATGTGCGTGACGACCGTCTCCCAGCCCTCGTCGATCCAGAGCCGGAGGAGCCGGTGCTGGTCCTCCTGCGCGAGCGCGACGAAGAGGTCGAGCTTCGAGCCGTAGTAGCTGAAGATCGCGCCGCGCGAGAGGCCGATCTCCCGCTCGAGCACCTCGACCGTCGCGCCCTCGTAGCCGTGCCGTGCGAAGGCGCGCCGGGCGCCCTCGGCGATCTGGCGGCGGCGTTCTGCGCGGTGCTCCTCGGTGACCTTCGGCACGGTGCCACTTTACAAAAACGTACGGACGTACTATTTTAACGAGCCATGAGGAGCCTGACGTTCCGCGCGCTGTTCGGCGCCGAGCTCGTCTCGACGAGCGGCAGCGCCATGACCTTCGTCGCACTGCCCTGGTTCGTACTCGTCACGACCGGCAGCGCGACGCGGATGAGCTTCGTGCTCGCCGCCGAGATCCTGCCGATGGCGCTGCTCGGCATCCCGAGCGGGACGGTCGTCTCCCGGCTCGGCGCGCGCCGCTCGATGCTCGTCTCCGACCTCGTGCGCGCGCCGCTCGTCGCGCTCGTGCCCGTGCTGCACTGGACGGGCCATCTCACCTTCGGGCTGCTGCTCGCGGTCGTCTTCCTGCTCGGCGTCTTCATGGCGCCGTACGCGGCGGCCCAGCGCTCGATCATCCCCGAGGTGCTCGGCGACGACGAGACCGAGGTCGCGAAGGCGTCCGGGCTCTTCGGCGCGGCGAACCACCTGCCGCTCGTCATCGGCCCGTCGATCGCCGGCGTACTGATCGCGTGGATCGGCACCGCGCCGCTCCTCGTCGTCGACGGCTGCACCTTCCTGATCGCGTTCCTCACGGTCCTGACGCTCGTACGTGCGGGCAAGCCGGTCCCCGCGGACGACGAGAGCCGCGGCATCCTCGCCGGCGTCCGCTACCTGGCGCGCGACCCGCTGCTCGGGCCCGTGACGCTGACGATCATCGTGCTCGACGGCGCGGCGAACGGCATCTCGGTGGCGGTGCCGCTGCTCGCCTACACGCGCTACGACCGCAACCCGCACATCGCCGGCTGGATCTTCACGGCCTTCGGCATCGGCGCGCTCGCCGGCTCGTTCCTCGTGATGAGGCTGCTCGACCGCTATGCGCCGCTCAAGCTCGCGTGCTTCGGCATGGTCGCGGCGACGCTGCCGCTCTGGATCGTCGTCGCGCCCGTCGCATGGCCGGTCGCCGGGCTCGCGGTCGTGCTCTGCGGGCTCTTCGTGCCGCTGATCAACGCGCCGCTGATGGGGATCATCACGACGCGTCCGCCGGCGGCGCTGCGCGCGAAGGTGATGACCGCCGTGATGGCCGCGAGCGGCGCCGGCGGCCCGCTCGGGCGGCTGATCGTCGGGCCGGTCTACGGCTGGGCCGGCAACGCGGGCGTGTGGATCGAGGTCGCCGGCGGGATGACCGTCGGCGGGCTGCTCTTCATCGCCGCGGTCCTACGCAGCTCAGCCGGTGACACGCCGGACGTCGTTCCCGTGCCGCCGGTCGCGTAGCGCCAGGCGCACCCGCTCGCCGATCGTCCCGGGCCGGAGCTCGGCGCAGAGCACCGCGGACGCGCCCGGGCCGCGCTCCCCGTACCTCGTGCCCGGCGTGAGAGCCGGGACGGAGCGCCAGCCTTCGGGTGTCAGCTCGTACAGCTCGTCCTCGAAGACGGCGAAGCCGGCGCGCTCGAAGCGGGACACCCACTCGGGCGGCTCGTACACCGCCTGCTCCGGGCGGAGCTCGCGCTCGCCCGTCGGCACCGTCACGAGCAGCCGCTTCGCGACGCGCCGCAGCTCGCGCAGCGCCCGCTCGAGCGTGTCGTCCTCCTCGGCGTCGAGCCCGTACTGCGTGTTGTCGCGGCCGACGTGCTCGAGCGTCGAGATCGCGATCGCGACGTCGAACTCGCCGTCGCGGAACGGGAGGTCCCGCAGGTCGGCCTGCACGCCCTTCACGCCCGGCACCTCCGCCTGCACGAGGTCGACGCCGGTGACGTCGCCCAACGTGCCGAGGCCCTCGAGGTACGCGGGCTCGGCGAACGCGTAGCCGACGTCGAGCACCCGCTCGCCGGGCCGCACGCGCGCGAGGCACCACGGGATCTCGACCGGGCGTTCGTCGACGCCCGCCGGCGCCTCCAGGTTGCGCGGGCGCTCGCCCGCCTGCCGCTGCGCCGCCGCCCAGGCGACGGCGTCCTCGAGCCGCTTCAGGTGCTCGAACTCCGCCGAGGTGGCGAGCTCCTGCAGGAGGGAGGCATACGACATGCCCTGCGCGAGGCGCGCCTCGGTGGCCGCGCGCTCCTCCGGCTCGAGCGGCCGGCGGAGGACGAAGCGCCACAGCTCGTCGAGGTCCCGTTGCACGCCCGGAGGCTAACCTTCTCCGGATGCTCGAGGGCAAGCGGATCTTCATCACCGGCGGCGCAGGCTTCATCGGCACGACGCTCGCCCGGGAGCTCGTCGAGCGGAACGAGGTGATCGCGTTCGACAACCTGCACCGCGACGTCCTCTCGGGGACGGAGCTCGGCGACCACCCGAACTACCGGCTCGTGCAGGGCGACATCCTCGACCCGCAGGCGCTCAGGGAGGCGGCCGCGGGCGCGACCCACTTCGTCCACTGCGCCGCGATCGCGGGGGTCGACACGGTGCTGCAGAGCCCGGTGCGGGTGATGCGCGTGAACGTGATCGGCACCTACAACGCGCTCGAGGCGGCGGTCGCGACGCTGCCGACGCTCGAGCGCTACGTCGACTTCTCGACGAGCGAGGTCTTCGGCACGCATGCCGTGAACGTGCACGAGGGGCAGGTCTCGACGATCGGGTCGGTGGGCGAGGCGCGCTGGACCTACGCCGTCTCGAAGCTCGCGGGCGAGCACATGGCGCACGCCTACCACGACGAGCTGGGGCTGCCCGCCGTCACGGTGCACCCGTTCAACATCTACGGCCCGGGCCAGGTCGGCGGCGGCGCGATCCGCGCGTTCATCGAGAACGCGGTCGCCGGCCGCGACCTCGCGATCCACGGCGACGGCTCGCAGATCCGCGCGTGGACGTACGTCACCGACATGGTGAGCGGCGTCCTCGCTTGCCTCGAGCATCCCGACGCGCCGGGCCAGGCGTTCAACATCGGCAACCCGCGCGGCACGGTCACGATCTTCGACCTCGCCCAGCGGATCAAGCGGCTCTCGGGCGCGGACGTCGACATCGTGTTCCAGCCGCTCCACTACGCCGACGTCGAGCTGCGCATCCCGAACGTCGAGAAGGCGCGCACGGTGCTCGGCTGGGAGCCGGTGGTCGAGCTCGACGAGGGCCTCGAGAAGACGATCGCGTGGTACAGGGCGAAAGCACTCGCATCCGCCTAGGCTGGCCCGAGACCGGCGAAGCCGAGCTCGCAGAGGTGGCCGGGGTCCTGGAGAGCGGGATGCTCACCATGGGCCCGAAGGTGGAGGAGTTCGAGGCGGAGATCGCGCGCGCCTGCGAGGTCTCGCAGGCGCTCGCCGTCACCTCCGGCACCGCCGCGCTCCACCTCGCGGTGCTCGCGTTCGGCCTGCGGCCGGGCGACGAGGTGCTCGTCCCCGCGTACACCTTCCCGGCGACCGCCAACGTCGTCGCGCTCTGCGGGCTCACGCCGGTGCTCGTCGACGTCGACCCGGAGACGATGAACGTCGACCCGGCGAAGCTCGAGGTCGGCCCGCGCACGAAGCTGCTCGTCGGCGTGCACCTCTTCGGCCGGCCGCTGCGGCTGCACGAGCTGCCCGACGGCCTGCCGCTCCTCGAGGACGCCGCCGGCGCGCTCGGCGCGCGCTACCGCGGCCGGGCCTGCGGCGGGCTCGGAGTCGCCGGCTGCCTCAGCTTCCACCCGCGGAAGATCGTCACGACCGGCGAGGGCGGCGCCGTCACCACGAACGACGACGCGTTCGCCGACGCGGTGCGCCAGATGCGGAACCACGGCTGGCGCACGCTCAGCCCGCCGGACATGCCGGCGCCCGGCCTCAACTACCGCCTCTCGGACATCCTCTGCGCGGTCGGGCTGCCGCAGGCGCGGCGGCTCGACGAGCTGCTCGCCGTGCGCACGCGCATCGCCGACGGCTACAGCGAGCGCCTGCGCCACCTCGACGTGCTGCTGCCGCAGGCCGACGAGGGCGACGTGCACGGCTGGCAGGCCTACGTGATCCAGGTCGACGACCGCGACCGCGTGCTCGCGGAGCTGCGGGCGCAGGGGATCGAGGCGCAGATCGGCACCTACGCCCTGAACCTGCTCGGCGCCTATGCCGGCCAGGGCGACTTCCCCGGTGCGACCCGGGTCTTCGAGCGCGCGCTCGCGCTGCCCTTCCACACCCGCCTCACCGACGGCGAGCTCGACCGGGTGGCCGAGGCGCTTGACAAGCTAGTAAGTAGTCACTAACCTACGCTCCATGGTTGCAGTGGAACGGAAGTCGAAGGAGGAGCGGCGCGAGGAGATCCTCGACGCGGCGCTCCCCGTCTTCGCCGAGCAGGGGCTCCACGGAGCCTCGACCGAGGAGATCGCCCGCAACGCCGGCATCTCCCAGCCGTACGTCTTCCGGCTCTTCGGCACGAAGAAGGGCCTCTACCTCGCGCTCGTCGCACGGTGCTTCCGGCAGACGCTGGAGCTGATGCAGCGGGCGGCCGAGGGCAAGCGCGGCGAGGAGGCGCTGCACGCCATCGGAACGGCCTACGGCGAGCTGCTCGCCTCCGACCGCCTGTACCTGCGGGCGCAGATGCAGGCCTACGCGGCCTCCGAGGACCCGGAGATCGCCGAGGTCGTGCGCAACGGCTACGGCGACCTCGTCACCTACGTCGAGCGTGTCTCGGGGGCGAGCGCGGAGGAGATCTCGCGCTTCTTCGCCACCGGGATGCTCATGAACGTCCTCGCCTCCATGCAGGCGCAGGGCGAGCCCTGGGGCGCACGCCTCACCGAGGGCTGCAAGCCGCAGGACTGACCGCTCTCTTTTTTTCGCACGGAGGTAAGTGATGGCTCACAAACAACATGTCTGGTGGACGTTCGCGATCACCTCGCTCGCCCTCTTCATGGTCACGCTCGACAACCTCGTCGTGACGACGGCGATCCCCGTGATCCGCCGCGACCTGCACGCGGGGCTCAGCGGCCTCGAGTGGACGGTCAACGCGTACACCCTCACCTTCGCCGTCCTGCTCCTCACCGGCGCCGCGCTCGGCGACCGGTTCGGGCGGCGGCGGCTCTTCGGGATCGGCATCGCGATCTTCACGCTCGGCTCGGCCGCGGCGGCGCTCGCGCCGTCGATCGGCGTGCTCGACGCCGCGCGCGCGGTGCAGGGCCTCGGCGGCGCGATCGTGATGCCGCTGACGCTGACGATCCTCTCCGCGGGCGTGCCCGAGGAGCGGCGCGGCGTGTTCCTCGGCGCGTGGGGCGGCATCAGCGGCCTCGCGGTCGCGTTCGGCCCGCTCGTCGGCGGCGCGGTCGTCGACGGCATCTCGTGGCACTGGGTGTTCTGGCTGAACGTGCCCGTCGGCATCGCGCTGCTCGTGCTGCTGCCGCGGCTGCAGGAGACGAAGGGCCCGTTCGGGAGCATCGACCTCGCCGGGCTCGTGCTCGCGAGCGGCGGCCTCTTCGGGATCGTGTGGGGGCTGATCCGCGGCAACTCGCTCGGCTGGGGCTCGACGGAGATCGTCGGAGCGCTCGCCGCCGGCGCGATCCTGCTCGCGCTGTTCGTCGCCTGGGAGCTCCGCACCGAGCATCCGATGCTGCCGATCGCCTTCTTCCGCGACCGCACCTTCGCGCTCGCGAACGTCGCGTCGCTGCTGATGAGCTTCGGGATGTTCGGCTCGATCTTCCTGCTCGCGCAGTACTTCCAGACCGTGCAGCACGCGACGCCGCTCAACTCCGGGCTGCGCATCCTGCCGTGGACGGCGATGCCGATGATCGTCGCACCGATCGCCGGCGCGCTCTCCGACCGCATCCCGCCGAGCCGCATCATCGGCACCGGGCTCTCGCTGCAGGCGATCGGGCTCGGCTGGATGGCGCTGATCGGCACGCCCGGCCTCGGCTACTGGTCGTTCGTGCTGCCGTTCATGATCTCGGGCGCCGGCATGGGGATGTTCTTCGCGCCGATCGCGAACGTCGTCCTCGGCTCGGTGCGCTCCGACCAGGAAGGGCAGGCGTCGGGTGCGAACAACGCGATCCGCGAGCTCGGCGGCGTCTTCGGCGTCGCGATCCTCGCGACGGTGTTCGCGCACTACGGCGGCTATCGCACCGGCCAGACGTTCGTCGACGGGATGAACGTCGCCGTCGGGATCGGCGCCGCAGTCGTCGCCGTCGGCGCGGTCGCGGCCTTCGCGATCAGGCGCCGTCCGCGGGCAGCCCAGGTGGTCGAGCTGCCGGCCGCCTACGACACCGCGGCCTGAGCGTCACGCCCGGGTGCGGTGCGGCAGCGGCAGGAACCGCGCCGCACCGCACTCGGGACAGCCCTCCCGGCGCAGGACGTCGACGGTCGTCCAGCGGGCGCCGCGGCCGACGAGGTGCACCGTGCGGCACGACGCGCAGCGGTACCGGCGCGGCGGGCGGCCCTCACCGGTGTAGAGCGCGCCGCCGTAGCCGCCCGCCACGAGGGGCGCCGTCTCGGCGGTCGACGTCAGGTGGTAGAGGTGGCTCGTGCCGCCGAGGATGCTCGCCTGCACGTAGTCGTTGAAGTTGCGCTCGAAGCTGCGGATGACGAGGCCCATCGCCGCGATCGCCGCCTGCACGCGCAGCGTCTCCGCCGGCGGCTTCGGCCCGAAGGCGAGGAACACGCTGCCCCCGACCTGCGGCCGCAGCGCGGCGGCGGCGCGCGAGAGGAAGAGCTCGGCGCCCGCGACGGTGTACGGCGGGTCGGTGAAGACGGTGTCGAACCGCGCGGTCAGCGAGTCGGGCAACGGCTCGCGGAGGTCGTGCTCGACGAGCCTCGCGTGCGGCAGCTGCCGTCGCAGGTAGCGGAGCACGGCCGGGTCGACGTCCACGACCGCGAGCTCGGCGACCGCGGCACCGACCTGACGGACGGCGAGCGAGGTGAGGTCGTCGTCGCCGAGGAACAGCACGCGCCGGCCGGCGAGCGCTCCCGCGCGCTGCAGGAAGAGCGCGCGCCGCGCCTTCGTCTCGACCGTGCAGTGCGACTGGTCGAGCTCGGAGCGCGGCGGCGGTGCATCCGCGGCGAGCGAGGCGAGCGCGGCGACGAGCTCGTCCTCGCCAGGTGCGGGCGGCTGCGCGAACGTGCCGCGCCAGCGCTCTGCGAGGCGGCTCGGACGCTCCGGGGCGAGCACGCCGCGGCGGCGCAGCTCGCCGCAGACGGCGGCGACGATCGGCACGGGCAGGCCCGTCTCGCGCGAGAGCGCGCGGGTCGACGCCGGCTCGAGGCGGGCGACGGCGGCCACGACCGCGCGCACGCCCGCCTCGCCCTCGGCGAGCCCGACTGCGGCCGCCGCCTCGGCGATCACCACGGCGACCGCAGCACGCACGTCAGGTTGACCTTCTCGGCGCCCAGGCGCCGCTCGATCGCCCGCACGACGGCCTCGCCGGCGACGCCGCCGCACGAGAGCAGGTCGACGTTCGCGAGGCCGCGCTCGGGCCAGGTGTGGATGCTGAGGTGCGACTGCGCGAGCACGAGCACGCCCGTGACCGCGCCGTTCGGGAAGGTGCAGAACTCCTCGCCGACGACGGTCGCGCCGCCCTCGCGGGCCGCGTCGAGGAGGATCGCGCGGAGCCGCGGGCCGTCCGTGAGGAGGCTTGCGTCGGCGACGCGCGCATCGAGCGCCCAGAGGCGCATGTCGGAGTCGAGCTGGAGCACGTGGTGGCTGCGTCCTTTCGGCCGGGAACGACGAAACGCCCGCTCTCGCGGGCATCGTGGTGGGCCTGTGGGGGACGCGCCTCGCTAGCGCGTGCGACCGGAGGCCCGAGAAGTGCAGATCGCCGACATCGTCGTGCCTCCTTTCGAAAAGCGTCGCGGAACGAGAGATCACGCTAGCAGAGCGGGCGTAGACTCGCCCCGTGCCGCTCGACGACTTCGACCGCGTTCCGCTGCTCTTCGGGCCGTCGCCGCTGCACCCGCTGCCGCGGCTCGCCGAGCACCTGGGCGGCCGGGTCGAGCTCTGGGCGAAGCGCGAGGACTGCAACTCGGGTCTCGCCTACGGCGGCAACAAGGTGCGCAAGCTCGAGTACCTCGCCGCCGACGCGCTCGCCCGTGGTTGCGACACCCTCGTCTCGATCGGCGGCGTCCAGTCGAACCACACCCGCCAGGTCGCGGCGGTGGCGGCGCGGCTCGGGCTTCGCTGCGTCCTCGTGCAGGAGCACTGGGTCGACTGGCCGGACGCCGTCTACGACAAGGTCGGCAACATCCTGCTCTCGCGGATCATGGGCGCCGAGGTCCGTCTCGATGCGGCCGGGTTCGACATCGGCTTCCGGCCGAGCTGGGAGCAGGCGCTCGCGGACGTCGAAGCTCGCGGCGGCACGCCGTACGCGATCCCGGCCGGCGCGTCCGACCATCCGCTCGGCGGTCACGGCTTCGCGCGCTGGGCGTACGAGGTCGAGGCGCAGGAGCGCGAACTCGGCGTCTTCTTCGACACGATCGTCGTCTGCTCGGTGACGGGCTCGACGCAGGCGGGGATGATCGCCGGGTTCGCGGGCCAGGACCGGCCGCGCCGCGTGCTGGGCATCGACGGCTCCGCCACCGTCGAGCAGACGCGCGACCAGATCGCGCGCATCGCGCACCGCACCGCCGACGCGATCGGGCTCGGCCGCGCGCTCGCCGACGACGAGATCGTCCTGCTCGACGAGTGGCACGCCGGCACCTACGGCATCCCGGACGCGAAGACGATCGACGCGATCCGGCTGTGCGCGCGCCTCGAGGGGATGCTGACGGACCCCGTCTACGAGGGGAAGTCGATGGCGGCGCTCGTCGACCTCGTGCGGTCGGGGCGGATCGAGCCCGGCTCGCGCGTGCTCTACGCGCACCTCGGCGGGCAGCCCGCGCTGAACGGCTACGCCGGGGCGTTCTAGGACTTCGCGGCGGCCTTCTTCGCGTCCGCGCAGAAGGTGGAGTGGTAGCCGGCGCCGTACGCGATCTGGCCCTTGCAGAACGACGCGTACGCGGTGTTCGTGAACGTCTGGAGCGCCTTCTGCTGCGCGGGGCCGAGCAGCGCCTGCTTGATCGTCGACGAGGCCTGCGCGTAGGACTCGACCTTCGCCGGCTGAATCGGGCCGAGCGCCTGGATGATGTGCCAGCCGTACTGCGAGTGGACCGGCTTCGAGATCTCGTTCGTCTTCAGCGCGAACGCGACCTTCTCGAACTCGGGCACGAAGCTGCCCTTCGTGTCGGTGAGCTTGCCGCCCGTCGACTTCGAGCCGGTGTCCGTCGAGTACTTGCTGACGAGCTTCGTGAACGAGGCGCCCGACTTCAGCCGGGCGTAGAGGTTGTCGGCCAGCGACTTCTTCGCGACGAGGATGTGGCGCACCGTGCGCGAGGCCGGCGACTTGTAGTCGCCCTTGTGCTTCTCCCAGTACGCCTTCGCCTGGGCGTCCGAGACCTGCGCGCCGTTCGCGACCTTCGTCTGCAGCGCCTGCTCGGCGAGCTGGATGCGCTCCTGGGTGCGGAACTGCTCCTTCGTCAACCCCTGCTGCGCGATCGCCGCGTCGAGCTTCTTCTCGCTGCCGCCGAAGTTCTGCTGCTTCATCGTGGCGATCGTCGAGTCGAGCTTCTTGTCGGTGATGCCGACGCCCATGCGGTCGGCTTCCTGCTGGAAGATCGCGCCCTGGATGAGGAACTCGACCGCCTGGTTGTGCACCGTGTTGTAGGCCTTGGTGCCGGCCTTCGGGAACTGCTTCTTCTGCGACGCGTAGTACTGCTTCGCGCTCGCGAGCATCCCGTTCAGCTCGTCGACGGTGACCGTCTGCTTGCCGACCTGGACGACCGAGCCCTTCGGCGCCGACGCGTGGCCGGACGACGACGAGCCGCAGCCGGCGAGGACGACGGCGAGGACGATGAGCAATGCTCCGATCCGCACGGCGGCAGGGTGCCCGAGATTTCCTAAGCCCGGGTTAAGAGGTGGAAACGGGGAGGGTCCGAGGGGTGCACCCGCCCGTCCGAGCCGTGTGAACGAGGACTCGACCTCCGTTCAGTCGCAGGCCGCCGCGGCGGTTGTGTACTTGCGGTGGGGCCGACGATGGTGACTGAGGCACGCAGCGAGCCGATTCGCGCGGTGATGATCTGCGAGAGCCCTTTCTGGGAGCACTCGCTCGAATGGGTCATCGGCAGCCGTGACGTCGAGGTCGTGGCGCGGGCACGCGAGATCCACCGGGCGCCCGAGCTCGTCACGCGCTACGAGCCCGACCTGCTGCTCGTCGAGGCGAATCGCGAGGCCGACCCGGACTTCCTCTTCAAGCGGCTCCGCCAGGTGCATCGAGATCATCACCGGTCGCTCACCATCGTCGTCTGCGCGGGCGGCGCGGATCACGTCCGGGACGCCGCGCTCGCCGGCGGCGCGGTGCGCGTCGTCGACGCCGAGGACGCGGCCGAGTTCCTCGACACGCTCGACTTCGCGTGCGCCGCGCTCGAGCACGGCGAGCTCGACGAGCGGCCGCTGCTGACGCGCCGCGAGCTGGAGATCCTCCGCTTCGTCTCGCGCGGCTACACCAACGGCCAGGTCGCCCGGGCCCTCTGGGTGACCGACGAGACGGTCAAGTACCACCTGGCGAACGTGTACAGGAAGCTCGGCGTCCGGAGCCGTCTGGAGGCCGTTTCCTGGGCTGCGGAGAACGGTTTGACGACCCCGGTGCCCGTCAACGGCTACCGGGGGAGGTCCGCGCGGCGGACCCCCCGGGCGGGCTCCGGAATCCCCACCTTCGCGTCGCGCGGCCCGTCGTAGAACCGGAGGGGCGCCGTCAACAACGACGGCGGCTACCGAAGGAGGGGAAAGGGATGTCGAAGCTCTTGGCGCTCCTTCTCAGCGTCGTCGCGGCCGCGTTCTTCGTGGCGCCGGCTCTCGCTGGGAACGACCCAGGAACACCGACGACCGGCTGGATCGAGATCTGTAAGGCGGCCTCGGGCTCGCCTTCGCTGATCGACTCGTTCAAGTTCCAGCTGACGGCGGGCGAGACGACGTACACCACCGACGCCACACCGGTCGGGTCCTGCACCGTCCCGATCCAGGTGCCGGCGGGGTACGTCACCGTGCACGAGCTGGCGACGCTGACCGACGACGGTCACGGCGGCCAGTTCAGCACCGACGACTACACGGCAGTGAGCGCGATCCACACGTCGGCGCCCGGCGCGGTCGACGCACAGCTCAACTCCGTGGACCTCGCGGGTCGCAGCGCGGTCGTCACGGTCAACCCGTCGGACTTCATGTCCGACGAGACGCTCGTGACGGTCACCAACGACCCCGTCCAGGGCTACGTCGAGATCTGCAAGTCCGAGACTCCCGGCGTCGGCCTGGACGGTCTCTCGTTCCCGTTCACGGTCACGGGCGGTAACGGCTTCTCGACTTCCGGCAGCGTCACCGTCGGAGCCTGCAGCCAGCCGTTCCTCGCTCCGGCGGGGCACGTGATCGTGCAGGAGACCGGTGCAGCGACGTACGTCGACGCGATCACGTCGCCGACGGGCTCGCTGATCCCGCCGGCCTCACCCGGCGCCGTCACCGACCCGATGCAGCTCGCTGCGGGGTGGGTCGGCGTCGCAGTGACCCCGAACGGCACGATCTCCCAGGAGTCGATCGTCAACTTCGAGAACAACATCTCGCAGCTCAAGGTCTGCAAGTTCGCGGCCGACGGAAGCGAGGCTCTCGTGGGCACGACGTTCAACTTCACCGTCAACGGGAAGGCGCTGTCGGCGGTTGCCGGCACCTACGGCGATTCGAGCCACTGCGTCCTCGCGGGCTCGTTCCCGGCCGGCACCCAGATGTCCGTGGTCGAGTCGCCCATGGCGGGCACTCAGGTCTCGGACATCCTGATGTCCGACCAGCGTCCGTTCATCCAGGGTGGGACCGACTTCACCGGCGTGTCGGCGTCGTTCACGCTGCAGGCCGGTGTGACCACCATCACCTACGTGGACAAGCTGGCCGATCCGGGCCTGCTCAAGGTCTGCAAGCTCGGTCCTGCCGGTGAGCCTGCGGTGACGGTCACGGTGACCGGCCCGCGGGGCACCGCACCCGACATCACCACGGGCACGGACACGCTGACCATCCCGGTCGGGCAGTGCGTGCTCGACCCGAACTGGCTGCCGTATGCCGGCGTGCAGACGGTCACCGAGCAGGCGCAGAGCGGCTATGCCGTCTCGTCTGCGACGGTCGACGATCCGAGCCTGCTCGCATCGGCGCTCTCCGGCAGCTCGATCGGGGCGTTCGTCGGCAACGCCGCCGCCGGCCTCGGGACCGCCGTCGTGACGTTCACCAACGCCGCAGCCGAGGCTGCGCCGCCGGTGACCGCGTCGGCCCCGACGGGCTCGTCCTCGGGCAGCTCGTCGTCCGGCGGTTCGTCGTCGTCCTCCTCGTCGCCCGCTCCGGCGGCGGCCGCTGCTGCCGTGACGGCTGCGGCGTCCACGCCGGCCGCTCCGGCGATCAGGTCGACGAAGGCGATCGCCAAGTCGGCGCTCGCCGCGACGCGGATCTCGAACCACTACGTGTACGTACGGGTGGTCGGCTCCTCGTCGAAGGCCACGATCAGGGTGACGCTGATCGGCGCCAAGCAGAAGGTCATCCGGAGCGTGCTCCGGTCGGTTCGCACCAACAAGCTGGTGCGCGTCGGGAACCTGAAGCTCGGCACCTCGGTGCGCAGCGTCAAGGTGAAGGTCCTCTAGGGCTCGTCGGCCCTACGAGCAGGGCGAGGGGGCCGCAAGGCCCCCTCGCCTCTTAGCGGAGGTCGCGGAGCGTGGTCGCCGCGAGCGCCGCGGCTCCCGCGATCGCGGCGAGGACGACGAAGGACACGCGCAGGGACGACGCCTGGGCCACGCCGCCGACGAGCGGCGGGCCGACGAGCAGGCCGGCGTAGGCGAGCGTCGTCACGGTCGCGACCGCGGACGCCGAGCGGCGGCCGGCCGCGCCGAAGACGATCGGCGCGTTCAGGGCGACTCCGAGGCCGCCGAGCACGAAGCCGGTGAGGGCGAGGCCGGCGTTCGGCGCGACGGCTGCGAGGAGGCAGCCGACCGTGGCGACGATCCCGCCGCCCACGAGGAGCGGGCGGTCGGGCAGCTTCGTCGCCTGGCCGAAGAAGCGTCCGGCGGCCATCGCGCCGCCGTAGAAGCCGGGCCCGAGCCCGCTGACGGCCGGGTGCGCGTGCAGCTGCCGCTCGAGGAAGAGGGCGCTCCAGCTCTCGATGCCGCCCTCGACGATGAACGCCGCCGCGCCGACGGCGCCGATGAAGACGATCAGCCGTGCGAAGCGCAGGTGCCCGCGCTTCTCCTGCGCGGACACGGGGCCGGAGTCGGTCGCGGTCCACGCCGCGACGACGGCGATCAGCACGCTCATCGTCACGAGGATCGGCTCGCGTCCCGCGCCGGCGCCGCGCGCGAGGCCGGCGGCGACCGCGCCCACGAGCACCCCGACCGAGTAGAGGCCGTGCGCGAGCGGCATCAGCCGCCGTCCCTCGGTCGCCTCGATGCGGGCGGCGCTCGCGTTCATCGACACGTCCATCGCGCCGGTCGCGGCGCCGGTGACGGCGAGCGCGAGCATCAGCGCGGGCAGCGACGTCGCGAGGCCCGGCAGGGTCGTGGCCGCCGCGAAGCAGGCGCAGGTGAGGGTGACCGCGCGCATGCCGAACCGGTCGACGAGCGGCCCGGCGACGAACAGCATCGTCGGGATCGCGGCTGCGGTCGTGCAGAGGAGCGCCAGCCCGAGCGACCCCTTCGATGCGCCCACCGCGCGCTGCACGCTCGGCAGCACCGACGCCCACGAGCCCCAGAACAGGCCGAGCGCGACGAACGCGGCGAGTGTCGGGCCCCTACGCGGCCCGGCGCGCCGCGGCATCCCAGGACGGGTCGGGCTCCCAGAGCGCCCACCAGGCGTCCCACCAGTGCCCGCGGACTGCGAGCTCGGCTTCGATGCGGTCGGCTTCGGCGCGGATTCCACGCACCTGATCTTGCGTGAAGCGGCCCTCCGCGAGTCGCAGCTCGAGCAGCTCCTCGTCCTTCCGCTCCAGGCGGCCGTCGAGGTGGAGGATCAGGTCGAGCTCGTGATCCTGGGTGTCGTAGCCGCGGGTCTGCCGCCGGAACGGCTCCTGCAGGTTGAGGTACCAGCTGTGCAGCTCGCGCTCCTGCCCGTGCCAGATCACGAAGACCGCGTACGCCTCGCCCGGCCGCTGCAGCATCAGCATCCCGTTCCCCTCCCACGCGGTCCGGCCGGACCACGGGTGCTGCTCGGGATGCGGGGGGAACGAGAACCGTGCGCCCGACGGCACGTACGTCGCGAGCAGCTCGTCGTCGTCCTGGACGACCCGCACCGGCAGCTCCGCCCAGGGCCGGCCGTCGTTGCGCACTTCGCGGCGCAGGACGAGCTCGCCCTCAGACCACATGCCAGTCCCTCGGCAGCCCGAGCGGGCCCCAGCCCTCCGGCGGCCGCCAGTCCTCGAAGCCGGTCGGCCACGGCGCGGCGGCCACGACGCGCTCGCCCTCGGCGCGGATCTCGTCCGCCTCGGCCCGCGTCCAGATCCCGAGCTCGACCGCCTCCTCGAGCTCGTCCTCGTCCTTCCAGCGCCACGTGCCGTCGGCGAACACGAGCACGTCGAGCGCCTGGTCGGTGGTGTCGACGCGCGAGCCCGCGATGCGCGTCGGCGTCTGCAGGTTCACGTACCAGCTCATGTGCTCCCAGCCGGTCGTCCAGTAGAGGTCGATGCTGTGCCGCGCGGCCTCGCGCTCGAAGCGGAGCACGTGCGTCGACTCCCACTCGGTGTCGAACGGCGGCTTGTCGGTCATCCAGCGCTTGAGGTAGCCGTCCGGGCCGCGGCGCATCGCCTTGCCCTGGTTGCCGGGGCCGCAGTAGAGGGCGATCCGCCCGTCCCACTCGCCCACGTAGCGGTGCGGGAACACCCAGCGCACGTTGCCGCGATAGATGCTCCGCTTGAGCACGATCTCGCCCGCCTGCACGCGCCCGACCCTACGACGGCCTCGTTAGCGCAGTATGTGGCCCGTGTACGAGGTTCCTCTCGAGTACCTGGCGCACCTCGTCACCGTCCCCGTGACGGTGAACGGGGTCGAGACGACGTTCGTCGTCGACTCCGGCATCGGCTTCACGATCCTCCGCGACACGCTGCCCGGCTGCGTCCCGACCGGGGAGACGTTCACGGGCAAGCGCATGTCGGGCCAGGACGTCACCGTGCCGCTCGCGACGGCGCCGTCGCTCGTCTTCGGCGGCGAGGAGCGGCGCGACGTCCAGGTCGGGCTGCTCGACATGAGCGGCTTCCCCGACGCGCTCGAGCATGTCGGCGGCTTCCTGTCGCTCGCGTTCTTCGCCGAGACGGTCCTCACCGTCGACTACCCGCGCGGGCGGGTCGTCGTAGGCGGGCCGGCGGACGGGGTGGAGGTTCCGTGCCGTGCGGAGTGGGACGGGCCGGCCCTCTCGCTGCACATGCCGCTCGTCCTGCCCGACGGCCGTGTGGCGGAGGTCGAGGTCGACATGGGGAGCGACGCGCTCATCCTCGACGACCGGTTCCGCGAGCTCGGATCGGCCGAGGAGCGGCGCGTCGACGGCACCGACGAGACGGGCCACGCCTACACGCGCCGCTTCACCACGCTGCCCGGCCGCGTCCACGTCCCGGGCGTGCCCGAGCTCGGCCAGGACGATCCCGAGGTGATGTTCCAGTCGATCATCTACGACGGCCTCGTCGGCCAGCAGTTCCTGCGCCGGTTCGTCGTCAGCTTCGACGTGGCCGCTTCCCGGCTGGTCCTGGGCTAGGGTCGCGCCGTGGACGTCTCCGTCGTCGTCACGCTGCTGAACGAGGAGCGCTCGGTCGACGAGCTGCACCGACGCGTCGCGGCCGCGCTCGACGGGCGTGAGTGGGAGGCGATCTACGTCGACGACGGCTCGACCGACGGCACGTTCGCCCGCCTCCGCGCGCTGCACGAGCAGGACCCGCACGTCCGCGTCGTGCGGTTCAAGCGGAACTTCGGCCAGCATCCCGCGATGCACGCGGGCCTCGCGCGGGCGCGCGGCGAGCGGATCGTGACGATGGACGGCGACCTCCAGAACGAGCCGGAGGACATCCCGAAGCTGCTCGGCGTCCTCGACCGTGTCGACGTCGCGTCGGGCCGGCGCGTCGCCCGCCGCGACTCGCCCGGCCGCACGCTGCCGAGCCGCGTCATCAACGGCCTGCTGCGCCGCTTCACCGGCGTCGCGATCTCCGACTTCGGCTGCGCGTTCAACGGCTACCGGCGGGACGCGATCGAGCCGATGCTCGGCGCGATCGGCCGGCAGAAGTTCACGAAGGCGCTCGTCCTCTCGACGGGCGTGTCGGTCGAGGAGGTCGACGTCTCGCACGCCGCCGCCGCGTCCGGCTCGCGCTACTCGCCGATCCGGCTCGTCCGGCTCGCGCTGCACGTCGTCGCGGGCTTCTGGCCGCAGCCCGTCCAGTGGATCGGCGTCGTGCTCGGCCTCGTCTGCACCCTGGCGGCGGCGGCGATCGGGCTCTACGGCGTCGTCTACTGGATCAGCCAGGGCAACTTCCCGGGCCCGCTCTTCGCCGGAGCAGGCATAGTGCTGGTCCTCGGCGTGCAAGGCTTCGTCCTCGCGCTGATCGGCGAGTCGCTGGGGAGGATCCAGCGGGACGTCGAACGCAGGCCGCTGTACACGATCCAAGAGGAGCTGTAGGTGTCGAAGAGGGTTCTGGTCACCGGCGGAGCAGGCTTCATCTCGTCGAACTTCATCCGCCACCTGCTCGACGCGACCGACCACCAGGTGGTGACGCTCGACGCGCTCACCTACGCGGGGAACCTCGAGAACCTCGCCGACGTGATGAGCCACGAGCGGCTCTCGTTCGTGCACGGCGACATCCGTGACGCGGGGCTCGTCCGCGAGATCGTCGGCGGCGTCGACGTGATCGTGAACGCGGCGGCCGAGTCGCACGTCGAGAAGTCAATCGAGCACGGCGCGTCCGAGTTCGTGACCACGAACGTCGAGGGCACCCAGATCCTGCTCGACGCGATCCGCGAGACGCCCGTCGAGCGCTTCATCCTGATCTCGTCGTCCGAGGTGTACGGCACCGCCGAGCGCGCGCCGATGGACGAGGAGCACCCGCTCAACCCGCGCTCGCCGTACGCGGCGACGAAGGCGGGGGCCGACCGGCTCGCGTACTCGTACTGGACGACCTACGACCTGCCGATCGTGATCGTGCGCCCGTTCAACAACTACGGCCCGCGTCAGCACCCGGAGAAGGTCGTGCCGCGCTTCATCACGCAGGCGCTCGCCGACGAGCCGCTGACGATCCACGGCGACGGCCATGCCTCGCGCGACTGGCTCTACGTCCTCGACGACGCGGAGGCGATCGAGGCGGTGATCGCCGCGCCGATCGAGCGGATCGCCGGCGAGGTGATCAACGTCGCGACCGGCGTCGACATCTCGGTGCACGACATCGCCGGGATGGTCCTCGACGCGCTCGGCAAGCCCGGCGACCTGCGCACGCACGTGCCGGAGCGCCTCGGCCAGGTCGACCGCCACATCGGCACGACGGAGAAGGCGGAGCGGCTGCTCGGCTGGAAGGCGCGCACGTCGTTCGAGCAGGGTCTCGAGCGCACCGTCGCCTGGTATCGCGACAATGAGGCGTGGTGGAAGGCGATCCTCGCTCGCAGCGCGACGTCTCTTCAGTCGTAAGCTTCATCATCCCTGCGTACAACGAGCGCGCGACCATCGCGACCGTCGTCGAGCGCGTGCGCGCGCTGCCGTTCGCGAAGCAGCTGGTGGTCGTCGACGACGGCTCGACCGACGGCACGTCGGACGTGCTGGCGGGGCTCGCCGCCGACGACCTGGTCGTCGTGCGGCAGGAGAACGCGGGCAAGGGGGCCGCGGTCCGGAACGGCATCGCGCACGCCACCGGCGACATCGTGGTCATCCAGGACGCCGACCTCGAGTACGACCCGGCCGACGTGCCCGAGCTGATCCAGCCGATCGTCGACGGCGTCGCGGACGTGGTCTACGGCTCGCGCCTCGTCGGGGGGCGCCCCCAGCGGGCGTATCTCTTCTGGCACCGCGTCGGCAACCAGTTCCTGAGCCTCGTCGCGGGCCTGCTCTACAACACGACGCTCAGCGACATGGAGACGGGCTACAAGGCCTTCCGCCGCGACGTGCTCGCGGGGCTCCGCCTCCGCGAGAACGGCTTCGGGATCGAGCCGGAGATCACCGGCCGCATCTGCCGCGCGCGCCTTCGCATCTACGAGCTCCCGATCTCGTACTACGGCCGCACCTACGACGAGGGCAAGAAGATCACCTGGCGCGACGGGTTCCGCGCGCTGTGGGTCCTCGTGCGCGTCCGGTTCGCATGAGCCCGCGCCTGCTCGTCCTGGGCGCAGGCCCCGCGCAGCTCGGGCTGCTGGAGGCCGCGCGCGAGCGCGGGATCTGGACCGCGGTCGTCGACCGCGACCCCGGCGCGCCCGGGTTCCGGCTCGCCGACCGCCGCTGCATCCTCTCGACCGAGGACGAGCCTGCGATCGAGCGCCTGCTCGGGGCGCTCGAGATCGACGGGATCGTCTCGCCGGGCACCGACTGGCCGGTCGGCGTCGCGGCGCGGATCGCCGAGCGTGCCGGGCTGCCGCACCCGATCACGCCGCAGACCGCCGTGCTGGCGACGAACAAGCTGCGCCAGCGCGAGCGGCTCGCCGAGGCGGGCGTCCCGCAGCCGCGGGTCTGGGTGCTCGGCGGCGAGGACGACCCGCCGGAGGTCGACGGCCCCGTCGTCGTGAAGGCGCCCGACCGGCAGGGCCAGAAGGGGCTCACGCTGGTCGAGGGCCGCCCGCAGCTGGCGGAGGCGGTCGAGACCGCCCGCGCCGCCGCCCGCAACGGGCTGGCGCTCGTCGAGGAGCTCGTCGACGGCCCGGAGGTGACGGTCGTCGGGTTCTCGGTCGGCGGGGCGTTCACCGCGCTCACGGTCACCGACCGCCTCGTCGCCGATCCGCCCGCCTTCGGCGTGGCGCTCGCGCACGTGTGGCCGAGCGAGCACGGCGCCGGCGCCGAAGGCGTCGCCGCCCGGGCGGTCGCCGCCCTCGGAATCGAGAACGGCCCCTCCTACACCCAGCTGCGCGTCGACGGGGACGGCCCGAAGGTGATCGAGGTGGCGGCGCGCCTCGGCGGCGGCCACGACGCCGAGCTCGTGCGGGCGGTCACGGGCGTCGACCTGAACGGCCTCGCGATCGACGCCGCGCTCGGGCGGGAGCTTGTGTTGAGTCAACACAAAGTCCGGGTCGGCGGCGCGGTCACGAAGTTCCTCGTCGCGCCCACCGGCATCCTCGACCACGCGGAGGTTCCCGAGGACCTGCCCGGCGTCGAGCGGGTGCGGGTCTACCGCGAGCCGGGGTTCGTGTTCACGCCGCTCCGGCGGGGCTCCGACCGGGCCGGCGCCGTCCTGGCCGTCGGGGACACGCGCGCAGAGGCGCTCGCGCGGGCGAACGCCGCCGCGGACCGCATACGCTTCGTCACCGCCGATGCCGGAGACGTCGTCCAAACGGGCTGAGTTCCTCGGGTTCCAGCCGCCCGCGATCACGGACGCCGAGATCGAGGCGGTCTCGGAGACCCTGCGCTCGGGCTGGCTGACCACGGGGCCGCGCACCGCCGAGCTCGAGGCGCGGATGCGCGACTACCTCGAGGCGAAGCACGTGCTCGCCGTGTCGTCCGGCACCGCGGCGCTGCACCTCTCGCTGGTCGCGCTCGGGGTCGGCCCCGGTGACGAGGTGATCACGACCCCGGTCACGTGGCCGGCGACCGCGAACGTGATCGTGCACGCGGGCGCCACTCCGGTCTTCGCCGACATCCGGCCCGACACGCTCAACATCGATCCGGAGCGCGTCGCGGAGCTCGTGAACGAGAAGACGAAGGCGATCGCGCCGGTCGACCTCTACGGTCAACCGGCCGACCTCGACGAGCTGGCGGCGCTCGGGCTCCCCCTCGTAGAGGACGCGGCGCACGCCGCGGAGTCGCGGTACCGCGGCCGCAAGGTCGGGTCGATCGCCGACCTGACGTGCTTCTCGCTCTACGCGACGAAGAACATCGCCGCGGGCGAGGGAGGCCTGATCTCGACGAACCGCGACGACCTGGCCGAGGCGCTCGACGACCTCCGGGTGATGCGCCGCGGCCACGGCTCCCTCTACGACATCGCCGTCCCCGGCTACAAGGCGAACCTCAGCGACGTGCTCGCGTCGATCGCGCTCGTGCAGCTCGACAAGGTCGCCGAGCACGGCCGCATCCGCGCCCGGCAGTTCG
>DASZWR010000002.1:0-12364 GCA_035546215.1 Gaiellaceae bacterium | reverse complement strand
AGCGGCGGGATGTACCAGACCATCGGGAGGGTGCGGTACTCCGGGTGCAGCGGCAGCGCGACGCGATGGCGTACGGCGAGCTGGTACGTCGGCGACCGGCGGGCCGCGGCCATCCAGTCCTCGGGGATCCCCTGAGCCGCGGCGGCCGCCTGGACCTCCGGGTCCTCGGGGTCGAGGAAGACCGACATCTGCGCCTCGTAGAGGTCCTTCTCGTCGGTGGTGGCCGCCGCGTCGAGGACCTTGTCGGCGTCGTACAGGATCAGCCCGAGGTAGCGGAGCCGACCCACGCAGGTCTCGGAGCAGATCGTCGGCTGGCCGGCCTCGATGCGCGGGAAGCACAGGGTGCACTTCTCGGCCTTGCCGGTGCGGTGGTTGAAGTACACCTTCTTGTACGGGCAGCCCGAGACGCAGAAGCGCCAGGCACGGCACTTCTGCTGGTCGACCAGCACGATCCCGTCCTCGGCGCGCTTGTACATGGCACCCGACGGGCAGCTCGCGACGCAGCTCGGGTTCAGGCAGTGCTCGCAGATCCTCGGGAGGTAGAACATGAACGCCTGCTCGTAGGCGAGCGTGACCTGCTCCTCGATCCCCTTCAGCAGCGGGTCGCGGTGCGCGTGCTCGGTCGCGCCGGCGAGGTTGTCGTCCCAGTTCGGTCCGGTCTTCACCTCGATCGGGTCGCCGGTCAGCTGCGAGTAGGGCCGCGCGACGGGATCGTGCTCCTGCAGCGGCGCGTCGATCAGCGTCTGGTAGTCGTACGTCCACGGCTCGTAGTAGTCGTCGATCGACGGCAGGTTCGGGTTCCAGAAGATCTTGAGGAGCTTCTCGACGCGGCCGCCGGCCCGGAGCTCGAGCTTGCCGCGCCGGTTCAGCGTCCAGCCGCCCTTCCACTTCTCGTTGTCCTCGTAGGTGCGCGGGTAGCCGAGCCCCGGCTTCGTCTCGACGTTGTTGAACCAGACGTACTCGGTCCCCGGCCGGTTCGTCCACACCTGCTTGCAGGTGACCGAGCACGTGTGGCAGCCGATGCACTTGTCGAGGTTCATCACCATCGCCACCTGGGCCCGGACGCGCATCAGAACTCGAGCTCCTGGCTGCGCTTGCGGACGACGGTGATCTCGTCGCGCTGCGAGCCGGTCGGGCCGTAGTAGTTGAACCCGAACGAGAGCTGCGCGTAGCCGCCGACCAGATGGGTCGGCTTCATCGTGATCCGGGTGAGCGAGTTGTCGGTGCCGCCGCGGTTGCCGAGCAGCTCGGTCCTCGGCGTGTTCAGGTGCCGGTCTTTCGCGTGGTACATCATCACCGTCCCCGGCTGCATCCGGTGGGTGACGGCAGCGCGGCAGGCGACGACGCCGTTCCGGTTGTAGAGCTCGATCCAGTCGTTGTCGTGGATGTCGAGCTTCGCGGCGTCCCGGTCGTTGATCCAGAGCATCGACCCGCCGCGGAAGAGCGTCAGCATGTGCAGGTTGTCCTGGTACTCCGAGTGGATCGACCACTTCGAGTGCGGCGTGATGAAGTTGAGGACGAGCTGTGGCCGCTCGTCGCCGGGGTCGCCCTGGTCGCCGTAGATCTGCGCGTAGGCGAGCGGCGGCCTGAACACCGGCAGGCCCTCTCCCAGCTCGAGCATCCACGCGTGGTCGAGGTACAGGTGCTGCCGGCCCGACAGCGTGTGCCACGGCTTCTCGCGCTCGACGTTGATCGTGAACGGCGCGTAGCGGCGGCCGTGCGCCTCGATTCCCGACCACTCCGGGGAGGTGATCACCGTCCGCGGCTGCACCTGCGCGTCCGCGAGCGTGATCCGGTCGCCGGAGCGCGTGCTCGAGAGGTCGGCGAGCGGCACGCCGCAGCGCCGCTCGAGGAAGCGGAACCCCTCCGTCGCGAGCCGGCCGTTCGTCGTCCCCGAGAGGGCGAGGATCGCCTCGCACGCGTCGTCGACCCGCTCGAGCGACGGCCGCCCGTCGGCAGGGCCGCCCCGGACGCGGCCGTTCTTCGAGCCGAGCTCGCGGACCTCCTCGACCGGCTTCCAGGCGGCCCCCTTGTTGAGGATGCCGACCTCCTCGAGCAGCGGCCCGAGCGCAGCCCACTTCGCGCCCACGGCCGGATAGTCGCGCTCCACGACGAGGAGCTTCGGCATCGTCTTGCCCGGCACCGGCTCGCACTCCCCCGCCCGCCAGTCGCGCACCTCGCCGAACGGCTGTGCGATCTCGTCCGGCGAGTCGTGCAGCAACGGTGCCGCGACCAGGTCGCGGCGGACGCCGAGATGCTTCGCGGCGAGCCGCGAGAACACGCGCGCGATCTCCCGGAAGGCGTCCCAGTCGGTCTTCGCCTCCCACGGCGGCGGGATCGCCGCGTTGAAGGTGTGCACGAACGGGTGCAGGTCGGTCGACGAGAGGTCGACCTTCTCGTACCACGTCGCCGCCGGCAGGACGACGTCCGAGAACAGCGCGTTCGACGTCATCCGGAAGTCGATCGTCGTCAGCAGGTCGAGCTTCGCCTCGGGCGCCGGGTCGCGCCAGCGGACATCCGCCGGCCGAGCGGCCTCAGGCAGCTCCTCGGCGCGCACGCCCGGCTCGGGGCTCCCGAGGAGATGCCGGAGGAAGTACTCGTGGCCCTTGCCCGAGGAGCCGAGCACGTTCGCGCGCCAGACGGTGAGGACACGCGGGAGGTTCTCGGGCGCGTCGGGATCCTCGCAGGCGACCCCGAGCCGGCCCTCCTGCAGCTCGCGCACGACGTAGTCGGCCGGCTCGAGCCCCGCCTGCTCGGCCTCGTCGACGAGGTCGAGCGGGTTCCGGTCGAAGAACGGATGCGACGGCAGCCACCCGAGCCGGGCGCCGAGCGCGTTCAGGTCGGCGACGTGCTTGCCGCGGAAGAGGCCGCGCCCGCCCGCCCAGGCGAGATCGTCCGGCCGGACTCCCTCGTACCGCCACTGGTCGGTTGCGAGGTAGAACCACGGCGTCCCCGACTGCTGGCGCGGCGGCCGCACCCAGTCGAGCGCGAACGCGACGCTCTGCCAACCCGAGAGCGGACGCACCTTCTCCTGGCCGACATAGTGCGCCCAGCCGCCGCCGTTCCGCCCTTCGCAGCCGGTCAGGAGGACGAGCGCGAGAAACGTCCGGTAGATCGCGTCCGAGTGGAACCAGTGGTTCGTGCCGGCGCCCATCGCGATCATCGAGCGCCCTTCCGTGACCTCGGCGTTCCGCGCGAACTCGCGCGCCACCCGCACGCACAGCTTCCGGTCGACCGCGGTGATCTGCTCCTGCCAGGCGGGCGTGTACGGCTTCGGGTCGTCGTAGTCCTCGGGCCACTCGCCGGGCAGTCCCGGCCGGGCGACGCCGTAGTGGGCGAGCATCAGGTCGAGCACCGTCGTCACGAGCTGCCCGCCGACGCGCAGCGCCGGCACACCCCGCGCGAGCACCCCGTCCTCGTCGAACCGGGGCAGGTCGACCGCGACGCGTTCGACCCCGTCGCGATCGTGCAGGCTCAGGACCGGCTCGACCCCTTCGAGCTGCAGGTTCCAGCGCCCTTCCTCGGCCTGGTATCGGTGCCCGACCGATCCGTTCGGCACGACCGGCCGGCCGGTCGCGTCGTCGAGCACGACCGTCTTCCACTCCGCGTGCTCCTCCTCCGAGCCGACGTCGCTCGCGCGCAGGAACCGGTCGGGGACGAACCCGTCGCCCTGCTCGCGCAGCGTCACGAGCAGCGGCAGGTCCGTGAAGCGGCGCGCGTACTGCTCGAAGTACGGCACGCGCCGGTCGAGCCAGAACTCCCTGAGGATCACGTGCCCCATCGCCATCGCGAGCGCGCCGTCCGTGCCCGGCTTCGCGGGTAGCCAGTGATCCGCGAACTTCACGTGCTCGGCGTAGTCCGGCGAGACGACGACGACCTTCTGGCCGCGATAGCGCGCCTCGACCATGAAGTGCGCATCCGGGGTCCGCGTCGTCGGCAGGTTCGTGCCCCACACGAGCAGGTAGCCGGCGTTCCACCAGTCGCCGGACTCGGGCACGTCCGTCTGGTCGCCGAACACCTGCGGCGAGGCGGGCGGCAGGTCCGAGTACCAGTCGTAGAACGAGAGGATCGTGCCGCCGATCAGGGACAGGAACCGGGAGCCCGACGCGTACGAGGCCATCGACATGGCCGGGATCGGGGTGAAGCCCGCCACCCGGTCGGGCCCGTAGCGCTTGATCGTGTGCACGTGCGCCGCCGCGATCAGCTCGACGACCTCGTCCCAGGTCGCGCGCACGAACCCGCCGCGGCCGCGCTGGCCCTTGTAGATCAGCGAGCTCTGCGGGTCGTCGACGATCGACGCCCACGCGTCGACCGGGTCGCCGAGCCGCCGTCGCGCCTCGCGGTAGAGCTCCAGCAGCGAGCCGCGCACGTACGGGTACTTCACCCGCAGCGGCGAGTACGTGTACCAGGAGAACGACGCTCCCCGCGGGCAGCCGCGCGGCTCGTACTCCGGCATGTCCGGCCCGGTCGACGGGTAGTCGACCGCCTGCGCCTCCCACGTGATCAGCCCGTCCTTGACGTACACGTTCCACGAGCAGGAACCCGTGCAGTTCACGCCGTGGGTCGAGCGCACCACCTTGTCGTGCTGCCAGCGCTCCCGGTAGAACGACTCCCACTCGCGACCCTTGCCGACGAGCTGGCTCCACCCTTCCGCGTTCGACTCGCCCCGGCGGAAGAACTCGTGCGTGCGAAGCAACGGCGACTGCGACATGCCCCTCCTTGAGCGGCGACGCCCGAGGTCAGAAGCACCGAAGTACGGTGACCGCTCGTAGCCTCTCACATCATCGACGAGCCCGCGGCGCTCCTGCTTCTGCTATTTGTATGATGAAAAACGTTTTAAATGAGCCCGGGAGGCGCCCGCTGTCCACCATCGATCCGCAGTCGACCATGGGGAGCCTGGTTCTCGACCATCCAGGCCTCGCCGATCTGCTCGGGAGGCTCGGTCTCGACTTCTGCTGCCAGGGAAACCGAACGCTCGCCGCGGCCTGCGAAGAGCACGACCTCGACGTGGATACGGTCGTGCGCCTCCTCGAGGCGGCCGACGAGTCCAGGCGAGCGGGCCACGCCTACGACCCCCGGCGCGCGCCGACCGCCGCGCTGTGCGACCACATCGTCGCGGAACACCACGAGCCGCTGCGCCTGGAGCTTCCGCGGCTCGAGCAGACGGCGGCGACGGTCGTCCGGGTGCACGGAGCGGACGACCCGCGCCTGGCGACGCTCGCCGCCGAGCTCCACCACCTGGGCGACGAGCTCGTCGCGCACTTCGACCGCGAGGAGGCGCAGCTGTTCCCCGCTTGCATCGCGGCCGAGGCAGACGCCGAGCCGGCCGCCCGCGACGCGCTGCTGGACGAGCTCGAAGACGACCATGCCGACGTCGGCGACGCCCTCCGCCGCGTCCGCGAGCTCGCGGACGACTATCGGCTCGAGACGGCGCGCTGCGGCACCCATCGGCTTCTACTCGAGAGCCTGACCGCACTCGAGCAGGACTTGCACACCCACATCCACGAGGAGAACAACGTCCTCTTCCCACGTGTCCGCGGCCTGCTGGCCGCGGGAAAGGAGCAGCCCCGGTGACGTACGTGATCGGCGAGTCGTGCATCGACGTCAAGGACCGTTCCTGCGTCGACGTCTGCCCTGTCGACTGCATCCACGAAGTCGGGCGCATGCTCGTGATCGACCCCGACGAGTGCATCGACTGCGGCGCCTGCGAACCGGAGTGCCCCGTCGAGGCGATCTACCCCGAGGACGCCCTGCCGCCGAAGTGGCAGGAGTTCACGCGCATCAACGCCGCGTTCCTCGAGGGCACGGAAGCCGTCGACCGGATGGTCGAGGACTGGTGCGCCCGCAACACGCTCCCGGCGATCGAGGGCCACCGTTAGCGTGGAGCGCCTCGACGTCCGCGCAGCAGCCGAGGCGGAGACGGTCGAGCGACTCGGCCGGCTCACCTGACGCTCCATTCCGGCAACGCACCCGACGAGGAGGAAACACATGTCGACGAACGCCGACCAGGTGCTTGACGTCCGCAGCGAGCCGCCGGCGCGCCGCCACGAGCTCATCTTCGACACCTACCACGACCTTCGCCCCGGCGAGGCCTTCGTCCTCGTCAACGATCACGACCCGAAGCCGCTCTGGTACCAGTTCGAAGCCGAGCACCAGGGCGCCTACAGCTGGGACTACCTCGAGCAGGGCCCGGAGGCCTGGCGGGTGCGGATCGGCCGTCCGGGCGCCTGAGGCTCAGGCCGCTCGGCCGCCGGCGAGGCGGGCGACGCAGAGATCGGGGCGCACGAACGGCTCCAGCTTCGTCGCCCGCGTCTTCGCACCCAGCTCGCTCAGGGCACCCCGCATCAGCCCGAGATGAATCGGACAGATCACGTCCTGGTGCGCACGAGCGAGCTCGAGGAACGGGCAGGGCCGCATCAGGATGCGCCGCCCGCGCCCGCCCTGCTCGAGCTCGGGCTCGAAGCCGATCTCGGCCAGGAGCGCGATCAGCCGGTCGACGGCCGCGCGGTCGTCGAGGTCGGTATACGGCGGCGGCGCCTCGACCATGTAGTGGCCCCACGCCTCTCCGATCTCCTCCAGCTGCGCCGAGGCGTCGCCCCCGAAGCGGGCCACGAGCGCGGTGAGCATCTCCGCGAGCAGCTGGTAGCGGCGCGCACCGGCATCCCGGGCAGCGGCGGCGGCCCGGTACGCGACCCGCGGCCGGCCGCGTCCCCTCGACGGCAGCGTCTCCGACTCGACCAGTCCCGCTTCGGCGAGCGCGTTCACGTGCACACGGACCGTGTTCACGTGCAGCCCGATGCGTTCGGCGAGCTCGCGCGCGTCGAGCGGCCCGGCATCGGCGAGCTCCGCGAGGATCCGCGCGCGGCTCGGGTCGGCGAGCGCGCGGTGCCGGCGCAGCGCCTGCTCGTCCACGGCGGGCATCAGTCGTACACCCCGAGCAAGAACCTCGCGTCGTCGCTCATCTTCTCCGGCGACCAGGGCGGCTCGAAGACGAGCTGGACGTCGACGGAGGAGACGCCGCCAAGACCGGAGACGGCGTCCGCGATGTCGCGTTCGATCACGGGGCCGAGCGGGCACCCCATCGAGGTCAGCGTGTGCACCACCCGCACATGATCGCCTTTCCGCTCGACGGCATACACGAGCCCGAGCGAGACGATATCGAGGCCGAGCTCGGGATCCTCGACCGTGGACAGCGCAGACCGCACGGCGGCGACCACCGGATCGTTGCCCGCTGAAAAACTCATAACGATAGTATAAAACAGCTTTGCTGGGTTCGCGGCTCCGCTTCCCGCTGCTGGCGCTGGGGATCGCGTCGCTCTTCTGCGGCGTGTGGGCGGGACTGCTCCGCTTCGGCTGGGGACTGCCGCAGGGGCGTGCGAACCTGATCGAGCTGCACGGCCCGCTGATGGTGTTCGGCTTCCTCGGCACGGTCGTCTCGCTCGAGCGGGCCGTCGCGCTCCGCCGCCGCTGGGGCTATCTCGCCCCGGCCGGCACGCTCGCAGGCGCAGCCCTGCTCTTCGCGGGCGTGCGGCAGGGCATCGGCGAGCTCGTGCTGCTGCTCGCCGGCTGCGTCCTCGCCGGCCTCTTCGTGGTGATCCTGCGCACGCACGCGACCGCGTCCGCGGCGACGTTGCTCCTCGGTGCGCTGCTGTGGGTGGCCGGCGACGCACTCTGGCTGCACGGCGACCCGCTCGTCCAGGTCGTGCCCTGGTGGGCCGGCTTCCTCGTGCTGACGATCGTCGGCGAGCGGCTCGAGCTGGCCGCGCTGAGCCGTCTCACCCGCTTCGGCCGGGTCGCGTTCCTGTCACTGACCGCGCTCCTCCTCGCGGGCCTCGCTCTCTCGGCCACCGACGTCGACGGCGGGATGCGCGTCGCCGGCGCGGCCCTGGTCGGCTACGCGCTCTGGCTCGCCCGCTTCGACATCGCCCGCCACACGGTTCGCCGTCCGGGGGTACCGCGCTTCGTCGCGCTCGCGCTGCTGCCCGGCTACGTCTGGCTCGGGGTCGGCGGCGTGCTGTGGCTGCGGGACGGCGCCGTCCTCGCAGGCTTCACCCACGACGCCGAGCTGCACGCGATCTTCCTCGGCTTCGTCTTCTCGATGATCTTCGGCCATGCCCCGGTGATCTTCCCCGGCGTGCTCGGCCTCCGCCTGCCCTTCCGCCGCCCCTTCTATCTTCACCTCTTGCTCCTGCACGCGGGCCTCGCGGTGCGAGTCGGCGGCGACCTGGCCGGCAGCTTCGAGACGGCCCGCTGGGGCGGCCTGCTCGACGCAGCCGCGATCGGCCTCTTCCTGTTCGCCACGGTCGCCTCCGCCGCCCTCGCCCGGCCGGCCCGAGCCGGTGGATGATCACCCCGTGGCGGTCGAGGCGAAGGAGCTGCTGGCCGAGCTGCACGGTCTACGCGACCGGATGCCCGTTCCCCAGCCGACCTGGCATCCGTACGTGGCGCAGATCGCGGAATGCCGCGCCGACCTCGCACGCGCACTCGACCTCGCCGCGAAGCACCAGGGGGCGCTCGGGCTGGTCGCCACGTTGATCGAGGGCGGCAGCGGGCTGGGCTTCGACCCGGAGGCGTCGGCGGACCTGACGGCCGCCTGGGAACGGCTCGAGGCACTGCCCCTCCCGAGCGGACGGCATCCCTACCTGGAGGACATCCTCCCCGCACTCGACGCGCACCGGTTGCTGCTCGTGGCGCTCAGCCACACGATGTGACCGCTCTACACGAACCTCGCGGCGAAGTCGAGCGCGATCCGTGCGACTCCTTCCCAGCCGCTGTCGATCGTCAGGGCGTGGCCGCGCCCCTCGACCTCGACGAGCTCCGTCACCCCGGCGTTGCCCTTCTCCTTCGCATAGGACGCCTTCACGATCGCCCGCGGCACCGTGTGGTCACGCTCGCCGTACACGAGGAGCATCGGGCCCCGGTCGGGATTCTCGACGTCGACCTTGACCTCCGTCCACGGATTCAGGTTCGCCGACGCGGACTGGAAGAGCGGCTTTGCGGGCGCCGGGACCGCGAAGGTCTCGTAGAGCGACTGCGCCTCGTCCTCGGGCACCGCGTTCGCGAAGGAGTAACGGAACTGGTCGTAGGTGAGCGGGATGGCCCTGTGCACGTTCGCCGGGTTGGCGAGCACCGGGGCGGCCGAGCGGAGCGCCGAGATCGGCAGCGGCAGCACGCCGCGGAACGGCGCCGGCGCGATCGCGACGGAGACGGCGGCGAGGCCCCGGCCGGCCAGGATCTCCGTGAGCAGGCCGCCGAACGAGTGGCCCACGACGACGGGCTTGCGCGCGAGGCGCCCGATCACCGCTTCGAGATGATCTGCGACCTCGCCGACCGAGGTGTCCGCGACCCCGTCCGGATGGGCCTGCGCCTGTTCGACGGTGTCGGGATCGCCGGGCCAGCCGGGAGTGAGCGCGACGAACCCGTGCCGCTCGAAGAGCTCGGCCCAGCGCTCCCAGCTCGTCGGCAGGAGCCAGAGGCCGTGGACGAAGACGACCGGCGTCGCAGACGCCGCGTTCGCACGCTCGATCTGCTCGGCCTCGCGGTTGGTGATCGACGGGCTGTGGACGCCGGCCATCGGACGCTCCCTTGTGCTCGAAGAGATTTTGTACTGCACGGTACAATATGTCCTCGTGGGCCGTCCGCGCAAGTTCGACATCGACGAAGCACTCGACCGCGCCGTCCTCGTGTTCTGGGAGCTCGGGTACGAACGCACGACGCTGACCGACCTCTGCGAGGCGATGAACATCAACCGGCCCTCGCTCTACGCCGCGTTCGGCACGAAGGAGGAGCTCTTCCACCGCGCGCTCGACCGGTACGCGAACGGCCCGGACGCCTACGAGGCGGAGGCGCTCGCGCTTCCAACCGCACGAGCGGCCGCCGAGGCGTTGCTGCGCGGCGCCGTCGAACGGCAGACCGGAGTCGACACGCCGCACGGCTGCCTCGCCGTCCTCGGCGCCACGACCCATCCGGACACGGAGGCGCCGGTCGCCCGCGCGCTGATCGCCGCCCGCACCGCCGGCGAGGACGCGGTGCGCGCACGCTTCGACCGTGCCAGGGACGAGGGCGACCTTCCCGAAGACGCCGACCCGGCCGAGCTCGCCGCCTACGTCAGGACCGTCATCTACGGCATGACGGTCAAGGCGGCCGGGGGCGCCACCCGCGCGGAGCTCGAGCGCGTCGTCGAGCTCGCGATGAGAGCGTGGCCCGGCGACTGAACGCGCCCGGCCGCCGAGCCTAGGCGGGCGTGCGTGCCTCGGCGAACGTCACGAGCCTGCGCCGCTGCTCGTCCCACAGCTTGAGCCGCGGCGCGCGCAGCGCATCGCGCAACGTCAGCTCCGGAACGTCGCGGAGGCCTTCGGTCTGCTCGTGCGCGGCCCGCAAGTTGTAGTTCGGGATCGACACGCTCAGGTGATGCACGTGATGGAAGCCGATGTTGCCGGTGAAGAACCGCAGCACCGCCGGCAGCTTGAGATAGGAGCTGCCTTCGAGAGCAGCGTGCTCGTAGCGCCACGCGCTCTGGCTCTGCCAGTAGGTGTCCTCGAACTGGTGCTGGACGAAGAAGAGCCAGATGCCGACGGCGCCGGTGACCACGAACACGAGGCCCTGCACGAGCAGGTACTCGGGCCAGCCGACCGTGAGACAGAGCACCGCCACGATGGCCGCCAGAGCTGCGTCGGTCGCGAGCACGCTGTTGCGGACGCGTGGGTTCGACCCGCGTGGAACCAACCGAGGCTTCAACACGATCACGAGGAGCCACCCGAGCCCGAACATGACGACGGGGTTGCGGAACAGCCGGTAGCCCAGCCGGCGCCAGGCGGGAAGCGCGCCATACTCGTCGACCGTCAGCGTCGTGATGTCCCCGACGCCGCGGCGGTCGAGATTCCCGGCGGTCGCGTGGTGCACCGCATGCTCGTGCTGCCAGCAGCGATAGGGCATCCACACGAGCAGGCCCAGGAGCGTCCCGACCAGGTCGTTCGCGCGCCGCGAGCGCATGAACGACCCGTGTGTGCAGTCGTGGAACACGATGAACGTGCGCAGCAGGAACCCGGCGGCCGGCACGACGAGCACCAGCGCCACCGGCCACGAGACCGGCAGCAGGACGAACATCGCGACCATCAACGCCAGGTACGGCACGACCGACGTGGCCAGGTCGAGGAGGCTGCGCTCGAGCCGTGGCTCGGCATACGGGAGCAGCAGGCCGCGCCACGAGCGGGCTGAACGCTGGTCGCCCGGCCCCATCAGCGGCCGGGAGCGATCTGGATCTGCTGCGGACCGCGGGTCGAGGCGGCGGGCCTCTCCGGATTGGCGGCGAGGTCGGCGTCCACGACCCAGACCTCAGGAACCGACTCGATGTCGGCGTAGACGGCGTGCCCGGCCTTCCCCGTTCCGTAGTCGCCGGCGTCGTAGCGCGCCCAGATCGCGTCGAAGACGTCGACCCTGATCTTGGCGGTGTAGCCCTTGCTCTCGACGATCGCGTCGAGCGCCACGATCAGGTCGGCCTCCACCTTGCGCTCGAAGAGCTCACCGTCGCGGTTGCGCTGGAACCGCTGCGTGACGACCGTGCCCGGAACGATCGGCCCCTCGACGTTCGCGACCTTCGAGGACTTCCCGGTCGCGACCTTCGAGCCCGGGCGAACGGTGTGGGTCGGCAGCGCCCGCGACGTCTGCGTCGAAGGCGGCGGAGCCTGGATGTCGTCGCGATCGCGTCCCATTGAGCCAACACGACCGGCCTCGCGGCACGTCCGTCAGAGCGGGGGCAGGTTATCAACGACTCCAGCGACCGCGTTCCGGATCGAGCAGGTGCCGCGGCTGACGTCGGCGGTTTGGGATCTCGCGGTTTCCCAAAGCCGATCAGCAGCTCTTCTGTCTGCTCGGGTTCGACAGCGGCGACCGTATTCGAGCGGAGCTCGCCCGGCACGGCGAGAACACCGAGGCCCGCTGGCTCGAGGCCCTCTCGTAGCGGCTCTGCCTCGGAATGAGGCTGACCGATGCCGACCCGCGGGTCTGACGTTCCGGCGTTGTCGCCGAGCACAGCGAATGTTCACCTCCGTCGGTCGAGAGCGGAGCGACTTTCGCTTCTCTCGACCGACTACCAGCCCTGGCCGACTACTTCGTCGAGTGGATCCAGGCGGACCAGTCGAACGGTGTGCCGATCTGGGGGATCACTCCGCAGAACGAGGCGCAGCTCGCCTCATCCACCCAACGTCCTGACCATCTAGATCGCGCTCGGTAAGGACATCAAGAAAGGTATCGAGGCCGTACCTGACTCGTCCCTGCGGCCCTCGCTGTGGGCAGGCACTGCCTGGCCGAGACAAGACAGTTGCTATCTCGCTCGCGCTCGTTCCCGAGCTCGTAGAGCAGCTGG
>DASZWR010000001.1:0-94378 GCA_035546215.1 Gaiellaceae bacterium | reverse complement strand
GCGTCGACTTCGAGGCGGCCGAGGGCGAGGTGCACGCGCTGCTCGGCGAGAACGGCGCCGGCAAGTCGACGCTCTCGAACATCCTCACCGGCCTCTACCACCCCGACGAGGGCGAGATCCGCCTCTTCGGGGAGCGGGTCGCGTTCGCCTCGCCGCGGGATGCACTGGAGGCCGGCATCGGGATGGTGCACCAGCACTTCCGGCTCGTCCCGCCGTTCACCGTCGCCGAGAACGTGATCCTCGGGGATCACCGCGGCGAAGGGAAGAAGTTCGTGGTCCACCCGCGCCGCATCGAGCGCCGGGTCGCGGAGCTCGGCGAGCGCTACCGCATCGCGGTCGATCCGCGGGCGCGGATCTGGCAGCTGTCGCTGGGCGAGCAGCAGCGCGTCGAGATCCTCAAGTCGCTCTACCGCGAGGCGCGCATCCTGATCCTCGACGAGCCCACGGCGGTGCTGACGCCGCAGGAGGCCGAGTCGCTCTTCGAGACGCTGCGCGTGATGGCGGAGGAGGGACGCACGATCGTCTTCATCTCGCACAAGCTGCACGAGGTGCAGGCGGTGGCGAACCGCGTCACCGTGCTGCGCGACGGGAAGACGATCGAGACCGTCGACGCCGCGTCGACGACCCCGCGCTCGCTGGCGGCGCTGATGGTCGGCCGCGAGGTGTCTCTCGCCGAGCGGGTCGAGCACGCGGGCGAGATCGGCGAGCCCGTGCTCGAGGTGCGCGGCCTCTGCGCGCAGGGAGACCGGGGAGCCGACGCCCTGAGCGGCGTCGACCTGACCGTGCGTGCGGGCGAGATCGTCGGGATCGCCGGCGTCGCCGGGAACGGGCAGCGCGAGCTCGCGGAGACGATCGGCGGCATGCGGCCGGCCACCCAGGGCGAGATCGCCGTCGCCGGCCGGACGCTGCGCGGCGGCGACGCCCGCGAGGCGATCCGGGCCGGGATCGCGCACGTGCCGGAGGACCGGCTGCAGACCGGCGTCGCGCCGTCGCTCTCGATCGCGTCGAACGTCGTGCTCAAGTCGTATCGGGGCAGCGCGGCCGCGCGCGGCCCGCTGCTGCGCCTGCGCGCGATCCGCGACCACGCGCTCAACCTGATCCGCCGTTACGACGTGCGCGGCGGCGGCCCCGAGCTGCCCGCGCGGCGGCTCTCCGGCGGCAACCTGCAGAAGGTGGTGATCGCCCGCGAGTTCGAGGGCGACCCGCGCGTGCTCATCGTCGCGTCGCCGACGCGCGGGCTCGACGTCGGCTCCATCGAGACGGTGCACGGCTACCTGCGCGACGCCGCGTCGCGCGGCGTCGCAGTCCTGCTCATCTCCGAGGACCTCGACGAGATCCTCGCGCTCGCCGACCGCGTCGCCGTGATCTACGAGGGCGCGATCGTGGGCGAGCGCGACGCGGCGACCGCGACCCCCGAGGAGATCGGCCTGTTGATGGCGGGCGGGAGCGCGGAATGAGGATCGAGCGCCGCCTCGAGCAGCCGCGCTGGCTGTCGGTCGCGGTGCCGCTCGGCTCGATCGTCGCCGCGTTCGCGGTGATGACGCTCGTGCTGCTCGCGACCCATCACCCGCCGGGGCACACGTTCTGGCGGCTCCTCGACACCGGCTTCGGCTCGACGTTCGCGCTCAACCAGACGCTCGTCTCGGCGACGCCGCTCGTGTTCACCGGCCTCTGCGCCGCCGTCGCGTTCCGGATGCAGCTGTTCAACATCGGCGGCGAGGGCCAGCTCTACGCGGGCGCGATCGTGGGCGCCGCCGCCGGGATCGCGCTCGGGAACCACTCGGGCTGGCTGTCGGTGCCGGGGATGATCGTCGCCGGCGCTGCGGGCGGCGCGGCGCTCGCGCTCGTGCCGGCGGTGCTGCGGGCGTTCTTCTCGACCAACGAGATCATCACGTCGCTGATGCTCAATTACGTCGGCGCGCTCGTGATCGACTACCTGATCTTCGACTCGCTGTCGTACTGGCGCGACACGTCGAGCCCGAGCGCGAAGGTGTTCCCGCAGGGCAAGAACCTGCCCGACGCGGCGAGCTGGCCGGTCGCCCACATCGGCGGGCTGCAGGTGCCGTTCGGCCTGCTGGTCGGGATCGTGGTCGCGGCGGTGATCTGGGTGCTCTACACGCGGACGCGCTTCGGCTTCGAGGTGCAGGTGATCGGCGACTCGCCCCGCGCCGCGACGTACGCCGGCATGCGCACCCGGCGGAAGATCCTCGCCGTGATGGCGCTCTCGGGCGCCGTCGCCGGCCTCGGCGGCGCGAGCCAGGACGGCGACTTCCGCCACACGCTCGACCCGCGCGGGCTCACCGCCGCGGGCTACGGCTACGCCGGCATCGTCGTGGCGGCGCTCGGCCGCTACAACCCGTTCGCGGTCTGCGTGATCGCGTTCCTGCTCGGCGGCCTGCAGAACGCGGGCTACGCGCTGCAGGGCGCCGACTTCCCGTCGGGCCTCGTCGGGGTGATGCAGGGGCTGATCCTCTTCTGCGCGCTCGGCGGCGAGCTGCTGCTCCGCTACCGCGTGCGGCTCGCGCGGACCCAGGCGGTGGCCGCGTGACGATGCTGGCCGCGGGGATCAACAACTCCGTCCTCGTCGTCGTGCTGTCGTCGGCGGTGATCTACGGGACGCCGCTCCTCTACGCCGCTCTCGGCGAGCTGCTCGCGGAGCGCTCGGGCGTGCTCAACCTCGGCGTCGAGGGGATGATGCTCGTCGGCGCGGTGATGGGCTTCTGGGCCAACCTGCGCACCGGCTCGCTCGTGCTCTCGATCCTCGTGGCGGCGGTCGCGGGCGGTGCGATGGCGCTCATCCACGCGTTCCTCGTCGTCACGCTGCGCGCGAACCAGATCGTGTCGGGGCTCGCCCTGACGATCTTCGCGGGCGCCGCCGGCCTGTCGTCGTACCTCGGCAACGACCTCAACGTCGCCGACCAGCCCGCGCGCCACACGTTCAACTCGTTCCTGCCGCACGGCTGGCGGAAGGCCGACGTGATCGGCCCGATCCTCCTCGACAACAACGCGCTCGTCTACATCTCGTGGCTCTGCGTGATCCTCGTCGCGCTCTACCTGAACCGCACGCGCCCCGGGCTCAACGTGCGCGCGGTCGGCGAGTCGCCGGCGGCCGCGGACGCGATGGGCATCAACGTGACCGTCTATCGCTACGCGCATACGATCGTCGGCGGCGCGTTCGCCGGCGTCGGCGGCGCGTGCTTCACGCTCGCGATCACCCCTCAGTGGGTCGACGGCATCACCGGCGGCGCCGGCTGGATCGCGATCGCGCTCGTCATCTTCGCGTTCTGGCGCCCGACGCTGTGCCTCGTCGGCGCGTACCTCTTCGGCGCGTTCTCGGGCATCCCGTTCACGTTCCAGGCGCGCGGGATCCTCAAGGGCATCCCGCCCGAGCTCTTCCAGGCGCTGCCCTACGTGATGACCGTGCTCGTGCTGGTGCTCGTCTCGAGCGCGGGCGCACGGCGCCGCATCGGCGCGCCCGCGGCGCTCGGCCGGCCGTACGACCGCGAAGAGCGCTGAGGTTATGCTCGGCGGCAGCCCATGTCCGCCCTGAAGCCAACGGTGGCCGCGGAGAACACGACGGGGGCGCGCTTTCGCCTCGCGTCGTGGCACGTGTGGGGCGCTGCCCTGCTCCTCGGCGTGGGCGTCGGGATCCTCGTCGTCCTGCTGCAGCGGCACGGGTCGGCCGGCGCGAAGGCCGCGCCGCCGCTCCACGCCGCGGCGGTCTGGCCGGCCGGTGCGCGGCCCGCGCCCGACTTCCGCCTGCGCGACGCCGGCGGGACGCCGTTCTCGCTGCGCGGGCTCCGCGGCCGCCTCCTGCTCGTCACCTTCATCGACCCGGTGTGCCGCGACCTGTGCCCCCTCGAGGCGCAGACGCTGATGACCGCGGTGCGCGGGCTGCCGCCGGCGCACCGGCCGAGGATCGTCGCGGTCAGCGTCAACCCGTGGGCCGACGAGCGGTCGAACTTCGCGCTCGACGCGACCCACTGGCACCTCGGGCCGGAATGGCGCTGGGGCGTCGGGACGAAGGCGCAGCTCGCGCGCGTCTGGCGCGACTACGACATCGGCTGGCAGTCGAGCACGAAGACGATCGCCGGCGTGACCGTGCACCAGGTCGCGCACACGGAGGGCTCGTACCTGATCGACGCGTCCGGGCACGAGCGCGCGCTGTTCCTCGCCCCGTACAGCGCGACGGACGTGCTCGCGACGATCCGCGACCTCGGCTGATGGCGGGCGAGCGCGTCCTCGTCGTCGACGACGAGCTGCCCTTGCGCCGCCTCCTGCGCCTCCACCTCGCCAAGGAGGGCTACACGGTGCTCGAGGCGGCGACCGGCAGGGAGGCGCTCGACCACCTGCGGCGAGGAGACGTCGACGTGGCGCTCGTCGACGTGATGCTGCCCGAGATCGACGGCTTCGAGCTCGTGCGGCTCGTGCGGCGCGACTCGACCGTCCCGATCATCCTCGTCACCGCGCGCGGCGAGGAGACGAGCCGCGTGGCGGGGCTCGAGGTCGGTGCGGACGACTACGTGGTCAAGCCGTTCTCCGCGCCCGAGGTGGTCGCGCGCGTGCGGGCGCAGCTGCGCCGCGCGCAGGGATTCGCCGCCGAAGCGACGACGCTGCGCGGCGGCCGGGTCGAGGTCGACACGCTCGCGCGGCGCTGTCTCGTCGAGGGTGACGAGGTCGAGCTGACCCGCCGCGAGTTCGACCTCCTCGTGACGCTGCTCGAGCATCCGTCGCAGGTGCTCTCGAGGCTGCAGCTGCTGGAGGCCGCGTGGGAGACGGCCTACCTGTCGGAGAAGACCGTCGACGTGCACGTCTCGTCGCTGCGGCGGAAGCTCGGCGGCGCGGTCTCGATCGTCGCGGTACGGGGCGTCGGCTACCGCCTGGATCCGTAGCCGCGTGCTCTCGCGCCTGCGCTCCTTCCGCATCCAGCTCCTCGCGGCGACTGCGATCACCGCGATCGTCGGGCTGCTCGGCGCCGACCTCGGCGTCGCGTACCTCCAGTCGCGCGACGAGCATGCGAGCGACGTGCGCAAGGCGCGGATCGCCGCCGACAACATCGCCCGCGCACTGGCCGGCGGGGCGACGCTCGACCAGGTGGCATTCGCGCAGCGCGTGCTCCCGGACGACCAGGTGATCGTCGCCCGCGCCGGGCGCGTGGTCTTCAGCGGCCCGCCGCTTCGCTCGCGGGAGATCGAGGGCATCCAGAGCGCGGCGTTCCCCGGCGGCGTCGTCACGATCCGGCGGCACTCCTCGGGCTCGAAGGGCGCCGGCCCGGCGGCGATCACCGGGATCGTCGCGCTCGTGGTCGCGCTCGTGATCGGCGCGGCGGTCGCCGTCTCGACGGTGCTCTCGCGGCGTGTCAGGCAGCCGCTCGCCCGCGCGATCGACGTCGCCCAGCAGGTCGCGGCGGGCGACTACTCCGCCCGGCTCGGGCCGAGCGGCATCGAGGAGTTCGCGCACTTCTCGGTCGCCTTCGACGCGATGGCCGAGCGGCTCGAGCGGAGCGACCTCGAGCAGCGGCGCTTCCTCGCCGACGTCGCGCACGAGCTCGCGACGCCGGTGAACGCGATCGTCGGCTTCGCGACGGCGCTCGCGGACGGCACGGCGGAGACCGAGGACGAGCGCGCGGAGGCGGCCGTGCTGATCGCGCAGGAGTCTGCGCGGCTGCGCGCGCTCCTCAGCGACCTGCGCGACCTCACGCGGACCGATCTCTTCGAGGTCGTGCATCCCGAGTCGCTGCGCCTCGACCGGTTCTGCGGCGAGATGGCGGCCCGTCTCCAGCCGCTCGCCGAGGACGCCGGGCTCGACCTGCGCCTCGACCTCGAGGCGGTCGAGGCCGTGGCCGATCCGCGCGTGCTCGAGAGCGTCGTCCGGAACCTGATCGCGAACGCGGTCCGGTACACGCCTTCCGGCGGCGTCGTGACGATCTGGGCGCGGAAGCGTGGCTCCGACGCGGTGATCGGCGTGCGCGACACCGGCATCGGCATCGCTCCCGAGCATCGCGCGCGCATCTTCGACCGGCTGTATCGCGCCGACGAGGCGCGGTCGCGCTCGACCGGCGGCTCCGGCCTCGGGCTGGCGATCGCCGCGCGCGCCGCCGCCGCGCTGCACGGGCATCTCGAGCTCGAGAGCGAGGTCGGCGCCGGCAGCGAGTTCCGCCTGGTGCTCCCGCGGGCGCGCCGCGACGACCGGGCTTACCGAACCATTGCCGAATCGCAAGCGTCCTCACAGTGACGGCGGCGATAACGGATGCATGACAACGCCGTTCATCATCCTGAACCTGGTGCTCGCGCTGATCGCGCTGGGCGCCGTCCTCGGTCTCGTCGTCGTGGCGCACCGCCTGCCCGACTCCGCGCCGCACAGCGACGAGAGCTGGGGCACCGAAGGCGCCCGGATCCCCTCCGAGCCGCTGCCGCTCCGGCAGGTGTCGGAGCACGCGGACGAGCGGGACGCCGCCCGCGCCGCCTAGTCAGTCGACGCCTGCGGCCGACGACACGGCGGGCAGCCCGAAGGGGCTGCCCGCCGGCTCGAAGCCCGGCAGGCGCAGCGCGAACGTGGCGCCCTGCGCCTGCGGCAGGACCTGCGCGGTGCCCCCGTGCGCACCCGCGACCGCCGCGACGATCGCGAGCCCGAGCCCGACGCCGCCGGTGGTGCGGGTGCGGGCGTCGTCGGCCCGGCTGAAGCGGTCGAAGATCCGCTCGAGCGCCTCGGGCGGAACGCCCGGGCCGCTGTCGCTCACCTCGATCACGAGGTCGCCGCCGAGGCCGGTCGCGCGCAGCTCGATGGAGTCGTGCGGCTCGGTGTGCTTCACCGCGTTCTCGAGCAGCGCGTCCACCGCCGCGCGGAGCGCCTCCTCGTCCGCGACGAGCGTCCCCGCGGACACCGCCGCGAGCCGCCACACGCGCGGCCCGATCTCGGACCAGCGCATGAACAGGTCGTCGAAGAACGCCTCCACGTCGATCGCACGCCGCTGCAGCGCGCCCGGCTGTCCCGCCTTCGCGAGCATCAGCAGGCGGTCGACGATCCGCTCGAGCCGGCCGAGCTCGTCGAGCGCCACCGCCACCTCGCTCACCCGGCGCGCGTCGGCGCCCAGGAGCTCGAGATGGCCGCGGGCGATCGTCACCGGCGTCCGCAGCTCGTGCGAGACGTCCTGGAGGAACTGCTCCTGGCGCGCGAGCATCTCCTCGACGCGCTCGACCGCCGTCCGGCGACGCTGCGCGTGCCACACCATGGCGAGGAACATCGCGGACATCAGCGGCACCTCGAACAGCTCGCCCCAGAGCTGCAGGCCCGCGAACGCGTCCGCGAAGATCGACCCGCCGGTCGCGATCACGACGACGCCGAGCACCGCGAGCATCTGGCGCTGCGGCCACACCCGGAACCCGTAGACGAGCGTCAGGCTGATCCACACGAAGTGGAACGGGATCGTCTCCCAGGGCGGCCACAGCACCATCGAGACCCAGTTGAGGATCGCGAATGCCGCCCACAGGACCTCGACGTTGTTCCTACGCAGCCAGGCGGTAGCCCGCATTCCTGACCGTCTCGATGGGCGCGCCCGCGCCGAGTCGCTTGCGAAGCCGCCGGATGCACACCTCGACGACGTTCGAGCCGGGGTCGAAGTCGTAGCCCCAGACCTCCGCGAGCAGCTGCTCGCGGCTCACGACCTCGCCTTCGTGGCGGAGCAGGTGGTGCAGCAGCCGAAACTCGCGATCGGCGAGGTCGCAGACGAGCGAGCCGACGATCGCCTGCCGACGCGCGACGTCGAGCGCGATGTGCGTCCCGCGCAGCACGGAGCCGGGCTCGGGGAGCGCCCGGGCGTGCCGGAGGCGTGCGCGGACGCGCGCGAGGAGCTCATCGAGGGCGAACGGCTTCGACAGGTAGTCGACGGCGCCGAGCTCGAAGCCGCGGAGCTTCGTCTCGAGGTCGGCGCGGGCCGACAGCACGAGCACCGGCAGGTCGGGTTTCGCCCGCACGAGGTCCTCGAGCACCGCCATCCCGTTCAGCGCGGGCAGCAGCAGGTCGAGCACGACGAGGTCGTACGAGAGCCGCAGCGCCTTGTCGAGCCCGGTCCGGCCGTCGACCGCCCCGTCGACCGCGTACCCGGCGGCGCTCAGGCCCCGGGACACGAACGACAGGATCCGCTCTTCGTCCTCGACGACCAGGATCCGCATCGCGTGCCGCGCGCGAGCCTAACTCCCGCGAGATGACGTGTAAATGACGCGTCGGTGACAAGTTCGTCATCTCGCTAGGAGATCGCACCGCAGGCCGATATATCCACGACTCGTGACGACGACGGCGCGCAAGCTCCTCGGGGTCGGTCTCGGGATCGCGGTGGCCGGCGTGCTGATCGGCCTCTACATCGCGAACTATCTCGTCGGCAACACGCCGTCGTTCCGCGCCACCCCGGTCGCGGCGAAGCAGCGCGAGGTGTCGCTGACGATCCAGACGGTCGCCGCGGTCGGCCCGCAGCTCGCGCCGAACCACCCGGACTGGGTCTCCTACCTCGTGCGCCGGCAGAACGGGAGCTGGGAGCGCAGCACCGTCTACACCGTCCCGGCGAACGCGCTCGTGCACGTCACGATCTACAACTTCGACGGCGCGAGCGGCCTCCGCAACCCGTTCCTCGGCCAGCCGCGCGGGCTCGTCGGCCGCGAGGTGGTCGACGGCAAGCCGGTCACGGTGATGCCGCCCGACCAGCCGTCGCACACGTTCGCGATCCCCCAGCTCGGCGTGCTCGTGCCCGTGGCGCCTGTCGGCGACGACGCGAAGAACCAGTGCGGCTACGCGCCCTGCTCGATGTCGATGGCGCACCGCACGGTCACGTTCACCTTCCGCACCGGCAAGAAGGGCCACTACCGCTGGCAGTGCTTCGTGCCCTGCGCGGCCGGGTTCGAGTACGGGTTCGGCGGCGCCATGCAGACGGTCGGCTACATGGACGGCTACATCAACGTCGTCTAGCGAATGACGTCCGCGGCCGCCACTTCCGACTCCGCTGCCGAGCGCAGCCTGGGTCGCACCTTCCTCGTCCTCTGGCTCGCGATCAGCGCCGTCGCGACGCCACTCGTCGCCGTGTTCGTCGGCCGGCTGATCCCGCCGGGCAACGGCAGCGAGCAGGCGACCTCGCAGGTGTTCGACAACCAGGTGCTGATGGCGGTGTCGACGCCGATCTTCGTCTTCGTCGTCCTCTTCATCGTGTTCGCGGCCTTCGCGTTCAGCAACCGGACCGGCGAGGTCGTGGAGGGCGCGCCGCTGCGCGGGAACATGCGCATCCAGGTCCTCTGGATGGTCGTCACGACGGCGACCGTGCTCTTCATGGCGGTGTTCGGGACGATCGAGCTCGTCGGCGACGGCGCCGGCGGCGGCCAGGGCCCGACGGCCGCGTTCGTCCCGTCGGGCTCGAAGGACGCGCTCGACGTGCAGGTGATCGGGCAGCAGTGGGAGTTCACCTACCGCTATCCGAGCGCCGGCGGCGTCGAGACTCCACGCCTCGAGCTCCCCGCGAACACCCTCGTGCGCTTCCACGTCACGTCGCTCGACGCCGTGCACTCCTTCTGGGCGTACGAGCTGGGCGTGAAGGCCGACGCCAACCCCGGCACCGACAACGTCGTGTACGTCAGGACGAAGGGCCCGCTCACGATCCATGTGCGCTGCGCCGAGCTCTGCGGCCTCTGGCACGGCTACATGTTCGACACCGGCGCCGTCGTGCCGAAGGCCGCCTTCGCGACCTGGCTCCAGCGGCAGCGCACCATGTACGGGCCCGTCATGCGGTACCTGCCGAAGTACGCGCCGAGCTACGTCCCCGACCCGCAGCTGCGCGCCGGCTAGGCGTCTGGAGAAAGGGAGCGAATGTCCGTCCGTCGCCTGATCGGCTTCAACCTCCTCACCGCGATCGTCCTCGGGATCGTCGGCTACTACGTGGGCTGGTTCATCGGCCACCACATCGACGCCGAGAGCATCGAGTACTTCGCCGACACGGACCAGAACGACATCTCGGTGCTCCTCGGGTATGCGCTCGGCGTGGTCGGGTTCCTCGCGGGGCTCGGCTTCCTCAACTACCCGTTCGCGCGCATGCGCGGCTACCCGCCGTCGCTGCGCGAGAAGGAGACGGAAGGCGCGACGCGCTACCTCGGCCTGTGCACCGACCACAAGGTGGTCGGGATGCAGTACCTCTGCGGCATCGGCCTGTTCTTCTTCATCGGCGGGCTGAACGCGATGCTGATCCGCTTCGAGCTGCTCCGGCCGAGCATGCAGGCGTTCCCCGCGGGCCAGTACCTCACCCTGGTCGGGCTGCACGGCACGATGATGATGGGGATCATGACGAGCGGGATCCTCGGCCCGTTCGCCAACTACGTGGTGCCGCTGATGATCGGCGCGCGGCGGATGGCGTTCCCGCGGATCGAGGCGCTCACGTTCTGGCTGCTGATGGCGGCCGGCGCGATCCTCACGACGGCGATCTTCTTCGGCGGCTTCCCGACCGGCTGGACCGGCTACCAGCCGCTGAACGACCAGGCGAACGCGGGCATGGACGCCTACCTGATGTTCTTCACGCTGGTCGGCATCTCGATGTGCCTGCTCGGCGTGAACATGATCGCGACGATCGTGACCATGCGCGCGCCGGGCCTCACCTGGTCGCGGCTCCCGATCTTCTGCTGGGGCGTCCTCGCGACCGCGATCCTGATGGTGCTCGCCGCGCCGGTGCTCGCCGCGGTGCTCTCGATGGCGATGCTCGACCGCACCGCGCAGACCTCGTTCTTCCTGCCGTCGAACGGCGGCAGCCCGTACCTGTACGAGAACCTCTTCTGGGTGTTCGGGCACCCCGAGGTCTACATCCTCGCCATCCCCGGCTTCGCGATCGTGCTCGAGCTGCTGCCCGTGTTCGCGCGCAAGCCGCTGTGGGGGTACCGCATGGCGGTGAGCGGGCTCCTCGGCGTCTCGGTGCTGAGCTTCTTCGTCTGGCAGCACCACCTGTTCGTGAGCGGCATCTCGAGCGACCTGAGGCCGTTCTACATGTTCTCGACCGAGCTGATCTCGCTGCCGACGGGGCTCACGTTCCTCTGCGGGCTGATGACTCTCTGGCGCGGCCAGATCCGGTACACGGTGCCGATGCTCTTCTGCCTGGCGTGGTTCTTCAACTTCCTGATCGGCGGGCTCTCGGGCGTCTTCCTCTCCGACGTCCCGTCCGACACGACGACGCACGGCAGCTTCTTCTCGATGGCGCACTTCCACTACACGATCATGGGCGGCCTCGTCTTCACGTTCTTCGCCGCGATCTACTACTGGGTGCCGAAGATGACGGGCTTCGAGCTGAACGAGCGGCTCGGGAAGATCCACTTCTGGTCGATGTTCCTCGCGTTCAACTCGACGTTCATGCCGCTGTTCGCGATCGGCTTCCTCGACCAGCCGCGGCGCGCCGTCACCTACCGGTCGTCGCTGCAGTTCCTGAACGACTGGGCGTCGGTCTCCGCGTTCGTCCTCGGCGCGTCGATGCTGCTGTTCCTCGGCAACTTCATCTACTCGCTCGTGTTCGCGCGCATCCCGGCCGACCCGAACCCGTGGGCGTCGCGGTCGCTCGAGTGGCAGCTGCCGTCGCCGGTGCCGGTGCACAACTTCGACCGCATCCCGGTCATCTCCGGCGATCCCTACGACTACGGGCAGCCGGCGAGGCCCGCGGCCGTCCCGGCTCCCGCAGGAGGGACGACGTGAGCGAGCTCGCCGCCGAGACCACCGACTACGCCGTCGTCGAGGAGGAGCCGCCGGAGCTGCTCGGGCGCAACCTCGCGTCCGCCGGCCACATGCTCGCGAGCGCCACCGCGTTCTTCTACCTCGCGTTCGTCTTCGCGTACTTCTACCTCCGCTCCCTGAACAGCTCGGGCCGCTTCCACCCGGCCCACGTCGCCCCTTCGGCGACGCTCGGCACCCTGGTGATGGCGCTCGGCGTGGCGAGCGCGCTGGCCGTTCGGCTCGGCCTCGGCGACCAGCGTGCCGGGCGTCGTCCGGAGTGGCGGCTGAAGGCGGCCGTCGCGCTCGCGTGCGGGCTCCTCGCGGTGGTGCTGCAGATCGTGGAGTGGTTCACCGTCGGCTTCGGCGCGAGCGACGGCGGCTACGCGAGCGTCTTCTTCGGGTGGACGGGCTTCAACGTCCTCTTCCTGCTCGGCGCGATGTACTGGCTCGAGACGGTGCTCGCCACCGCGATCCGGCACCGGCGCATCGCGGTGGGCGGATCGCCGCCGGCAGGCACCGCGTCGGGCGACCCCGACCGGATGGCGCACGACATCAAGGATCCGCTGTCGCTGGTGCGGCCGGGCCTCGAGGCGCTCTCGTTCTACCTCTCGTTCCTCGCGGGCCTCGGCGCGCTCGCCTGGGTCATCCTCTACCTGCTGTAGCGCCGTGGCCGCGGTCTCCCTCCAGGTGCCGCTCTCCGTGATCGCGGTCGGGGCGCTCTACGCCCTCGGGGGCGTCGGTCTCGTCGGCTCGGCGCACCGGCACGGCGAGCGCTGGCGCGCCGCGGCGTTCTACGCCGCGCTCGTCGTGCTCGTGATCGCGCTCGAGTCGCCGATCGACACGCTCGCCGACCGGTCGTTCGCGCTGCACATGACGCAGCACGTGCTGCTGCTCACGGTGGTCGCGCCGCTCGTCGTGCTGGCCGCTCCGTGGTCGCGGCTCTGGCGCCCGCTGCCGCTCGGCTTCCGGCGCGCCGTCGCGCGGGCGGTCGTCGTCGACCCGCGCTTCGCCTGGCTGCGGGCCGCCGGCCGCGGGTGCGCGCAACCGGGCGTCGCGTGGACGCTCTTCTGCGGCAACCTCGTCGCCTGGCACGTGCCCGCCGCCTACGACCTGACGCTCCGGAACGGGACGATCCACAAGACGGAGCACCTGCTCTTCCTCGCCACCGGCGTGCTCTTCTGGGCGCAGGTGATCCCCTCACGGCCGTTCCACGTCCGGCTCGGCGAGGCCGCCCGCGCCTTCTACGCGCTCGCCGCGATGGGCGTCGGCTGGGTGCTCGCGATCGTCCTCGCCTTCGAGCGGCATCCGCTCTACCACCCGTACGCCGTGCTCGCCCACCGTCCCGGCGGGCTCACGGCGCTCGGCGACCAGCAGGTCGCGGCCGGCGTGATGTGGGTGCCCGGGTCGCTCGCCTTCAGCCTGGCCGCGGTGATCCTGCTCGTCCGTCTCATCGCGCCCGTCGGCGCGCAGCCACTGACCCCGTCCCTGGAGAGGTGATCCAGATGCTCGCAGACCATTTCCTCGCCGGCGCGGTGCTCTCGATGGCGCTGCCGGTCGGCCTCGTCGTCGCAGTCGGGGTCTACTGGGCCATGTTGCTCCGCCGGCGCGCGACCGGCGCCCGCACCGGGAAGACCGAGTGACGGCGGTCGCGCTGCCGCGGCCGACGCTCGAGCAGCCGGGCGTCTCGCTGCGCGCACTCGCAGGCGCACAGCTGCTGGCGGTCGCGGCCGCCGTCGGCTCGGGCTGGGAGGGCGGCGTTCCGCACCGCCTCGTCGCCGCGGTCGCCCTGCCGCCACTGGCTGCGCTCGGCCTCACGGCCGTGCTCGTGCGGCCGGCGCTGCGCGGCCCGGTCGGCGCGACGCTCGCCCTCTTCGGCGCCGCCGCACTGGTGCGCCCGGCGCCGCTGCACCTCGCGCTCGCGCTGGGCGCGCTGGCCGCGTCGGCGGCGACGCTCGTCGCCACCTTCGCCGGCGAACCGCTCCCGGCGGGCGCCGTGCGCGACTACGTCACGCTCACCAAGCCGCGCATCATGTCGCTCCTGCTCGTCACCGGGGTCTGCGGCACGTTCGTCGGCGCCCGCGGCCGGCCGGGGACGGCGACGCTCGTGGCGGCGACGCTCGGGCTCGCCCTGGCCTGCGGCGGCGCGAGCGCCCTCAACCACGTGCTCGACGCCGACATCGACCAGCTGATGGGGCCGCGAACAGCCGCACGCCCCGTCGCCTCGGGACGACTGACGCCGGCGCGCGGCCTCGAGTTCGGCCTGGCGCTGTCCGCCGCGTCGTTCGCGCTCCTCGCGGCGACGACGAACGTGCTCACCGCCGTGCTCGCGCTTGCCGGGAACGTCTTCTACGTGGCCGTCTACACCGGGTACCTGAAGCGGCGCGGCCCCGGCAACATCGTGCTCGGCGGCGCCGCGGGCGCCGTGCCGCCGCTCGTCGGGTACGCCGCTGCGACCGGGCATCTCGGCTGGGCGGCGCTCTGGCTGTTCGCGATCGTCTTCGTCTGGACGCCGCCGCACTTCTGGGCGCTCGCCCTGCTGATCCGCGACCACTACGCCGCCGCCGACGTGCCGATGCTCCCCGTCGTGCGCGGCGACCGGGCGACCGCCCGGCGCATCGTCGGCTACACCGTCGCGCTCGTGGCGGTCACCGTCCTCCCGTTCGCCCTCGGCAGCTTCGGGCTCGTGTACCTCGTGGGTGCGATCGTCCTCGGCGGTATCTTCCTCGCGATGGCGATCCGGCTCGCACGGCGGACCGAACGACGGCAGGCGGCCCTCGTGTTCCACTACTCGCTGCTCTACCTGGCAGCGCTGTTCGTGGCCGCGGCGGTGGACGCCGTCCTGTAGGCGTTGTACGCCGCGTTCGCGCCCGGGCGCGTCAACCTGATCGGCGAGCACACCGACTACAGCGGCGGCCTCGTCCTGCCGGTCGCGATCGAGCTCGGCGTGACGCTGAGCGTGGACGCGGTCGCGGACGGGCTCGAGCTCGTGTCCGAGCAGTTCGGGCCGTCTTCTGGAGGATGGGGGCGGTACGCGCAGGCCGTCTACGACGAGCTCGCGGAGCTCGGCCGCCCTGCGGTGGGCCTGCGGGGGACGATCTCGTCGACGCTGCCCGCGGGCGCCGGGCTCTCGTCGTCGGCCGCGCTCGAGGTGGCGGTGGCGCTCGCGCTCTGCGAGGCGGCCGGCTGGCAGGTCGAGCCGCTCGAGCTCGCCGAGGCGTGCCGCCGGGCGGAGTTCCGCGCGGTCGGCGCGCCGGTGGGGATCCTCGACCAGGCTGCGTCCCTCCTCGGTCGCGCGGGCCACGCCGTGCTCCTCGACTGCGGCACGCTGGAGCACCGGCTCGTCCCTGTGCCGGAGGAGGCGGCGCTCGTGATCGCCGACTCGGGCGTGAAGCACAGCCACGAGACGTCGGGCTACGCGACCCGGCGGGCGGAGCTCGAGGCCGGGGTGGAGAAGCGCGTCCGCCACGTGCGCACCGAGAACGAGCGCGTCCGGGCGTTCGCGGCGGCGCTCGAGCGCGGCGACCTGGCGGCCGCGGGGCAGCTCCTCCTCGAGAGCCACGCGAGCCTGCGCGACGACTACGAGGTCTCGGTGCCCGAGCTCGACGCGCTCGTCGAGCGGGCGACCGCGGCCGGTGCGCTCGGCGCCCGCCTCGTCGGCGGCGGCTTCGGCGGCTCGATCCTCGCGCTCACCGACGCCGCGAACGCCGAGCGGATCGCGGCCGCGCTCGGCGGGCTCGTGGTGCACGCCTCTCAGGGCGCGGAGATCCGCCGCACCACGTAGGCGAACGCGTAGCGGCGCTCCCGCAGCCGGTGGGCCTCGGCGGTGTCGGGTCCGCAGCTCGCGGTGCCGAGCCCGCGCTGGGCGTGGTCGAGGCTGAGGATCGTCTCGGCGCGCGGCACGAGCTCGTCGGTATGCCGCGCCGCGGTGAGGTCGCCCGCCGTGAAGTGGCTCGCGCCGAACCCGATCGTGGGCACGCCGCGCACCTCGATCCCCTCGCCGCGCTCGTCGGTGAGGCGCAGCCACCGGGTGTCCGGGTGGTGGCCGTGCTCCTGCGGCGCGATGTACGGCACGTACTCGCCGGTGACGGTGCTGCGGAAGCGGCCGACGACCGTCGAGGAGAGCCGGTCGGAGTACGCCTCCCACGGACCGCGCCCGTACCATTCGAGCTGCTCGAGCCCGGGCCGCAGGTGCAGGACGACGCCGACGCGCGGCAGGTCGTCGACGCCGTCGGCGAGCTCGACCGTGTTCTCGACGAGGATCGACCCGTCCGGCAGCTCGCGCCGCCGCTCGGTGTGGGTCGCGACCGCGGACAGGTCGTCGCGGTCGAGCCCGAGCGCGAGCCAGCGGTCGAGCGGCCCGACGTGCTTGTCGGCGACGAGCGGCAGGCCGTCGTTGTCGGTCGGCGCGCGCCAGAGCTGCAGGCGCGGCTGCGCCACCACGAGGTCGGGGAAGAGCTCGCCGGCGAACGCCTTCCCGCGGCGCGCGGCGCGCGCGGGCCGCCCGCCGGCCGGCAGCTGCACGCGCGCAACCTCGCGGCCCTCGGCGTCGTGGAAGCGGAAGGTGACGAACCGCTCGCCGTCGCCGGCCGGCAGGAGGACCGAGACGTCCTTCGCGTCGCCCGGCTCGATGCGCAGCGCCGGCAGCTTCCCGTCGCTGACCGGCTCGCCGTCGGCGGTCAGCTCCCAGGTCACGGTGAGGTCGGCGAGCGAGGTGAAGTCGCGCCGGTTGCGGATGCGGTACCGGCCCGCGCCGCGCGACGTGACGTCGACGGGCTGCGCGAGGAACTTCAGCTCCTCGAGCGCCGGGTGCGGCGTGCGGTCGGGCCAGACGAGCCCGTCCGCGCAGAAGTTGCCGTCGTGTGGCTCGTCGCCGAAGTCGCCGCCGTAGCTCCAGCGGTCGCCGTCGCGGATCCCGTGGTCGACCCACTCCCAGACGAAGCCACCCTGCAGGGCGCCGTGCCGCCGGAACGCGGCCCAGTAGTCGGCGAGCCCGCCGTTCGAGTTGCCCATCGCGTGCGAGTACTCGCAGAGGACGAGCGGACGGGGATCGCCGGTCTCCTCTTCCGCGAAGGCGACGATCGTGTCGACGTCGGCGTACATCGGGCACACGACGTCGGTGGCCGCGCGGCCGCCGTGGAGGTCGAGCTTGATCGCCCCCTCGTAATGGAGCGGACGCGACGGGTCGCGCCGCCGCACCCAGCCCGCGGCCGCGTCGTGGTTCGCGCCGTAGCCGCTCTCGTTGCCGAGCGACCAGAGGATCACGCTCGGATGGTTCTTGTCGCGCTCGACCATGTTCGCGACGCGCTCGACCCACTGCGCGCGGTAGCGCGGGTCGTCGCACAGCTCGTCGTAGTAGGCGTGCGACTCGATGTTCGCCTCGTCGACGACGTAGAGGCCGTGGCGGTCGCACAGCTCGAGCCAGTACGGGTCGTTCGGGTAGTGCGAGGTGCGCACGGCGTTCACGTTGAAGCGCTTCATCAGCGCAACGTCCTGCTCCATCCCGGCGCGCGTGACCGCGCGGCCGCGCCGGTCGTCGTGCTCGTGCCGGTTGACGCCCGCGATGGTGATCGCCTTCCCGTTCACGAGCAGCCGCCGGTCGCGCACCTCGACCGTGCGGAAGCCGACGTCGCAGGACACGGGCTCGTTCCCGGCCGTCACCTCGAGGCGGTACAGCGCCGGCGACTCGGCCGACCACAGCTCGGGCCGCCGCAGCCCGCCCTCCTCGCCGAGTCGGGACTCGGCGACGACCTTGCCGTGCCGGTCGAACAGTCGCGCGACCCCGTCGCCCGGCTCGGCGTCGACGCGGAAGGAGCCGTCCAGTTCGCCGCGCCAGCGCACGTCCCGCACCGAGGGCGAGATCACCCGGATCGAGCGGGGGAGCCCGGCATGCCACCACTGATCCTGGTCTTCGACGAACGACGCGTCCGACCAGCGGACGACGACGGCGACGAGCTCGTTCGGCTCGCCGAAGCGCATGTGCTCCGTCACGTCGAACTCGGCGGGCGTCCGCGCGTCCTTCGCGATCCCCACCGGTTCGCCGTTCACGAGCACGTACAGCGCGCCCTCGCAGCCGCCGAAGTGGACGATCGCCGGGCGCCGGCGCAGCGCGCGCGGGACGGTGAACGTCGTCCGGTAGAGGCCGGTCTCGTTCTGCTCGGGCACCGCCGGCGGCGGCTCGGCGAACGGCATCACGACGTTCGTGTACTGCGGGCGCCCGTAGCCCTGCATCGTCCAGAGCCCCGGCACGTCGACCGTGCGCCAGCCGCGCTTCTGCACGAGCGCCGCGGGCGCCTCCTCGGGACGCCCGACGAGCTTGAAGTCCCACGCTCCGTCGAGCGGGCGGTCGCGGTCGCGCGCCCGGCGCAGCGAGGCGTGCGGCGCCTCGCGGCCGAGGCTCGCGAGCTCCGGCATCTGCCACGTCGGGCGCCCGCCGAGGTAGAGGAGCGACTCGAGCGCCCGGCTCAGACGGCGTCGCGCAGCGTCTGCGCCGCGGCCTCGGGATCGACGGGGTTGAAGTAGACGCCCGAGCCGACCTCGCCGGCGGCGACGTACCGGAGCACGCCGGGCGCGCGCCACGGCGTCACGATCTCGACGTGCAGGCGCGCGTCCGGCCAGTCGCGGCCGTCGAACGGGCGCTGGTGGAGCCAGAGCATGTACGGCGTCTCCGCGTCGAAGGCGCGGTCGAGCCGGCCGAGCACGTCGACGAGGAGCGCCGCGAGCGCGTCGCGCCCCGCGTCGCCGAGCGACGGCAGGTCGGGCACCGGCTCGTCCGGCGCGAGCCGGAGCGCGTACGGGTAGGCGGAGGCCTCCGGCACGAAGGCGACCCAGCCGTCCGCGGCGGCGACGAGCCGCGTGCCCGGCGAGCCGAGGCGCTCCCCGCGCAGGAGCTCGCGCAGGGGCAGGGGCGGCACGAAGTCGAAGGCGTAGATCTGCCCGTGGGGGTGCGAGATCGTCGCGCCGACCGCGGCGCCCCGGTTCTCGAAGACGAGCACGTACTCGACGTCCGGCCGCGCACCGAGCGCCGCCGTGCGCTCGGCCCAGAGGTCGATCACCTTGCGCGCTCCGCCGACCCCGAGCGACCAGAATGTGGCGTCGTGCTGCGGGGTGTAGAGGACGACCTCGCAGCGGTCGTCGGGCATCGCCGGCCAGCGGTTCACGAACCAGCGGACGTCGTACGGCTGGGGCGCTTCGAGGCCACCGGGGCAGAACGGGCACGAGGTGGACGGCTGGTTCGGGCGCGACTGGCGCGAGTCGACGATGTACGTCGTCTGCCCGCCGTGCTCGTCCGTCCGCAGGTCCGCGTTGATCGGCGGCGCGGTCATCGACCGACCCTACGGCTCAGCAACGCGCACCGCCGCGGCGGGGTGCGACGACGACGCGGTCGACGTGCTCCGCGATCGCAGCGCGCGCGCCCGGCGGGAGGCCGTCGTCCGAGACGAACGCGTGCACCTCCTCGAGCCGGGCGATCGTGCTGAGGCCGCGGATGCCCCACTTCGTGTGGTCCGCGACGACGACGCGCCGCGACGACGACTCGAGCAGCGCACGGTCGGTTTCGCCCTCGAGCATGTTCGGCGTCGTCAGGCCTGCGTCCTCGGTCGCGCCGTGCACGCCCATGAAGAGCTGGTCGACGTGCAGCGACCTGATCGTCGCGACGGCGACGGGGCCGACGAGCGCGTCGGACGGCGTGCGGACCCCGCCGACCAGGATCACCGTCACGCCGGGCTGCGGATCGACGTGGAAGACGTTCGCGACCTTGATCGAGTTCGTGACGATCGTCAGGTCCGGGACCTTCGTCAGGAGGTGCGCGAGCCGGTACGTCGTCGTGCCGGCGGTGAGGCCGATCGACTGGCCGGGCTCGACGAGCTTCGCCGCCGCGCGGGCGATCGCCTCCTTCTCGCGCAGCTGCTGCTCGGACTTCGCCTCGAACCCGGGCTCGTCCGCGGTGAGCGAGCCGCGCAGCGTCGCGCCGCCGTGGACCTTCTCGAGCACGCCGGCTGCGGCGAGCGTGTCGAGGTCGCGGCGCACGGTCATCTCCGAGACGTCGAGCAGCCGGGTCAGCTCGCTGACGCGCACCGCGCCGAGCCGACGGAGCTCTTCCACGATCAGCTTGTGGCGCTGCACCGCGAGCATGTTCCCCCAATTATTCACGTGTCCGAACAGGCGACGTCAAGGGTCGATCGTCAAATGACCGCCAGGTCTCTTGACATCCGCGTGTCGAACCTGTCAAGGTCGCGGCATCTGTCCCCTGTTCGATCGTGTGGCTTTTTGCGATCGCGTGTTCGAACTTCAGGAGGAGCAATGTCGGAGGATGCACCCCCCATGGCCGAGCAAGCGTCCGGCAACCGCCGGGTCTCGCGGCGCGGCCTCCTCGCCGCCGGGGCGGGCGGGCTCGCCGGTGTCTACGGCCTGTCCGCGTCGCGTGCGCTCGGCGGGACGCTGCCGGAGGCGACGGCCGCAGCCGCCTCGGGCACCGTCAGCTTCGGCTCGAACGCGTCCGACCCCGTCCCGAAGGCCGCCTACGCCGCGGTCTTCAAGGCGTTCACGCGCAAGACGGGCACCAAGGTCTCCGTCAACACCGTCGACCACAACACGTTCCAGAACCAGATCAACACATACCTGCAGGGCCAGCCGCAGGACGTGTTCACCTGGTTCGCCGGCTACCGCATGCAGTTCTTCGCGCAGAAGGGGCTGCTCTCCCCGATCGACGACGTCTGGGCGCCGATCAAGTCCCAGTTCTCGCCGGGCCTGCAGGCGGCCTCGAAGGGTCTCGACGGGCACTTCTACTTCGTCCCGATCTACAACTACCCGTGGGCGGTCTTCTACCGGAAGAGCGTCTTCAAGGCGCACGGCTACAAGGTTCCGAAGACGTGGGATCAGTTCATCGCGCTCGCCAAGCAGATGAAGTCCGACGGCCTCACGCCGCTCGCGTTCACCGACAAGGACGGCTGGCCGGCGATGGGCACGTTCGACATCCTGAACATGCGCATCAACGGCTACGACTTCCACATCCGCCTGATGGGCGGCAAGGAGTCGTGGGACAGCCCGAAGGTGAAGGCCGTCTTCAACCACTGGCGCGAGCTCCTGCCGTACACGTCGAGCGGCGCGCTCGGCCTGACGTGGCAGGAAGGCGCCCAGCAGCTGATCGGCAAGAAGGCCGGCATGTTCTTCCTCGGCTCCTTCATGGGGCAGCAGGCGACGAAGCCGTCCGACCACGCCGACCTCGACTTCTTCGCGTGGCCCGCGGTGAACCCGGCGCACGGGCAGGACTCGATCGACGCCCCGATCGACGGCTTCCTCATGTCGAAGAAGGCGAAGAACACGGACGGGGCCAAGCAGCTCCTGTCCTACCTCGCGAGCGCCGCGGCCGAGAACATCTACCTGAAGACCGACTCGAACGACGTCGCCGCCAACAAGCGGGCGTCGACGGCGCACTACAACGCGCTGCAGAAGAAGTCGGCTCAGCTGATCGCCGGCACGAAGCACATCGCGCAGTTCATGGACCGCGACACGCGGCCCGACTTCGCCTCGACCGTCATGATCCCGGCGTTGCAGCAGTTCCTCAACAAGCCCACGGACGTGAACGGCCTGGCCTCCAGCATCCAGAAGCAGAAGAAGTCGATCTTCGGGTCGTAGCTCCTGGATGACGGTCGACCTCGCCACTGCAGGCCAGGTGGGCGGCGCGCGTCGGGGGGCGCGCGCCGTTCGCCTGTCTGCCTCCGATCGCATCGCCATCGCGGTGATGGTCGGCGTGCCGACGCTCGTCGTCGGCGCGTTCATCTGGTTCCCGACGGTGGCGTCGGTGCTGCTCTCGTTCACGAACTGGGACGGGATCGGCGGCGTCGGCACCGCGCACTGGGTCGGGCTGCAGAACTACCGCGAGATCACGACCATCTACCCGCCGTTCTGGCCGGCCGTCGAGCACAACGCGATCTGGCTCGCGTTCCTGACGGTCGTCGCGACGCCGTTCGGGCTCTTCCTCGCGTACCAGCTCGACAAGAACATCCGCGGCTCGCGGATCTACCAGAGCATCTTCTTCCTGCCGGTGGTTCTGTCGCTCGCGATCATCGGCTTCATCTGGCAGCTCATCTACTCGCCGACCGAGGGCCTGATCAACAACCTCGTCGGGACGGCGAACGGCCCGCACGCGACCGACTGGCTCGGCAACCCGAAGCTCAACCTGTGGGCGGTGCTCGTCGCCGTCGGGTGGCGGCACGTCGGCTACATCATGGTGCTGTACCTCGCGGGGCTGAAGGCGATCGACCCGTCGCTGCGCGAGGCCGCCGCGATCGACGGCGCGGGCGAGTGGCATGCGTTCCGCACCGTCGTCTTCCCCGCGCTGCGGCCGATCAACATCGTGATCGTCGTGGTCACGGTGATCGAGGCGCTGCGCGCCTTCGACATCGTCTACATCATCAACGGCGGCACGAACGGGCTCGAGCTGCTCTCGGTGCTCGTCACGAACAACATCATCGGCGAGGCGAGCCGCATCGGGTACGGGTCGGCGATCGCCGTCTTCCTGATCGCGATCTCGATCATCCCGATCGTCGTGTTCGTGTGGAACTCGTTCCAGGAGCGCGAGGCGTGACCGCGGCCACCGTCACGGCGGGCACGCGCGCTCGCACGCGGGCCCGCCGCATCCCCGTCCAGCGGTTCGCGCTGCACGGCTTCCTCGTCGTCTGCGCGCTCCTCTGGCTCGCGCCGGTCGCCTGGGCGCTCTTCACCTCGTTCCGGCCGTACTCCGACACGCAGCAGCACGGCTACGTCTCGCTCCCGCACACGCTGAGCCTCTCGAACTACCGGCACGCGTGGTCGCAGGGCGGCATCCCGCAGCACTTCTGGAACTCGATGGTCATCGCCGTCCCGGCGATCGCGATCATCCTCCTCTTCTCGGCGTCGATCGCGTTCGTCGTCTCGCGCTACTCGTTCTGGTTCAACGTCCCGCTGCTGATCTTCTTCATGGCGGCGAACCTGCTGCCGCAGCAGGTGATCATCACGCCGCTCTACGAGCTCTACCTGCGCATCCACCTCCCCGGCTGGCTCTCGAACGGGAGCGGGCTGATGTACGACTCGTTCTTCGGGCTGATCGTCGTCAACGTCGCGTTCCAGACCGGCTTCTGCACGTTCGTGCTCTCCAACTACATGAAGACGATCCCGTCGTCGCTCGGCGAGGCGGCGCGCGTCGACGGCGCCGGTGTCGTGCGGCAGTTCGTCGGGATCGTGCTGCCGCTCTGCAAGCCGGCGCTCGCGGCGCTCGCGACGCTCGAGTTCACCTGGATCTACAACGACTTCCTCTGGGCGGTCGTGTTGATGAGCTCCGGCGACAAGCGGCCGATCACGTCGTCGCTCCTCAACCTGCAGGGCCAGTATTTCACCGACAACAACCTCATCTCGGCCGCGTCGATCCTCGTCGCGCTGCCGACGATCCTCGTCTACGCGCTGCTGCAGCGGCAGTTCATCAGCGGGCTCACGCTGGGGGCGAACAAGGGATGACGCGCGTCGCCTTCATCGGCGCCGGCAGCGTCGTCTTCACGAAGAACCTGCTGACGGACATGCTCGCGCTCCCGGCGCTCCAGGAGGTGGAGGTCGCCCTCCACGACATCGACCCGGAGCGCCTCGAGGCCGCGGAGGCGATGGCGCGCTGGGTCGGGCGGGAGCTCGGCGCCCGCCCGGCCGTCAGCGTGCACGCCGACCGGCGCTCGGCGATCGAAGGCGCCGACGCCGTGCTGAACATGGTGCAGATCGGAGGGCACGAGGCGACCCTGCGCGACTTCGAGATCCCCGCCGCGCACGGGCTGCGCCAGACGATCGCCGACACCCTCGGGATCGGCGGCATCTTCCGCGCGCTGCGGACGGCGCAGCACATGCTGGCGCTCGGCCACGAGCTCGCCGACCTCGCCCCGGACGCCTGGCTCCTCAACTACACGAACCCGATGGCGATGCTCTGCCAGCTCGTCTACCAGGGGACGCCGACGAAGAAGGTGGTCGGCCTCTGCCACTCGGTGCAGGCGACCTCGCGCGATCTCTCATACCTCGTCGGCGTGCCGCCCGAGGCGGTCACGTTCCTCTGCGCGGGCGTCAACCACCAGGCGTTCCTGCTGCGCTTCGAGCACGACGGCGTGTCGCTGTACCCGCGGCTCGACGAGGCGATCGAGGCCGACCCGGAGCTCCGGCGGCGCTTCCGCGTCGAGCTCTACCGGCGCCTCGGCTACTTCCCGACCGAGTCGAGCGAGCATACGGCCGAGTACGTCCCGTGGGTGATGCGGCACGACTCCGAGCTCGAGCGGTTCCGCACGCCGGTCGGCGAGTACATCCGCCGCAGCGAGGACAACCTCGTCGAGTTCCGGCAGGTGAAGGAGGCGCTCGACCGCGGCGAGGGGATGGAGCTGAAGCCGTCGGTCGAGTACGCGGCGGCGATCGTCAACGCGCTCGTCACCGGCGAGCCGGCGGTGATCTACGGCAACGTCGAGAACACCGCGCTCCTGCCCGGCGTCCCCGAGGGGACGTGCGTCGAGGTGCCGTGCCTCGTCGACCGCACCGGTGTGCGGCCGACGCCGATCGCGGAGTACCCGGCGCATCTCGCGGCGCTCAACCGGACCTACGTCAACGTCGTCGACCTGACGGTGCGGGCGGTGCTCGAGGGCCGGCCGGACTACGTGCGCCTCGCCGCCGCGCTCGACCCGAACGCGTCTGCGTCGCTGACCCTCGACGAGATCGACGCCGTGTGCGCCGAGCTGTTCGAGGCGCACGGCGACCTCATGCCCGAGTCGCTGCGACAGACTGTGGAGGTCTGATGAGCGGCATCACGCTGGAGAGCGTCACCAAGGTCTACGGGAACGCCGTGAAGGCGGTCGACGCGGTCGACCTCGACATCGCCGACGGCGAGTTCGTCGTCCTCGTCGGCCCGTCCGGGTGCGGCAAGTCGACGCTGCTCAGGATGATCGCCGGGCTCGAGGACGTGACCGACGGCGCGATCCGGATCGGCGAGGCGGACGTGACCGAGCAGCCGCCGCAGAAGCGCGACATCGCGATGGTCTTCCAGAACTACGCGCTCTACCCGCACATGACGGTGCGCGAGAACCTCGCGTACGGCCTGCGCCTGCGGAAGCTGCCGAAGGCCGAGTGGACGCGCCGCGTGAACGAGACGGCGGCGACGCTCGGGCTCGGCGAGCTCCTCGACCGCAAGCCGTCCGCGCTTTCGGGCGGGCAGCGCCAGCGCGTGGCGATGGGCCGGGCGATCGTGCGCGAGCCGAAGGCGTTCCTGATGGACGAGCCGCTCTCGAACCTCGACGCGAAGCTGCGCGTGTCGATGCGCGCCGAGCTCGCGAAGCTGCACGAGCGCCTGCACGTCACCACCGTCTACGTGACCCACGACCAGGTCGAGGCGATGACGCTCGGCCAGCGCGTCGCGGTGCTTCGCGACGGTGTGCTGCAGCAGGTCGACACGCCGCAGAACCTCTTCCACCGGCCGGTCAACCTCTTCGTCGCGGCGTTCATCGGGTCGCCGTCGATGAACCTGATCGAGGCGGACTGCACGGGCAGCCGCATCGCGTTCGCCGACACGACGATCGAGCTGCCGGCCGGGTCGCCGGCCGCCGGTCGCACCGGGCGGCTGATCGTCGGCATCCGCCCGACCGACTTCGAGCACTCCTCGGCGGCCGACCCGAGCTGGCCGAGGCTCCGGTTCGTGCCGGACGTCGTCGAGGACCTCGGTTCGGAGCACCACGTGATCTTCACGGTCGACGCGCCGCGGGTCAGCGCCGAGGCGGTGCGCGCCGCCTCGGACGAGGGCGACGACGAGGGGAAGTTGTTCGCCGACGACCGGGCGGTGTTCACCGCGAGCGTCGACGACCGCGAGCGGATCCCCGCGGGCACGCCGGTCGAGCTGGCGCTGAACCACCACCGGCTGCACTTCTTCGAGCCGGACACGGGCCACCGCCTCGCCGGCGGGCCGGCGCTCGCGACCCTCTAGCTCAGATCTCGCGGAACGAGATCGGCTGCGCGCCCTGCCAGAGCGTCAGCCGGCCGAGCTCCTTCAGCTGCTCGGCGCCCTCGACGACGGTCGCGAAGTGGTTCGCCCACAGCTGCCCGGCCTTCGACGCGAAGTTGCAGTAGCCGTACGGGAAGAGCAGCTCGGTCTCGCTCTGGCCGCCCGGGTAGAGCGCGAGCTCGCCGGGGTGCGGGTACGACGTCGCGTTCTCGGGCCCGATGCCGAAGTCGCGGTCGCCCCAGGGGATCCAGTTCGACTCGCCGCTCCAGCGGCAGTGGATGATCCGCTCCTCCATCGGCAGGCTCGCCTTGAAGGCGGCCACCGTCTGCGGAGCGAGCTCCTCTTCCCAGCGCGCGACGAAGCGCATTCCCGCGGCGACGATCTCCAGCACGCGCGAGACCCTACCTGCACCGATGGGTCCCGGCGAGCCGTAGGGTCGTAGAGCGCACGACGAACATCGTCTCGATACAGCAGTTCCCCTGGGGCGCGCGAAGCACGGGCTCGAGGGCGGCGACGAGGGGCCGGACGACGAGGTGGTCGCCCGCAGCCTCGCCACGGTCGGCGCCGCCGTGATGGGACGCCGCATGTTCAGCGGCGGCTCCGGGCAGTGGGTGTTCGCGAACGGCACCCTCTTCACGTTCGTGACCGGCGGCGTGAGCATCGGCACCCAGTGCCTCCAGGAAGGGCTGCCGGCACGCGGCTCTTCGAGGGCGTCGACCTGACCCGTCTCGAGGCGCCGGTCGCGCACCTCACGTATCGCCCTGCGGCACCTCGACCCCCTCCGGGAGGGGCGTAGGATCGGCGCAAGGGGTCACGACCCGCTCGCTGCGGGTGGGCGACGAGGAGATGCCCGACGACATCCGCTGGATCCGCTCCTACGTGCTCGCGGAGGAGGCGGGCGCGCTGGGGACGGTGTGTGTCTACCAGGCGTCGAGCATGGAGAAGGTGCGCGAGCACGCGCAGCGCGCCGGGCTCCCGGTGGACGAGGTCGTCGCGGTCGCCGACACGGTGATCGTGCGGCCCGACCCGGAGCCGGTCGCGGCCTAGTTCCGCTCGAGCGCGGCCAGCAGCGCCCGCAGCTTCCGCACCGTGTTCACGTTGCGGACGGTGACCGGCCCGTCCACCTCGACGATCCCCTGGCCGCGCTCGAGGTCGGCCCGGCGGGCGTTGAACACGCGCTCACCGGGCTCGTCCAGCAGAAACGCGACGTCCGTCTTCTGCTCGCGGTCGTCGGCGTAGTGCTCGGGGATCGACGCGCACAGCTCGTCGAGCTGCGCGAGCGTCCGGATCGCCACGCGCGTGCCGAGCTCCTTCTCCGCGAGGCGCGTCAGCGTCGCCGGCTTGCGGCGGTCGTGGAAGAGCACGTTGCCCGAGTTGATGTACGTGCGGACGTCCTCGCAGCCGAGCTGCTCGAACGTCCGCTTCAGCGTCGCCATGTCGATTCGCCCGTGGCTGCCGACGTTGACGCCGCGCAGGAGGGCGACGTAGGCGGTCACCGGATGACGAGCGCGATCGCGACGATCGCCGCGGCCGCGAGCCCGAGGATCGGCCAGACGTTCAGCCCGCGGTGGCGCAGGTTGAAGTAGTGGCGCACGAGCGCGCCGACTGCCATCAGGCAGACGAGCACGATCCAGCCCTGCGCGTGGCCGTAGGTGAACCCGAAGTGGTTCGAGAGCATCGCGAACACGACCGGCAGCGTCAGGTAGTTGTTGTGCACCGACCGCGTCTTGCCCTCGCGGTTCCAGCGAGGCTCGGGCTCGCGCCCCGCCTCCTTCGCGCGGACCAGCTTCCAGTGGTTCGGGATGATCACGAAGAAGACGTTGCCGACCATCATCGTCCCGATCATCGCGCCGACCTCGAGGTACGCGGCACGCGCCGCGAAGAGGTGCCACGCGCCGAACGCCGAGGCGCAGATGAACGCGAAGACGAGCACGGCGAGGAGCCCTTCCTCGTTCGGGAACGCGCGGCACAGCCCGTCGTAGACGAGCCACGCCGCGACGAGGCCCGCCACCGACAGCGCGATCGCCTCCCAGCCCGTCAGGTCGGCGACCGTGGAGTCGATCAGGTACGCGCGCGGGTTCGAGTAGTAGACGCAGATGAACAGCGCGAAGCCCGACAGCCAGGTGGTGTAGGCCTCCCACTTGAACCAGTGCAGCGGCTCGGGCAGGCGCTCGGGCGCGAGCTGGAACTTCTCGACGCGGTAGAAGCCGCCGCCGTGGATCTCCCACGCCTCGCCGCCCACGCCGCGCCTCGCGTCGTCGGGGTCGGCCGGCGGCTCGAGGTGGTTGTCGAGCGCGATGAAGTAGAACGACGCGCCGATCCAGGCCATCGCCGCGATCACGTGCAGCCAGCGGAACAGGAGGTTCCCCCAGCCCCACCAGTACTCGCTGAGGGCTAGGAGCTGCGCCATCGGTCGATCGCGATCTGGACGAGCTCGTCGACGCCGGTCGCGAGCTCCTGCTCGCGCGTGCGGTCGAGCCGCTCGCGCAGGATCGGCACGATCTCGCGCCGCGGCCGCCGGTTGACGAAGACGACGAAGCGGAAGCCGAACCTCTCCTCGTAGGCGGCGTTCAGGCGCGCGAGCTCCGCGAGCACCTCGGGGTCGTCGTCGGTGCCCTGCTCGAGCCGCGAGCGCTCGCTGGTGGGCTTGCCGCCGATCGCCGGGTGTGCGTCGAGGATCTCCTTCCGGTCCTCGTCGGAGAGCTCCGCTGCGAGCTCGCGCGCGCGGCCGAGCGGGTCCTCGACCGTCGCGAGCAGCTCGACGAACCGCGTCCTGCCCTCGAACAGGGCCGCGAGCTCGCCGGCCGTCAGCTGCCGCGGTAGGTCGCGCACGCGTAGGACGAGACGAGCAGCGGGACGTGGAAGTGGCCGTCGCCGAGCTCGATCTCGAGCTCGACACGGCGGAAGAACGGCGAGTCCGGGTGGAAGACGATGCGGTAGGTGCCCGGCTCCGTGTCGGCGAGGTCGCGGATGCGCCCGTCGCCGTCCGTGACGCCCTCGCCGGCGATCGTGCCGTCGGCGCGGAGCAGCTCGACGTGGATCCCCGCGGCCGGAGCGCCGCGCTCGGTGTCGAGCACGTGGGTGGAAACGGTCGTCATCCCCAGAGCCTCGCGGATTGTTTGCGGTGCTCGCGGGCGATCTCCTCCTCGCGCGCGCCGACCAGCGCGCCGTCCCGGACGACGTCATTCCCGGCGACGATCAGCCGGTCGACGCGGTGCGGGCCGCTGAGCACGAGGTTCGCGACGAGATCCTCCGCGCCGCCGAACTCGAGGCCGTCCGTGCGCCAGATCGCCAGGTCGGCGCGCCTGCCGGGCGCGATCTGGCCGAGGTCGTCGCGCCGCAGCACCTCCGCGCCGCCGCGGGTCGCGAGCCGCAGCGCCTCGCGCGCGGTCAGCGCCGCGCCGCCGCCGCGGCCGCGGGCGACGAGCAGCGCGTTCTTCACGTCGACGAAGAGGTCGCTGCGTTCGTTCGAGGCGCTGCCGTCGACCCCGAGGCCGACCCGCACGCCCGCGTCGAGCATCTGCCGCACCGGCGCGACGCCGGCGCCGAGCCGCAGGTTCGACGTCGGGCAGTGCGCCACGCCGACGCCCGCGCCGGCGAAGGTGCGGACGTCGTCGTCGGACAGGTGGACGCAGTGCGCGCACCAGACGTCGTGGTCGATCCAGCCGACCCGCTCCAGGTACTCGACGGGCGTGCAGTCGAAGAGCTCGCGGCAGTATGCGCCCTCCTCGACCGTCTCGGCGAGGTGCGTGTGCAGCTGCAGCCCGAGCGTGCGCGCGAGCGCGGCCGACTCCTCCATCAGCCGCGTCGTCACCGAGAACGGGCTGCACGGCGCGGCGACGACCTGCGCCATCGCACCGTCCACCATCCCGTGCAGGCGCTCGGTGTCGGCGAGGATCGTGTCGAGGTCCTCGACCAGCGAGTCCGGCGGCAGGCCGCCGTCGCTCTCGCCGAGGTCCATCGACCCGCGCGAGGCGACGATGCGCACGCCGAGCTCCCGCGCCGCCGCGAGCTCCGCCTCGACGAGCCCCGAGACGCCGCGCGGGAACACGTAGTGGTGGTCGAAGACGGTCGTGCACCCGGACAGCGCGAGCTCCGCCAGCCCGCACAGGGCGGCGGCGTGCTCCATCTCGTCGTCGATGCGCGCCCACACCGGGTAGAGCGTCTTCAGCCACGTGAACAGGTCGGCCTCCTGCGCCCGGGCGCGGGTGAGCGTCTGGTACAGGTGGTGATGGGTGTTGACGAACCCGGGCGTGACGACCGCGCCTCGCAGGTCCTCGGCGCCGTCGGGCGCGTCGCCCGCGCCCACCTCCGCCACCAGGCCGTCCTCGAGCCGCAGCCAGCCCCGGCGGTGCTCGGTGCCGGCGTCGTCCATCGTCGCGATCCAGGCGTTGCCGAGGATCATGCGGAGAGCTCCACCAGCTCGAACCGGTCGACGTCGACGAGCCCCTGGTCGGTGATCTTCAGGCTCGGGATCACGCTGAGCGCGAGGAACGACAGGTGCTGGAACGGCGCTTCGAGCGTGCAGCCGATCTGCCGCGCCGCTGCGGCGAGCGCGTGCGACTGGGCGACGACCTCCTCGAGCGGCGCGTCGGAGAGGAGCCCGGCGACCGGCAGCGGCAGCTCGGCGAGCACCTCGGCGCCGTCGACGACGACGATGCCGCCGCCGCGGTTCGCGAGCCGGCGCACGGCGGCCGCCATCGACGCGTCGTTCATCCCGACGACGACGACGTTGTGCGCGTCGTGCGCGACCGTCGAGGCGATCGCTCCGCGCTCGAGCCCGAACCCGCGCACGAACCCGAGCCCGGCCCGCCCGGTGCCGAGGTGCCGCTCGACGACGGCGATCTTGGCGAGATCCTGCGCCGGGTCGGCGACCGCCTCGCCCGCGCGGGTCGGCGGGGTCGCGACGAGCGAGTCCGTGACGATCTGCCCCGGGATGACGCCGATCACGCGCGCCTCGCCGCCCTCCCACGGCACGCGGAACATCTCGGGGCCGAAGGCGCCGATGCGCACCGTGTGCCGCACCCAGTCGGGCACCTCGGCGCGCGGGAACTCGGCCACCGGCCGCCCGTTCTTCAGCACCGTCTCCGGGACGAACCGCTCGAGGTCGGGGAGCAGCAGCAGGTCGGCGCGGTAGCCGGGCGCGACGGCGCCGAGCTCGTGCAGGCCGTGCCAGAGCGCCGGCGAGAGGGTCGCGCAGACGAGCGCGTCCTCGGGCGGGATCCCGAACGCCACCGCGTCGCGCACCATCCCGTTGATGTGGCCGTCCTCGGCGATGTGCTCCGGCTCGCGGTCGTCGGTGCAGAACGCGATGCGCGACGGGCCGTACTCGCGGAGGAGCGGCAGCAGCGCCTGCAGGTTGCGGGCCGCGGTCGCCTCGCGGATCAGCAGCCACAGGCCCGCGCGCAGGCGCTCGAGCCCCTCCTCGAAGCTGTACGCCTCGTGGTCCGAGCGGATCCCGGCCGCCGCGTACGCGTTCAGCGCGCGGCCGAGCACGCCCGGCGCGTGGCCGTCGACGTGCCGAGCGAGCTCGAGCTTCGCGAGCTCGGCCGGCGACCCGGACACGACGCCGGGGAAGTTCATCATCTCGGCGACGCCGATCACCCGCCGGCGGCGCAGCAGCGCGTCGAGGTCGCCCGTCGAGAGCGCGCGGCGCGGCGACTCGAACGACGAGGCGGGCACGCACGACGACGCCATGAAGAAGACATCGAGCGGCAGCCCGGCGCTCGAGTCGAGCAGCCAGTGGACGCCGTCCGTCCCGAGCACGTTGGCGATCTCGTGCGGGTCGGCGACGACGGCGGTCGTCCCGAACGGCAGCACGAGGCGGGCGAACTCGTCCACGAGCAGCTTCGACGACTCGAGGTGCATGTGCGCGTCGATGAACCCCGGCACCAGGTACTTGCCGGAGGCGTCCAGGGTCTCCCGTCCCTCGTACTCGCCGAGACCGGCGACGAAGCCGTCGACGACGGCCACGCCGGTGTCGAGCCACTCGCGCGTGAAGACCGAGAGGACCCGGCCGCCGCGGATCACGAGGTCGGCCGGCTCGTCCCCGCGCGCCACCGCCAGCCGCCGCGAAAGGGGTGCGTCCATCGACGAAGAACCGTACAGTCCGCGCCGTGGACGTCCTAACGCCCAGCTCCCTCGACGAGGCGCTCCGGCTCAAGTCGGAGCACCCGGATGCCTGGCCGATCCAGGGCGGAACCGACCTGATGGTCGCCCTGAACTTCGACCGCGGGCGGCCCGGGACGATGCTCAACCTGAACGAGGTGGCCGAGCTGCGCGGCTTCCGGCGGGAGCGGGGGGCCTTGCGCCTCGGCTCCGGCCTGACCTACTCCGAGATCGAGCACGGCGAGCTCCGGAACGTGGTGCCGGCGCTCGCCGAGGCGTCGCGCACGGTCGGCTCGCCGCAGATCCGGAACCGCGGCACGATCGGCGGCAACCTCGGCACCGCGTCGCCTGCCGGCGACGCGATCCCGCCGCTCGTCGTCGAGGGCGCCGAGGTCGAGTGCGCGTCCGTGCGCGGCACCCGCCGCGTCCCGGTCGCGGAGTTCGTCACCGGCGTGAAGCGCAACGCGCTCGAGCCGGACGAGCTGATCAGTGCTGTCTGGCTCGAGCCTTCCGGCGCTGCGCAGACGTTCATGAAGGTCGGGCCGCGGAACGCGATGGTGATCGCGGTCGTCTCGCTCGCCGTCTCGGCCGGCGACGAGCTGCGCGCCTGCTGCGGCAGCGCCGCGCCGCGCCCGGTGCTCGTCACGGCCCCGCGCGAGGAGGCGTCCACTTTTCCGGAGCGGGTTGCCGCCGCCGCGTCTCCGATCGACGACGTGCGCGGCACGGAGCGCTACCGTCGTCATGCGCTGCGCGTGCTCACCGAGCGCGCGCTGAAGCGGGTCTTGGTATGAGGATCACCGTCGAGATCAACGGCGAGGAGCATCAGGCGGACTGCTGGGAAGGCGAGTCGCTGCTCTTCGCGCTGCGCGAGAAGCTCGGCTTCCCCGGCTCCAAGAACGCGTGCGAGCAGGGCGAGTGCGGCTCCTGCTCGGTGCTCCTCGACGGCACGCTCGTGTGTGCGTGCCTCGTGCTCGCCGCGCAGGCCGACGGGCACGAGGTGACCACGGTGGAGGGGCTCGCCGACGGGGAGGAGCTGCACCCGGTGCAGCAGGCGTTCGTCGAGGCGGGCGCCGTCCAGTGCGGCTTCTGTACGCCGGGCCTCGTCGTCGCCACCGCCGACCTGCTCCGCCGCAACCCGGATCCGTCCGACGACGAGATCCGCGAGGCGCTCTCCGGCAACCTCTGCCGCTGCACCGGCTACGCGAAGATCTTCGACGCGGTCCACGCCGCCGCCGCCCGCACATGACGCAGACGGTCCGGCAGCCGCTGCAGGTCGGGAAGGTCGGCGAGGTCGTCCGCCGCGCCGACGCGCCCCCGAAGGTGAAGGGTGAGTTCGCGTACGCGAGCGACGCTGTCGTGCCCGGGATGCTGTGGGGGCACACGCTGCGCAGCCCGCACTCGCACGCGCGGATCGTCTCCGTCGACATCTCCGAGGCGCTGACCATGCCCGGCGTGCACGCGGTGCTGACGCACGAGGACGTGCCGGGTCAGAAGACGTACGGCCTCGAGTTCCCCGACCAGCCGGTGCTCGCGATCGACCGCGTCCTCTACTACGGCGAGCCGGTCGCGCTCGTCGGCGCCGAGCATCCCGAGCAGGCACGCCGCGCCGCGGAGAAGATCCGCGTCGTCTACGAGCCGCTCGAGCCCGTCTCCGACATGGAGCGCGCGACCCGGCAGCCCGACCTCCATCCGGCGAAGCCCACGCGCGGCCACGGCTACCGCGAGGACGACCGCCCGAACGTCGTGCGCCACATGGAGATCCACCACGGCGACACCGCCGCGGCGGGCGACGTGAGCGTCAGCGGCTACTACGAGATCGGCATCCAGGATCAGGCGTTCCTCGGGCCCGAGTCGGGGCTCGCCGTGCCCGACGGCGAGGGCGGGGTGGACATCTACGTCGCCACGCAGTGGCTGCACGTCGACCGCGCGCAGGTCGCCCCGTGCCTCGGGCTGCCGCTCGCACAGGTGCGCATCCACCTCGCGGGCGTCGGCGGCGCCTTCGGCGGGCGCGAGGACCTGTCGATGCAGGTGCACGGCGCGCTGCTCGCGCTGCACACGAACCGTCCGGTGAAGATCGTCTACAACCGTGAGGAGTCGTTCACCGGCCACGTGCACCGGCACCCGGCGCGGATCTGGGCCGAGCATCGCGCGACGAGGGACGGCAGGCTCGTGAACGTCCGGATGAGGATCCTGCTCGACGGCGGCGCGTACGCTTCGTCGTCGACCGCCGTCGCGTCGAACGCCGCCTCCTTCGCCGTGGGGCCGTACGAGACGCCGAACGCGCTGATCGAGTCGACGGCGGTGTACACGAACAACCCGCCGTGCGGCGCGATGCGCGGGTTCGGGGCCGTGCAGACGGCGTTCGCCGCGGAGGCGCAGATGGACAAGCTCGCCGCCGCGCTCGAGATCGACCCTGTCGAGCTCCGCCTCCTGAACGCGCTGAAGACCGGCGACGTGCTCCCGACGGGGCAGACGATCACCGGCTCGATGCCGGTCGCGGAGTGCATCCGCGCCGCCGCCGCACTCGAGCCGCCGGCGCCCGAGGCGCTCCCGCGCGACGTGATCCGGCTGCCCGGCGGCGCCGGCAACACGACGAACGGCGACGGCGTCCGGCGCGGCGTCGGCTTCGCGGTCGGCTTCAAGAACATCGCGTACTCGGAGGGCTTCGACGACTACACGGCCGCGCGCGTGCGGCTGCTCGCGGACGGCTCGGCCGAGGTGCACTGCGCCGCCGCCGAGGTCGGCCAGGGCGTGACCGGCGTGATGCTGCAGGTCGCGCGCACCGAGCTCGGGATCGACGACGTCCGCCTCGCGCCGCACCAGACCGCGACCGTCGACTCGTCGGGCTCCGCGTCGGCGTCGCGCCTCACGTGGATGGTCGCCGGCGCCGTCCGGGACGCCTGCCGCGCTGCGCTCGAGGAGCAGGCGCGGCGGCCCGGCGAGGAGGTCGACGTCGAGCGGATCTACCGCCATCCCCGCACGACGCCGCTCGACCCCGAGACCGGCCAGATCACCGGCGAGCGCGCGCACGTGGCGTTCGCGACCTGCGCGATGAAGGTCGTCGCGGAGGTCGACGTCGACCTCGGCCTGACGCGCGTCGTCTGGATCGGCGCCGCGCAGGACGTCGGCAAGGCGGTCAACCCCCAGCAGGTGGAGGGGCAGATCGAGGGCGGCACGGCGCAGGGCCTCGGGCTCGCGCTGATGGAGGAGATCCAGACGCGCGGCGGCCTGATCACGAACGCGAGCTTCACCGACTACCTGATCCCGACGGCGCTCGACATGCCGCCGGTCGAGTCGGTGCTGATCGAGGACCCGGAGCCCGACGCGCCCTACGGCGTCAAGGGCGTGGGCGAGCCGCCGACGGTCGTCTCGACCGCGGCGATCGTCTCGGCGCTGCGCGCCGCGACGGGCCGCGAGCTGGCCCGCGTGCCGGTCAGGCCGGACGACATCTGCCTGTAGCGAACCGCTCCAGCACGTCGAGGTCGGCGGGCGGGTCGAGGTAGACGATGAACCGCTCGATCCCGGCCGCGGCGAGCGCATCGAAGTCGACGTCGTCGTCCTCGCGCACCGTGAACGACGCGGTCTTCTCGATCTCCGCGTAATCCCGCCCGACCGCCTCGCAGTGGCCGCGGAGGACGTCCAGCTTGTGGCGGTAGAAGGCGGGGTCGAGGGAGTCCGTGAGGTTGCAGGCGTCGGCGTACTGCGCGACGAGCCGCAGCAGCACCTTCTCGCCGGCGCCGCCGACGAGGATCGGGCGCCCGTGGCGGCGGGCGCGCAGCACCTGCAGCGTGCGCTCGAGGTGGCCGAGCCGCGCGCGGACCGGCGGCATGACCGGCCCGTACCCGAAGTCGAGCCACTCGCGCTCGTCCCAGCCCGCGCCGACGCCGACGTACACGCGGCCGCCGCTCGCCGCGTCGACGGTCGAGGCCATCTGCGCGAGCAGCCCGGGGTTGCGGTACAGGGCGCAGGTCACGATCTGGCCGAGCTGCACGTGCGTGGTCTCGCGCGCAAGCGCGGCGAGCGTCGTCCAGCACTCGAGGACGGGGTCCGGGTCGCCGTCGCGCGTCTGCAGGTGGTCGTAGAGCCAGATCGAGTCGAAGCCGAGCTCCTCCGCGCGCCGCGCGACCGCCGCCGCCGTCTCGAAGTCGCGCCCGTCGAGGTCGCCGCGCCAGCCCTGCGGGACGATCAGGCCGAACTTCATCGCGCTCCGGCGCCGCGCAGGTCGGCGCCTGCGCTCCCGGGCGGCTCCGTCGAGCCTACGCCGGTCACGCGACGGGCGTGCCGGGCTCGACGGCGCCGTCGGGGCGCACGAGGCGAGGGCCGTTCGCGTAGTCGCCGGGCTCGATCTGCGCCTGCCGGACGCCGCGGCCGCCGAGGTCGACCTCGAGCAGGAACGACGGCCCGCGCGCCCCGGGGTGGTCGGAGACCGAGATCACGCGTCCGACGAGGAGCTCCACGCGGGGACGCTACCACCCGTCTCCTCGGGAGCAGGCGCGTCCGCGGGCTCCTGGCGCACCACCAGCGCGACTGCCGCGACGACGACGAGCGCGCCGACCAGCAGCCGCCATGTGAGGTGCTCGCCGCGGAAGATCACGCCGAGCGTGATCGCCACGATCGGGTTCACGTACGCGTAGGTCGACACCATCCCGAGCGGTGCGTTCGCAAGCAGCCACACGTACGCCGTGTAGCCGACGACCGAGCCCATGACGACGAGGTAGACCCACCCGGCGATCGACGAGGCCGCCGGCGAGAAGTGGTGCACGGTCGCGATGCCGAACGGCAGCATCACGAACCCGCCCACGAGCATCTCGATCGCCGTCGCCGCGAACGGGTCTTCCGGCATCTCGAGCCGGGCCGAGATGAACGAGCCCGTCGCCCACATGGTCGCCGAGAGGAAGCAGAGCGCGAGCCCCCACCATTTCGCACCGCCCGACGGCTGGGCGAGCACCGCGACGCCGGCGAAGCCGATGCCGACGCCGGCCAGCACCTGCCAGGGAAGCCGCTCGCGGCTCACGCGGAGCAGCGCGACCCACAGCGGCACCGACGCGATCAGCAGCGACGCGAGCCCGGTCGGCACGTTGCGTTCTGCGAAGAACAGCACGGAGTTCGCGCCGGGGAGCAGGATCCCGACGAGCACGCACGTGACGAACGCGCGCGGCGACACGCGGAGGGAGCCTCCGCGGGCGCGCACGATCAGCGCCATCAGCGCGCCCGCGGCGATGAAGCGCGTCGAGGCCGCGAACAGGGGCGGGATCGTGTGCCCGGCGTAGTAGATGCCGAGGTACGTCGAGCCCCAGATGACGTAGACGGTGACGAGCGCCGTCCAGACGCGTGCGTGCTGACTCACGCAGCTACCGAACGAGCGAGAGGGCCGCGCCGATTCCCAGCAGCACGATCCCGAGGGCGCGCGCCGGCGAGATGTCGATCTGCTCGACGCCGAAGAGGCCGAACCGGTCGATCATCGCCCCCATCACGAGCTGGCCGGCGATCAGGATCCCGATCACCGCGGTCGCGCCGATCCGCGGCTGGGCGAACGTGATCGCCGACACCACCGTGAAGCCCATCAGGCCGCCCGCCCACATCCACAGCGGCGTCTTCGTCACGTGGTGGAGGCCGCCGAGCCCGCCGCGGACAGCGAAGACGACCCCCAGCGCGAGCACGAGCTGGATCGCAGTCGAGAACGCGAGCGCCTCGAACACGCCCACGCGGCCGCCGAAGCGGCCCATCACGGCCACCTGAACCGAGCCCGCGAGCCCGCCGATGACGGCGAGGGCGACCGCGAGCCCGCTCACGTAAGGTCCTTCGACATGGTCAGAGCATTCGTACTCTACGAGGGGGACGTCGACCCCGACCGGTATGCGCAGCACGTCGAGCTCTGCCGGCAGGTGCCGGGCGCGACCTTCCGCCACGGCCGCGTGTTCGGGTCGCCGGCGGGCGAGCCGCGGCACCGCTACTACGCCGAGTTCGAGTGGCCCGACCTGGACGCCTTCAAGGCGGCGGCGCGCAGCCCGGAGTTCGCCGCGACCGGCGAGGACGCAGCCGCGATGGGCGTGCCGTTCGGCGTCGAGTTCGCCGAGCTCGGCTAGAACTCGGGCGCGCGCTTCTCGCGCACCGCCGCGACGCCCTCGTGGACGTCGGGCCCGGTCATGTCGAGGAACTCGAGCGCCAGCGAGGCGTCGAACGACGGGCCGGCGAGGCGCAGCCAGTTGTTGAGCGCGAGCTTCGTGTGCCGGATCGCGGGCTGCGACCCCTGCGCGAGCCGCGCCGCGACCGCGAGCGCCCGCTTCTCGAGCTCGTCCGCCGGCACGCACAGCGAGACCAGTCCGATCCGCTCCGCCTCCGCGCCGTCGAGCGGCTCGCAGAGGAGCAGGTGGTACTTCGCCTTCGCGAGCCCGCACAGGAGCGGCCACACGATCACCGCGTGGTCGCCGGCCGCGACGCCGAGCTTCGTGTGGCCGTCCACGATCCGCGCCTCGGGCGTCGCGATCGAGACGTCGGCCAGCAGCCCCACCGCCAGCCCCGCGCCGACCGCCGGCCCGGTCATCGCCGAGACGATCGGCTTCGGGCAGTCGATCACGTTGTAGACGAGGTCGCGCGCCTCGTGGAACACGCGCAGCCGCGTCGCCTGGTCGGAGGCGATGTCGAGCACGAGGTCGAGGTCGCCGCCCGAGCTGAACGCGCCGTCGGCGCCGCGCACGAGGACGGCGCGCGTCTCGTCGTCGTCGCCGATCGCCTTCCACACCTCGGCGAGCTCCCGGTGCATCGTCCCGCTCACCGCGTTGAGGCGGCCGGGCGCGCGCAGCGTCAGCCGCAGCACATGCTCGGCGGGCCGGTCGAGCTCGAGGCTCGGGAACGAGGCATATCGGTCCATGCGTCGAAGTATGGTCCGCCCGATGGCCGACGTAGAGGTGACCCGTGAGGGCGCGGTCCTCACGATCACGCTGAACCGCCCCGACGTGCTGAACGCGCTCAACCGTTCGGTGCACCAGGGCGTCTTCGACGCGCTGCAGGAAGCAGAGCGCGACCCCGGCGTGCGCGCCGTCGTGATCACCGGCGCGGGCCGCGGGTTCTGCGTCGGGCAGGACCTGCAGGAGTTCTCGGCCGGGGCCGGCGACGTCGCGCAGAACCTGCGCGAGAACTACCACCGCAACGTGCTCGCGATCCGTGCGCTGCAGAAGCCGGTGATCGCCGCGGTGAACGGCGCGGCCGCAGGCGCCGGCCTGTCGCTCGCCCTCGCCTGCGACGTGCGGATCGCCGCGCAGTCCGCGAGCTTCGTCCCGGCGTTCGTCAAGATCGGCCTGGTCCCGGACTCCGGCGGCACGTGGCTCGCGCGGCGGCTGCTCGGGGCGGCGCGCAGCTTCGAGTGGCTCTCCACGGGCCGGCGGCTCTCGGCCGACGAGGCGCGCGAGTGGGGGCTCGTCTCGGAGGTCGTCCCCGACGAGGAGTTCGCCGCGCGGACGCACGAGGTCGCGCAGCTCTTCGCCGCGATGCCCACGCGCGCCGTGTGGGAGACGAAGCGGCTCCTGGATGCCGCAGAGACCACGCCCTTCGACGCCCAGCTCGAGCTCGAGGCGACCACGCAGGCCGAGCTGACGCAGACGCCCGACTTCCGCGAAGGGGTCGCGGCGTTCCTCGAGAAGCGCGAGGCTGCGTTCACCGGCGCCGAGGCGCCGCGGACGCACCCGGTGACCCTGCGGAATGCCGACGACCGGCGGCGCTGGCGGCTCACCTCGGCGCTGCGGCTCCTGCTCGCCTACCCGCACCTCTACCTCGTCGAGCTGTGGACCTACGTGGCGATCCTCGTCGCGATCGTCAACTGGTTCATCGTGCTCGTGCGGGGCAGCACGCCGCAGGCGCTCCATGCGTGGTTCGCGCGGTACGTGCGGTACGCGACGCACGCCAACGCGTACGCGCTGCTCCTCGCCGACCCGTTCCCGCGCTTCCGGGGCTGGGAGGGGACGTACCCGATCGACCTGCGCATCGACCCGCCCGTGCGGCAGGCGCGCTGGACCGTCGCCGTCCGCATCGTCCTCGCGCTGCCCGCGCTCGTGTTCGCCTACGTCCTCGGGCTCGTCGCCCTGGTCGTCGGGGTGCTCTCGTGGTTCACCGCCGTCTTCGCCGCCCGCATCCCGGTGGGCTTCCAGCACCTCGGGGCGTACTGCCTTCGCTACCAGGCGCAGGCCCTGGCCTACGTGTTCCTGCTCACCGACCGCTACCCGTCGCTCTCGAGCGGCGGCTTCGAGTTCGAGAAGGGAGCGTCATGACCGCCACGCAGTCCGACCGTCATCCGATCGGCCTGATCGTGAACGACGACCTGAAGCGCAACCGCCTCACGGTGCTCTTCCGCTTTCTGCTCGCCATCCCGCAGGAGATCGTGCTCGGGGTGTGGGGGATCCTGGCGTACGTCGCGGCGATCGTCGCCTGGTTCGCCGCGCTCTTCACCGGCCGCGTGCCCGACGGGCTGCACGAGTTCCTGGCGCGCTTCCTGCGCGCGACCGCGCACCTGAACGCGTACATCTTCCTGCTGGCCGATCCGTGGCCGCCGTTCCTCGGCGAGTCGGGCACGTACCCGGTCGACCTGCGCATCGACCCGCCCGCGCAGCAGAGCCGCCTCACCGTCTTCTTCCGGGTGCTGCTCGCGATCCCCGCGTTCGTCCTCTCGTACGTCTTCCGCATCGTCAACTCGATCGTCGCGTTCTTCGGCTGGTTCGTCTGCCTCGTGCTCGGGCGGATGCCGCAGGGGATGCGCGACCTGAGCGCGTGGATGCTCCAGTTCGAGCTGCAGACGTACGGCTACGTGCTGCTGCTGACGGGGAGATACCCGAGCTTCGCGGGCGGGCCGTCGGCCTAGAGGCGCAGCGCGACGAGCGACGCCGCGAGGGTGATCGGCACGAGCACGAGCCCGAGCCGCGAGTAGCGGAGCGCCGACGGCTGCGCGCCGAGCGAGCGCGCGACCCGCAGCCACAGGAACGCCGAGAGGGAGCCGGTGACGGCGAGGTTCGGGCCGAGGTTCAGCCCGAGCAGGAGCGCACGTCCGTGCACCGGCGGTGTCGGCGTCAGCAGGACCGAGGCGGGCAGGTTGTTCACGACCAGCGCGGCCACGGCGCCGGCGATCGCGGTCTCCCGCTCGTCGAGGTGGTGGAGGAGCGACACCGGCCCGTGCCACCAGCGGCCGAGGCCGCCGAGGAGCACCGCCAGGACGAAGAGCCCGGCGAGCACGCGGACGTCGACCGCGGCGGCGATCCGGGGCCACGGGGCACGGTCGGCGAGGATCGCGGCCACGCCGACCGCGAGCACCGGCAGCGCCGGCGAGCCGAGCACGAGCACGAGCGCCGCCGAGAGGGCGACGGCGGCGAGCCCGACCCGGTAGCGCGGCTCGGCGTCCCCGCGTGCGGTCGAGCTCGGCGCCGCCAGCTCGGAACGGAAGAGCACGAGCAGGACGAGCGCCGTCGAGATCGTGGCGGTCAGCGCGACGGGCCACGTGCGCGCGAGGAAGGTCGCGCCGGAGATGCGCTCGCCGTGCAGCACGATCAGGTTCGTCAGGTTGGAGCCGGGCAGGTACAGCGAGGCGGCGTTCGACATGAAGACCGCGCCGTAGAGGAACGGCGCCTCGTCGACCCTGCGCGCCCGCGCCAGGTGCACGAGCACCGGCGTCAGGAAGAACACCGAGGTGTCGAGGTTCAGGACCGCCGTCACCAGCGCGACGAGGGAGAGCGCGACCACGTAGACGGCGCGCGTCCCGCCGGGGAGCTGCGCGAGCCACCGGCCTGCGGCGGCGAAGAGCCCGTCCTGCTCGGCGACCAGGCCGACGAGGAGCAGCCCTGTGACGAGGGCGAACGCCGGCCACACCTGACCGGCCGCGTGCGCGAGACCGGCCATGCCGGGACGCTAGTTGAGCGAGAACAGCGAGTCGTTCAGGTGGTGCGTGACCCAGTTGCGCGAGAGCGCCGTGGGGAAGCTCGGGTCGTTGGCGACGACGACGGGCAGCTGCAGGGCGGCGCGGTGGCCGTGCGCGTCGCGCGCGTACACCATGAGCGCGTGCGAGCCCTCGCTCTGGCCGATCGTGTCCCACTGCAGCGAGAACGGCGCCGACGAGTCGCGGCTCACCGGCTGCCCGTCCGCGTAGAGCACGACGCGGTCGACCGGCTGGCTCACCGTCGCGGTGAGGTTGAGGTGGCCGTACACGGCGCCGCCGGAGACAGCCCCCGTCACGCGGATGCGGAGCGGCGGGTTGTCGACGCGCACCGGGATGCGTTTCCACGCGCGGTAGTGGTGGGCGCCGAACGAGAGGACGCTCAGCATGTGGCGGCCGTTCGCGACCGAGCGGGTGTTCCAGCCGATCGTGCGATGGAACGAGTACGGCCACGTGTGGTCGGTGTAGAGCAGCTTGCCGTCGACGAAGAACTCGGCCTTCCAGATGTGCTTGTCGGCGCGCCGCTGGTAGTCGATCCCCGACCACCAGAGGGCCGTGCCGTGGACGGTCGCGTTGCGGTCGACGGTCGGGCGGGCCGGCCGCGCCGGCCGCGCGCTCACCTCGGAGCGCGCCGGGGGGAGAGGCGTCTCGTGCAGCGTCATCCCCTTGACGAACTTCGGCATCACCGGGTGCGCGGCGTAGTAGCGGACGAGGCTCATGTAGTGCGCCCAGTTCCAGTAGCGGCCGGGGTCGGTGTGGTGTGAGACGCCGCCGTACCGGCCCCGGTGGTACGGGTCGGGGACCTCGGCGTGGCCGATGATGTGCTTCCGGTCGATCGGGATCGTCCAGCGGTGCGCGAGGTATGCGACGAGCTTGGCGGAGGCGCGGTACTCGGCCTCGGTGTAGGCGCGGCGGCCCGCCCAGCCTTCGTGCTCGATGCCGATCGAGTGCAGGTTCCAGTAGCTGTTGCCGGCATGCCAGGCGACGTCGCTGATCGGCACGAGCTGCACGATCTGGCCGGAGCGGGAGACGACGAAGTGCGCCGAGGCCTCGGTGTGCGCGCGCTGCAGGACACGGACCGAGCCGATGAAGCGGCCCTCGGTGTCGTGGATGACGATCCCGTTGATCGTGCGGGCGGTGCGGTTCGTCTCCGTCTTGTTCGGGGTGTGCCGGATCAGCACCTCGAGCGACGCGCCCCACGCCGTGGATGCGCATGCCGCTGCGACGACGAGCACGGCGACGAGCGCCGTTTGACCCCTACGTGACCCCATACCGCACTACACAAGTAGCGCAGGTTTCCGGGAGTTTTCTCCCCCGTCTGAGGGAGGTTCGTGCGGATCCCGTTAAGGCTTTCGATTTGCCGGGCGATCCGTCAGACTTTCGACTGGATGTCCAGGCGAACCACGAGCGAGGAAGCGCGACGCGTCGGCGACGAGATCGGAGTCGACTGGAGCCGCTTCGATCTCGAAGAGTTCCGCCGCGGGATGGACGTGGAGCTCGAGCACGGATCCCACGACCCGCAGACCGACGTCACGCACGACGACCCGATCCTGACCGGCAAGATCGCGCTCGCGCACATGAAGGAGTTTCCGGATTACTACGCACGCCTCGAGCGAATGGAGGCAGAGGCGGAGCGCGACTGGGCCGCGAAGCGCTGAGCTGCGTCAGCGGAGGATGCCGGTGTGCCCGAGCGAGTAGCGGCCGGGCTGGGGCCAGACGCACAGCCCGTGCGGCCCCGCCCCGACCGGGATGCGCGCGAGCAGCTTCCCGTTGCGCGTGGAGATCGCGTAGACCTCGCTGTTGTAGCGGCCGCTGAGCCACAGCACCTTCCCGTCTGCCGACACGCCGCCCATGTCGGGCGAGCCGTTCGGGATCTCCCACGTCTTCACCACCTTGCGGGTGGAGAAGTCGAGCACCGAGACGGAGTGGCCTTGCCTGTTCGACACGTAGAGGAAGCGAGCGTCGCGGCTCGGGTAGAGACCGTGCGCACCGGCGCCTGTGTGGACGAAGCCGACGACGCGGAAGCTCTTTGCGCCGACGATCCAGACGCCGTTCGCCATCATGTCCGCGACGTAGAAGACGCGTCCGTCGGGCGAGAGCTTCACGTCCTGCGGCATGCCGTTCCCGCGACCGATCGGGAACACCTTGAGCACGCGCTGGCGCGCGACGTCGACCACGAGCATCTGGCCCGAGAACTCGCAGCTGACGAGCGCCTTCGTCCCGTCGGCGGTGAAGTCCATGTGGTCGACGCCGCGGCACGGCGTCGCGACCGAGTGGACGAGCGCGAACGTGTGCGCGTCGCGGAAGTCGAGCCGCTGGTTGCGCTCCGCCACGACGATCGCGTAGCGCCCGTCGGGCGTGAAGTACATGTTGTACGGATCGGCGACGGGCAGCGTGCGCACGGGCTTTGCCGTGCGCGGGTCGATCTCGGTGAGCGAGTTGCCGGTGTCGTTCGTGACGTAGAGGTGCGCGAGGTCGTAGGACGGGACGACGTGCTGGGGGAGGCCGCCGACCGCGAAGTGGCCGACCACCTTGTACGTCGACGGGTCGATCACGTCCACGCTGTCGGACTTCGAGTTCGGGACGTAGATGCGCGGCAGCGCGTGGCGTGCGGCACCGGTGATCCCCGCCGGGGTGTCGGCGGCGTACACGTTGCTCGAGCTCACGAGCTTCGGGACCGCCGACCCGTGCCGGACTGACGGGAGGAGCTCCGAGACGGTCGCGACGGTGCCGCTCGTCTCGTGTCCCCCGGCGAGGAGGATCCTGCCCGGCAGGCCGACCGCGGCGAGATCGGAGCGCGCCGTCCCGAGCGCCCCGGCCGGGATGACCTTGCGGCGCTCCGGGTCGACCGCTTCGATCGCGGCCGTCGGGGTGTCGAGCGCCGCGCCGCGGCCTCCGACGACGTACACGTATCGCCCGAGCGCTGCAGCGGCTGCGTGGGTCGTCGGGGCGGAGAGCGTGCCGATGCGTCTGAGGCGCCGCGTCTGCGGGTCGAACGACAGGACGGCGGCGCTCGCGGTTCCGTCGGGCCTGGAGCCGCCCGCGATGACGACCTGGCCGTCGACCGCGGCGACGGCTGCGTAGCGCAGCGGCGTCGGCAGGTGCCCGACCACCCGGGCCGCATGGCCGGGGCGCCAGCGGACGATCGTGTCGAGCCACCGCGCGCCCGTGTAGCCGCCCACGATGTATTCGGCGGGGCCGACGACCGCACCCGACTGGTCGGAGCTCGGTGCCGGCAAGCGCCCCACGGTCGCATGCGGGCCGGGCGCGACGCGAACGATCGCATCGAGCTGCGCGCTGCCGGTGCCGCCGCCGAACAGGTAGACGGCGTTGCCGAGGGCGGCTCCCGTCGAGTCGTGGAGCGGCTGTGGAATCGGCGTTACGGTTCCGCGGGCGCGTACGACCTCGACGCCGTTCGTCGACGTGTCCGTGGCGGTGAGGCCGCCCGCGAGGATCGCGCCACGACGCCAGGGTGCGGCCGTCTCATCCTGGAGCGGGGCAGGGAGCGAGCCGATGCGCCGCTCGACGACGGTTACCGGCTGAACACGATGATGGACACGGCGCGTCGTCGTTGTCGTCGTCGTGACGGTCGTCCCGGCAGCCTGACCGTGCTTCGGGCCGCTGCCGCAGGCTGTGGCAGCGGCAACCGCGACCAGCAGGACGAGTGCGCGCACCGGCTGCACGCGCGCACGGTACGCCGGGACGGATGAGCGGGAGATGAAGCCCCGCCTTCGTCACCCGGCTCCCGCGCTGTGTTCCTGCCGCCGGCCGGGCGTTCCTTCGGGGTTCAGCCGCGTCATCGGCCTCGCACGAGCTTGAGCGCGCAGCGAGGGCAGTCCGCAGCCGCCCGCCGTGCGTGCCGCTCGAGCGCTTCCGGAATCGGCGTTCCGTCGACGATGGGGTAGCCCCAGTCGTCGAGCGTGATTCGCTCCGGGAAGAGCTCGCTGCAGAGGCCGTGACCCTCGCAGGCAATCGGGTCGACGACGAGCGTCAGCCGAGGCCTTTTCACCGTCGCGCCGTCAGTGGGAGAACGCGCTCGCAGGGGCGACCGCAGCCGTGGTGACCCGCGTGCCGGTCGAATTCGTCTCCGAACACTTCGAGCGCCGACAGCGCGAAGCGGGCGGCGCCGTCGGGGTGTCGGCAGGCGCCGCGCCCTTCGACCATGGCGGTCCACCGCCGGACGTCCGGGCGCCGGTCGCGGCGGCCGCTCTCTCTCAGCGCGTCGGCGATCGCCGCCAGGCCGTGCACGCAGGGCCCGCACTGACCGGCGGACTCGTCGGCGAGATAGCCGACGACCCGAGCGCATTCGGCGAAGGCGCACGTCGAGTCGGGCAGCGCGACGATCGCCCCGGCGCCGAGGAGCTCCGGCGTCAAGGTGAGCGAGGAAGCCTCCCTCGCCGAGAACCACCTGCCGAAGTACCCACCGACGAGGAAGGCCGAGCTGCGCTTCGACAGCCCGCCGGCGCGGGCGATGACGTCGGCCAGAGGGGCGCCGAGGGGAACCTCGTGGACGCCCGGCCGTTTGAAGCCGCCCGCGAGCGTCACGAGGCAGGTTCCGTCGCCGAACCAGGGGGCGCCGAAGCGCGCGACGAGCGCGAGGTGCGCAAGCGTCTCGACGTTCTGGACGAGGGTCGGACGGTTGTCGAGGCCGCGCTCGAACGGATAGGGAGGCTTGAGGGTCGGCTTCGGCTCGTGCCCTGCGAGCGCCCGGACGAGCGCCGTTTCCTCGCCCGCGACGAAGCGGTCGGGGACGTACCGAATCTCGAGCGCAGGGTGCCGCCGTTCGCGCACCGCATGCTCGACCTGCGGCAGCGGCCTGGACAGAGCGAGGACGATCCGGGCCGCGCCGAGCGTGTTCGCGGCGAGGATCGCGCCGTCGATCACGAGGTGCGGCGCGACGCGGAGGAGGGAGACATCCTTCTTGCTGGCGGGCTCTCCCTCGGCGCCGTTCGCGACGACCGCGGGTCTGCCGCGCCGCCCCGCGACCGCCCTGAGCTTCAGCGCCGTGGGAAACCCGGCGCCGCCGCGGCCGCGGAGGCCGGCCTCCTCGGCGAGGCGAATCGCGTCGAGGCGCGTGTCGACGCGGCCGAAGACCGCCAGGTGCCGATCGAGCGTCGGGGGGTCGCCCGCCCCGGCGAGCAGCCGGGCGGCGCCGGGCGGGGGCGCGACCTGCGCACGCGTCGCGGCGGTCATCCCGTGTCCTCGTCTTCGTGCCGGCCCGCGACGAGGATCCCGCCGGCGCTGCCGGTCAGCTCGTTCAGTGCGAGGCGGGCGGTGAGCTCGAGCGTGTCACCGGCAGCGTCCTTCACCGTCGCGGCGACGATGGAGCCGTCGAGGCCGGTGACGCTTCCGTAGTAGACGGCGCGGGTCGTCGCCGGCACGAAGGTCACGCCGCTCGCGGTCATCGACACGCCGTCCTCGATCGGCGTCCCGCGAAGGTCGATGCGCAGCTTGCCGTGCGGCGAGCGGCCGAGCGAGAACCGCATGACGACGCTCACCAACCCGTCGGCGCGGCTCGTCTTGCGGATCGATCCCCGAAGCGACGAGGCGAACGTCGTCGGCGGCTCTACGGGTGCGGCAGGTGTCGTGCCGGTCACGGGCGCCGGCGGCCGCCGGGACGCCAGAAGGCTCGGCGGCGTCCCGGCGCGCGCGGCCCAGCCGGACCGGGCCGGGCCGCCGCGCCACCAGACGACCACGGCGAGGGCGACCGCGAGCGCCGCGACGGCGCCCGCGACACGCCCCGGTGCCGGCCGCTCCCCGATCGCGAGCCGCGCCAGGACGGCGAGGAGGACGACCGCCAGCGAGCCGAAACCGAGCGCGACGAGCCACGTGGCGCGAGGATCGCTGCCGGCGCCGAGCGCGTGGACGAGCGCGACCGGCCACGCGGCGTAGGCAAGCCAGTGGACGGCTCGCCAGAGACGCACGCCGACGTGCTGCCTCGCAAGGCTCGTGACGACGAGTGCCAGGAGCAGGTCGAATGCAACTGCGCCGAGGCCGAGCCAGATCGGCCGGTACGACGACGCGAAGGGGACGACCGCATCCCAGAGCCCGATCGGCGCATAGCCGTCCGCGACGGTGGTGACGACGTGCAGGCCGACGAAAGCGATCGCCAGGAGTGTCAGGTTGCGGTGCAGCGAGTTGAGCGCGAACCGGGGCCAGCGCGGCGTCGCTGCTCGAAGCGACACGAGCACTCCGAGCGCCACCGCTGCCGTCAGGAGCACGAGCGCGACGGCGCCGCTCGCTCTCGTCAGGTACCAGAGCTCCTTCGCGCTCGTCATGCGGCCTCCGCGCCGGCCGGCCAGCCGCCTGCGTAGCTGACGGTCCCGTCGTCGCCAACGAACCGGCCGTGCAGGCCGCGCTCGTCGAGCCGCGCCGGTGCGTCCGACCCCGAGAGCAGAGCGGCGAGCGCCGCGACGTTCGCGTCGACGCAGCTGGCTGCGTACACCGAGACGGTCCGCCAGCGTGTCGCTGCCGGCCGACCGGTGCGCGGATCGACGATGTGGTGCGCTTCGCCGTGATCCGTCGTCCAGCGGCGCACTGTCGTCGAGGACGTCGCGAGTCCGCCGGTGCCGATCACGACCGAGGGGCCGGCCGAGTCGAGAGGTGCCTCGTGATCGTCGGCGATACGCACCACCCAGCCGCCGCGCGGCGGATCTCCTGCGACCGCGATGTCCCCGCCCAGCGAGACGAGCGCTCCGCCTCCGACCCGGCCGGCAATCGTCGCGGACGCGCAATCCGCCGCGAGCGCCTTCGCGGTCGCGCCCAGGTCGAGCTCGGCGCCGCGAGGGACGCGCAACGTTCCTTGCGCGAGGTCGAGGCGGATCTCCTGCCACGCGTCGGTGCTCGGAGCCGTCGCGCGTACCGTCCAGGTCCGGCGCTGCCGCACGAGCTCGAAGGTTCGGTCGTATCCCGCAGCGGCGAGCGCGGGCCCGACCGTGGGGGTGACCAGGCCGCGGGTCGCGCGGGCAGCGGCGATCGCAACCTCGGTCGCTCGTGCGAGCAGCGGCCCGATCTCGACCGTGTGCCCGGCGTTCGCGTTGGCGCGCGACAGCTCGCTGTCCGTGCGGAACCTGCTGCACGCCTCGTCGAATCGATCGAGCTCTCCGGCGAGGATCCGGCGGGCTTCCTCGAGCGCCCGGGCGTCCGTGACGACGACGGTCGCCGTCGTGCCGAGCGAGCGAAACGACGCGGACGCGATCACGACCCGCCCGAGACCACGACGGGAGCAGCCGGCGGAGGCGCCGGGGCGGGCGGGGGCGTCGGCTGCTGCCGCGGCGGCGGTGGCGAAGACGGATGCCCTTCGACCGGGACGAGAGGAGGCGCAGGCGCTGTCACCGGCGCGACGGGGCGCTTCGTGCGCGCGAGCTGGTTCACGATGCGCTTCGGATGGGTCGAAGCGGCAGCCGCCACCGCCAGGAACACCGTCGTGAGGAGCGCCGTGGCGGCAGCCGCGGCGGTCGCGCGCCGCGTGCGCCGCGTCCCGAGGCTGCGCAGGACCTGGGCCTCTCTCACGTCGGGATGCACACCGGCACGGTGCGCCTGCCCGATGAGACCTCCATGAGGCGAACGTGTGAGCCGGCTAAGAGATCCTCGGGACCGAGATCCAGACGTCGGAGCCGCGGTCTCCCGTGTTTCGGAGCTGCGCGGCGCCGCCGTGTGCTCGAGCGATCGACGCGACGATCGCCAGCCCGAGCCCGCTTCCGCCGCCTCCGCGCGCTCCGTCTGCGCGGCTGAAGCGGTCGAAGGCGCGCTCGGTGAACTCGGTCGGGAACCCGGCGCCTTCGTCGGTGACGTGCAGCTCGACGACGCCGTCGTGGACGCGCTCGAGGAGCGTCACCGCACCCCCTCCGTGCGTCAGGGCGTTGTCGACGAGGTTCCCGAGAGCCTGCTCCAGCCGCAGGGGGTCGGCCGACACGACCGAGGTCGTGCACTCGCCCACGCGCAGCGGCCTCCCCAGGGTCTCCGCGCGGACCGCGAACCGCGTGCGGACGCGCTCGAGGAGCTCCCCCGGGCGGACGGGCTCGAGCCGCACGGGGAGTTGACCGTGCTCCGAGCGGGCGATCAGAAGCAGGTCCTCCGCCAGGCGCGAGAGCCGCTCCGTCTCTTCCATCGCAGACCGGACCGCCTGCTCGAGCTCGTCGCGGCTTCGGGGCCGGCTCAGCGCGAGCTCGAGCTCGGCGCGAAGCAGCGCGAGCGGCGTGCGCAGCTCATGGCTGGCGTCGCCGACGAAGCGGCGTTCGTGCTCGAACGCCGCCTCGAGCCGGGCGAGCATGTCGTTCAGGGTGACGGCCAGTGCGCGAAGCTCGTCGCGGGCCGGCGGGACGGGCAGCCGCTGCCCGGTCTCGTGGGCGCTGACCGCTTCGGCGCGGCGTCTCATCGCCTCGACCGGCCGCAGGGCCGCGGCTGCGAGGGCGTAGCCGGCGAGGACGGCGAGGAGCAGCGCCGCCGGTGCGGCGAACATGAATCCGCGTGCGAGATGATCCAGCGTCTCGTCCCGCGCCTCGAGTGAGCGAGCTGCGACGAGCACCACGTCCCGCCCCGCCAGCCGACCTCGTGTCTGCGCGACGCGCCAGTCCCCGTGCAGGCCCGGGATGCGCGTCGTGAAGAGCGCCGTTCCCGCGCCGCTGACGCGAACGGGGATCTCCGCGAGGGACGCGGGGTCGCGGGCGAGCGCCTCGCCTGAAGGCAGCTCGATTGCAGCCACGGTTGGCCCGAGCGTCGCGTCTTTGTCGATCAGCTCGTGTTGCTCGCTCGCGTTGGTCTTCACCTCGACGAGCTGCGCCCGCAGATTGGTGTCGACGGTGCGGATCAACTGGTGCCCGACCCGGATGTAGACGAACGCACCCGTTGCCGCGAGCACCACCGCCATCGCGACCGCGAACGGAAGCGTGAGCCGCACACGGATCGGGATCCTGTTCACCTAGCCGCCGTCCGTTCTCAGGCGATACCCGATGCCCCGTACCGTCTCGATCGACTTGCGCTCGAAGGGACGGTCGATCTTCTCGCGCAGGTAGCGCATGTAGACGTCGATGATGTTCGAGCGACTCTCGAACGCCATGTCCCAGGCGCCGTCGAGCAGTTGCACTCGCGACAGTGCCGAGCCCGCGTTCCGCATCAGCAATTCGAGGAGCGCGAACTCGCGGGCCGAGAGCGCAAGCTCGGCGTCGCCGCGCCACGCCCGGTGCGCGGCCGGGTCGAGGCGCAGGTCGCCTGCCTCGAGAGTGGTGGGACGTTCCACCGGCCCGCGCCGGGCGATCGCTCGGAGTCGGGCCATCAGCTCGGCGAGCGAGAACGGCTTCGTCAAGTAGTCGTCCGCGCCCGCGTCGAGGCCCACGACCCGGTCTCCGACTGCGTCGCGCGCCGTGAGCAGGAGGACCGGTGTCCAGATCTGGGCGAGCCGGAGCCGTCGCACGACCTCGAACCCGTCTGCGCCGGGCAGCATCACGTCCAGCACGATCGCGTCGTAGGGTGCGCCCTTCGCCATCCAGAGCGCATCGTCGCCTCTGTGGACAACGTCGGCCGCGTGTCCGCTCTCCCGGAGCGCGCGGGCGATCAGCTCGGCGAGCTTGGGCTCGTCGTCGACGACGAGGATCCTCACGCGTCGATTGTCCCTGCGCTTCGCGGTCGGCGACCCGGATCTCACCGAACTCTTAACCGGAGGCGGCGTTCCCTGGCGGCTTAGATCGTCTTGAACTGCTCGAACGGCTGGCGGCAGCTCTCGCACCAGCGGATCGAGCGGCACGGCGTCGGCCCGAAGATGTTCTCGAGGCGCGTCTCGGTGGAGCCGCAGTAGGGACAGCGGAATGCCTTCGACTGCAGCTGCACGAGCGTGGTCGCGCCGGCGGCCCGCGGCGCCGGCGGCGCGAAGCCGGCCTCGCGCAGCTTCTCGCGGCCGAGGGCGCTGATGCGGTCGGTCGACCATGAGTCGTCCTGGACGACGGCGATCTCCGGCTCGGCGCCGAGCCCCGACACCTTCTCCTCCATCGCCCGCGTCATCGCCTCGAGCGCCGGGCAGCCGAGGAAGGTGGGCGTGAACTCGACCCGCACGTGCTCGCCGTCCACCTGCACGTCGCGGATGACGCCGAGGTCGACGAGCGAGATGACGGGGATCTCCGGGTCGGGGATCTCGTCGAGCGCGGCCCAGACGGCGTCGGCGGTCACCATGTCGCGCCGGGCGCCGAGCGGCGCACCTCGGTCATCTCGTTCCACAGCTCCGCCAGCTCCGGCGTGTGCTGTCCGCGCTGGACGGTTTGTGTTGACTCAACACGAAGTCCGACCCGGCGCGCGAGCTCGGCCCGCTGGTCCGGCTCGACGACCCCGAGCGCGTACGGCCACAGCTCCTCGACCGCCGCGCGGAAGCGCGGCTCGTCGCGCAGCCGCGCCGCCCACAGCTCGGCGTGCAGGCGATGGTAGGTCTCCTCGCGGTCGATCTTCGCCGCGAGCCCCGCGAGCTCCGCGTCGTCGCAGGCCATCAGCGCGGCGAGGCGGACGCGGTCGGCCTCCTCGTAGAGGTACCGGCGCGCGATCGTGTGCGCCCAGTCGAGCAGGTGCAGCTCGACGAGCGGCGCGCAGCGGTACTCGTCCGGCTGCCGGTCGAACGCGAGCGCGTCGACGTCGGTGCCGAGCTCGGCCGCGGCGAGCTCGTACAGCGCGCGCGCGTGGCCGATCTCGTTCTGCGCGATCGACGAGAACGCGACGTCCTCCTCGAGTGTCGGCGCGATCCCCGTCCACTCCGAGTCGCGCCAGCCGAGGATCAGCTCGTCGTCAGCGATCGCCAGCAGACGCTCGGCCCGCACGTTCCCTCGCAATCCGCAGCCGCTCCTTGATCGAGTAGCCGTCGACGCGGCGGTACTTCAGGTCGAACTCGTCGGCCCACTCCGTCACCTGGTGGATCGACTCGCGCGGCACGAGCCAGAGCGCCTCGCTCTCGCCGCGCCGACCGTACTGCTCGCGCGCCCACGCGTCGGCGAACGCCGCGTCCGGGGCCACCACCGAGCCGGCGTGCTGGAACGCCTGCCCCTTCTTCTCCTGGCGGAAGACCTCGAAGACCGTCATGCCGCGAGCACCGCGTCGCGGACCCACTTCTCCTGCTCGAGGAAGCGCTGCCGGAACGCGAGGCGGTCCTGCGAGCGGGGGCCGTGGCCGGTGACGACCGACTTCAGCTCGGCCCAGTCGGGCTCGCTGTACTCCCACACGCCGTCGTCGCGGCGGCGGAGGTTCGGGTCGGGCACGGTCAGCCCGAGCTCCCGGATCTGCGGCACGTAGCCCTCGAGGAACTGCTGCCGCGCCTCCTCGTTTCCCTGCGACTTGATCCGCCAGATCCACATCGGGTCCTCGTCGCGCGGGATCGGGTTGCCGTGGAACTGCATCAGCGGCCCCCACCACCTGTCGAGCGCCTCCTGCACCAGTTCCCGCTGCGCGTCGGTGCCGGTCATCATCGCGAGGACCACGTCGCGCCCGTGGAGGATGTGAAACGACTCCTCCCAGCAGATCTTCTTCATGATCCGCGCATACGGGGCATACGAGCACTTGAGCAGCGCCTTCTGGCTGATGATCGCGGCCGCGTCGACGAGCCACGCGATCACGCCGACGTCTCCCCACGTCTTCGTCGGGTAATGGAAGACGTTGTGGAACTTCGCCTTGCCGGAGATCAGGTCGGCGAACATCGCGTCGCGCGGCTTCCCGAGGTCCTCGGCGACGCGGTAGATGAGCTGCGCGTGCCCCACCTCGTCCTGCACCTTCGCCGTCAGCGCGAGCTTGCGCTGGAGGGTCGGCGCGCGGAGGATCCACTCGCGCTCGGGCAGCACGCCCATCAGCTCGGAGTTCGCGTGCATCTCGATGAACTTGACGAGCTTCTGCCGGTACGCGTCCGGCAGCCAGTCCGTGGCCTCGACCTGGCCTCCCGACTGGACGTAGTCCAGGAACTCCTGCGTGCGCGCGTCCACTCCGGCCTCCTCCCTACCTACCGATCGTTAGGGTCGAATCATAGATGTCCGAACGCCGTACCGAGCTAACCCGGATCGCCGCCCGGCTGTTCGCGGAGCGCGGCTACCAGGGCACCTCGCTCGCCGACCTGGCGGAGGAGCTCGGCGTGCAGAAGCCGTCCCTCTACCACCACATCGACTCGAAGGAGGACCTGCTCTGGGAGGTCGCCTGGGAGGGCGCGGAGGCGTTCCACGCCGGCCTCGACGCGGTGCCGCCCGAGCTGCCCGCGACCGAGCGGATCCGGCTCGCGCTCCGCGCGCACCTCGCGGTCGTCGCCGGCCAGCTCGACGTCGCGACGGTGTTCGTGCGCGAGTGGCGGCACCTCACCGGCGAGCGTCGCGAGCGTTTCGTGGCGGAGCGCCGCCGCTACGAGGAGCGCCTCCGAGAGCTCTTCCGCGACGGCGTCGACCAGTCCGAGCTGCGCACCGACCTCGACGTGCCGACCGCGGCGCTGCTCTTCCTGTCGGCCGCGAACTGGGCGTACACATGGCTGCGGCCGGGCGCCGGCACGGACGAGCTCGCCGACCGGCTCTTCGCCGCGCTGCTCGACGGCATGCGCGGCTACGCCACGCCCTAGGCGAGCGTGAAGACGGCGCGCGTCGTCCAGCCTGCGGTCGCCTCGTCCTCCTGGATCAGCCACACCTCGGTCGCCCGGCACCGGATCGGCACCTGGACGTCCTCGCGCGTGATCGTCACGTGCGGGATCGGCTCGTCGAACGCGCCCTCGTACGGCGGGTGGTCGGGCCAGCGCTCGAAGACGGCGGCGGTCAGGTCGACGAACGGCGTCGAAGGGTCGGGGTGCAGCCACGGCAGTCCGTTGTCGAAGTGCTCGACGCGGTCGAGCTCGAAGTCGAACGCGCGGAAGCGCGAGAGCAGCTCGCCGACGGCAGTCTCGTCCACCTCGTCGCCGTCGACGAACGGGTAGAGGACGGTGACGTGCGAGGGAACCCCGGGCTCCCCGGTGTAGTACTCGCTCGCCTCACGGACGGGGACGATCAGTGCGGTGCGTGGCATGCTCGGCAGAGTGAAGCGAGCGCTCCTGATCGTCAACCCGTACTCGACCCAGGTGACCGGCTACCGGATCACGCAGGTCGAGCGCGCACTGCGGCTCAACGTCGAGCTCGAGACGGTGTTCACGCAGCGCCCCGGGCACGCGACGGAGCTCGCCGCCGCGGCGGCGGGCGACGACGTCGACGCGATCCTCGTGTTCTCGGGCGACGGGACGTACAACGAGGCGCTGAACGGCGCCGACGGCGCGCTCCCCTTCGGCTTCCTGCCCGGCGGCGGGACGAGCGTCCTGCCGCGCGCGCTCGGGCTGCCGCGCGACGCCATCGAGGCGGCGCGCGCGATCGGCGAGGCGCTCGCGGCGGGACGCCTGCGGCGCATCTCGCTCGGCGCCGTGAACGGCCGCCGCTTCAGCTTCTCCGCCGGCCTCGGCTTCGACGGCGAGGCGGTGCGGCGCCTGAACGAGCTCGGGCGCGACCCGGCGGGCGCCCGTCCGGGCGACGCGGCCTTCGCGCGGATGATCGCGAAGATGATGCTCGAGCGTCACGCCCGCTGGAATCCCTCGCTCGAGATCGAGGGAGTCGGCCGCGCGGCGTTCGTCCTCGTCGGGAACGGCGACCCGTACACGTATGCGGGGTCGGTGCCGATCCGGGTGACGCCCGGCGCGCGCTTCGAGGACGGCATCGCGTACGCCGCGCCCGAGCGCGTGCGCCCGGTGGACGTGCCACGGCTGCTGATGGCGATCGTGCGCGGGTCGGGTTTCGGCGCGAACGTGCTGCAGGGGATCGACGTCGATCGCATCGAGGTGCGCTGCGACCGTCCGCTGCCGCTGCAGGCCGACGGCGAGGACCTCGGCGACGTGGAGCACGCCGTCTTCGAGGCGCGGCGGGACGCCGTGGCCGTCCTCGTCTAGGGATGTCGGGGCCGGAGCGCCTCCGTCTCTGGCTCGAGCGCGACCGGCGCGGCGCCGGGTACCGCCTGCGCGACGCGGCGACCGGCGAGCCGGTCGCCTGGGAGGACGAGCGGATCCGGGTCGTTGCCGTCGCGGGCGTCTCGTTCCGTCCGGAGGCCGTCGCGGACCCGTCGTTCGACCCGGGCGCGCGGCTCGCGCTCGTCCCCGAGCCCGCCAACGAGCACGACCCGAACGCGGTCGCGATCTGGAATGCGGACAGAACCGTCCAGGCGGGCTATGTCCCCCGCGACGTGGCCGCGGAGCTCGACGGCTCCGAGCTCGCCGTCTCCCTGTGGCGGCTGGGCGAGGGGCTGCGCGTGCTGATCGTCCCCGCAGGCTCGTGGGTCGGTACGCCGCGACGCTGAGCGGCGTCTCGGTGCGGCCCGGCAAGTAACAGACTGTTACAAGCACGTGCTGCGGCGCGCCCCCGGGGCCCCGAACAAGTAACAGACTGTTACAAGCCCGACGGTTCGGCCTCGACGGCCGCGCCCAGGTGCTCGTCGAGCATCGCCTCGATCTTCGGGGCGCTCGCGCGGCCGTCCAGGCGGCCGACCGCCTTGCGGTCGACGACCAGGACGAGCGTCGGCACCGACTGCACCGCGAGCTTCTCGACGAGGTCCGCGCGCTGGTCGACGTCGACCTGGATCACGCGCAGCCGATGGCGCTCCTTGCGCGCGATGTGCGCGACCAGGCTCTCCATCCGCCGGGACGGGCCGGAGCGCGCAGACGAGAAGAACACGAGCAGAGGCCGAGTGTCGCCGTTCATCGAGTTGTCTCCCGGAAGGTCGCGTTGACGGGGGGTTCTGTCGAAGTACTGCCCAACTTTGGGATCTCTGTAACCTCGACGCCGTGGGCGACTGGTACACGGTCGGCATCCTCGTCGGGCTCGGCACGTCGATCGGCCTGGCCTGCACCGCGGCGATCGGCCGCGCGCTCGCAGGCCTCGTCGTGTCGGCGGCGATCGCGATCGCGATCGGGTTCGCGTTCGGCCAGTGGGACGAGGCGGCCGGCGGCTTCGTCGGCGCGATCTGCGGCGCGATCGGCTCGGCGCCGCTCGTCTCGGGGACGCTCCGCCGCGGCGGCACACGGGCGGGCACGGCGACGCTGCTCTCGCTCGTCGCCCTCGTCGGCGCCGCGCTCGCGTTCGTGCCGGTCGTCGGGTACCTGGAAGCGATCGCGGTGCCGGCGCTCGGTCTCCGGCTCCGCCGCCGCGCGCCCGAGCGTCACGCGGGCCTGCGCACCCTTGCCAAGTAGCGCCAAGAAGGTCGTCCTGATCGTGATCGACGGGCTGACCCCGTCGATGTTCGAGGCGGCCGACACCCCCGCGCTCTCGTACCTCGCCGCGCACGGGACGTACCGCCGCGCCGCGTCGACGTTCCCGTCGCTGACGCCGGTCTGCCTGAGCTCGATCGCGACCGGCGCGCACCCCGACGTGCACCACATCCCGCACCTCGTCTGGTGGAAGCGCGACGAGCAGCGCATCGTCGAATACGGCTCGTCGTTCGGCGCGATCAAGCGCGCCGGCCTCGCGCGCTCGCTGCGCGACACGATCGTCGACCTGAACGCGCGCCACCTGTCGCGTGGCGCGGAGACGATCTACGAGACGCTCGAGGACCGCGGGCTGACGACCGCCGCGATCAACATCACGTGCTACCGCGGACGGCACCGGCACCTGCCGACGATCCCGGGCGCGCCCGCCGTGAACGGCCCGAAGCGGTTCTTCTTCTACTCGCTGTACGCGAGCGACCGCACCGGCGCGCCGATCGCCGTGCGCAACCGCGCGCTCGGCTCGATCGACGCGTACGCCGCCACCGTCGGCCGGTGGCTCGTCACCCGCGACGGGTTCGACCTGCTCGTCTACTACCTGCCCGACTACGACTACGCCTCGCACGCCGCAGGGCCCGACGCCGCGTACGCCGCGCTCGCGCGGAGCGACGACGCGATCGCCGCGCTGATGGACTCCGCCGGCGGGCCCGACGAGTTCCTCGACCGGTACGCGGTGATCCTCTGCTCCGACCACGGCCAGTCGCGCGTCGAGCACGTCGCCCGGCTGCAGGTCGGCGACGACCTCGTGACCGAGTCGAACCGCGCCGCGATGGTCTACACCGACGACCCGCGCAAGGCCGCCGAGTCCCTCGACGCCGAGCCGGCGGCGGGCATCGTCGTCTTCCGGGAGGACGGCCGGGTCGTCGCGCGGCGCGACGGCGACGAGGACGACGCGCTGCTCGACGCCGTGCCCGACGGGCGGGCGCGCGCCGCCGCCGCGCTCGCGAACCCGAACGCCGGCGAGGTGATCGTGTCGGCGGCGCCCGGCTGGGAGTTCCTCGACCTGGCGGGCCGCCACCATCTCGGCGGCGGGAGCCACGGCTCGCTCGAGCCCGGCGACTCGGAGGTGCCGATGCTGACGATCGGCCTCGGCGAGCCGCCCGCCTCGATCACGAAGGTCAAGCAGGCGATCACCGGGCACTTCGCGGTTTCCGCTCCGGCGGAGCCGGAAAGGACGGCGACGCGATGAGGAGGGGTCGCCCTGCCGGGGAGCTGCTGCGCCTTCCCGTCCGCCTGCACGGCATCCAGCTCGGCCGCCCGCTCGACGCCTTCGTCGCGGCCGACGCGAACCGCGTGCTCGGCTTCGAGGTGCTCTGCGGCGACGAGGCGACGCGCTTCCTGCCCTTCGCCGTCGCCCGTATCGGGGACGAGGAGATCTCCATCGACTCGGCGCTGACGCTGATCGACGAGCGCGACGTCGAGTTCTACGCCCGCCGGTCGCGGCGTCTCACGACGCTCGGCTTCGCCGAGCCCTGGGTCGACGAGGACGGCGTCGTCAGCGAAGCCCGCACCGCTGCGTAGTACCCTCGCCGCGTGTCCGCCTTCGCCGCCCGGACGGCCCGCGCGCTCCGGAGCTCCCACAACTGGGTCCAGCTGGTCAAGTTCGGGATCGTCGGAGCGTCCGGCTACGCGGTCAACCTCGGCGTGTACGCGCTCCTCCTCGGCATCGGCCCGCACAAGGCCGCGGTCATCTCGTTCGTCGTCTCCGCCGTATGGAACTACTGGTGGAACCGCCACTGGACATTCGTTCACCAGAAGGGCCACTTCGGCTACCAGGGCCTCCGGTACCTGATCGTCACCCTCGTCGCGCTCGGGATCAACCAGCTCTGGCTCCTCGTCTTCCTCGACTGGGCCGGGCTCGGGAAGCTCGTCTCGCAGGCGCTCGCGATCGCGCTGATCGTCCCCGTGAACTTCCTCGGGAACAAGCTCTGGTCGTTCACCTGAGACTCGTCGCGGTTGCCGCCCTCGCGCTCGCCCTCGTCCCGGCCGCGCGCGCGGCGACGACCACGACCGTCTCGAACCCGCTCACCACCACGACGCCGATCGCGCAGGCGAAGGGGAAGCTGCCGCAGTCGGAGGTGATCGGGCGCTTCCTCGCCTACCCGAAGGTGCGCGACTGGCTGAAGCGCTACCCGCCGAACCCGCAGACGCAGGCGACGTTCGCGCAGGGCTCCTGGACGGTGAACGTCTGGTCGGGGAAGGCGGGCGAGATCGCGACGGGCAACGTCGACGACGCGACCGGCGCCGTCACGGAGGCGTGGACCGGGCCGCAGGTCGCGTGGCGGATGGCGCGCGGCTCCCCCGGGGCGTTCGGCGGCGACAAGATCAACAGCACTCCGGTGTGGCTCGCGTTCTGCGCGGTGTTCCTGCTCGGGCTCGTCGACTGGCGCCGCCTGTTCACGGTGCGGAACCTCGACCTGTTCGCGCTCGTCTTCTTCTCGGTGTCGCTGTGGTTCTTCAACCACGGCAACGTCTTCACGGCGATGCCGCTCGCGTACCCGCCGATGCTGTGGCTGATCGCCCGCTGCCTCTGGGTGGCGCGCGACGACCGGCGGCCGCGCGGCGCCCCGGTGTGGCCGGTGTGGGTGCTCGCCGCCGCGACGGTATTCCTCGCGGGCTTCCGCGTCGGCCTGAACATCCGCGCGTCGAACGTGATCGACGTCGGCTACTCCGGCGTGATCGGCGCCGACCGGATCGTGCACGGCCAGAGCCCGTACGGGCACTTCCCGCAGGAGGGGACGCTGAAGGCGTGCGGGCCGGCCGACTCGTCGGGCGAGATCCGCGACCGCATCCAGCCGAACGGCTACTGCGAGACCGCGAACCCGCTCGGCGACACGTACGGGCCGGTCTCCTACCTCGCGTACATCCCCGGCTACCTGCTGTTCGGCTGGAGCCACAAGTGGGACTCGCTCCCGTCCGTGCACTTCACGTCGATCGTGTTCGATCTGGTCGCGCTGCTCGGGCTCGCGTTCGTCGGCAACCGGCTCGGCGGGCCTCGAGTGGGCGCCGCCGCGGCGTTCGCGTGGGCGGCGTGGCCGTTCACGCAATACGCGTCGAACTCGAACACGAACGACTCGATCGCGCCGGCGCTCCTCGTCTGGGGGTTCGCCGCGCTGACGAGCGACGTCGCGCGCGGAGCCTTCGTGGCGCTCTCCGGGTGGACGAAGTTCGCGTCGCTGCTCGTGCTCCCGCTCTGGCTCGGCTATCCGGAAGCGCGGCGGCCGCGGCCGATGCTCGTCGCGCTCTACTCGTTCGCGATCACGACCGTGATCGTGTTCTTCGTCCTCTTCCTCGAGCCCGACCCGATCCACGCGGCGCGCGTCTTCTACGACCGCACGGTGAGCTTCCAGTTCGGTCGCGCGTCACCGTTCAGCCTCTGGGACTGGGGCCAGTACCACGCGAAGGGGCTGCCCGACCTCCACCTGGTGCAGCGCGCGCTCCAGGTGCTGCTCGTCGCCGGGGCGCTCGCGCTCGCCTGGTTCCCGCGGCAGCGGTCGCCGCTGCGGATGGCCGCGCTGACCGCCGCCCTCCTGGTCGGATTCGAATTCGTCCTCACGCACTGGTTCTATCTCTACTTGCCGTGGTTCTTCCCGTTCGTGGTGCTCACGCTCGTGGCGCCGTTGCCGTCTCGGCGGTAGGGCTGTTCCTCCTCTGCTTCGGCCTCGTCCACACGTGGTTCTGGGGGAGCTACCAGCTCGTCGACTGGCCGACCTACCAGGCCTACGGCGACGCGATCTGGAACCACGGCCGGGTGCCGTACCGCGACTTCGCCGTCGAGTACCCGCCCGGCGCGCTGCCCGTGTTCGTCGCCGCGGCGCCGTTCGACGACTACGCGACCGCGTTCGCGTGGCTGATGGCCGGGTGCGGCGCGCTGCTCGTCGTCGCGTGCTCCTTCGTGCGCCTCGAGGCGGCCGTCTACACGGCGCTCGCGCCGGTGCTCGTCGGCTCGCTGATCCTGTCGCGGTTCGACCTCTGGCCGAGCCTGCTGCTTGCCGTCGCGCTGGCGGCGCTGCTCGCCGAGCGGCACCGGCTCGGGTGGGCGTTCCTCGGCGCGGCGGTCGCCGCGAAGCTCTGGCCGCTCGTCGTCGTGCCGCTCGCGCTCGTCTGGTCGATCCGGCGCGGACGCGGCTGGGCTGCGCTCGCGGGCGCGGCGGTCGTCGCGGCGGCGTTCGTCCCGTTCCTCGTCCTGTCGCCGGGCGGCGTGTGGCACATGCTGAGCGGGCAGGCGTCGCGTCCGCTCCAGATCGAGAGCCTCGGCGCCGCGCTCTTCACGACGTTCGGGCAGCCGCGCGTCGTCAGCACCCACGGCTCGCAGAACGTCGCCGGCCACGGGGCCGTCGGCGCGCTGTTCTCGCTGGCGGAGGCGGCCGTGCTGGTCGTCCTCTGGGTCGGGTTCGCGCGCGGGCCGGCCGACCGCGAGCGCTTCCTGCGCTACACCGCGGCCGCCGCCTGCGCGTTCGTGGCGCTGAACAAGGTGCTCTCGCCGCAGTACCTGATTTGGCTCATCCCGCTCGTCGCGTTCGTGCGCGGCGCCCGCGGCGTGGCGGCGCTCGCGCTGCTCACGCTCGCGTGCGTGCTCACGCAGGTGTGGTTCCCGCACCGGTACTTCGCCTACGTGTTCACGTTCCACCTCGCGCCGGTGGTGCTCGCGCGCGACCTCGTGCTGGTCGCGCTGCTCGCGGTGCTCGCGTGGCCTACTCGACCGGCACGCGCACGGCCGAGCAGCGCGTAGCGCGCCCGTTGCCGTCGCACGCGACGAGCGCGCCCTCGATGCGCACGTCGCCGCTCGCCGGCTCGAGGCGCGTCGGCAGGCCCGTGACGAAGCGCTTGATCGCGTTGCGCTCGTCGCTCCCGATCACGGAGTCGTGCGGGCCGGTCATGCCGGCGTCGGTGATCGCGGCGGTGCCGCCCGCGAGGACGCGCGCGTCGGAGGTCTGCACGTGGGTGTGCGTGCCGAGCACGGCGGTGACGCGGCCGTCGAGGTAGCGCGCCAGCGCGACCTTCTCGCTCGTCGCCTCGGCGTGGAAGTCGACGACGACGACCGGCGTCTGCCGCCGCGCCTCCTCGACGAGCCGGTCGGCGGCGAGGAACGGGCTCTCGAACGGGCTGAGCGAGAAGACGCCGAGCAGGTTGATCACCGCGACCCCGTCGTGCACCGCGAGCCCGGCGCCGGGCGTGCGCGGCGAGAGGTTCGCGGGCCGCAGCACGCGGTCGGTGCCGGCGAGGTAGGGCGCGAAGTCCGGCTGCCCCCACGTCCAGTTCCCGAGCGTGACCACGTCCGCGCCGCTCGCGAGCAGCTTCTCGGCGAGCTTCGCCGTGATGCCGCGTCCGGCCGCGATGTTCTCGCCGTTGACGATGCAGAAGTCGACGTCGAGCTCGTCGCGCAGCGACCGCAGCCGCGTCTCGACCGCGCGCCGGCCGGGTGCGCCGAACACGTCGGCGACGAACAGGATGTTCACGGCGTCAGTCGAGGCCGAGCGTCGCCGACGGGTGCACCTCGACGACGACGTGGTTCCCCGGGTCGTTCGTGTGGCGCGCGAGCGCCTGGTTCTCGGCGCGCGAGTAGTCGACGACGGAGCCGAGCTTCGTGCCGCCCGCCGTCAGCACCGAGCCGATCACGAGCGCCGGGTCGACGTGGACGTGCGAGACCGCCACCACGAGCGACGGGGCCCCGTTGGGCTGGATGTCGATCTGGGAGCCGAGCGCGCGGCCGTCGATCGTCACGTCGTCGATCGCGACCACCGTGCCGTCGACCGGCGAGTAGACGTCCGTCCCCGCGGCCGCTCCGACCTCCAGGGCCGACGTGCCCGGGCCGACGCCGCCCGGCAGCTGGTACCAGTGCGGGGAGCCGTTCGACCCGCCGACGATCGCGTGCAGGATCCGCTTCAGCGCGCCCTGGTTCGCCTGCGTGCCGACCGGGGAGAGCGCGAGCGAGCCGGCGTCGCCGCCCTGGTAGCCGATCGCGGTCACCCGCGACTGGCTGATCGGGAGCTGGAGGTGCAGGGAGCCGAGCCGCGCGACGATCTCGGGCGACGGCGGGCCGGCGGGCAGGAGCTCCGTCGTGTTCCCGGGGACGGGCGCCTGCGGGCCCGCTCCGGAGCCGCCGAACGCGGACAGGAGGCCGGCCACGAGCGCCACGACGACGATCGCGATCAGGACGGCGAGACGGCGGAGACGCCGTTCGCGCTCCAGGTGACGGCGGTGCCCTCGTCTCGGCGCACGCCGGTTGGCCACCGGGGGCGACATGGCGGGCACCGTAGCGGACGCTCCGCGGGGATTCAACCGAGGCCAATCCCAATCCTGATGCGGGAAGTCCAGGACGACGGCGCTAGCATCGTCCGTGTGACCACCGCCGGCCGGCCGCGGGTCCGGATCCCACGCTGGGTACAGCTGGTCGGGCTCCCATTGCTCGCGGTGCTGGCGTGGCTGCTGCTGAGCGCCGCCGCTCACGTGGTCTTCCTCTTCATGGTCGCCGCCCTCGTCGCGCTTCTGCTCGACCCGATCGTGCGCGCCGTGCAGCGGGTCCGGGTGCCGCGCGGCATCGCTGTCGCCCTCGTGTACCTCGCGTTCGCAGCCGGGCTCGTCCTCATCGTCTTCGCGATCGCCACCGCGGTCGTCTCCGAGACGAAGACGGCGGCGAACCGGTTCAACGCGTACTTCACGCATCCTCACGCCCGGTCCGGACAGACGTCCGCCTACCTCGACGTCGACCGCCTCCAGCACTGGCTCGACACGCATCACCTGAAGGCGATCAAGATCGAGAAGCGCGGCCACCGGATCGTCAGGCAGATCCAGCAGCGCGACGTCGGCAAGTACACGAACAAGATCGTCACGTTCGTGGAGGGCGCTGCGATCTCGATCGGCAAGACGCTCTTCTCGGTCGTGCTGCTGCTCGTCGTGTCGATCTACATGCTCCTCGACATGCAGCGATTCGGGCGGGCGGTCGACCGGCGGTTCCCGCCGCGACCGGGGGAGCAGCCGCTGCTCGTCTCCGTCGAGCACGCGCTCGTCTCGTACGTGCGCGGACAGGCGGCGCTCAGCCTGATCCTCGGCTCGAGCGTCGCGCTCGGCCTGTGGATCTTCGCGGCGATCGGGTTGCTGCCGCACGGCCAGCAGTACGCGCTGCTCTTCGGCGCCTGGGTGGCGGTGACCGAGATCATCCCGTACCTCGGCCCGTGGCTCGGTGCGATCCCGCCGTTCGTGTACGCGCTCGTCGTGCACCCGCTCTCGGCGCTCTGGGTCGCGCTGCTCTTCCTCGGGATCCAGCAGATCGAGGGGCACGTCGTGGTGCCGAACGTGATGGGCAGCGCCCTGCGCCTCCACCCGCTGCTCGTGATCTTCGGCCTCGGCGCCGGGGCGGAGCTGTACGGGCTGCCGGGCGCCCTCGTCGCGCTGCCGCTGCTCGCCGTCGGGCGCGCGCTGTGGGAGTTCTTCCGCGACCGGGTCGCGCTCGAGCCGTGGCGCTCGGAGCAGCCGGTTCCCGTCGAGGTCGAGGTCGAGCTGACCGAGACGCGTACCCTGCGATCGTGAGCACGTTCCCGGCCACCCGCCTGCGCCGCCTGCGCCGCACCGGCCCGCTCCGCGACCTCGTGCGCGAGACGACCGTCTCGGTCGACGACCTGGTGATGCCGCTCTTTGTCGCGCCCGAGGCGCTGCCGAACGAGCGCCTGCCGGGGATGTCGCGCCACACGGTCGACGGAGTCGTGCGCGAGGTCGAGGAGCTCGTCCGCGTCGGGGTCGGAGCGGTCATCCTCTTCGGGCTGCCCGAGTCGAAGGACGACGAGGGCTCGGGCGCCTGGGTCGACGACGGCATCGTGCAGCAGGCGCTGCGCGCGCTGCGGCCGCGGTTCCCGGAGCTGCTCCTCCTCACCGACGTGTGCCTCTGCGAGTACACGTCGCACGGCCACTGCGGCGTCATCCACGGCGGCGAGGTCGACAACGACGCGTCGCTCGAGCTGATCGCGCGCACCGCCGTCTCGCACGTCGAGGCGGGCGCCGACGTCGTGTGCCCCAGCGACATGATGGACGGGCGGGTCGGCGCGATCCGCGAGCAGCTGCCGCAGACGCCGATCATCGCCTACTCGGCGAAGTACGCATCGGCGTTCTACGGCCCGTTCCGCGACGTCGCCGACTCGGCGCCGTCGTTCGGCGACCGGCGCGGCTACCAGATGGACCCCGGCAACGTCCGCGAGGCGCTGCGCGAGTGCGAGCAGGACGTCGCCGAGGGCGCCGACCTGCTGCTGGTGAAGCCGGCGCTCCCCTACCTCGACGTGTTGCGCGCGGTGCGGGACCGGTTCGACCTGCCGCTCGCCGCGTACAACGTCTCGGGCGAGTACGCGATGGTGCGCGCGGCCGCCGACGCGGGCTTCCTCGACGAGCAGGCGGCGGCGCTCGAGTCGCTCACCGCGATCCGCCGCGCCGGCGCGGACGTGATCATCACCTACTGGGCGAAGGAGTTCTCGTCGTGGCTCTGACGCGCAGCGAGACCTGGCAGCGCGCCCTCCGCCTGATCCCGGGCGGCGTCAACTCGCCCGTCCGCGCGATGCGGGGCGTCGGGCTCGACGAGCCGTTCTTCGTCGCCCGCGGCGAGGGCGCCTACCTCGAGACGACCGACGGCCGCCGCCTCGTCGACTGGGTGCAGTCGTGGGGGCCGCTGATCTTCGGCCACGCCGACCCCGAGACGGTCGAGGTGGTGCGCGAGGCGGCGACCCGCGGCACGAGCTTCGGCGCGCCGACCGAGCAGGAGCTGGAGCTCGCCGAGGAGATCGTCGCCGCCGTGCCGTCGATCGAGCGCGTGCGGCTCGTCTCGTCGGGCACCGAGGCCGCGATGTCCGCGCTGCGGCTCGCGCGCGGCTTCACGCACCGCGACCGCGTGATCAAGTTCGCCGGCTGCTACCACGGCCACGCCGACCCGTTCCTCGCGAGCGCCGGCTCCGGGCTCGCGACGCTCGGCATCGCTTCGTCGCCCGGCGTCCCCTCCGGCGTCGTCGAGGACACGATCGTCTGCGAGTACAACGACGTGGACAGCGTCGCCGCCGCCGTCGAGCGCTACGGCGAGGGGCTCGCCGCGATCTTCGTCGAGCCGGTGGCGGGGAACATGGGCTGCGTGCCGCCGGCGCCCGGCTTCCTCGAGGCGCTGCGGCTGCTCTGCGACGCCTCGGGCGCGCTGCTCGTCTTCGACGAGGTGATCAGCGGCTTCCGGGTCGCCCGCGGCGGCGCCCAGGAGCTGTACGGGGTCCGCCCCGACCTGACCGTGCTCGGGAAGATCGTCGGCGGCGGCCTTCCCCTTGCGGCTTTCGGTGGAAACGCCGAGGTGATGGAGCAGCTCGCCCCTTCCGGCGGCGTCTACCAGGCCGGGACGCTCTCCGGGAACCCGCTCGCGACCGCCGCGGGCGTCTCCGTGCTGCGCCGCCTGCGCGACCCGCAGGTCTACGCCGAGCTCGAGCGCCGCTCGTCGCGGCTCGCCGCGGGCCTCGAGCCGTACGGCCGCGTGCAGCGCGTCGGCGCGATGCTCACGCTCTTCGCCGGCCGCGACGAGCCGGTCGAGCGCTTCGGCGAGCTCGATACCGACACCTACGCAGGGCTCTTCCGCCACCTGCTCGACCGCGGCGTCTACGTCGCGCCGAGCCAGTACGAGTGCCTGTTCCCGTCGCTCGCCCACGGCGACGACGAGATCGACGAGACCGTTGACGCTGTACGAGAGCATCTCGGCGGGCGCTAGGACGGAGAGCGCCGTCTGGGGCGGCGCGCTCCTCGACGACCCGGACTGGGAGCCGGTGTTCTCGCCGCTCGCCCCCGCGGAGCTCGCGCTCGGGCTCGAGACCGTCTACGAGGCGTACCTCGTGCACTACGGGCGGCCACGGCTCTTCGCGGCGGCCGGCGAGGACGAGGCGGTGCTCCTCGGCGACTACCTCTACGCGCACGGGCTCGTGCGCATCGCCGAGGCGGGCGGCGTGCCGGCCGTCGCGGTGCTGGCCGACCTGATCGCGCGCTGCGCCTCCCTGCGCGCCGACGGCAGCGCGGGCGACGGCGACGTGTGGGTCGACGCGGCCCGCGCGCTCGGCGGGCGGCCCGACGACGAGGCGGTCGGCCGCGCGCTCGCTGCGCACTCCGCTAGAGTCGCGCCGTGATCTTCTTCGACGCCGCGAGCGAGGGGACCCACGTCATCCTGGGGATGCTCATCGTCGGGCTGATCTTCCTCACGACGATCATCCTCGGCGAGCTCACCGCGTGGGCGAACCACCGGCGCGCCGACCGCCGCCGCGCCCGCCAGCAGCAGTACTAAGGCCCCCGGTGGTCAAGGACCTCCGCGAGTGGATCGCCCTGCTCGAGCGCGAGGGCGAGCTCGTCCGCGTGCACGCCGAGGTCGACCCGCACCTCGAGGCGACCGAGATCGTCGACCGCGTCGTCAAGCAGGGCGGGCCTGCACTCCTCTTCGAGCGCCCCAAGGGCTCGACGCTGCCGCTCCTCCTGAACCAGTTCGGCACCGAGCGGCGCACGTGCCTCGGCTTCGGCGTCTCGTCGCTCGACGAGATCGCAGGTCGCGTCGGCGAGATCCTCGAGATGCAGCCGCCCGAAGGGCTCGCGGCGAAGGTGCGCGGCCTGAAGACGCTCAAGTCGATCGCCGACTCCCGCCCCCGCAGCGTCAAGCGCGGCGCCTGCCAGGAGGTCGTGCTGCAAGGCGACGAGGTCGACCTGCGCCGCCTCCCCGTGCAGACCGCGTGGCCGGGCGACGGCGGCCCGTTCATCACGCTGCCCGCGGTGATCACGCACGACCCGCGGAACGGCAACCGCAACGTCGGCATGTACCGCATGCAGGTGCTCGACGAGCGCCGCACCGCGATGCACTGGCAGCTCCACAAGGACGGCCGCGCCGACTACCTCTTCAGCGAGGGCCGCCTCGAGGTGGCGGTCGCGCTCGGGCTCGACCCGATCAGCGCCTACTCGGCGAGCGCGCCGCTCCCCAAGCACATCGACGAGTTCATGGTCGCCGGCTTCCTGCGCGGCGAGCCGCTCGAGCTCGTCGAGGGCGTCACCGTCGACGTCGAGGTGCCTGCGCACGCGGAGATCGTCCTGGAGGGCTACATCGACAAGGACGACCTGACGGACGAGGGCCCGTTCGGGGACCACACGGGCTTCTACACGCCGGTCGAGCGGTTCCCCGTCTTCAACGTCACGGCCATGACGATGCGCCGCGACGCGATCTACCCGTCGATCGTCGTCGGGAAGCCGCCGCAGGAGGACGCGTGGCTCGGCAAGGCGACCGAGCGGATCTTCCTGCCGGCCGTGCGGATGACCGTGCCCGAGATCGTGGACTACGACCTGCCGGTCGCGGGCGCGTTCCACAACCTCTGCATCGTCTCGATCAGGAAGGCGTTCCCCGGCCACGCACGCAAGGTGATGAACGCGATCTGGGGGCTCGGGATGCTGAGCCTGACGAAGGGAATCGTCGTCGTCGACGAACACGTGAACGTGCACGACTACGCAGAGGTGATGTTCTACGTCGGCGCGAACGTCGACCCGAAGCGCGACGTCGTCATCTCGGAGGGACCGCTCGACCACCTCGACCACGCGCCGACGCTCCAGTTCTTCGGCGGGAAGATCGGCATCGACGCCACCGCGAAGGGCCCGCTCGAGGGGGCGCGGGAGTGGCCGCCGGAGATCGAGATGAGCGCCGAGATCAAGGCGCTCGTCGACCGGCGCTGGGAGTCCTACGGGATAGGTACGGTTCCTTCGGCAGAAGACGGAGGAATCCGTCAGAGTTCGCGCCGCCTGTTACGACGTTGACCGCTTGCAGCAACCCCGGTTGAATCCACCCGTCTCTTGAGCCAGCCGCACGACGATCACCCCCACGTTCCGGGGCCGAGCCTCTGGCCGGTCGGCTTTGCCGTCGGCGTGGTCGTGCTGCTCGTCGGGATCATCATCTCGTGGGTGATCGCCGCGGTCGGCGCGGTGGTCGCGCTCGCGTTCGCGTTCTTCTGGGTCCGCGACCTGACGAGCGGCACGTCGCTCGCGCATGCCCCCGAGGTGCCGCCGGAGAGCCCGACGGGCTCCGCGGTCCCGGCCCCGGAAGGCGGGCCGGCGATGCCGCACGTCGAGCCGGAGCGCTACCCGCGCTCGAAGTTCCTCGAGCTCTCCACGCTCGGCGTCGGCGGCGTGATCGGCGGCCTCGTCACCGTCCCCGCGCTCGGCTTCATGGTCGCGCCGGCGTTCCTCAAGCAGGGGACGAAGGACCACGACATCGGCCCGATCACGGACTTCCCGGAGGGCAAGTTCGTGGTCGCCACCTTCACGTCGGACGAGAGCCAGGGCACCGTCTCGAGGCGCACGGCCTTCGTCCGGTACAACGGCCAGCTGAACAGCCAGCCGAGCTTCACGATCATCTCGAACCACTGCGCGCACCTCGGCTGCCCGGTGCAGCCGAACGGCCCGCTCGACGAGGCCCACACCAAGCACAGCGGCGACGTGACGCTCGTCCCCACGATCTCGATCGCGGGCTTCGGGTGCCCGTGCCACGGCGGCCAGTACGACACGGAGGGCAACCGCACCTCCGGCCCGCCGGTGCGCGCGCTCGACCGCTACTCGTTCTCGATCCGCAACGGCCACCTGTTCCTCGGCAAGCCGTTCTCGGTGTCGCACGTCGACGGCGCCGGCGCGAGCGCGAAGATCCACCAGTGGGCCTTCTCGTTCCCCGGTGAGCACGTCAACGGCATCGAGAGCTGGCTCTATCCCATCCAGCCTCCCCACTGATGGCGACGCGCAGACTCACACGCTCCGAGCAGCTCCAGCAGACGATCATGTACCCGGTCGACTGGCTCGAGGAGCGCTCCGGCCTCGTCGGCGGCGTCCGCTACTTCCTCTTCCGGAAGGTGCCGGGCGACATCAACTGGTTCCAGACGCTCGGCTCGGCGACGCTGACCGCGTTCATCGTGCAGGCGCTGACGGGCTCGATCCTCGCGATGTACTACAAGCCCGACCCGAACTCGGCGTACGACTCGATCCAGCACATCACGAACGACATCTGGGCCGGCTGGCTCGTGCGCGGCATGCACCGCTGGGGCGCTTCGGTGTTCATCATCCTGATGTTCATGCACATGGGCCGCGTGTTCCTGTTCGGCGCCTACAAGTACCCGCGCGAGCTCAACTGGATCATCGGCGTGCTGCTCCTCGCGATGGGCCTCGGCGAAGGCTTCACCGGCTACCTGCTGCCGTGGGACCAGACGGCGTACTGGGCGACGGTCGTCGGCATCAACATCAACGGCACCGCGCCGTTCCTCGGGCCGTTCCTCGCGCAGTTCCTGCAGGGCGGCACGTACATCAACGCGGACACGCTCTCGCGCTTCTACGCCATCCACATGCTGCTGATCCCGGGCGCGATTGCCGCGCTGATCGGCCTGCACCTGTATCTCGTGATCCGGCTCGGCGTCACCTCGCCGCCGTGGTCGAAGGAGGCCGCCGGCACGGGGCCGCTGAACGGGTCGGCGAACGGCCGGGTCAAGCGCGCGGGCCTCTCCCGCTTCGCGAGGGGGAACCGCTAGATGGCCAGCGATCGCATCGTCGAGCGGCGCCGCGTCTTCCAGCAGTACAAGGCGGACGTCAAGGAGCGCGGGAAGCCGTTCTACCCGTACGCCATGTGGCACGACACGATCATGTCGCTCGTCGTCGTGGCCGTGATCATCGGGCTCGCCATCGTCTGGCGCTACACGACGCCGGGCGACCATCACACGACGGCGGCGGGCTGGCTCGGCAAGCTCTACGACGAGCCGGCCGACCCGGGGACGATCAACTTCGTCCCGCGCCCGGACTGGTACTTCTACTTCCTCTTCTACCTGCTCCGCATCTTCAAGTGGCCGGAGACGGTGATCCTCGGCACGATCGGCATCCCGACGCTGTGCCTGCTGCTGCTGCTCGCGATCCCGTTCATCGACATCCGCGCCGAGCGGCGCCTGCTGCGGCGGCCGGTCGCGCTGGTGGCGGCGGCGCTCGTGGTCGTCTCGATGGGCGTGCTCACCTACAAGGGCGCGACCGCGAAGGAGGCGCTCGGCACCGAGCTCCTCTCGCACGTGCCGACGTGGGCGGCGAAGCAGGGCTTCACCGGCAACCAGCAGGCGATCGCGGGCGCGAAGCTGTTCGCGGTGTCCGGCTGTCTGAACTGCCATACGTATCTCGGCGACGGCGGCCACAATCTCGGCGCGCCGGAGCTGACCGCCGAAGGCGCGAAGAACCGCGGCATCGCGTTCCAGATCTCGCACCTCAAGTGCCCGGCGTGCGTGAACCCGGGCTCGCCGATGCCGTCGTTCGCCGGGCTCGGCGAGCAGCGCCTCACCGAGATCGCGCACTTCCTCGAGGCCTCCAAGGGCCCGAAGTAGAAGCGCCCGTCTAACCTTCGTCTCATGAGGGTGTTCCTCGGGATCACCGGTGCGTCCGGTGCGCCGTACGCCCGCCGCCTGCTGCAGTCGCTCGCGGCCGCCGACTGCGAGGTCGGGGTGTCGGTGTCGGGCGCGGCGATCGAGGTGCTTGCGACGGAGCTGTACGGCGACGCGCGCCTCTCGCGCGACGAGACGCTCGCCCGGTTCACCGAGGGGACGCGCGAGAACGTCACCGTCTTCGAGCCGAACGACTGGAAGGCGCCCTACGCTTCCGGCTCGGCGAAGGTGGACGCGTACGTGATCTGCCCGTGCTCGATGGGGACGCTCGGCACGGTCGCCTCCGGCGCGATGCAGAACTTGATCCATCGCGCCGCGTCCGTCGCGCTGAAGGAGGAGCGGAAGCTCGTCCTCTGCCCGCGCGAGACGCCGCTCTCGTCGATCCACCTCGAGAACATGCTGACGCTGCGCCGCGCGGGCGCAACGATCCTGTTCCTCGCACCCGGCTTCTATCACGGAGCCGAATCCGTGGGCGACCTACTCGACTTCGTCGTCGCGCGGATCCTGGACCAGATCGGCCTGGAGAACACCCTGATCCCGCGATGGGGACAATGAGTGCGCGTTTCGTGACGGTGCCTGGCACGGGACGTGTCTCGTGGCGTTCCCGCGTGGATTCCCTCGGTTCCCGGGCGCTGTGGATTGTTCGTGACAGTTTCGTAGCGGTGCCTGGCACCGGGCAGGTCCGTTCGTGACCCTTGCTCCCGACGCGGTTCGCACGATGTTCGACCGCATCGCGCCGGTTTACGACGCGATGAACCGCGTCATGACTGCGGGGCTCGACGTGCGCTGGCGGCGGCTCACGGCCGAGACGGCGGTCCGTCGCGGCGACCGCGTCCTCGACGCCGCGTGCGGGACGGGCGACCTGGCGATCGCCGACCTCAAGGCGGGCGCTTCGAAGGTGACGGGGCTCGACTTCTCGGAGCAGATGCTCGCCCGCGCGCGCCGGAAGGCGCCGCTCGAGTGGGTGCAGGGCGACCTGCTCGCGCTCCCGTTCGCGGACGGCACGTTCGACGCGGCGACGGTCGGCTTCGGCGTGCGCAACGTCGCCGACCTCGACCTCGCGCTGCGCGAGCTCCGGCGCGTCCTGCGGCCCGGCGGCCGGCTCGCGATCCTCGAGATCACGCAGCCGCGCGGCGTGCTGCGGCCGTTCTTCTCGCTCTGGTTCGACCGCGTCGTCCCGGCGCTCGGCAAGGTGCTGCCGGGCGGGGCCGCCTACACGTACCTGCCCGCGTCGGTGAAGCGGTTTCCCGGCGCCGAGGAGCTCGCCCGCCTGATGCGCGAATGCGGGTTCGGGGAGGTGCGGTTCCGGCTGCTCGGGGGCACGATCGTGGCGTTGCACAGCGGCGAGGCCGTATGACGATGACGCTGAAACAGGTTCACGCAGTCCCGGGAGTGGCGGCCTACATGGCGGAGGTGGAGGCCGGGCTCGCGCGCGCCGCCGCGATCCATCCGGGGCTCGCCCAGGAGGTGGCCGGCGAGGCGCTTGCGGCCGGCGGCAAGCGGCTGCGCCCGCTCCTCTGCTTCCTCACCGCCGACGGCGAGCCGTCGGTCGCGGCGGGCGTCGCCGTGGAGATGGTGCACATGGCGACGCTCGTCCACGACGACCTCGTCGACGGCGCGCGGCTGCGCCGGGGGCTGCCCGCCGCCTGGTCGGTCTACGGCGCGGAGGCGGCGAAGTCGGCCGGCGACTACCTCTACGCGTGCGCGTTCGCGGTGCTGGCGGAGACCGGCGACGAGCGCGCCGTGAAGACGCTCGCCGACGCCGCGCTCTGCCTCGCGCGCGGCGAGGCGATGCAGAAGCTGCAGACGCACGACCCCGACACCCCGATCTCCGCGTACCTCGAGCGCTGCTCGCTGAAGACCGGGAAGCTGATCGAGGCGGCGTGCCTGCTCGGCTCCGGCGGCGACCGGGCGCTCGGCGCCTACGGGGCCGCGCTCGGGCTCGCGTTCCAGATCGCCGACGACATCCTCGACTGCGCCGGCCAGACGCAGGAGACCGGGAAGATCCCCGGCACAGACCTGCGCTCCGGCACGCCGACGATGCCGCTCCTGTTCGCCGCCCGGCGCGACGAGATCGTGCGCGACGCGCTCGCCGGCGGGGCGCTCGACGGCGCGCTGCTGCGCGTCGCGGAGTCGGGCGCGATCGAGCGGTCGCGCGAGGCCGCGCTCGACTACGCTGCGAAGGCGCGCAGCCATCTCGGCGCGCATCGGCATCGGGAGGAGCTGGAGGCGTTGACGTACGCGATCGTGGATCGGGCCGGCTGATGGTGAAGCTCGGGCGCATCGGCTACGTCAACATGGCGCCGGTCTTCTACCGGCTCGAGGCGAACGTCGACGAGGTCGTCGGCGTCCCGACGGAGCTCAACCGCCAGCTGATCGCGGGCGAGCTCGACGTCGCGCCGATCTCGTCGATCGCGTACGCGCGCAACGCCGATACGCTGCGCCTCCTGCCACGCCTCTGCGTGTCCAGCGAGGGCGCGGTCGAGTCGATCCAGCTGATCTCGAAGACGCCGCTCGAGCGCATCCGCAGCGTCGCGGTCACGCCCGAGTCGGCGACGTCGGTCGTGCTCACCAAGGTGCTGTTCCCCGACGCTGACCACGTGCCGCTCGGCGAGGAGGCGGAGGCGAAGCTCCTGATCGGCGACGCGGCGCTCAAGTCGGCCTTCGAGGACCCGACGCCGCACCACGACCTCGGCAAGCTCTGGCTCGATCGCACGGGCCTGCCGATGGTGTTTGCCGTCTGGGCGGCGCCCGAGCCGACGAACCCGGAGCTGCCGGAGCTCGAGGACGCGCTCGTGGCGTCGGTGCGGCAGGCGCGGGCGGAGCCGGAGCAGCTCGCGTACGAGTCGTCGCAGCGGTACGGCTACCCGCCCGGCTTCCTGGCGCGCTACTTCGAGAAGCTGCGTTACCGCTTCGGCCCGCGCGAGCGTGCGGGGCTGTACACGTTCCTCGAGATGGCGCACGAGGTGGGCGAGCTCGCCGAGGTGCCCGAGCTCCGCTTCGTCACGACTGCCGGCGCAGCTACCGTCTAGTCGATGGCCGAGGGCCCGCACGTCCGCATCGAATACTGCGTTCCCTGAAGCGCGCTCCCGAACGCCGTCGGTCTGGCGGCGCAGATCCTCGAGCAGTACAAGCGGAAGGTCGGCGCGATCGAGATCGTGCCCGGCACCAGCGGCATCTTCGACGTGCACGTCGACGGTGAGCTCGTGTTCACGAAGAAGATGCTCGGCCGCTACCCGCAGCCGGACGACGTGATGCCGCTGCTCGAGCCGCTGCTCGGTTGAGTAGCCCGCTCGTCCTTCTCCACGGGTTCACCGACACCCCGCGCACTTGGGAGCTGGTGCGGCCCGCACTCGAGACGGAGTACCAGGTGATCGCACCGGCGCTGCCGGGGCATCTCGGCGGGCCGCCGCTCGACGGCGTGCCGACGGCGCAGACGCTTCCGGACGCGGTCGAGCGGGCGATGGACGACGCCGGGATCGAGCTCGCGCACCTCGCCGGCAACTCGCTCGGCGGATACGTCGCGCTGCAGCTCGCGGAACGCGGCCGGGCGCTCTCGGTCGTGGCGCTCGCCCCGGGCGGCGGCTGGGGGACGGTCGCCGAGCGTGACGACACGCTCGACTTCTTCGTCGCGTTGCGCAGCCCGACGGAGCACGCGGCGCGCCACGCCGACCGCATCGCCTCGACCCGCGCGGGCCGCCGACGAGCGACGCAGTTCATCGTCTCGGAGGACGTCGACCTGCCGGAGGATCTCGTCGCACACCAGATCCGGGGCGCGGCCGCCTGCGAGGCCCTGCCGCTGATCGAGGTCGCCCGCACGGGCTATCCGCTCGACGCTGCGCGCGTCACGTGCCCGCTGCGGATCGTGTGGGGCGCCGACGATCGCGTGCTGCGCTGGCCCGCCGCCGCCGAGCGCTACCGCGCGCTCTTCCCGAACGCCGACTGGGTCGTCCTGGACGGCGTCGGCCATTGCCCGCAGCTCGACCGTCCGCTCGAGACGGCGCAGCTGATCCTCGGCTTCAGTGCTTGAGGACCGCGGGCGCGTCGCCGACGAGCCGCCCGATCACGCGGCCCGAGCGGTCGTAGGCGACGAGGTTGGAAGGGTACTCGGCGGGCGAGAGGTGCACGGCGAAGACATTCGCGACGAGCGGCACCGGACGCGAGCGGCCGTGCGGCAGGAAGAGGCGTAGCCGTGCGACGGTGTCGCTCGCGAGGCCGGCGACCATCGAGCCGTCCGGAACGTCGCTGAAGGTCATCCAGCTGAACGGGCGCAGCTCGAGGCCGAAGGCGCAGCCTCCGCCGGCCGAGAGCCCGGGGCGGTACAGCGTGAGGCAGACGTTCCGTCCCTTCTTGCCGATCAGCGTGAGCGCGACCCTGACGCCCGGAGCGGGCTCGACCGCGCGCGCGAACCGCACAGGCTGCCAGTGCGAGCCGGCGGTCGAGAGCAGCGGGATGTGCGCCGCCGCGAGCGACTCGCCGCGCGGCTCGTGCGCGAACAGCCAGCGGACGGTCCCGTTCGGGACGTGACGCTCGACGCGCTGCGGCCCTGGCACCGCAGCGCCGGCGCGGTGGCGCCGTGCGCCCAGGGTGGCGGCGAGCGCCACGGCGACGAGCAGCGCGACGACCACCGGGAGCCGGCGCAGGGGGCGGCGCAGCCCGGCGCGTGCGAGCACCTCGCCCCAGTCCTGGTCGTCGATGCCGCTCGCCAGCTCGTCGAAGGCATGGTCGAGGCTGCTCACGCCGTTCGCTCCTCCCCGCCGAGCGCGCGGCCGAGCTCTTCGCGCGCCTGGGCGAGCGTTGCGGCCACCGTGCCCTCGCTGATCCCGCAGACCTCGGCGATCTGCGCGTACGACAGGTCTCCGAAGTAGCGCAGGAAGACGACGAGCCGCTTCCGAGGCGGCAGCCGGCGGAGCGCGGCGCCCAGCTCGGGCCTCGCATCGGGCTCCGGCAGTGCGGGCTCGCCGACCTCCGTGAGGGGCAGTCCGGACGCCGCCGACCGCCGCGCGATCGCGATGCGGAGCGCGATGCGCCAGATCCACGCCTCGAGCGGCCCCTCGCCGCGGAACTGCTCGCGCCGCCGCAGTGCCTCGGCGAAGGCGTCCTGGACGACGTCCCGCGCGGCTTCGTGGCTCCCGGCGACCGTGGCGAGCGCGTTCTTGAAGGCGAGGTAGCGAGCCCGGTAGACGCGTTCGATCTCCTTCGTCCTGCGGTCCATCACCCGTAGAGAGGTCGCCGGCTGCCGTTTTCTTTAGAGCACGTGCTCCCAGCCGGGCTGCCACACGAACTCCTCGGCGACGACGTCCTCGAGCGGACGTCCGGTGGCGTAGGAGACGACGCCGTACCGCGTCGCCATGTGCCAGATCACGAGCACGCGCTGCCCGTCGCGGGTCGCCACGAGCTCGTCGAGGAAGCGGTGCACGCGGGCGACCGCCCGCCGCCACGTCTCGCCGCCGGGGAACGGGTCGTCGATGCCGCGCCCGGTCCTCGCGGTGCCGTTGAGCTCACCGTAGTCGCACTCGCGGAGGCGCCAGTCGAGGAGCACGTCGCGGCGGCGCTCGCCGAGCTCCGCGGCCTGCTCGCGCCCGGTCGCCGACAGGCGCCCCGGCAGCCATCCGGTCATGATCCCGGTCTCGTTGTCCTCCGTCGTCGAGTGGGTCTCGAAGACGAGGGCGACGCTCACGCCGCGGTGCCGAAGCGAGCGGCGCTGCGGGCGCGGCGCTTCTCCGCCTCGACTTCGCGGTCGCGCGGCGGCGCGGTCGTGACAAGCTCGCCGAGCAGCCGCGAGGTGACCGCCGCGACGTCGGCGACGGCACGGTCGAAGGCCTCCTCGTTCGCCTTCGACGGCTTCGTCATGCCGCTCACCTTGCGCACGAACTGCAGCGCTGCGGCCTGCACCTCGTCGTCGGTCGTCGGCGGCGAGAAGTTGTAGAGGATCTTGATGTTCCGGCACATACGGCGAGTGTACGGGCTCGCGCCGCATCCGAGGGTGCGGCGCGAGCCCTCAGCCGTCAGTGGTGCCGCTTGCCGTGCTTCTTGCCGTGATTGTCGGACTCGCGCAGGTTGTGCTTCGCGCCGTGCTGGAGCCCGTTGATCTTCGTCAGCGTGTTCGTACCGTTCGCGTACGAGCAGTCGATCGACACCGTGTCGTTCACCTTGTACTGCGAGGTGAGGTCGCTCGGCGTGGTGCAGGTGAGCCCTGCAACCGTGATCGAGCTCGCGCTGATCGCGGAGATCGTCCCGCGGGCCGAGCTGCGCTCGTGCGTCGGCGAGGAGCTCGCGCACGAGGCGCGGCCGATCTCGACCGCCGAGCCCGCCCCGGTGCCGCCGCCGATCTTGCCGGAGCCGAACCCGCTCGTCGTCGAGAAGGTCGCCGAGACGTTCGCCAGCAGCGCGGCCGGCGCCTTCGTGTGGCCCACGGCGAGGCCTGCGAGGTTGCCGTGGTCGTAGACGGCGGAGAAGTTCGCCTTCGTCCCGTCGCCGATCTTCACCCGGCCGGACACGGTGCCGACGTCGTCAGTCGTGTTGATGACGCTCTTGGCGTCGATCGTGATCGCGCCCGTCAGGTCGGTGCTGCCGTTCGCGGTGCCGGTGTAGGTGCCGCGTGTCGACACGATCGTCTTGCTGTCCGACGTCGTGCACGTGTTGCTCTGGACGTTGCCCGCAGCGGCGGTGAACGTGCTCGATACCGCCGTCGCCGTCCTTGCGCCCTCGATCCCATGCGCGACCGCGACGCCGGCCACAACGAGTGCGACGAGCGAGGCGACCGCCAGTGTCAGCTTGCGCATGGATCAGTTCCTCCTGGTGGAGTTGTAGGACGAAACGGTTTCCGGCAACCGTGCGCTTCCGGCCAAGGGAGCGTAAGGCCGACGTAATGTCGGTACTCTCGCCCGCGGGTCATGCTCCGCCGTCTCGCCCTCCTCGTGCTGCTCGCAGGCGCGTTCGCGGCTCCTGCGCACGCGCAGGGCACGACCCTGATGCCCGGCGTCACCTTCGAGAAGACCGTCGAGTTCACACCGCACGGCGCGGTCGTGGTGAACGTGATCACCGCCCCGCGCCCCGGGGGCCTCTACCAGCTCGGGCCCGTGCTCGCGCACGGGACGATCTCCGGCGGGCTCGAGCGCGTGAGCCAGATCGAGCACGACGTCTCCGCCCAGGCGACCGCCGTCGGGATCGACGGCGACTCCGTCGACGCGAAGGCCGGCACGCCGAGCGGGATCGTCCTGCAGGGCGGGGCGCTGTGGCACGCGCCGGTCGGCACGCGCTCCTCGACGGGCATCGACGGCGCCGGCTCGCTGCACGTCGACCGCGTCAAGTTCTCCGGCACCTGGCAGGGGACGGGCCAGCGCCGCCCGCTCGCCGGCGTGAACCAGCCGCCCGCCGCCGGGTCGGTCGTTCTCTACACGACCGCCTGGGGCGCGCCCGTGCCGAAGGCGGCCGGCTCCGCCGACGTGATCCTCGACCACTTCCCGCCCGCCACCCCGAACACGGTCGTCTCGGCGCCCGTCACGGCGACCGGCGCGGGCGGCGGCGAGACGATCCCGCCGCTCGGCGCGGTCCTCGTCGCGACGGGCGACGCGGCGGCGAAGCTCCAGGCCGAGGCGCCGGTCGGGACGACGCTCTCGATCCGGCTCGTCCTGCAGCCGTCCTGGGACGGCGTCACCACGGCGCTCGGCGGCGGGCCCGTGCTCGTCAGGGGCGGCAAGGCGGTGTTCCGGAACGGCGAGTCGTTCACCAACGACCAGGTCACCTCGCGGTCGCCGCGCGCGGCGGTGGGCCAGCTCGCCGACGGGCGCATCCTGCTCGTCGCCGTCGACGGCGGCCAGCCCGGCTACAGCGTCGGCCTCACGAGCTTCGAGCTCGCCCGCACGATGACGCAGCTCGGCGCCGTCACCGCGTCGGCGGTCGACTCCGGCTCGTCCGTGTCCGCCGCGTTCGACGGGCAGCTCCTCGACCGGCCCTACAAGGAGCACGCGGTCAAGGAGGCGCTCCTCGTCCAGTACTTCGGCGTGTACGCACCGGAGCCGTCGCTCCCGCTCGTCGACGGCGACCCCGGGAGCACGGGCGAGCAGCTCTCGTACAAGCTCGTGCGGCCGTCGACCGTGACTGCGCAGCTGATCGGCCCCGACGGGGCAGCCCACGTGCTCGAGGCGGGCGTCGCGCACGACCCCGGCACCTACCAGTTCAGCTTCGGCACGTTCGACCGGGAGGGAACGTGGCACTGGAACGTCGCCGCGACCGACGACCTCGGGCGCGCGTCGACGGCCGACCGCACGTTCCGCTTCGACACGACGCTGAAGGCGCTGAGCGTGCCGAAGGCCGCCCGCGGCAGCGTCCCGATCCGCTTCACGCTCACGCGCGCCGCGTCCGTCAGGGTGCAGATCGAGACGAGCAAGGGCGTCGTCGTCGCGACGCTGCCGGCGTCGTCGCTCGCCCCGGGCGAGCAGTCCGTGACCTGGGACGGGAGCCTGCCGCAGGGGACGCGCGCCTACGCGGGCGCCTACGTCGCGCACGTCTTCGCCACCTCGATCGTCGGCACGAGCGACCTGTCCACGAACTTCTCATATAGACGCGGTTAGAGTCGCGCGATGACCTCGTTCGTGGGCAACCACGGCCTGCTGGCCGTCTTCATCCTGATGTTCGTCGCCGCCGTGCTGCCCGCCGCGAGCGAGCTGACCATGATCTACGGCGGCGCCCTCGCCTCCGGCGCGCTCGCGGGCCACATCTCGCACTTCCACTCCGGGTTCCACGCCTACCTGGCCGTCGTCGTCACCGGCGTGGTCGCGAACGTGCTGGGCGCGATCTTCGGCTGGGCGCTCGGCTACTACGGCGGCCACGCGCTGCTCGAGCGGCACGGCCGCTGGCTGCACGCGACGCCCGAGCGCGTGGCGCGCGCCGAACGCTGGTTCGAGCGGTTCGGCCTGGTGGCGGTGCCGCTCGGCTTCGCGGTGCCGGTGATCCGGTCGTTCGTGGCCGTCCCGGCCGGGATCTTCGAGTGGCCGCTCCGCCGGCTCGTGCCGCTCGCCGCGGTCGGCTGCATCGTCTTCTCCACGGCGATCGCCGGGATCGGCTGGGCGGTCGGGTCGAGCTGGAGCTCGGCGAGCCACGACCTCCGCTACGTGGATTATCTGGTCGTAGCGGGAATCGTCGTGCTGGCGGCGTACTGGATCATGCGGATCCGCCGCGCGGGTACCATCCGCTCCGGTCATGGCGATTCCTCACGTTGACGTCCACGCCCAGTACGAGCCGCTCATCCCGGAGCTGAAGGAGGCCTTCGCCCGCACCCTCGACTCCGGCAAGTTCATCTTCGGCCCGGAGGTCGAGGCGTTCGAGCGGGAGGCGGCCGAGAAGCTCGGCGTGCTCGAGACGGTCAGCTGCGCGAACGGCACCGACGCGCTCGTGCTCGTGCTCGACGCGATGGAGATCGGCCCGGGCGACGAGGTCGTCTGCCCGACGTTCACCTTCTACGCGACGGCCGAGGCGATCGCGCGGATCGGCGCGACCCCGGTCTTCGCCGACATCGACCCGGTCACGCTCAACCTCGACCCGGCCGACGTCGAGCGCCGCATCACCCCGAAGACGAAGGCGATCATGCCGGTGCACCTGTTCGGGCGCCCCGCGCCCGACCTCTCGGGCTTCGGGCTGCCGGTGATCGAGGATTCGGCACAGGCGTTCGGCGCGGGCGGCATCGCCACGAGCATCGCCTCGACCTTCAGCTTCTTCCCCACCAAGAACCTCTTCGCGCTCGGCGACGGCGGCCTCGTCGGTGTCAACGACGCCGACCTCGCCAAGCGCCTCCGCATGCTGCGCTTCCACGGCTCGGAGTCGAAGAAGGAGTTCGTCTACGTCGGCTACAACTCGCGCCTCGACGCGATGCAGGCCGCGTTCCTGCGCATCTTCCTGCGCCACATCGACGACTGGAACCGGCAGCGCCGCGAGGCCGCCGCGCGGTACGACGAGCTGCTCGACGGGCTCGTCGAGACCCCGGCCGAGGACGACGGCCACGTCTACCACATGTACTGCGTCCGCTCGCCCGAGCGCGACGCGCTCGCCGCCGCCCTGAAGGACGCCGGCATCTCGACGGCGATCTACTACCAGCCGCCGCTGCACCTGCAGCCGGCGCTGCGCTACCTCGGCTATTCCGAGGGCGACTTCCCCGAGACCGAGAAGGCCTCGCGGGAGAACCTCTGCCTGCCGCTGTGGGCCGGGATCACCGAGGAGCAGCAGGCGGAGGTCGTCTCCGTCCTGAGACGCGCCTCGGAGCTCGTCCGGTCCTAGCGATGCGCTTCCCGGTCAACAGGCACCGGGTGTGGCAGATCGTCTTCGATGCGGTCCTGATCGTCGCCGCCTGGCGGCTGACGTTCTTCCTGCGCTTCGACAAGGCGACGCCGGTCTTCTATCGCCACCTCCTCGACTGGGAGGTGGTCTCGCTCGTCGTCGCGCTCAAGCTCGCGACGTTCGTGCTCTTCGGCTTCTACAACCGCTGGTGGCGGTACGTCTCGACGCGCGACATGTGGGGGGCGTTCCGCGGCGTCACCGTCGCGTCGGCGCTCACGTACCTCGTGCTCTACGCGTTCCCGCCGGAGCACACCTCGCGGCTGCCGCGCGGGATCGCGGCGCTCGACTACCTGCTGCTCCTCGCCTTCGTCGCCGGCACGCGCCTGCTCGCGCGCACGCTGATCGAGCGGCCGGGCGCGGGGCTCGTCGCGCACGGCAAGGAGGTGCTGATCGTCGGCGCCGGCGACGCGGGCCAGCTGATGGTGAAGGAGATGCAGCGCAACCGGCAGCTGCACTACACGCCGATCGGCTTCGTCGACGACGACCCGCGCAAGCGCGGCGACCGCATCCACGGCGTCCGCATCCTCGGCACCACCGACGACCTCGTGCACCTGCTGCGCGACAACCGGCCCGACGAGGTGCTGATCGCGATCCCGTCCGCGCCGGGCTCGGTGCGCCAGCGCATCCTCGACGCGTGCCGCTCCGAGAGCGTCCCGGTGAAGACCCTGCCGGGCCTCCACGAGCTGATCGCCGGCGACGTCAACCTCGCCGGGCAGATCCGCCCCGTGCAGGTCGAGGACGTGCTCGGGCGCCAGCCGGTGGACGTCGACCTCGGGCTCGTCGCCTCGTACGTGAAGGGGAAGGTCGTGCTGGTCACGGGTGCCGGCGGCTCGATCGGCTCCGAGCTATGCAGGCAGATCGCGCGGCTCGGCGCAGCGCAGCTCGTGCTGGTCGACAAGGCCGAGTCGGCGCTGTTCGAGATCGAGCGCGAACTCGTCGACGAGCGCGACTTCCACGCCGGTCTCGCCGTCCTCGCCGACACGGGCGACCGCACGAAGATGCGCGAGGTCTTCGAGCGCCACAGCCCGCGCGTCGTCTTCCACGCCGCGGCGTACAAGCACGTCGGCATGCTCGAGTCGAACCCGCTGCAGGCGGTGACCAACAACATCCTCGCCACGCGCTGCCTCGTCGAGTCGGCGATCGAGGCGGGCGTCGAGCGGTTCGTCCTCATCTCCACCGACAAGGCGGCGAGCCCGAAGAACGTGATGGGCCAGTCGAAGGCGGTGTGCGAGTGGATCATCGAGTCGTTCGCGCTCCGCGACGACGTCGACACGCGCTTCGTCGCGGTGCGCTTCGGCAACGTGCTCGGCTCGTCCGGCTCCGTCATTCCGATCTTCCGCAAGCAGATCGAGCGCGGCGGCCCGATCACGGTGACGAGCCCCGACATGACGCGCTTCTTCATGACGATCCCGGAGGCGGCGTCGCTCGTCGTCCAGGCGGGGGCGATGGGCGGCCGCGGCCAGGTCTACGTGCTCGACATGGGCGAGCCGGTGCGCATCCTCGACCTGGCGAAGCAGATGATCCGCCTCTCCGGCAAGGACGAGTCGGAGATCCCGATCGTCTACACGGGCGTGCGGCCGGGCGAGAAGATCCACGAGGTGCTCTGGAACGACCACGAGATCGTCGGGCCGACGTCGCACCCGAAGATCCAGCGCGCCGCCCGCGCGGTGATCGACCACGGCTGGCTCGACGAGGCGATCGTCGAGCTCGAGCGGCTCGCACAGGAGGGCGACGCCGACGGGGCCGTGGCGAAGCTGCGCGCGATGATCGAGGAGCCGCAGCGCGCCGGCACCGAGGCCGTCCTGGAGGACACGCTCCACTGAGCGACGTCGCCGGGACGCTCGCGGCGTTCGGCCTGGGGGACGAGGATCTGCGGGCGTGGCAGGCGAGCGGGCTCGGCGAGGAGGGGTTCGTCGACTGGCTCACCGACCGGGTGGCGCGGAAGCCTGCCGGCGCGCGTGCACGGTCGACGTACGGGGCCGAGGGCGTCCACGTCTGGGCGCGCGAGGCGATCCTCGCGGCGCTCGAGCTCGGACCCGGCGACCGGCTGCTCGAGCTCGGCTGCGGCGGCGGGCTGCTGCTGCGGGACGCGGCGGCCTCGGGCGCGGCCGTCACGGGGATCGACCACAGCGAGGAGATGGTCGCGCTCGCAGCGGGGATCGCGCCGGGCGCGGAGGTGCTCGTCGCCTCGGCCGAGCGGCTCCCGTTCGGCGACGGCGCGTTCACCGCGATCGCGATGTCGGTGGTGTTCTTCTTCTTCGACGACCCGGTCGCCGTGCTGCGCGAGAGCTTGCGTGTGGCCGCCCCCGCTGCGCGCCTCGCCGTGTACACGACGGCGCCGGAGCTGCGCGGCACGCCGGCGGCGCCCGAGCCGCTCGCGAGCCGCGGGCACTTCCACTCCGACGAGGAGCTCGCCTCGCTCGCCCGGGCGGCGGGCTGGGGCCGCGCCGCGGTGCGGAGCCGCGACGGCGGCCAGCTGCTCACGGCTGTCGCCAAGTTGTGACGATCGACGGCCGGGCGCGCCGCTACGGTGCCTCGGTGGATCCCCTCGCCGGCCTGAACCCCGCCCAGCGCCGCGCCGCGGAGGCGGTGCGCGGCCCGGTCTGCATCCTGGCGGGGGCGGGCTCCGGCAAGACGACGACGATCACCCGCCGCATCGCGCAGCAGGTCGCGACCGGGGCGTTCGCCGCGAACCAGCTGATGGCGGTGACGTTCACCGACAAGGCGGCCGGCGAGCTGCGCGCGCGTCTCGCGGCGCTCGGCGCGCCGGGCGTGCGCGCCTCGACGTTCCACTCGGCGGCCCTCCGGCAGCTGCGCCATTTCGCGCCCGAGTCGGTGGGCCGCATCCTGCCGTCGAAGGCGCTCGCCCTGCGCCAGATCGCGAGCCGGCTGCCGGCGCCGTTCAAGTTCCGCCCCGCGGGCGACCTCGCGACCGAGATCGAGTGGGCGAAGAACCGCCGCATCCGCCCCGAGGACTACGGCGACGACCGCGAGCCGCCGATCCCGGTCGACCTGATGCAGCGCGTCTACACCGAGTACGAGCGCCGCAAGGCTGCCGAGGGTCTGATCGACTTCGAGGACCTGCTCGAGCTCGCGATCCGGCTCTTCGCCGACGACGACGGTGCGTGCGCGACGTTCCGTGCGCAGTACCGCGCGTTCACGGTCGACGAGTACCAGGACGTGAACCTGCTGCAGCAGACGCTCCTCGACCTGTGGCTCGGCGACCGCGACGACCTGTGCGTCGTCGGCGACGACTACCAGTCGATCTACTCGTTCACCGGCGCGTCGCCCGGCCACCTGCTCGGCATGCCCGACCGGTTCCCGGACGCGCTCGTCGTGCGGCTCGAGGAGAACTACCGCTCGACGCCGGAGGTGCTCGCGCTCGCCAACCGGCTCGTGCCGCGGCTCGGCGGGGCCGAGAAGACGCTGCGGCCCACGCTCGCCTCCGGCCCCGAGCCGGAGCTCCGGCCCTACCCGGGCGCCGGGGAGGAGGGCGCTGCGATCGTCGCCGCGATCCGCGAGCTCGACGCGCCCCTCGAGGAGGTGGCGATCCTCGCGCGCACGAACGCGCGGCTCACCGACTTCGAGGAGCTGCTGCACGACGCCGGCCTGCCGTTCCAGGGTGCGTCGCTCCTCGAGCGCGACGCGGCCAGGCGGCTCTGCCGCCGGCTCGAGCGGTCGCCGGCGCCGGCGCCCGACGCGGTGCGCGACGCGGCGATCGAGGCGGGCTGGCTCGAGCATCCGCCCGAGAAGCTCGGCGAGCGCGAGCAAGTGCGCCAGCAGGACCTGGCGCGGCTCGTCTCGCTCGCCTCGGTCTTCGACGGCGACGCCGCCGCGTTCGTGGCGAGCCTGCGCGAGCGGTTCGCGCCGGGCGGCGACGGCGCGCACGGCGTCCACCTCCTGACGTTCCACCGCGCGAAGGGGCTCGAGTTCGAGGCGGTCTTCCTGCCGCGCCTGCAGGAGAAGGAGCTGCCGTCGAAGCAGGCGCGCACCGACGACGACGTCGCCGAGGAACGGCGCCTCCTCTACGTCGGCATGACGCGCGCCAAGCGTGTGCTGTGGCTGACGTGGAGCGGCAAGCGGTCGCGCTTCCTCGACGAGCTGGGCGTCGCGCGGACAGCGGCGCCGGCCGCCGAGAAGCAGGAGTGGTCGGGCGACGCGCAGCGGCTGCGCGAGTGGCGACTCGAGCGCGCGAAGGCCGACAACGTGCCGCCGTACGTCGTCTTCCACGACGCTGTGCTGCACGCGATCGCGGCGGCGCGCCCCGCGACGCTCGGCGAGCTGGCGCAGATCGCCGGTGTCGGCCCCGCCAAGCTCGAGCGCTACGGCGCCGAGGTGCTAGCGCTCGTCGAGAGCTGACAGCAGCAGGTCGAGCATCAGCTGCGGGTCGCGGCGCACGCGTTCGGCCGGGCCGCGTTCGCGCTTGCGCAGGTCGAGCGCGCGCGGGTCGCTGAGCGGCCGCAGCCGGCCGTCGCGGATCAGCTGCTCGTCGACGCCGCCGAGCCGCCCGCCGTACGTCGTGTAGACGGGCACGCCGAGCGCGACCGCCTCGCGGTTCATCGTGCCGCCGGCCGAGACGACGAGATCGGCGAGCGCGATCAGGCTCTGCGCGTCGACCGCCTGCTCCGGGACGATCACCGACGGCAGCGCGAGCGACTTGACGTAGTCGCGCTGCTCGTCCGTCCGCGGGATCACGAACGCGTGCACGTCCTCGGCGCGCCCGAGGTGCTCGAGCGTCTGGGGGAACAGCGGGTTCGAGTGGCGGTGGTAGAGCGACACGTCGGGCGGCGGCCGCAGCACGACGAGCACCCGCCCCGGCTCGATGCCCCAGTCGGCGAGCACCGACTCGTCGGCCTCGAAGTCCGAGAGGTAGTACTCCTCCTTCAGCCCCGGGTACTGCCGGAGCTTCGGCGGCACGGCGGTGTACTTCGCGAGGCGCTCGGCCGGGATCGAGTCGGGGACGACGACGCGCGTCGCCGCGCGGCAGCCGAGCTGGTGCTGCAGCCACGCCCACTCGTAGTCGAACGTCGTCGCGCTCGGGATTCCGAGCCGGCGCGCGGTCATCGTCAGCTCGTGTGAGCCGTGCGCCAGCGCGACGTCGAAGTCGCGGCCCTTCGCCCACCGGCGCAGCGCCTTCAGCCGCGCGCGCATCTGCCCGAGTTTCCCCCACGCCGAGCGGCCGCCGTGGTGGCCGATCACCGTCGCCGTCATGCCGTGCGACTCGATCAGCTGCAGCGTCTGCGCGTAGTCGCGCGCCGTGATCTCCACCTCGTGCCCCTGGGCGCGCAGGCGCTCGACGAGCGGCCGGAAGACGAGCGGGTGCGCGCTCGCCGTGAAGTCGCACCACACCCTCACGAGACGACCGCCTCCAGGGCGACGTCGCGGCGGACGCCCTCCACGTGATGCTCGTACCAGAGCGTGAACGAGAGGAGCCCCCACAGCTGGCGCGACAGGTCCTCGCGCCCCGACACGTGCCGGTCGAGCACCTGCTCGACCGCGTCGCGCTCGAAGAAGCCCTGCCGGCGGAGCGTGTCGGCCGAGAGCGTGTCGCGCGCGAACGGCTCGAGCTCGCCGCGGAGCCACGCGGCCGCCGGGATCGAGAAGCCGCGCTTCCGCCCGTGCACCGCCTCCGCCGGCAGCAGCGGTTCCACCGCTTTCCGCAGCAGCCGCTTCTTCGCGAGCCCGCGCACCTTGTGCTTCGCCGGCAGCGAGAACGCGAAGTTCGCGACCACGGTGTCCATGAACGGGACGCGCGCCTCGAGCGACCACGCCATCGACGCGCGGTCGGTCTTCGTCAGCAGGTCGTCGACGAGGTAGAGCCCGAAGTCGACGTCCTGCAGCCGCGTCAGCAGCTCGTGGCCCTCGGTCTCCGCGAAGCGCTCGCGGTAGGTCGAGAGCGGGTCGAACGCGCGGCGCTCACCGGTCAGCTCGGCGCGCGCGTCGGCGGCGAAGATCTCCTTCCAGCCGTGGTGGCGCTCGAGCGGCGGCAGGTGCGCGGCGCGCGTGAAGCGCTTCGCCTTGTAGTCGAAGCTGACGCGTTTCGTCGACGTCGGCAGCCGCTCGGCGAGCGGGCGCGCGGCGGCGGCGACGCCCCCGAAGCGCTCCGCGAGCAGGTCGGCGACGTAGGTGTAGTAGCCGCCGAAGAGCTCGTCGCTCCCCTCGCCGGAGAGCGCGACCTTCACGTCCTCGGCGGCGAGCTTCGAGACGAGATACGTCGGGAGCGCCGACGAGTCGGCGAACGGCTCGTCGAACGCCTCGGCGAGCGCGGGCAGCAGGAGCGCAGCGTCCGGTCGCAGGACGAGCTCGCGGTGGATCGTCCCGTAGCGCTCGGCGACCGCGCGCGCCACCTCGAGCTCGTCGAAGGACTGATCCTCGAAGCCGATCGAGAACGTCCGCACCGGCTCGCTCGACTCCTCGGCTGCGAGCGCCGCGAGCGTGCCCGAGTCGACCCCGCCGGAGAGCATCACGCCGACCGGCACGTCGGCGATCAGGTGCGCGCGCACCGAGTCGCGGAGCCGCGCGCGGCACTCCTCGATGAGCTCGGCTTCGTCCTCGCCGTGGCGCGGCTCGAGCGGCCCGGTGCGGGCGTACCGGTCGATCGAGACGCGGCCCTCCTCCCAGGTGAGCGCGTGACCGGGGAGCAGCTTGCGGATGTCCTCGAAGATCGACAGCGGAGCCGGCACCGAGTTGAACGCGAGGAACGCGTGCAGGGCGTCGAGGTCGACGTCGCCGTGGTCGAGCGCGTCGAGCTCGGACGCGAAGGTGAGCTCGCCGGCGACGTCGCGGTAGTAGAGCGGCTTGATGCCGAAGCGGTCGCGCGCCAGGGTCAGGCGGCGCTCGCGGGTGTCCCAGACCGCGACGGCGAACATCCCGCGCAGGCGCTCCCACAGGCGGGTGCCCCACTGCTCGTAGCCGTGCACGAGCACCTCGGTGTCGCAGCGGGTGCGGAAGCGGTGCCCGGCGCGCTCGAGCTCGTGGATCAGCTCGCGGTAGTTGTAGATCTCGCCGTTCTGGACGACGACGACGGTGCCGTCCTCGTTCGCGATCGGCTGGTCGCCGCCGGACAGGTCGATGATGGCGAGCCGGCGCGCGGCGATGCCGACGCCGTCGCCGATGTGGGCGCCTTCCGAGTCGGGCCCGCGGTGGTAGAGCGTCGCCGCCATCCGGCGCAGCCGCTCCGGGTCGACGGGCCGCCCGGCGGACGCGATCCCGCAGATCCCGCACACCCCGGCAATCGTAGTGATCCTCCCTCGAAAGGGGGATTTGTAGGGGCTTCGCGCAAGATCCGGGGGGTGTCGGCGTCTTCCTCTACAAGGGACGCTTCCGCTTCATAGAGGGGTGATGTGGGAGCACTGTGACCGGAGTTGTGCCGCCGCCGCGAGCCGCAGCGCGAGGGGCGGCACCTCCGGTCTCTATCGTCTGCCGAGCGTCTGGCCGAGCACGCGGATCCCGGTGACGATCACGGTTCGCAGGTAGAGCCGGACCGAGCGGTCGGCGATCCATTCGAGGTCGTGGGCGAGCTTCTCGGCCATCGAGGTCTCGTAGCCGCGGCGGATCTGCGCGAACCCGGTCAGGCCGGGGCGCACGACGAGCCGCTGCCAGTACGCCGGCAGCTCGTGCGCCAGCTCGGCGAAGAAGCGCGGGCGGATCGGGCGCGGGCCGACGAACGACATGTCGCCGCGGAGGACGTTCCAGAGCTGCGGGATCTCGTCGAGCTGCGACGCCTTCAGCCAGCGGCCGAAGCGGGTCAGCTCGGCCTCGTTCGCCTTCAGGAGCTCCTCGCCGAGGTTGTGGCCGATGCGCTGCTCGGCGCCGGCGCGCATCGTCCGGAACTTGAGCATGTGGAAGAAGCGGCCGCGGCGCCCGACCCGTTCGCCGCGGTAGAGGACCGGCCGGCCGCTCGTCGCGAGCTGGACGAGCGCGATCGCGAGCGCGATCGGGAGGGCGACGACGCCGAAGAGGAGCGCGAACGCGATGTCGAGCACGCGGAGCTCGAAGTCGATGCGCCGGTGCTCGGCCTCGGAGGCGAGCCGGACGTAGCCGCGGACGAGGGTCTCCTCCAGCGGTTGCGGCGCCGTTGCCACGTCGCCGATGGTAGACCGTGCGGCGTGCGGATCACGGGGATCGATCATGTGCAGGTGGCTGCGCCGCCCGGTTGCGAGCCGGCTGCGCGGGAGTTCTACGGTGGGCTGCTCGGGCTGGAGGAGCTGCCGAAGCCGCCGGCCCTCGCGGCGCGCGGCGGCTGCTGGTTCCGCGCGGGCGCGCAGGAGCTCCACGTGGGGGTCGAGGATCCGTTCGCGCCGGCCCGGAAGGCGCATCCGGGCCTGGTCGTCGAGGGCCTCGACGAGCTGGCGGCGCGCCTGGAAGCCGCGGGCCGCGGCGTCACGTATGACGAAGCAATCCCGGGCGTCCACCGCTGCCACGTCGCCGATCCGTTCGGCAACCGCCTCGAGCTGCGCGAGGCGTGAGCGCAGTTCGTGGCGGTGCCTGGCACCGGACATGGCTCGCGAACCGCCCCGTCGAACCCCCGCACACGCAGGGAATTTCCGGGCCGACACACTTTCGTCACACGGACGGCGCACTCTCGTGACGGTGCCTGGCACCGGGCGTGGCCTGAGCTAGCGTGTCCGCGATGATCGTGCGCTGGAGCCTCGACGAGCTGCGCCCGACGCTCGCCGAGGTGGGGATCCGGCGACCGTTCGTGATTGCCAGCGAGCGGTGGCGGTCGCTCGACCTGCCGCACGTCGGCTGGTGGAGCGAGGTGCCCGCGGTCGACGTCCCGATCCCCGCGGACGCGGACGGGATCCTCGGCGTCGGCGGCGGCTCCGCGATCGACACCGCCAAGCACGCCTCCGCCGAGACCGGGCTGCCCGTCGTCCACGTGCCGACCACCTACTCCGGCGCCGAGTGGACGACCTTCTACGGCATCCGCTCCCCCGACCGGATCATCCGCGGCGGCGGCGCAGGCGCGAACCCCGTCGCGCTCGTCTACGACGTCGCGCTCACCCTCGACCTGCCGCACGACGTGACGGCCGGCACCGCCCTGAACGGCCTCGCCCACTGCGCCGAGGCGCTCTACGCGAAGAACCACAGCCCGGAGGGAGACGTGCAGGCGCTCGCCGGCGCCCGCCTGATCGCAACCGCGCTGCCGCAGGTGCTGAACCGCCCGCGGGACGAGGACGCCCGCGCGGAGCTCCTCCGCGGCGCCGCCCACGCGGGCCACGCGCTCGGCCTCGCCGGGCTCGCGCTGGCGCACGCGATGGCGCAGGCGCTCGGCGGCACCTACGGCCTGCCGCACGGCGCGATGAACGCGCTCTGCCTGCCGCCCGCGCTCGAGTTCAACTCGGCGCTCGTCCCCGAGGCGATCGGCCGCTTCGCCGACGCGGTCGGAGGCGACGCCGTCGAGACCTCGCGCGCGCTCGCGCTCGCCGGCGGCTTCGAGAGCCTGCGGCAGTTCGGCGTGCCGGAGGACGACCTGCCGCGCGTCGCCGAGGCGGCGGCGCAGCGCGGCGGGAACCAGGCGAACCCGCGGCCCGCAAGACCCGGGGAGATCCTGACGCTCTTCCGCAAGATCTACTGAGGACGGTCGCCCGGGCCCTGCCTACGGTCGGGGCGTGGCCGTGACCCGGAACCTCGCCGGCCGCGCCGGCCGCTGGAGCGCCGCCCACTGGAAGCGGGCGAGCGTCGGCTGGTTCGCGCTCACGTTCGCCGCGTTCTTCGCGGCCTCCGCCGTGGGGCTGAACCGGCTCGGCGACTCGCAGTCGGGCTCGGGCGAGACCGCACGCGCCGAGTCGATGCTGCGGCACGCCGACTTCCTCTCGCCGGCGCGCGAGTCGGTGCTGATCCAGGCGCGCGACGGCAGCCGCGTCGCCGGCACGCCGCGCCTGCAGTCGGCCGAGGCGTCGCTCGTGCAGACGCTCTCCGGCCTCGCCGTCGTGGGCGACGTCGCACGGCCCGTGCTTTCGCGCGACGGTCGCTCGTCCCTGATCCAGTTCGCGATCACCGGCAGCGCCGACACCGCCGACAAGCGCGTGCAGCCCGCCCTCGACGCCGTGGCGGCCGCCCAGGCCGGCAACCCGACCTTCCGCATCGAGGAGTTCGGGATGGCGAGCGCCAACCACGTGATCGGCGAGACCGTGACGAACGACTTCCGCCGGGCGGAGTACACCTCGATCCCGGTCACGCTCGCGATCCTGCTGCTCGCCTTCGGCGCGCTCGTCGCCGCGCTGCTGCCGGTGGTGCTCGGCTTCACCGCCGTGCTCGGCGCGATCGGCCTCTCGATCCTGCTGAGCCACGCCTACCCGATCCCGAGCTTCATGGACAGCGTGATCCTGATGATGGGGATGGCGGTCGGGATCGACTACTCCCTCTTCTACCTCCAGCGGGAGCGTGAAGAGCGCCGCCGCGGCGAGTCGCCGGCCGCGGCGCTCCTCACTGCCGCCCGCACGTCGGGCCGCGCCGTGCTGATCTCCGGCGTGACCGTGCTGATCGCGATGGCCGGCCTGTTCTTCGCGGGCAACCCGATCTTCACGTCGATGGGGCTCGCCACGGAGATCGTCGTGCTGCTGGCGATGGTCGGCTCGGTGACGGTGCTGCCCGCCCTCCTGCACGCGCTGGGAGACCGGGTCGACCGCGGGCGCGTCCCGTTCGCAGGCGGCGGCCGGCGCGGCGAGGGCCGCGCCTGGCGCGCGATCCTGCACCCGGCGCTCGCCCATCCGAAGCTCGCGGTCCTCGGCGCGGGCGGCCTGCTGCTCGCCGCTGCGTCGCCGGCGCTCTCGATCCACACGAAGCTGCCGAGCTTCACCGACCTGCCGCACGATGTGCCGATCGTGCGCACGTACGAGCGCCTGATCGCGGCGTTCCCCGGCGCGCCGACGCCCGCGGTGGTCGTCGTGCGGGCGCCGGACGTGACCGCGCCCGCGGTCCGCGACCAGATCGCAGAGCTCGAGCGGCGCGCGCTCGCGAGCCGCCAGGTTCGGGCGCCGATCTCGACGCGGGTGAGCCCCGACCGCACGGTCGCGGAGATCGACCTGCCGCTCGTCGGCACGGGCGACGACCGGGCGTCGATGCGCGCGCTCGCCCTCGTGCGCGGCACGCTGCTGCCGCAGACGATCGGGTCGCTGCCGGCGGCGGAGTACGCGACCACCGGGGTGGCGGCCGCCACCGAGGATTTCAACGCGCTGATGAAGCAGCGGCTGCCGATCGTGTTCGCGTTCGTGCTCGCCCTCGCGTTCGTGCTGCTGCTCCTCACGTTCCGGTCGGTCGTCGTGCCGCTCACCGCGATCGTCCTCAACCTGCTCTCGGTCGGCGCGGCCTACGGGCTGCTGACGCTCGCCTTCCAGCACACGTGGTTCGAGGGCGTGCTCGGGTTCACCTCGAACGGCGGCATCACCTCGTGGCTCCCGATGTTCCTGTTCGTCGTGCTCTTCGGCCTGTCGATGGACTACCACGTCTTCATCGTGAACCGGGTCAAGGAGCTCGCCGACCGCGGGCTCTCCACCGAGGAGGCGGTGCGCCAGGGGATCGTGCGCACCGCGCCGTCCGTCACGAGCGCCGCGGCGGTGATGGTCGCGGTGTTCGCGATCTTCGCCACGCTCTCGCTGCTCCAGTTCAAGCAGCTGGGCTTCGGGCTCGCGGTGGCGATCGCCGTCGACGCGACGATCGTCCGCGCGGTGCTGCTGCCGGCGACGATGAAGCTCCTCGGCCCGTGGAACTGGTACTTGCCACGGTGGCTCGAATGGTTACCGAACGGTGAAGACGCGGAAATCGTCCGCGAGGATGAGGAGCGAGCCGCTAGAAGAGGTGCGTGGACAATCTCGCCGCCCGTGCCGGCCGCTGGAGCGCCGGCCACTGGAAGACCGTCACGATCGCCTGGATCGTCTTCGCCGTCGTCGCAGTCGCCGTCGGCAGCGCGGTCGGCACGAACAAGCTGAAGGACGCCGACACCGCGGCCGGCGGCACGCGCACGGCGGAGAAGATCCTCCAGGACGCGAACTTCAAGCACACCGCGACCGAGTCGGTGCTCGTCCGCTCGAGCTCGGAGACGGTGGCCGACCCGGGCTTCCGCGCGGTCGTCCGGGACGTGCTCGCGGCCGTCGAGGGGAAGAGCGCCGTGAAGGCCGTTCGCTCGCCGCTTGATCCGGCGCACACGGGCCTGGTCTCGCACGGCGGCCACGCGGCGCTCGTGCAGTTCGACCTGCGCGGCGACGCGACGAAGGCGCAGGACCACGTGCAGCCGTTCCTCGACGCGACCGCGGCCGTGCAGGCGAAGCACCCGGGCTTCACGGTCGGCGAGTTCGGCGAGGCGAGCGCGAACCACGTGCTCTCGAAGACGCTCGACAACGACTTCAAGCGCGCGGAGTACTCGTCGCTGCCGGTGACGCTCGTGATCCTCTTCTTCGCGTTCGGCGCGCTGCTCGCGGCCGGCCTGCCGGTGCTGCTCGCCTTCTCGGGCGTGCTCGCGACGATCGGCCTCTCCTCGCTCGCGAGCCACCTGTTCGCGGCCGGCGACCCGATCTTCACGTCGATGGGGCTCGCCACGGAGATCGTCGTGCTGCTGGCGATGGTCGGCTCGGTGACGGTGCTGCCCGCCCTCCTGCACGCGCTGGGAGACCGGGTCG